>JBELDA010000001.1:0-101354 GCA_042094515.1 Crocinitomicaceae bacterium
TTATGATCAGTAATGGTGCCGAGAATGAGATATTTTATCAAGTTCTTCCTCCGCAGGGTGACCCTATGGTTTTTGAAGAACATTTCGTGATAATTGCTCAGGAAACTTCTATAACAATTACTAATTCAATGACTTTCAAAGTTTTTGTTTCTGATCTCGAACCACATGTGAATATTACCGAAGCGGCATTTGATTTCTTTAGGGTTGAAGACGCCTGGGGAGTTGAGGAAACAAATGCGAATACTTTTAGTATTTATCCAAACCCCGTGACGGAATGTGCTATTGTTAATGGAGCGAGAGTAGGCTCAAATTATAAGGTTATTTCTGCAAATGGAATTGTCTTGATGAATGGTGTCATTGACGGCGACAATCATACCATTGATATGAACGATATGTCCAAAGGCTTCTATTTTGTGCGGATTGATGGTGCGCAGAAAAAAATAATCAAACAATAGCTTTGTTGCTTACAAGGTTCTATTAAAGAATTCCTTAAATTTGACCATATATGTCAAAGCAAATCTCTGTAGTTATCCCTTTACTCAATGAGGAAGAATCATTGCCTGAACTGTTTGCTTGGATTAAAAAAGTATTGGCTGAAAGCTACACTTTCGAGGTGATTTTTGTAGATGATGGTAGTAAAGATAATTCGTGGTCAGTAATTGAAGATTTGCAGAATCAGCATTCAGAAATCAGAGGAATAAAATTTCAAAGAAATTATGGTAAATCTGCGGCTCTTCAAAAAGGCTTTGAGCTATGTGTTGGTGATGTTGTGATTACAATGGATGCGGATTTACAAGATTCACCAGAAGAAATACCTGAGCTATATGAAATGATAGTTAAAGAAGATTTTGATTTGGTTTCAGGATGGAAAAAGAAGCGACACGATCCTCTTTCAAAGACCTTACCCACTAAATTGTACAATTGGGCCGCACGCAGAATAACAGGAATCTATTTGCATGATTTTAATTGTGGCTTGAAGGCATACAAAAGTGCAGTAGTAAAGAGTATAGAAATTTATGGTGATATGCATCGATATGTACCAGCTCTTGCTAAATACGCAGGATTCACGAAAATAGGAGAAAAGGTAGTGCAGCATCAAGCAAGAAAATATGGTATTACTAAGTTTGGTCTAAATCGTTTTTTAAATGGCCCTTTAGATTTAATAACTGTAGCTTTTATGGGGAAATTTGGTAAAAAGCCAATGCATTTTTTTGGAGCTCTAGGGACCTTAATGTTCGTTATAGGTTTTTCTCTTACTTTATATTTGGGAATAGATAAATTATTCATTAACAAAAGTGCCAGGTTATTGGCTGAAAGAACTGAATTTTTTATTGCCTTAGTCGCAATGATTGTGGGAGTCCAGTTTTTTATGACCGGATTTATTGCTGAATTGATTGGTAGAAATTCTACTCACCGAAATGTATATTTAATTGAGAAAGAAATTTGAGATGAAGCTCAATTGGAATTTAGATTCATCTTGGACACTTTTTCTAGATCGAGATGGAGTAATCAATGAAAGAAATTTTGAGGGATATATCCTAGATAAGAAATCTTTTATTTTCAAAAAAGGAGTGCTAGAGGTTTCGGCATCTCTGTTTTCCAAATTTAAATATGTCATTGTAGTTACCAATCAGCAATGTGTAGGTAAAGGATTGATTTCCAGTACTCAGTTAAATGATATTCATGAATTCATGGCATCTTGTTTTGCCAAATATGATGCAAAAATTGATATGGTATTGGTTGCTCCTGAGGTAAATGGTCCGAATTCTGGTTTGAGGAAACCTTCTCCAAAAATGGCACATAAGGCTAAGGACAAAATGAAAGATATTGATTTTTCAAAGTCAATTATGGTGGGAGATACAGATACGGATATTGAGTTTGGCAAGAATCTTGAGATGAAAACGGTACTCGTTGAATCAAGGGAGAATTGTACGTCAAGTCCTAACGTGAAGGTGAGCTCCTTAACTGATTTAAATCAATTGCTTGAATGAGGTTCTTAATTGTCCTTTTTGTTTTATGTTGTCAACCATTCTTTGGCCAAAATATCACTGATGAATTAGGTAGGAAGCAAGGTGTTTGGGTGAAATATTGGGATAAGGCAGAAACTGTTCCCCAGTATAAAGGTGAATTTGTTAACGGCATACCGGTTGGACAATTTTGGTATTATTATCCTGGAGGAGGTGTAAGAGCAATAATAGAGCATTTAAATGTAAATCAAGCTTATGTGACGTTTTACTTCGAGAACGAGGAGGTCATGTCAGAAGGTATGTATTTAGATCAAAAAAGAGATTCTACTTGGGTCAATTATAATCAGCAGGGCCTTACGGTCTCAATGGAGAAATTTAGAAAAGGTAAATTGAATGGCAAAAAGCTAACCTTTTATCTTCAAAATCAAATTGAAAGAGGAGAAGTAAAGGTGCTGTCAGAAACACATTACAAAGATAGCCTGAAATCTGGACTTTATCGAGAACTGTTTTCATCAGGGAATGTTCGTTTAAGTGGACAATATTATTTAGACAACCCTTCTGGGGTATGGCGTAAGTTCGATATGAACGGCATGTGTATACAGTCTTTTCAATATAAAAATGGTCTCAAGCATGGGTGGGTAATTAATTACAATGAACTTCAAGAGATCATTCACTCCGAATTATATAAAAATGGAGTTTTATTGAAAGGAAAGGTAAAGACTGCATATTTAAACGAGTGTAAGTTGAAAGGAATTGACCCCAATGAATAGATTTTGTAAATTTGAGAATAGTAGATGCTGAGATGGACATGTATTTTTGTTATTGGAATCTGTATTCTTTCATGTGGAAAGGATGAGAGCAACCCGCCATTGGATTTTTATGAGACCTATTATCCTCTGAGCTCAGGTGTCTATGTTGATTATTCTGTTCAGGAAATAATCCATGATGATTTAGCGGCAAATCCCCATGATACATCGAATTATTATTTAAGAACTCTAATTGAAGATACGATAATTGACAATCAGGGAAGATTGGCCTATAAATTCATAAGAATGAAGAGAACCGATACAACCGATACATGGCAAATTTCGGATGTTTGGACCACAATTAAGAATAATAATAAAATTGAATTAGCAGAAGAAAACAGAAGAATGGTTAAGCTAGTTCTTCCGCCTAATAATTATACTGTTTGGGATGCAAATATCTATAATACTTTAAATGCAATGAATTGTTTCTACGAAGACATACATCAGTCATTTATGATTAATTCGTTAAGCTTTGATAGCACGCTTAAAGTTCAGCAAGAGGACATTTTGAATTTGGTTGCATACAAGAAAAAATATGAGATATATGCCAACCATGTTGGATTGGTTAAGAAATATTATAAGGATTTGGTAATTGCTAATTTTGATACCTTAAATATCTCATCGGGTACCGAACTCATCTATAATTGTATTGATTTTGGAATCGAGTAATCAAAATAAGAGATTAAAAGTCACATTCTTTTCAGTGCTACCGCCATTCCGTGGTGGGATCTCTAGTTTTAGTCAGATGGTTCTTCAGAATATGAAAATCAAAGCGGATATGTCACCTTATACATTTTCAAAGTTGTATCCAAAGCTCTTTTTTCCTGGAAAATCTCAAGTAGATGAATCATTAAAAGAAAGCTATCCGAGAATTGTTTCAACTTTTAATCCATTGAGTTATTTTAGTGCCCGAAGAAAACTGAAAAAGTCAAATCCAGATGTCTTTATTGCAAATTATTGGATGACCATATTTGCTCCTATGTATGCGTTTTTTTCTAGAGGCTTTAAAAAGGATGTGCTCAAGATAGCGTTGATACACAACTTAGTCCCTCATGAAAAACGATTTTTTGACTATTATTTTAATGGTCTATTTCTACGCAGATATGATGCGTATGTAGTTTTGTCTCAGCAGGTTCAAAATGAGGTTTTAACTCAAAGACCAAATGCTTCATGTTTACTTTTAAGTCATCCTCAATACACCCATTTTGGTTCCGCAATAAATAAACGGGAGGCTAGAGCATCAATGGATATACCCGAAAAATCAAAAGTATTATTGTTTTTTGGATTGATACGTGATTACAAGGGATTGGATATTCTAATTGAGGCCATGACTCAATTAGATGAATCTTTTTACTTGATCATTGCTGGAGAAATTTATGGAGATGATAAACCATATCATAAGCTCATAGACGATTGTATAAACCCTAATATTATTTTGAATAATGAATACATCCCTGATGAAGAGGTTAAGCGATACTTTAGTGCCTCGGATTTATGTATTCTTCCTTATAAAAAGGGCACTCAGAGTGGGGTGCAGGCAATTGCTGACTCCTTCAGTGTCCCTGTATTGGTTTCCAGAAATGGTGGGCTTCATGAAAATCTGATTGATGGGAATAATGGTTTCATTATAGATGATCTAAATGAAAAAACGTTGGCTTTTAAGATTCAAGATATTTTTTCCGGAGGGAAGCTAGAAATAGTTCGCGACAAACTTAAATCGCTCTTAGGTCAAAAAGCCGATGAATGGGAGAAGTTTGCTGCTGATCTTTATGAATTTATTCAAAAGGAAAAAGCGAAAAAGAATCTTTAGATTTAATACTTGCTTTTATTTGGCATTTTAGTGTAGATATATTTGAATATAAATATTGTAAACTCTATATTTGCAGGCTTATTTAAACATAAATCTGAAATTGCATGCGTATTAAAGGATTCTTTTGGTTTTTAACCATATTACTTACTGTTGTTTGTTTATACCAATTGTCATTTACTTGGGTGGCAAACAATGTGGAAGCTGATGCTGAGAAACAAGCGATTAGTATAATATCCAAAACGAAAAAAGAGGCAATGGCCAACAATAATGGTATTGGCGTCATAGGAACCAATAACGATACCATTGATTTTAACAATCCTGAAGCTGAAGAGATTGCTAAAGGAATTCTTATCAATCAAATATTAAGATCAAAAGCAGATACCGAGGTATATCCAATACTCGGATCTACATTTTCTGAGGTAAAGAAAAGATCTTTGGCATTTGGTTTGGATTTGGTTGGCGGAATGAGTGTAACTCTTGAGGTTTCAACGCCGGAGTTTGTGAAGTCTCAGGTCAAAAATCAAAATGATATTACATTTACAAGTCCATTTGAAAAGGCTCTAAAGAAATACAACAACAATAGTTCTCTTGATTTTATTGATGTTTTTGTTGCTGAATTCCGCAAGGAAAACGACAACTTAAGGCTGAATACTATTTTTTATGGAGAGAATATAGAGATTGGGACGAGTGACGAGGCAGTAATCAAGCATCTCAGGGATTTAATCGTTAAATCTATGGATGGTATTGAAAATGTCATGAGTAAGCGTATCAATCAGTTTGGAGTTGCACAACCGAATATTCAAAAAGATGCAGCAAATAACAGATTATATATAGAATTACCTGGTGTACAGGATGAAAAAACAGTTGCAGAAAAGCTTCAGTCAACAGCAAATCTAGAATTTTTTGAAACTTTTGAGCTAAGCCAAATCCAAGCTTCGTGGATGGCGGCGGATGAGCTTTCTAAAAATGATGAAGGGTTTGAAGAAGATACGACTTCCACAGATTTGTCTTTTGATGATGAGCCTTCTGCGAATGTGGTTTCATTGGCTAGTTTAGCTGTACCAGTGCCAGGAGCAATTGGATATGCAAAAAATGACCAAGATAAATCGAAGATTAGTGCGATGCTAAATCGTTCTGATGTGAAAGCTCAATTTGATGCGCAGATACGATTTATGTGGGGAGCTGAGAAGGAGTACATTGATAAGGATAAAAAGAAAAAAGGTTGGTATTTGTATGCATGTCGAGTGCCAGAAAATGGAAAAGCGAAAGTAAACGGTAGTCATATTTCTAAAGCTAGTCAAGGATATGATCAAATGGGTGGAGACATTACTGTTGATTTGAGCATGAATGATGAAGGTATTGAACAATGGGGACGAATGACCTCTGAAAATGTAGGTCGTATTGTGGCTATATCAATGGATAATGTAGTTTACAGTGCTCCTGTTGTTAGAGGAGCTATTAACAATGGTAACACTCAAATTTCTGGTGATTTCACCTTTGATGAGGCCAATGATCTTGCTGGACTATTAAACGGGGGAGCACTACCTGCTCCATGTGTCATTAAAGAACAAACAAAAGTAGGACCAACCATAGGAAAGGAAAACACACGAGCTGGATTAATTTCATTCGCAATAGCTTTCTTGGTGGTATTTATCTATATGTATTTCTACTATGGAAAGGCAGGTTTGGTTGCAGATGTTGCATTGTTGGCTAACGTCATCTTTATATTTGGGTCTTTGGCATCTTTTGGTGCAGTTCTAACATTAGCGGGAATTGCCGGTATCGTATTGACCATCGGTATGGCTGTTGATGCCAATGTTCTTATTTTTGAACGTATACGTGAAGAGCAGACTAAGGGTAAGGATTTAGCAGCTGCTGTTAAAACTGGATTTCAAAAAGCCTTATCTTCAATAATAGATGCGAATGTTACCACATTGTTGACAGCTATTGTTTTGAAAGTATTTGGAACTGGACCTATCGAATCATTTGCAACTACATTAATCATAGGTATTTTCTCTTCTGTATTTGCAGCATTGATAATTTCAAGGTTGATTTTTGAGTGGTGGTTGAATAAAGGAAACAGCATTGCTTTTGATACAAAATTCACAAAAAACGCTTTCAAAGGATTGAATATTAATTTCCTAGATAAGCGAAAGATGACTTATGCTCTATCAACGATTATGGTGATTGGTTCTTTGGCTCTTTTAATGACAAAAGGAATCTCACAATCTGTTGAATTTACAGGAGGAAGAACATATGGAGTGAAATTTGAAAAATCAGCAGAAAACAATACAGAATTCATCAAGAAAGAGCTTTCTAAATCAATGCCAGGAGCTTCTGTAGATGTTAAAACAAAGTCTAGTTCTTTTTATGTTGAGATTACTACCAATTACTTATTAAATCAACAAAATGCGGAGCCTCAGGTCAAAGAAAAACTAAATGAGGCAATACAAAAATGTGAATCTAAGCTAGGTAAAGGGGTTATTCAGCCTGATTCTAGATTCGTTTCATCTAAGGTATCTGAGGAGCTAGAAACATCTTCTAAAATTTCAATTGCTCTTAGTTTGATAATCATTTTTGCTTATATCTTTATTCGTTTTGGTAAGTGGCAATTCTCAATGAGTGCGATTGTTGCCTTATTTCATGATGTGATAATAGTTCTTGGTTTGTTTTCTTTGCTCAGCGGGATACTACCATTCAATATGGACATTGATCAAGCCTTTGTTGCTGCGATATTAACGGTTATAGGTTATTCTATTAATGATACAGTGGTTGTCTTTGACCGGATACGTGAAGATTTGTCTTGGAAGAAAGAATCTGATTTTAAATCTGAAATTAATGGTGCCTTAAATTCAACCTTATCAAGAACAATTAACACCTCTATGACAACACTTGTTGTATTGTTAATCATATTTATTTTTGGTGGGGCAGCAATCAAAGGCTTTATCTTTGCATTGATCATTGGAATATTAGTTGGAACATATTCATCAATGTTTGTAGCGACTCCTCTTCTTGTTGATTTCACAAAGAAAATAAAGCTTGGTAAAGCATAATTAATCCGAAATATTTGGAATATCTCATAGCGACCTTATTGAGAACATTAGTTTCCTCTAAAGTTGGTCCATTTTGGATTTTGTTTTTTTGTTTCTCGATTTCCAATGCTTCACATGCCCAAAAAGGAGTGATTAAAGGTATCGTAACTGCAGAAAAACAACCTGCCGAATTTGTAAGGATATCTATATATCCTCTCTCTAAGCATGTTTTGACGAATTCTAATGGAGATTTCCAATTTAATAGTCTACCATATGATCGCTATGTAATTCAGGCGTCAGTTATTGGTTATAAGTCACTTTCTGATACTGTATATATTTCAGATTCAAAATCGGTTGTTGAATTGGAAATGAATTTCACAGAGAAAGTAATGGAGCTCGATGCAGTTGTAGTAACGGGAACCAAGACCTATAAAAGACAAACCAATTCAAATGTCATTGTGAATGTCTTAAGTAGTGAAAGTTTAGATATGGTCCAGGCATGCAGTCTCTCTGAGGGTTTAAAATTTCAACCTGGATTGCGAATCGAAACTGACTGTCAGACATGTAATTACACACAGCTAAGGATGAATGGTTTAGCTGGTGGATATTCTCAAATTTTAATTAATGGTAGGCCTGTATTTAGTCCCCTCACTGGACTTTACGGAATGGAACAGCTACCCGTAAATATGATTGAACGTATTGAAGTGATTAGGGGAGGGGGTTCATCCTTGTATGGATCGAGCGCAATAGGAGGTACAGTAAATGTGATTACAAAAATCCCAAAAAAGAATAATTTTGAATTGAATTACACCTATCAGAATATTAATTTCCAAACAAATGACCAGGTTTTAAGTGGTAATGGTACTTTTTTGTCAAAAGATAGGAAAATGGGAGCGTCTGTTTTTATAAACAATAGGGCTAGAGGTTTTTATGATCATAATGCAGATCTCTTTTCTGAATTATCAATGCTTCAAAATACTTCTTTTGGCTTGAAAACATTTTTTTTACCTAAATACAATCATAAAATAGAGCTTAGTTTAAGTAATTTAAATGAGTATAGATTTGGTGGTGAAATGAATAGGGAAGAACCTGCCTATTTGACAGCCCAATCAGAAGAAAGACAGCACCATGTTTGGATGGGAGGATTGGATTACCAGATTGGATTTAAGAATGAGCAGACTACGTTGATTTCTTATGCTGCATTTCAACATACGAGTCGCGATCACTATACCGGTATATTTCCAGATGACTCTCTCCAAATTGTGGCACACCTTGATAATCCACCGTACGGTGTTTCCAATGTCGCAACTACGAATATCGGATTGCAGCTAAATCATGAGGTCTTAAATTTTATAGGAGCGGGAAGTAATGTATTGACATTTGGGACAGAGTTCTTGTGGGATGATGTTTATGATGAAATACCAAGCTATGATTATTTGATCGACCAGAGCACATCAGATTTAGGTATATTCATTCAAAGTGATTGGTCTTTATTGACGAATCTTTCTCTTTTATCAGGCGTTCGTATGGATAATCATAATCTTGTAGAATCTCCTGTTTTTAGTCCAAGAGCTTCTTTGCTATATAAGTTGAAAAAGAATACTCAATTTAGGTTGAGCTATGGTTCTGGATTTAGAGCTCCCCAGGCTTTTGATACAGATCTTCATATTGCATTTGCAGGAGGAGGAGTTTCAAGAGTGACTCTTTCACCAACATTAGCTCCTGAGAATTCCAATTCCTACAGTGTTTCAATTAATATAGACAAACCCTATGAGCATTTTATTGCAGGATTTACTCTTGAAGGATTCTATACACGTCTCAATAATGCATTTTATCTTCAGCCGGTCGGAGAGGATGAATTTGGTTATTTATTTGAAAAGCAGAATGGTCAGGGAGCAACCATTCAAGGAGCAACTTTTGAGTTTAGGTTGAATTACGATCGCAAAATACAGCTTGAGGGTGGATTTACTTTACAAAGCAATAATTTTGATGATCCTGTACAGTATATTGATGGTTTACCTGGGGTACGGGAATTTGTACGAACTCCCAATGACTATGGATTCGCGTTATTGAGCTTTACTCCAAATCAAAAACTAAATGGGAGTATTAATTATGTCTACACAGGTTCAATGCTAGTACCTCATTTTGCAGGTGCACCAAACCAAATCGTCGATGAAATGACAACGAGTAATTCTTTTTCTGAGCTCAGCTGCAAAATTTCTTACACATTGAGCTTGAAAAAATCAAATCTCAATGTAGAGCTCTATATGGGAGTAAAAAATATATTAAACGCTTACCAAGAGCAATTTGATATTGGTAAGAATCGTGACAGTAACTTTATTTATGGTCCTGCTCAGCCTCGAACTGTTTTTGTAGGGATAAAGCTATTGAGCTTATAGCTACTGTTTAACGAATGGAATAAGGTGATGCTGGCTTCCGTTGTATATCCCGATATAATAATTTCCGCTTGAAAACTTCTCACTAAGAAAATATTCCTTTTTGAATGAACCAGCTGTGCATGATATATCAAATTCAGAAATGAATTGTCCAATACTATTAAATATTCGAGCCTTTAATTGGCTTCCTGTACAACCTTCAATACTTAATGTGAAAATCCCATTAGATGGGTTGGGGTATAGGATAAAACTCATTTTATATATTTCATATTCATTAATATCTGAAAAATCTTCAACGACTATTGATATTTCTTGTATACAGCCATTATTATCTTTTATGTAAACCGTATATGTTCCTCCGTTAAGACCAGTGAAAAGGCTTCCTGAATAATAATTCACTCCATCAATACTATAGGTATAAGGAGAGGTGCCTCCATTCGTACTAATAGTAATACTGCCGTTATTATCTGTCGAAGGTGAGGACGAGGCTGTTCCGTTAAGCTCTTCAGGCTCGATTACTGTCGTTTCAAAAATGTTTTCACATCCTGAAGAATCTCTTACAACAACGATGTAAGTTCCTTCGGATAAGTTTGAGAAAACATTATTGTTTCCAAAAGATTGAAAATCTAGAGCATATGAGTATGGAAGGTTTCCTCCGGTAGCATTGACTTCAATTGAACCGTCAGTATTGCCAAAACAGGAGATCATTGTTGGTGTTGCATTGATGTTAATTCCTTCAGGTTCATTAATGAGTAATTCTACATCATTGTTGCAACCATTTTGATCCGTGACTGTAATTTGATAAAGGCCCGCTGGAATATTTTCGTAAATAGGCCCGTTCTGATTACTTATGTTACTGACCTCATAGGTTAAATTACCTTGACCTCCTGCACTCAACACCTCAAATGATGTAGCTTGTCCGTTGCAAGTGATAATTGAATCCAAAGAAGCTTCTACACTTATTTCATACGGAGGCTCCAGTATTAAGCTTCCAAAACCAGCGCACCCGATTGAATCAATAATGGTATAATTATATTCTCCAGAGCTGAGGTTATTAAAAATGGGAGTGGATTGAGAAAGGTTATTTAGCATATAAGTATATGGTCCTATTCCATTACTTGCAGTTAAGCTTATTGTTGCTGAATTTGGTAAACAGCTTGGACTTACATCAATATTGACTGATGTTACAATATCACTAGTTCCATTACTTTCTGAAAAAATGAATTTAACATCATTACAACCGTTTTCATCTTGCCCAGAAAGGTTAACATCACTTATTATAAATTCAATTTCATTTATTCCTATTGATAATGCGTTTACAACAATGTAAATGGTATCTACTGACTGAAAATCAGATAATTCGTTTGTTGAAAATTGCGCTGATGAGTTTATCCCATTGTCTGTGGTCCAAGATATTTCACCTTGGGTGATTTCAGATAAGCCCCTATTTTCGAGAACAATTCCGAATTGAACTGAGGAACCACAAAGGGTTCCTTCAGTAGTTTGAAACACTTCTAATAGTGATAAATCAAGATTGAAAGGATCGAATTTAAGCGCACTAACATTTGTTCTAATTGAATTATTGGCTTCCATATATACTCCGGTATAATAAAAAGTTTCACCATCAAATTCGTCGATAGACATATGATGGTAATCACCCCATCGGGTATTTGAAGTCCTTGAAGAAAGCCCTGATTTGATTGTGATTTCTGGTGCTGTCATAGTCCCGAGAGGATCGCAAGCCCTTCTTCCTGTCATTTTTAGTGAGGGATAATTTCCTGACTGCGTACTCGAGGTAGAATAGGCCATCATGATATTCCCAAACTTATCGATATTTATAGCAGGCATCCATCTGTTTATTGAACTTCCTGGAGCATATGTGCCCTCTTGATAAAGACTCCAGTCCCCCAAACTCTCACTTGGTCTTCTTAGCTCTATCCATCTTACTCCTCCTCGGTTTGCTCCATTCACATCTGTTGTTAAACACAATACCATAGACTGGTGATCCTCAAAAACCCTCATTGGTGCTTTGTACATAACAGTTTCTCTGAGTGGATCTAATTTCACAGTAGTTCCAGGTTGCCCAAAACAGCTGAAGCTAGATAAGCCGCATAAATCGGAATCAATCTCTTCAATGGCCACATCTTGAATTTTGGATACGCTAGCCGTATTATTGCTCCAGTTTATATCCATTTCCCAAAATTCAATCCAATCATTTGAATTACTGTCAGGAGAACCTTGACTGTGAACTTCGTCATCTCTGTGTCGAACAAATAAAGGTTTCATATTTGCGGGTGCTGGAATATCACCTTCAAGATCGACAGGTGTAATGGATTGAAATCCAAAACCATTTAGTGGATACCCTATGTCAACACCTATGAATGGGCTTGGATCACCAAGTAACATATCACTGAGCTTCATGGCATAAACTGTAGGTGCTCCACCCTCGTTTGTGGATACCAGCAAAGCATCAGCACTTTCCATAATACTCCATTTCGGATAATCAGGAAATCCTGGACAGGTAAATTGATATAGGAAATAATTTCCTTGAGGATCAGAGTTTTGAGATACATAAACGAGAAGCTTGTTTCCAGAGCTGGCAAACTGAGTAATAAACCAACGTTTTGCGGTATTGTGATACAATATAATGGGATCACCTAGTCCATTTACATTAGGACTGGAAAGGGTTTGCATCGATAAAACACCTGTAATTGGAGCTCCGGAGGTTTTATCAAATATTTTAATGGCTCCACCACCATTAGAATTGGTTCCTTGAATATAATATAAACTATCTGCATCCCCTGTCGGATCAGGAGGAGAAACACTTGCTCCGATCCCTTGAGTTTGCCAGAGAACTGTTGTACTTGTCGATTTGGTATAATATTCGTGCTGTTGCCATTTTCTATCTGGGTAATGCTGCGGGATATGATCAAGCTGAACGAGCTCTCTTCCCTTAAAATTAGGTACTATTTTATCCGTTTTATTGATAGATTCGCTTGCCTCAAATGGCACAAGTGTTGCTTCAACTGAAGGAAAGTAACCGTAAAAAAATGAACCTTGAGCAGTAAAATTAAAAGTAATGGTAAGAAAGAGAGATATAATAATAATGAATTTCATAGCTTTATAATGTTATTTGACGCGAAAATTAAAGGTAATCTCCGAATTGAACAAAATTAATTTAATCAGGTTAACTAATAAAAACTGAAATGCTTAAAATACTTTTATCTCCAGCAAAGTCTATAGACAAGAATGCCCAATGTTTAAATGACGCAACGATTCCCCAATTTGAAATACAGGCGGAGCAATTGGTATTGAAATTAAAGTCGAAAAATCCAAAAGCACTTAGTAAGCTTATGTCGATTAGCGATAATCTAGCTCAAATGAATTGGACTCGATTCCAAAATTGGAAACCGATGAAAAAAAGCTCGAATTATATGCAACCTGTTTTTTGTTTTACGGGTGAGGTTTATAGAGGGCTAGACGCTGCAACGCTTGGTTCTGATGAGATTAAATATGCGCAGCAAAGTATAAGGATTTTATCAGGTTTATATGGAGTTTTAAAACCACTTGATGGAATTTCTCCTTATCGTTTGGAGATGGGTACAAAGCTGCCTAATGGATGGAGTCATAAGAATCTGTATCAGTTTTGGGGAGATAAGCTCACAAATTATATTGAATCTGAATTAAGTCAAAATGATGCGATTATTAATTTAGCATCAAAGGAATATTCTAAGGTTATTGAATTAAAGAAGTTTTCTCAACCTATTATTACGCCTGTTTTTAAAGATTTTAAGAATGGTAAGCTAAAAACAATAATGATGTATGCTAAAAAAGCAAGGGGCACTATGGCGAGATATATAATTCAAAATCGAATTGAGAAAACAGAAGATTTAAAGCATTACAACGTAGATTCATATAGCTTTGATGAGAAGCTATCAAGTGAATTTGAGTGGGTTTTTATTCGCTGAATTCGAAATTTTCATTTTTCTCAATGACATCCCAAGTGTGATCTGCTAAAAGTTTTACAGTGGCTATGAAATCGAAATTATTTTTGCTTTTACCCCATTGGCGAGGGCCTATTAATGATAACAGGTATGTACCATCTTCTCTATTATATAAATGGTATGTATGATTAATAAAGGGTTCGAAACGGGCTTCTGCTTGATAAATAAATTCAGATATTCTTTTTCTTTCATTAAGCTTTTGTGCCTGACTAGCGAGCAATTTCATTTGCTCATAAATTTGCCCCAGCTGCATATCCGTTTGATGATCCATTGCGTTTAAGGCTCGACTTTTGAGTTTCCCTTGATCTTCAGGCTTAATTAAAGCACTTCCACTGTGGTGACCATATTCAAGACTATGAGGGTTTTCTGACACCTTATCAGCATCAATTGGGTTTTCAAATGATTTGTCTTCTTTTCTCTTTTTTTTCATCTTAAAATAAATCAGCCAATTTTTTACCTACCTGCGAACCAATAGCTACTCCCATTCCTCCCATACGAACACCTATCGCTGTATTATTGTTTATTTTTTTTATTATCGGGCTTTTACTTTTACCTACCCCCATTATCCCTGACCATGAATCTTCGATCTCAAATGAATCATTAGGTAAAATCACATTTTCTAGAAGCTCTTTTAGCTTTGATTGTATTTGATGACTTAATCCAAATTCTTCCGTTGTTTCACCCTCGATGTCTAAATTTCTTCCTCCTCCCAAGAGAATCCTTTTCCCGACGTTTCTAAAATAATAATATCCTTTTTCATAGTGAAAGGTTCCTTTTATTTTTAAATCAGGTATTTCATTCGTTATAACCACTTGTGCTCTTGCAGGAAGAATATCATCATCAATCCAGTCTTTTGCAAACCCATTTGTTGCAATTATGGTGTTTTTTGCATTGATTTCGCCAAATTGTGTTTGTATTGTATTTTGGTTCGAGGAATGCTCCAATTTTTCTGCTTTGATTCCAAATAGTACATTGATATCATTGGTGATGGCTTGCTTATACAATTCTTGTATCATTTTACCTGTATGTATGGCACCTTCCAGTTTATTGCAGTATGATGTTCTTACACCTTGAAATCCAAATTTTGACGAAATTGTCTTATCCTCGGTATAGATATTTTGAATTCCTGTTATTCCAAAGGCTTTATTATTTATATATTCAATAAATTCATTTGTGATTTCATTTTTATTTTTTGACGAGATAATGTCCCACGATTTACAATTTTGATATTCAATATTCTCTTTTCTTACAATTTCAAAAAGTGTGTTTAAACCACTATATCTATTTGAAAAGGTATCCCAAACTGTATTTTCCCTTATGGTTTGAAGGTCATCAAAAAGCTCGGTAGGACTTCCAAAACAGGTGAAACCTGCATTTTTTGTACTTGCTCCAGTTGGTAAATAACCACGATCAATGACCAAAACCTTAGAATTCTTATTCTTTCGTTTTATAAATATCGCAGCACTAAGGCCCACAATTCCCGAACCTATTATAAGAAAGTCTATATTTTCGAGGTAGGCAGATTTTTCCCAATAACTTAAATTATCAATTCGAAGCATTATTTTTATTCGTCTTTTTTCCGCATTTTTGTATGTGCAACAAATTTAGCTTTTTACGTTGCATATAATATAATCAAAGATAGCTTTCTATGGTTCGAATTTTATTTCTTGTCTTGTTTATGTGCTCGTTTATTGTTTCGGCGCAAAAAAAACTTGAGATTTCTTTAGAAGGTTTTGTGAATAATTTTTCATCTAAAGAGAAATTATATGGGGCTAGCTTATATTTATTTCAAGATGGAAGAATGGTTTCCAAATCATTATCTGATGTTAATGGCAATTATTTTATTAGCGGGAATATAACCACTAAAATGCCATTTGATTTGATGATTTCAAAGCCGGGATTTATTACTAAAAAAGTTCTTCTTGACTTTAAGGATCTTAAAGTTCAAAATCCAAATGGTATCCTGCAAGCTATGGAAGAATTGGTTATTGAGCTTTTTGAAATTAAGGAAGGTGTTGATTTGGGCTTTATCAAAAATAATTATGCTGAAAAATTTCATTGGGATGCTTCACGTAACATCGCTGTGCCGGAAGAAAAATTCAAAAAAGACATAGAGGAACAGGTTTTATTGGCGTATAGTAAAATGTCAGACATTAATAAAGCCGAGACATTTAAGAAAAAAATGAATTTGGCACTGAAAGAAAATAAATTTCAGGAAGCAATGATTCACGTTGATTCGGCGTTATTCTACAATAGAAATGATGCTGGTTTGTTGAATACCAAGGCTAAAATTGAATCATCTTTAGAGAAACAGACCAAAGATCTTGAAAAGCGTACAGAATTTGAAAGCCTCAAAGAGCAAGGTGACATGGCATATTCATCTGGGGATTATAAGACTGCTGAAGGATTCTATATAGATGCTTTGAAATTATTTAGCAACAATCAAATTAAATACAAGCTAACGAAAATTGAAGAATATAAAAGTAAAATATCGAAGCTTGAATCTAATAACGAAAAGCTCAAATCACTTAGATCATCAGCAGATTCTCTTCTTTCTTTAAATGAATATGATGCTGCAATAAATAAATTAAGGGAGATTCAGTATTTGGATCCAAATCAAAGAGTTAGTATTCAATCCGAAATGAAAGAGATTGAGATACTCAAAAAGAACTCGAAGTACGAACTAATTATTCAAAAATATATTTCATCTGCACAAAGATTGGCTAACTCTAATGATTCATTGGATGGTAGCTTACTTCTTTTTGAAAGAGCTGAAAAGGTCATTAATAATCTTTCTGATCAAAGAATGATTGATAAGTATAAAATGGAGGTTCGAGACGGAATTGAAGGTGTTTCACAAAAGAAACTTCAGGAACGAGAGGCATTTAACCAGCAGTTGGAAAAAGCCAACAGTAATTTTTTAAAGGGGCCTGATTTTTATGATAAGGCTTTGAAAATATTAGATTCAGATTTAATGAAACCATATAAAAATGAACGTGAGATTATAAAACTTAAGACCCGTATTACAAGTATGGATGAATTTTACAAATTAAAAAAAGGAGCCTTT
This sequence comes from Crocinitomicaceae bacterium, assembly GCA_042094515.1. GTDB lineage: Bacteria > Bacteroidota > Bacteroidia > Flavobacteriales_D > Crocinitomicaceae > UBA952. The sequence continues at coordinate 17,083 of JBELDA010000001.1, forward strand.
GACAAATATAAAAGTGATAAAAATGATGCCGTTTTAGATTTGAAAAAAGCTTTAAAAATTGGTAATGATAATTACAGGGTTACACCAAGAACTGATTTAATCGAAATAAGAGACTCTTTAAATAGTTGGACAGGAAGCTCAAATCTTTCTTCCTCCTCAAGTAACACGACTGTTAGGGATCCAAAATCATCCGGATCTATCGTTCGTTCTCCTGGTTTACTCCATTCAGGATCTGACTTGGATGCTTATAATGACTTGGCGTTAACCATGGAAAAGCGAGAAAGTGACCCATTAGAAGATTTGCAGCGTATAAAAAATGAAATCGATTATGAAATTTATTTCAATAATACTGTTAATGCAGTTCGAAGCGAAAAATCTTCGAGTGAAATGAAGACCTATCAAAATCAACTTGAATTAAAAGAGAGAGAGGTCGCGATACAAAAAATAGAGCTTCAAAAGGCTCAGGATAATAAAAGGCAACACTTGGAGTCATCAATTAAAGATAGAAATGAATTTGCCTTATACCAGCAAGAAGCTTCAGCTGAACAAATTAAAAAATGGAATGATGAAAAGGATTACCTAATTGAATTGGAGCTATTAAATCAGGCAAGAAGAAATCAGGCATTTGAGGATAAAAATAGGTTGCATGAGAGTGAACGTATACTTATTGTTGAAGAAAATGCCAAGGACAATGAGCAAAGGCTTTATAACAGTCAGGATTACTTAATGAAACTAGAGTATGAGAGGTTTATTAAGGATTCATTGGCCAAACTGGGAGGTGAAGAGAGGGCTATTGAACTTGAAAAACTAAAATCATCTAAACCGAATTATCCAACTCAGCCTAATTTTTTAAAGGACGAAGATGGTATTCTATTCCCTCCAAACGCAGTAACTGAGAGGGTTTTTAAAAGTACAAATTCTAAAGGATTTGTGACCTCCGTTATTGTACAACGTGTTGTTGTTGATCCAAATGGTTTAGGGGTTGTTTATGAAAAGACGACAAAAGAAAATGGGTCCTCATTCTTTTCAAGGAATGGCGCTTCGATAACTGAATATATCTGGTTTAATGAATCAATGGGACAAAATGTTATTGAAAACTAGGTTTTTCCAATTCAGCTTTTTTCTGATTCTTTCCTCTTTTTTTTCCTGTTCTGTAGATTCGCCACAAAAATCAGTAAGTCTATTTAAATTGTCGGGTGAAAGCCAAGGAACTACATATCTTATACAGGTATATGATGAAAATCTAAATTTTGAAGCAAGACAAATTGATTCAATCCTTCGCGCTTTCGATCATGAGCTTTCTACTTATGAACCCTCCTCTTTGATTACAAGATTTAATCAAAAGGATTTTAAAGACACGATCCTACCCTATGATTCGCGTTTTTATCAAATGCTGGATTTGAGCGATTATATCTATACTTTGAGTAACGGTTTCTTTGATCCATCGATTAAACCATTGATTGATTTATGGGGTTTTGATAATGACCATACGAATATTCCTGATAAACAGGTTATTGATTCTGTACTCCAGTTTGTAAGCTTTGAGAGAGGGGTTCATTATGATTTTTCTCAGTTTACTGATACAAGTTTTCGTATAGTCAAGCATAACCCTATGTTTCAGCTTGATTTTAATGCTATAGCTCAAGGCTACGCTGTAGATCTGTTATTAGATTTCATCAATACTAAAGGTCATCAAAATGTGTATGTAGAATTAGGCGGCGAAATTGCTGTGTCAGGAGTGAAGTTTAATAAGGAGAAATGGCGTATTGGAGTTGAAACTCCAATTTCAAATAATAAAACTTCCGATAAAGTAATTCAGAAAGTGTTTTCATTGACCGGTAAGCGTATTGCCACGAGTGGAAATTATCGAAAGTATTTTGTCGTTGATAACAAGAAATATTCTCATACCATTAATCCTAAAACAGGGTATCAAAATAGGCATAATTTATTGTCAGCTACTGTATTCTCCAATTCATGCGCGCGTTCTGATGCCTTTGCTACCTTTTTCATGTTGATAGGGGTAGAGGCTTCCAAGTCATTTATTCAAGCACATCCGGAGCTCGAATTAGACATATTCTTAATTTTTGATGAGAGTAATCAATTTAAAACGTACTTGTCTGAAGGATTGCTTTCATCTGAGGGGTAAGGAATCCATATTCAAGTGTCAGTAACTCACTAAGGACCTTCTGGATGGTATTAAAATTGGTTCTATATTTAGCTTAAACAGAGTTTCGAATGAAGGTACATTTTATTGCAATAGGAGGAAGCGCGATGCACAATTTGGCCATTGCCTTAAGCAGAAAAGGAATTGAGGTCAGTGGTTCTGATGACGAGATTTTTGAACCTTCTAAGTCTAGACTTGAAAAGCAAGGGATTTTACCAACCAATTTAGGATGGGATGCTGACTTAATCAAGTCGGATATTGATGCTGTAATTATAGGTATGCATGCCAGGGAAGATAACCCAGAATTATTAAAGTCAAAAGAATTGGGTCTATCCATTTATTCTTACCCTGAATACCTTTATGAGCAAAGTAAAGCCAAGAAAAGAATTGTAATAGGGGGGAGTCATGGTAAAACGACTATAACATCAATGCTCCTGCATGCGTGTATGAAAATGAACATCAATGTTGACTACATGGTAGGCGCTCAGCTGGATGGTTATGATTGCATGGTAAAACTTACTGATGAAGCGCAGTTTATGGTTTTAGAAGGAGATGAGTACTTAAGCTCTCCGATTGATCGTCGACCTAAATTTCATTTGTACAAGCCAGATGTAGCTATAATTAGCGGCATAGCTTGGGATCACATTAATGTTTTTCCAACCTTCGAAAATTATGTAAGTCAATTCGATCAATTTTGTTCATTAATTGAAAGAGATGGTTTGCTCATTTATAATGAAGAGGACAAAGAGGTAAATGCACTTGGAAAGAAGTATCAGGATTCAATTTCTACTCAAGCTTATTCTACTCCAAGTTTTGAACCTACAGAAAATGGAACTAAATTAAGCTATCAAGGTGATTTTTATGAGCTAAAAATATTTGGGAGTCACAACCTTCAAAATCTAATGGGAGCAATGCATTTAGCTATTCAGCTTGGAATTTCAAGCAAAGCATTTTTACATTCAATGGCTGATTTTTCAGGTGCAGGAAAGCGATTGCAAAAAGTAATAGAGAAGGACACCTTTGTCATGTATAAAGATTTTGCACATTCACCCTCAAAGCTGAAGGCTACTACGAATGCAGTGAAGGAACAATACCCTAACCGAAGAATAGTAGCATGTATGGAATTGCATACATTTTCTTCACTTAAGAAAGAATTTCTACCCTTGTATGATGGTGCTATGAATAATGCAGATGATGCCATAGTTTACTTTAGTCATGAGGTCGTGAAGCATAAAAAGCTTGCCCCTATTTCTAAAGAATTGGTCACTGCTTGCTTTGGTGGAGGTGTTTTAGTCCTCAACAATACGGAGGAAGTAATGAATCAATTAAAAAACAGATCTTGGAAAGATGCTGTATTAATCATGATGTCATCTGGAAATTTTGACGGGATTGATTATGATTCTTTAGGAGAAATCCTTTCAAAATAGTTTTTAAATATAACCCGCCTAAATATTAGTGATAGGACCAGTCCATTTAAAATTGCCCATACCGACATTATTAACAAGGAAATTGACATATTAAATGATGGCGAAAGTAGGGTTTTTGCAGTATTCATTTGTTGACTTTTGATTTCTTCATCAGACAGATTATCATAAGCCATGGGATTTTTACTTTTGATTTGCTGAATATTTGTAGAATCACTCCATCTGACTTCCTCTTGCTTTAGTTTATTAGATATATAATGAGTATCAATATTATTGTAGTATAAAAAAGAAAATATGCTGGCTAGGACTGCAAATATCATTGCGGGAGCCATGGCTATTTTCAAATCATCCATAAGGTTATTCTGTTGCTTCTGTTTTCGCTTAAATAAGTATAAAGCAATTGTCGAAGAGGAAGTGATAAAGAACATGCTCAAAAGCATAACAGGTTTTTCACTTATTTCTGTTTTTGTAAAAAACAAGACCATTCTGATCGCAATCAGGATTGAAGCAAATAGTACACCAATTTTAATTGAGGGTTTCATCTTAGCTATTCATGGAAATGAGGAATTCCTCATTTGATTTTGTGTTTTCCATGTGGGACTTCATGAATTCCATAGCCTCTACAGGATTCATATCAGCAATAAATTTACGCATGAGCCAAATACGTTGCATAACATCTTTACTCATTAGCAAATCTTCTCTACGCGTTCCAGAAGCCGTAATATCTATTGCTGGGTAGATTCTTCGATTCGATATTTTTCGATCAAGCTGTAGCTCCATATTACCTGTTCCTTTAAACTCTTCAAAGATAACTTCGTCCATTTTTGAACCTGTTTCAGTAAGCGCAGTCGCCAGAATTGATAAAGAACCTCCATTTTCAATTTTTCTCGCAGAACCAAAAAATCTTTTTGGTTTATGTAAGGCATTAGCATCAACACCTCCTGATAAAACTTTACCAGATGCAGGTGAAACGGTATTATAGGCTCTAGCTAATCTCGTAATAGAATCTAATAGAATACAAACGTCATGTCCACATTCAACCATCCTCTTTGCTTTTTCAAGAACGATATTAGCTACCTTAACATGTCTGTCTGCAGGCTCATCAAATGTAGAGGCCACAACCTCTGCTTTAACACTTCTGGCCATGTCGGTAACCTCCTCAGGTCTCTCATCAATGAGTAATACAATTAAATAGGTCTCTGGATGATTAGCAGCAATGGCATTAGCTACATCCTTCAAGAGCATTGTTTTACCTGTTTTTGGTTGTGCAACAATCATTCCACGCTGACCTTTACCGATAGGTGAGAATAAATCCATTACACGCGTTGAAAGTGTCTCCTGTCTATGTCCTGTTAGATTAAATTTTTCTGATGGAAAAAGAGGTGTCAAATATTGAAAAGGAACACGGTCTCTAATATAAGACGGATCTCTTCCATTGATTGATTCAACTTTAACTAAAGGGAAAAACTTCTCGCCTTCCTTTGGAGGCCTTATCGTTCCTTTAACCGTATCTCCTGTTTTTAAACCAAACAATTTGATTTGATTTTGAGAAACGTATATATCATCAGGAGATGGTAAATAGTTGTAATCTGAAGACCTTAGAAAGCCATACCCATCTTGAATCACTTCTAACACTCCTTCAGCCGAAACGATTCCAACAAGGTCATAGTTATCGTTAGATTTTTTCTGTTCAGAACGATTGTTTTGTTCTTTATGATTGTTTTGTTCTTTGTGATTGTTGTTTTTAGAGTTGGTTTCAGGTTTATTATCCCTTTTAGGTGCCTCTTTTACTATTTCCTCGCTAGAGGGTTGAGTAGAGGGAGATTCCTCTTCCTTATTATTAACCTCTGGGTTAGCTCCTTTATCAGCAGTCGCTTCTGCATTTACAGTATCCGCAGTAGGTTCAACAATAACTCTTTTCCTTGTTCTTTTTCTAGGCTGCTCAGGTTTAGCATCTTTTTCAGCTGAAGACTCATTCTCTTTGCTAAATAAATCTGTACTTTTTTCTTCAGATTTGTTTCCAAGAATTTTCGAAATTAATTCAGCCTTTTTAAGTGATTCGGTATCTGAGAGTCCTAGTGAAGAGGCAATAACCTTCAAATCGGATATGCTTTTACTCTCTAAAGTTTTTTTGTCCATTAATTATATGAATAAAGATATTGGGGTTAAGAGTTGATGAAAAGACTCGTTTCATTCTAACAACACACAAGTTTAAGAAAATTCGTTCAATAATCATCAAAAACTATTGAAAATTTATGTTTTTCTCTTTTTCTTTTTCGCCGCTGGAAACAAAATATTATTTAAGATCAGTCTATATCCAGGTGAGTTTGGATGTAAATTAAGATCAGTTGGGGGATCACCAACAAAATGTTGATAATCTTCGGGGTCATGTCCGCCATAAAAAGTCCAAGTACCTTGTCCATATTCTCCATGTAAATACCTGGCTGTTCCTGCAGCTTTTGTTTCCCCTAAAATCAATACATCAGACTTAATCAAATCTTTTTTAAAGTCTGTAGTTTGTCCCATGAATCCTTTAACCACATCTACATGACATTGGGTGAGCATGGTGGGTACTACATCCCATTTTGCTGAAAACTCAAAGAGAGTGAACTCATCAAGACTTTTTGGAATGGTTCCATTTGTTCTTAGGTACGTGCCATCAATATTTGAATATTCATATACCATTGGATTTTTATCCAATTTAAAATCCTTAAAAGCAAAGGTTTTACTAAAGTCCAACTGAGAGTCACTTTGAGGACTCGATGGGTCACCATCAAATACGCTTTCACAAATATCAGTGCTTTCAGCAGATAACGCAATGTCAAAGCTGTCAGTACCACTGCACATTGTGAAAACAAAACCGCCTCCGACTACAAAATTTTTAATGTTTACCGCAACTGCTAATTTGAGCTTTGATACTTTTGAGTAGCCAAGCATTTTCGCATTACCCTCGGCAACGTCAATTTGTTCTTGATACCATTTCTGATAGCGAGCGGAACGATAAAACTTTCCATATTGACCAGTAAAATCTTCATGATGCAGGTGCAGCCAGTCGTATTCAGGAAGCTTCCCCATTACAATAGCTGAATCGTAAATTTTATCATATGGAATTTCAGCATATTCTAATACCATTGTGACTGCATCATCCCATGGTTGTTTATTAGGTGGAGTGTACACAGCAATTTTTGGTGCTTTCTCTAGTTGAATCAGCTCCATATTTATTTCCGGGTTTCCAATTTCTATTTTAATTTGATTGATCTGACCCTCAGTCTTTATTTCGTATGAAACACCTCTAATGATCAGTTCCTCTTCTATACTTTTTAAATGTGGAATTAAAAATGATCCTCCTCGGTAATTTAGCAACCACTCAATTGCAATCTCATGATCGATCGCCCAGTAAGCTATACCGTATGCTTTAAGGTGATTTTTTTGGCTGTCATCCATTTGGATTAAAATCTGAGTGGAATTCCCAATAAAAGCAATACTCAAAAATATGAAGAAGGCTATATTGCGTAGCATATTAAAAAGGATTTTGATCAACACCACTGGTATCAAAATCACCTTTATCATCTCCTTTTTCAGAATCGTTCATTTTACTTGGAATAGTGAACGTACCAGAATCAGGTTTTAATGAACTCGTTCGGAGATCACTATGGGGTGTTTCGTATTCGGAAAACTCGTTTAGGTTATCAAATCTAGCATACTCACTAATAAACCGAAGCCTGACACTTCCTTGTGCACCATTACGGTGCTTTGCGATTATAATTTCACCAATACCTTTATTAGATTCGCCTGAATCAGGGTCTTCAATAAAGCCATAATAATCAGGTCTATATATAAAAGAAACGATATCGGCATCCTGCTCAATTGCACCTGACTCTCTAAGATCTGAAAGAATTGGTTTTTTATCACCACCCCTTTGTTCTACAGACCTACTCAGCTGAGCCAATGCGATAATAGGAACATTTAATTCCTTTGCAATCTCTTTGATAGAGCGCGATATAGTAGATATTTCCTGCTCTCTATTCCCATTGTTTTTACCATCTTTTGCCGACATTAATTGTAGATAATCAATAATGATTAATTCCACATTGAACTGTGACTTTAACCGTCTACATTTTGCTCTAAAGTCAAAAATACTTAGACCAGGTGTATCATCTATGTATAATGGGGCAGTAGACAGCTTTTTTATTCTTGAATGTAGCTGTTGGAATTCATCATCACGTAAATTACCTCTTCTTAGTTTTTCACCTGGTAGTCGAGCTTCACTTGCTATTAACCTTTTGACTAACTGAACACATGACATTTCAAGAGAAAACACTGCAACACCCATATTATGATCTACAGCTACATTTCTTGCCATAGATAAAACGAATGCTGTTTTTCCCATACCAGGTCTTGCAGCTAAAACAATCATATCTGATTTTTGCCATCCTGCGGTAATTTTATCCAAATCATGGAAGCCTGTTGGGACTCCAGAAATACCATCTGAATTCTGAGCTGCTTTTTCAATTTCTTCAATGGCTTCTCGAACAACATTCTGCATACTTGACGCCTGTTTACTCATGTTGTTTTCAGCAATTTGAAATAAATTGGATTCCGCAGTATTTAGCAAATCAAATACGTCCTTAGTTTCGCTATACGAATCTCTGATGATTTCACTGCTTACTCGAATAAGCTCTCGTTTTATGAATTTTTCAGATATGATTCTTGCGTGATATTGAATGTGAGCAGAGGAAGCAACACGGTTTGTAAGTGAAGAAATATATGCCGCACCTCCGGCCGCCTCAAGCTCACCATTTTTTTGAAGTTTTGCGGTTACCGTAACTAGGTCAATAGGTTTTGTTGTAGCAAAAAGTTCCAAAATAACTTTAAAAATAAATTGGTGCTTAGGATCATAAAAGCTTTCTTGGCTTAATATGTCAATAGTGTCATTAACAGCATCTTTTTCAAGCATCATGGCTCCGAGAACAACCTGCTCTACATCAATTGATTGTGGAGGCAGTTTTCCTCCTTCCTTAGTCAGGTTAGGGGTAGATTTTATTCTCGAAATTGGTTTTCTTTTATCTGATGCATCCATAAAACAAATATAGGGATAAGTCATTCCCTAAGCCAATCATTTAAAATTATATTTATCAAATCTTGTTAAGAATGGTTATCAACAATTGTTAATTCATTTTAATTCCTGTCGTGCAGCTTTAGTTCCAATTTCTCGTGTAATGAAATCAATTTCATGTTTTGGACTTCTGGCAGGTGAATATTCTCTACCATAAAAGATAATCTGTAAATGTAATTTATTCCAAATCTCTTTTGGGAATAATTTCTTGGCATCGTTTTCTGTTTGAACTACGTTCTTGCCTTTAGTTATGCCCCATCTTGTTAAAAGACGATGTATATGTGTATCTACAGGAAAGGCAGGTATGCCAAAAGCTTGAGCGACCACAACTGATGCTGTTTTGTGACCGACGCCCGGTAATTCTTCGAGTAAATGAAGTTCTTTGGGTACTTCTCCATTGTATTTTTCTACAAGAATTTGAGAGAGTCCATGAATTGCTTTAGATTTTCTAGGTGATAATCCACAAGGACGAATAATTAAACGAATATCTTCTACATTTTGCTTGCTCATATCAAACGGATTGTCCGCAAGTCTAAATAGTGCAGGGGTTATCATATTGACCCGCTTATCAGTACATTGAGCAGATAACAGCACAGCTACTAATAAGGTGTATGAATCTTTATGGTCTAGAGGGACAGGTGTTTTAGGATAAAGCTTTTCCAATTCAGAAATGATAAATACTCCTTTTTCTTTCTTAGTCATTATCACGAAAATAAATAATAGAAAATGGAAAATAGACTGTTTTGAAAAAAAACGAAGTAAACGATTAGACCACTGGATATAAAAAGAGTTAAATAATGAAAGAAGACAAACCAAGCATTATTTTTTCTAAATAATAAAACGAGCAAGGGGGATAGAAACAAAATAACTACGAGCTTTATTCCCCAAATAAATGTAAAGTGGATAGGAATGAGCTTGCGTTTTGACTGAATGTTATGCTCCAAATGGACAGGGTAATGGAATATTTGAGTCTCAATAATAGTGGCCTCTGGATATTTATTGAGTGAGCTTATGTTATGGTAATCTGCTAGGTAGAGGGCCTGATTGTTTATTGTTTCCACCCGTTGAACAAGATGCCCATTGTAGCTTTGGTATACATTATTTCCAACATCTGTAATCTTCGTTTGGTTTTTTACAAGTTCAAGACTATTGTCAAAAATAAGAAACCCAGAAAACACTAATCCTAAGCACATATTTAGATAAAGCAAATTCCTCCTCCATCCTTGCCTCAAGCTTTTATAAAAGTCAGCGATTTCTTTTGCTTTTCGTCTTTGCTTTGCCTTGTAAATTTTGTCAGCCCGCTCCCTATATTTATCATATTTTGACTTGGATTTAGGTTTTTTTCTAGTTTTTTCAAATGACTTATCTGGATTAATAATTCTTTCGTAAGCCTCTTTTATTTTTAAGAATTTCTTGTGTGCACTCTTGTCTTTATTTACATCTGGATGGTATTTTTTGGCAAGCTCTTTATACCTTTTTTTTACTTCCTTTATCGAAGCCGTTTCATCGAGATTTAATACTTTATGATAGTTTTTTCCAGCCACGATGAATTGCCTTTTTTAGAGTGTCTATTCTGTTAATTTTATTGTTTTGTGTCCAAGTAAATTTATCAATGATACAGTATGCTTTCGGTATTTCATATTTATCAACGAGTTTACCAATAAGCTCTTTTGAGATCTTTATATTAGACCCTTTCTCTTGTTCAATTATCATTACAAGTTTTTCACCCAGATTATCATCTTGAATACCTGAAATGATAAAATTCCCGGTAAACCCTAAAGCAATCTTTTTTTCAAGTATTTCAGGGGAAATCTTTAATCCTCCTGAGTTAACACAATGATCCAATCTTCCAATCCATCGAAATGAATTGCTGTTGATGAGTTCAACCCGATCATTTGTTTTTATTTTTTGATCAGTTATTTCTGGGTAGCTAATGCATAAAGCATCATCCTCACAGGATAGCGATATGCCTTCAAGGGTGTCATATCGATCAAAGCCCTTATGCCCTGTTTTTTTTAAAGCAACATGAGTTATTGTTTCGGTCATGCCGTAGCTATGAAAAACACTTATTTTTTCTTCTTTCAATTTTTCGTTTAGAAGTGGAGATATTGGGGCTCCTCCAATTAGAATTTGACGACACATCTTAATGCCACCATTGCTTTTAATTGTTTTCAAGGCATGCTCCAATTGCATAGGTACAAGTGCTATAAAATTGATTTCATTTTGAATAAAATCAACGGACCTTGTTGTTGTTGGAAAAACATGTAAGGTTAGTCCTGCAATCATTGACCTTATGAGCATCATTGCTCCCGCAATATGTTCAACGGATAAGCAAAGAGCCGCAGTGCTTTTTTCTTTTAACTGAAAAAAATCTATTGTTTTATGCGCTGATATTGAAATGGCTTTCTTTGAATGCTCTATCAGCTTAGGAGCCCCAGTAGATCCAGATGTTTTAAATTTCAGAATAGGAACACTATGGTCTACTTTTCTAACGAATTCTTCTATCTGTTTACGTTGCTCATTTGAATGATATATAATTGAAAAATGTGGATGTATAACAATCATTAATAATCTATATCTAGCTTAAATAAGTTTTTTAGGGTGACGAGTTTAGGGTTTTTTTCTGCCAATGCATCAAATTTGTCCTTTCCATTTAAAAATTTCACATCTTCTTCTGGAGCTTCTGAAAGCTCAATTTGAACTTCAATAAAATGATTATTTAATTTTTCCCTTAAAAAAGAGATCAATTCGTTGATCAATGGTTTTATAACATCAACTTGAATTTGATTATCGACAATGATTTTGATCTTTTCATTGGACTCAAATAAAGGATCTCTCTTTACTAATGCATTGTAGTATGTTTCCATCCCTTTATCTTTCGTGCTATAGGCATATTGGCGCCATAACATCATGGCTTTTTGAATGTCAACTTTTTCTCTAGGAAGAACAACTTCTTTTTTGTTTTTCGCTTCTTTTTCTTTTTCAAGAAATTGTTTGATTGAAAAATGTCCTTTTTTTAGACTTGCCTTTTTAATGGGTTTGGGCTTGGGTTTTTCTTCGGGAATATTTTTTACTTCTGCTTTAATCTTAGGAGGCTCTTTTTTTTCTCTTAACGATTGCTCAGGGAAGGGGAGTAATTCAATATGATCAGTTAAGGTTTTTTTTTTTCTTGCTCTTGTTTTAATGAACAGAGCTCCATGAGGCAAACCTCGACCAGAAGCCGTTGATTTTTTGATGATTTGTAAGAGACATCCGTTTTACTCAAGGCGTTTAAAGCTCTCATTATTATTTTCACGTCAATTACTTTCGCCTGTTTTATATACTTTTCTTTAATTGCATCTGGAACTTCTAATAAATCCATTGATTTTGGATTTTTACACACCAAAAGATTTCTATAATGACTTGAAAGTCCAGCTATAAAGTGATGCGAATCAAAGCCATTTTCCACTACTTCATTATACAACAATAGGCTTGAAGGAATATCCTCTTTGTCCGCAAACTCTATAAATTTAAAGAAGTAATCGTAATCTAAAATATGAAGATTGTTGATGACGTCTTGATAAGTAATTTTATTTCCGGAAAATGTGACCATTTGGTCAAAAACTGAAAGTGCGTCCCGAAGTGCGCCATCGGCTTTTGTGGCAATCATATGTATAGCCTCAGGTTCTGCTTCAACTTTTTCTTTCGTTGCAATATCAAGTAAGTGGTCTCCTATATCTTTGACTCTGATTCTTGAAAAATCAAATATTTGGCATCTCGAAAGAATAGTTGGTATAATTTTATGCTTTTCGGTTGTTGCGAGTATAAATATGGCATGCTTCGGGGGCTCTTCCAATGTTTTCAAGAAGGCATTAAATGCATTCATGCTGAGCATATGGACCTCATCAATAATATATACCTTATAATCTCCTAGTTGGGGAGGTATTCTGACCTGATCAATAAGTTTTCGTATTTCGTCAACGCCATTATTTGAGGCTGCATCAAGTTCGTATATATTCAGTGAAGCTCCTGAATTAAAGCTTTTGCAAGATTCACAAGTGTCACAAGCTTCCACATTTTCAGAGCGATTAAAACAGTTTATTGTTTTAGCTAAAATTCGAGCTGTAGTGGTTTTGCCTACCCCTCTCGAACCACAAAATAAAAATGCTTGGGCCAAATGCTCATTCTTTATGGCATTTTTCAGGGTATTAGTAATTGATTTTTGACCTACAACTGTGTCGAAGGTCTGAGGTCTGTATTTGCGTGCAGAAACAATAAAATCACCCATAAAACAAAGATATTGATTTATATCAATCAAATGATAAAATCATTTTATCTTCTTGGATAAATCTCGACCAAGGTTCCATTATTAGGCCCCCAAAGTTGGACGTTGCTTGGTATTTTAAATCTTGTTTCTTCAAAATTCTCTTTGATTTCATCTGCATTTTCATAGAGTACTGTACGAAGCTCAATTTTTTCTTTTGAAACAAAAATGAGATTAAACTGATTGACAGCTTGAGCATCTCGAGTCCATGATTTCTTGTCGTCAGCCATTCTCAATGGGGCCCCCCAGCATCCTTCTCCAGCATATACAATACCTTTATTGTCGTTTCGGACGAATCCTTCATCTGCATTTTCGGAATGGTCACTCAATATGGGCCAGGTGACTTTACAAGTATGAGAATCATTTTCAAGACACAGTCTAACATTTTCATACTTTTCAAACTCAGGAACAAAATTTTTGTATTGGGTTTTCATTTCTTTTTTCGCTTTAACATGTGCACGAACGGGTCTATGATATTGTGGTATCTGCCAATAGAAATCTTGATGCTCTTTTAAGGTCTTTCTTAGAAATAACCGTTGTGAACCAAATTTCCATATTTCAGAATTTAAGGATACAAGATTCAATAAATTTCCTCCAAACGTGGTGGAATAAAATACTTTTGGATGAGGAACGCCGAACAATCGTACCATCACTTTATTACCAAGCTCATGATTACCTCTTGTAACGACTAGAGGTGTTATCCTTCCGTCTGAGCTAATACTTTGCTCCCAATCAACAAACCATTCTTTCCATTGTCTTTCTGTATCGATTCCAGTAAAATCACCATTAAAGAGTACAGCATGTGCTTTAAGCTTACTCACCATTTTATTAGCTTGAATTCTAATATTCCGAATGTCTCTTGAATCGCCTCCAGCAATGAAAGAAAGCCGATCGGAGGCTTCATTGCTAACAGTACTAAAATGATAAACACGACTCGCTCCCTCACTATCTATCAATGCAAAAAAATATTTTTTATTTGGTTTTAGCTTTTTAAGCCTTACAATGTGATTGTGCATTCCCTTGTAGTGATTGGTATTCATTTCACTAGGAAATGGGTTTTCATTTATCAAACTACTGACATCACTATATACAGCAGGAGGAATAGTGTCCAAATAGAGTCTTTGAAAATCTCCACTAAATTGATTCCATATTATGGTGGCCTCATATGAGGCATTTGAGTTGAATAAAACTCTCACAAAATTTGTTTTGCCTTGAGCGTTGTAACCCATGAATAACGGGAACAGTATAGTTATTGCTCTACAAAAAAAAGTAGGATTCACTTTCGAAAATTATTTTTTCGTGAAATCAGTAAAATCAATATCTACGTTTATTTCGTTGGATTTCACCGTGCCTGAAAAAGTAACATTTCCAAAAGACATGATTTGTGTTTGTGGAAATAAAATCCCATTTACTTCTTTGTAATCACTGTATTCAACTGAGTTTTCGGTGGGTTCTCCTCCTTCTGGAGTTGTTGCGATACTCAGAGTACTAGACAATAGAAAATCTGACAGCTTATAGTATTGAAATTCTTCATTATCACCATCAATGACTTTAACCACATAATATTCTTCTGATCCTTTAGGTTCTATACCAATAGCTTCGACTGTAATCTCATTTTTGGCATAATTCAGCTGAGGGAACAAGCCAAAAGATTTCTGCTTTTCGGTCAATTCTTCTTTAGAAAGGTCTTTTTTACCCGTTTGCATATTTTGTTCATACCCTTTTTTACCTTTGAAATAACCGGATTGGAGAACCATTCCATTCATTTCCATCTTCATTGCAGAAGTTTTTGGGCTTTTAAACATTTTAGTTAAGCTAATTGAACCTGGCATTTGGGCCATACTTAGCTCAATAACTTCTCTATATGTTTTGATACTTTTGTTTTTCTTGATGACTTCATCCATAGTTTTAGACCCTGTAACTTTCATTAAATAATTATTAACGATTTCAGTTCCTGTTAGGTCACTTGGTCTCATTTTTTCTTTAGGATTACCATAAGGATCTAAAAATTCAATGTTGTTATCACTATCAAAAGGTAAAAGATTATCAATGATTTCTGAATTCCCCACTACTACAATATTGCAATTTTCAAAAGGAATGTGCTTTTGAGCCACATCCAAAACCATTTCTTTACTTAGGCTATTGAGCTTCTGAAGATATTTTTGGTAGTAGTCCTTGTCTAAGTTGTATTTGATACTGTTTAAAGCAAACCTGGCAATAGTAGCTGGTTGCTCAAGTGACCTTGCAAACCTTCCTGAAGACGAAGCCTTGGTCATGCTAAGCTCTTTATCACTTACCATATTTGTAGCAATATTTTTTAGTTCATACATGATTTCTGTAATGGCAGAATCTGTAACAGCATTTCTAAAATTACCTCCAGCAGATAACCATGATCCATTGTCTGTTAAAGAAAGTCTTGAATAACATCCGTAGGTATAAGCTTTGTCCTCTCTTAGATTTTGCATTAATCTATTACCAAAACCACCACCACCAAGGATATTAAAAAGAAGCTTTGTTTCAATTTGATCCGAGCTACTCAAATCCATGTCTACAGGAAATGTAATATAAATCACAGATTGAACTGCACCAGGTTTATCAACAAAATAGACCTTGTTTCCACCAGTATTTCTATTCGTAGATGGATATCTTTTTTTGAATGGAGTTCCACCTTCCCAATTCCCAAAATGTTTATTGACGAGCTTCTCTGCTGATTCTCTATTAATATCTCCTACAATTACGATATAGCTTTCTTTTGGTGTGAAAGTGTTTTTGTAATAGGCAATTAGGTCTTCACGAGAAATGTTAGCTAAAGATGCTTCTGTCATTACATTACTGTATGGATGTCCGGCAAAATTTACTTTAACAACAGCATTGTTTGCCATTTCATCAGCACTTGATTTAGTTGCTGAAAGATTGGATTCTGCCTGCTTTTTTATTCTTGTCACTTCATCTTCTGGAAAGCTTGCGTTTTTTGCAACATCTTCCATTAATGACAACCCGGTTTCAAAGTGCTTGCTAAGGCAGCTCAAACGAATAGAATTCTCGCTTGCACTTAAATTGGCACCAATAAAATCAACCTTATTATCTAACTCATCCTTAGAATAATTAGTCGTGCCCGACATAATGAGCTCACCGGCCATTGAAGAAAGGCCAGCCTTATCATTTTCAATTTTGCCATCCGCTCCTGAAATGTAATTGATTGAAATACGTGGTATTTTATGATTTTCTGAAAGTATAACGGTAATTCCATTTTCAGTCGTAAAAACTTCTGAATCTTTTAATTTGATTTCTTTTGCTTCTCCTGCTGTAGGAATTATTGAACGATCAACTTGATTCCATCCACAGAATGGAATTAAGATAACGAGTAGGGAGTATTTAATATTTTTCATAATAGCTTATTATTTTTCTTCTTTAGGTAGATAATGCAGAATAACACGTCGGTCCTGTGTAAGGTATTTTTGAGCAACGCGCTGTATGTCCTCTTTAGTAACGCTTAAATACTTATCTAAAAAAGTATTTGTCATTTCTGCCGAACCAAAATACACATGATTATTGGCTAGGTTCTCAGCGATTCCAGCAACTGTGCTGTTCATTCCAACAATGTTGGTTTCAATACTTGTTCGAATTTTTTGAAATTCTTCATCGCTAATTAATTCGTTTTTAATTTTATCAATTTGATTGTCAAATTCACCTTGAATATCATCTAATTCAACATCTTTGCTGGCAATTGCAGCAAAAATCCCCAATCCAGAATCTTCCAGTGCATAATTAAAAGAGAAGGCAAAAGTTGCCATTTGTTTTTTCTCAACCACTGTTTTATTTATTCTAGAACTTGAACCACCTGATAATACCTGATTCATCATTTCCAAAGCATACGAGTCTGCATGTGTTTGTTCTGGGAATTTGTATCCCATAAATAAGGCAGGTAATTGTATGTTGTCAAAAACAATATCTTTTATAATACCATCAATAGGTTCGCTATCTTTTTTTGTTCGTTTTACTATGGTTGGAATATTGCTGAACTCATTAATTTTTGCAATCGCTTTTTTATCGGTAGATGCAAAAAACATATTTTCATCAAATACGCTTTTCTCAACTCCATATTTTGTTTGAAAAGTAGTATTGTCATATGCCAAGTAGTCACGATATAAATTAATTGCTTGTCCTTTAGGCATACTTGCGAAATATTTGTCAATCCATTTTTTTGTTTGTTCTATATCTAGATCTCCAGCGATTGACAATGTTGCATTTGAAGGAACATAGAATGTTTTATAGAAATTCACATAGTCTTCCTCTTGAGCTGCATCCAAGTGATCCATTGAACCAATAGGCACCCAATTATAGGGATGATTAGGAAAAGACCTCAAAAACATTTCTGTAATAAAAGATGCGTATGGTTGGTTGTCGACCCTCTGTCGTTTTTCTTCTTTTACAACACTCCTTTGAGTTTCGATTCCTTTATTGTTTACTTTGGCGTGAAGCATTCTTTCACTTTCTAACCATAAACCAAGCTCTAATTGATTTGATGGTAGAATTTCATAATAAAAAGTTCGATCTTGAGAAGTATTAGCATTGAGTGTCCCCCCATTGCTTTCTACAAGCTCATCATATTCTCCTCTGTCGATATGTTCTGAACCCTCGAATAAAAGATGCTCAAAAAAATGAGCGAATCCTGTTCTATCAGGGTTCTCATTTTTGGAGCCAACGTGGTAAAGTACTGAAACAGCTACAATAGGCGTTGCGTTTTCTTGATGAAGTATTACATGAATACCATTTGGCAAGTCATATTCTACATACTCTATTTTTTCCTGGGCCTTAAAACTTAGGATCAAGAAAAAAACCGCGAATAGTGAAATTATTTTTTTCATATTTAATTTTTTGAGTTCCAAAAATAATGTACTTTTTAGATTATTTGTTGAATTAAGAGAAAATCATTTATTATTGATGTTAAAACAAGTTAATTAGATTTGGTCTGAATTTTGGTAAATTTGTTGCGTGAGATATATTTTTATACTGTTTTTGTTCCTTGATGCTGTTGCTCATGGACAAGGAGTTATTCCTGTTCAAGATTTCAATAATTTCTTTTTGTCATTCCAGGATGGTTATTACAGAAATATAGAAGTCCAACCTGTAAAAGATTTCAAGGCCGGTGATGAATTGGTAGCCTACATTGATACACGTGGAAATTTAAGGCTATATGACGGCAATCAACGAACTGATATCACCAATCTTAATGTTGACTACCAGGTTTCAGATCATTTGTTAGGTTATAAAATAGGGCCTACCTTGAACATGTGGGATCACGGAAAGCTTTCCACTCTGACTTATTTTGCACAAGATTATAAGGTTAAAGACAGTATCATAGTATTTGATGATACTCGATTTAATACACTAAATGTGTATTGGCAAGATTCTTCATATATGCTGACTACATACATGAGAGAATGGGATATGGCGTCTGTTTATGTTGGGGAGAACATTGTTGTATTCAAGGACAATGGCGATATGTATAAAACATTTTGGAATGGAAATATATATGATATTGACGTTTGGAGTAATCAGCTTCAACCTTCATTTAAAATGGGAACTGATATCATGTGCTTTAATGATCCAACTACGCAAACATTTGTTGTATTTGACCATGGTGTTTTTTATGATGTAGAGCAATTGACCATGCCTAAATACAAATCAGGTCGTGGATTTATTGTCTATGAAGATTTGGGAGGAAATTTATGGTACTACAAAGATGGGGATAAGTTTCAGCTGTCAAATTTTTCAGCAGATAATTGGAATGTTAAAGATGACATTGTTGTTTGGTCGGAAAGTTCTTATTTTTTCACTTATTGCAATGGAGAAAAGACACAGATTGAAAACTTTATGCCCAATCATTATAAGATAAAGAATGATGTATTGGTCTATCAAAATATTTTAGGTGGTGTAAATGCCTTTGTGGATAATGAAATATATGAATTGACAAATTTACCAGATTCACAGTTCGATATATTTGGAAACCGAGTGTTGGTAAGAATGTTTAATAATTCATTTATTGTTTTAGAAAATGGGAAGCAATACACTAATTAGATTAGTCTTAGCGCTAATAGTTTTATTTTGCTCTTCATTGGCAATTGGTCAAAGTAGGAAAGTGGACCGTTTGGAGCAGTACTATGATCAAGGCCATTATAAAATGGTTTATCGCAAATCCTCAAGGCTAATTAAAAATCCTGAATTTAATTCTACATTATTGCCTGCATACTATAAAGCAATGAGCTCATTTCAGCTAATGCAGAATCAAAGCTGGCTTCGAAGAAATGATGCAGATGTAAAAGAAAGCATTGCGTTAATAAATAAGGTGATTCTTAGCTCTGAATGGAGTCGTATAAAGGAAACACATGCTAATGAGCTTGCTGCTATGCAGCTTGTTTTTGATGTCTGGTTGGCAAAAGAAAATAATGCCATCAATAAAGAACAGAGCAGTTATATTGAAAATTGGATTCTAACTATTTTTCGTGAATTGAATATTGTTGTTCCTAATGATGAATTTAGGGATTCAGATGGTCTTATTCCAGAGGGGCTTAGTATAAAACAGAGAACTAGTATGATTCATTATGCATATGAGTATATGGGTATCCCTTACAAATGGGGAGGGACGGATGAAACCGGATTCGATTGCAGCGGATATACGAGGCATGTGTTTTTATACAAAGGAATTCAACTGCCAAGAGTGTCTCAGGATCAATACAATTATGCCAAAAAAATCAATAAAAAGCGTGCTTTTATGGGAGATTTAGTGTTTTTCTCGGAGGGAAATGGGATTTCACATGTCGGTATTCTTGTGAATAAGGTAAATGAATCAAAAAAAATGATCCATTCTTCTTCATCTAAAGGCATCTCTGTAGTTGATATTGAGGCTTCAGATTATTGGAGCAAAAGAATCGTAGGATTTGGAAGAGTCTTAAAATAATTCATGACTCAGAAATTGAATTTGCAACACTTTTTTTGTTTTTTGCTCTGAAAATCAATATGATAAGAAATAAGAAAAGTATTTCAATTGTATAATCGATGAAAGGGATATAAATCATAAACCTTATTGAAGCCCCAATCAAAATTATAGCTGTTAGGATTTTAAATAGTGTGTGATACTTTTTATCCTTTCTCAAAGAAACGGAGTAGGTGAGTATCAAGATTATAATGAAACTCGGAAAGAAAACCAATCGCCAATATTGTGCAACAAGTTCAGAGTTTGTAATTATAATGAGAGACAAAATGAGCTGAGAAATTATTGTTGCCAACATCGCAATTCTTATTTCGCTTTTTGGCGATTTAATCATTTCCGTTAGAAATAATGAAAATAAAGGAACAAATAGGCAGGTTAGAAGCTGAATCCAGGGATAAATTTTCCAATGCGAAATTTGATAAGCACACACACATATGCATATAGCGATAAGCACATATGCCCCGTTTTTTAAAAATCTAGCCGTTATCATTTTTCGAATTCCTTCTAGATTTTTCTGTATAACAAACAAGCTCCCACAGTGCTTTTGCTCCAAAATAAGCATCTATATCATTGTCCATATTTGGAGAAACTTCGCATAAGTCAAAACCAATAATATTTTTATCAGTATTTATAATTTGGGCAAAAAGCAATTGAATTTCATTAAGCTCAATACCTCCTGCCATAGAAGTACTGGCGTTTGGGCACAAATATGGCTTGAGCCCAGTGATATCAAACGATATATAGATGTTCTTTGGCATTTCATTGATTATTTTTTTAATGATATCAAGCCAGCTTTCTCCTTTCAACACGTCATTTTTAAGGTCCCAATCGTAATAGGTCTTTATTCGAGCTTCTTCTTTAGAAAAGGAGAATTCTTCTTCAGACAATTCTCGCACTCCTATTTGAATCAGTTTGGACATATTCGGACAACTTTCTAATACATTACGCATAATACTGGCATGAGATTGTTCAAACCCAAGATAGGAATCTTTTAAGCCAGCGTGTGCATCTATATGTAGGACGCCAAAATCATCATATTGATCATTAATGGCTTGAATTAAGCCCAATGGTACGGAATGCTCTCCTCCCAAAACTCCCACTATTTTATTTTGATCTAGAAGGTAACTGCATCTTTCTTTTAAATTCTTTGCCAGCACATTTTGAGTATGATTGATATTGTCAATTTCGTTCTTAAAATAACCAAGTGCTTTTTCTTCTCCTTCTTCTTCAAAATAGCGAAAATACTCTGTGCTTTTTTCAGAACAACTGTTGTTTATTTTTTTCCATTCAGAAGAAACTTCAGTCATAAAGACATTGGTTTCAAAAGCATTTTCAACGTCATGATGAAAAAATTCCAGCTGAGTAGAAGCTTTCAGAATAGCTTGTGGAGCAAAGTGAGTGCCTTTTCCATAAGAAACTGTCGTATCCCATGGAACGGGAATAATGATGATATTTGCATCTTCCTCTTTTCCAGGAAAGCCAAAAATATTTCCATTGGCCATGACAGCTTTATTCGGATTAAATTTCTTCTTTTCCATTATATGCGTTTATGGCTTTTCTGACCGATCCATGTTCAATTAAAAGGTCTTTTGCTTCTTCTTCTGAAATATTCAATGAATCGCAAATCATGCCCGTTCCTCTAATTAATAATTTATTATTACTCAGCTGCATGTCTACCATTCTATTTCCTTTAACATGTCCTAATTTAATCATTAAACAAGTTGAAATCATATTTAAAATCATTTTTTGAGCTGTTCCAGATTTCATTCTTGTGGAACCTGTTACAAATTCAGGACCGACTAAAGGCGTGATGGGGTATCTCGTGACTTCAGATAAGGGAGAATTAGGATTACATGAAATTCCAGCCGTAACGAGGCCCATTTCTTCTGCTTTCTGAATCGCGCCAATAACGTATGGTGTTGTTCCTGAAGCTGCAATGCCAACTATTACATCATTGCTATTGATATCAAACTCATTTAAATCATTCCAACCTAGGCTTTGATTATCTTCTGCAAATTCAACGGCTTTTCTAATGGCCTTGTCTCCACCTGCAATAATACCAATCACAACACCGTGTTCAACGCCAAAAGTTGGGGGGCACTCACTTGCGTCAACAATTCCAAGTCTTCCGCTAGTTCCAGCACCAATATAAAATAATCGACCTCCAGAATTCATCTTTATGAATGCGGCATCGACAAAAGCCATTATACTACCGAGCTCTTTTTCTACAGCGAACGCAACGGATTGATCTTCAGAATTAATTCCTTTTAATAGATCTTCTGTTGATTTTTTTTCAAGGTCATGATGGTTTGAACTGGATTCCGTAATTTTAATCATATCAAATAGGCTTTAGAATCTTTTGGCTTTAATACTACCTCTACACGATCTTTTAAAGTAGTTGATAAGGATAGTCCAACGATGTCTGCTTTAACAGGGTATCTTCGGTGTTTTCTATCCACCAAGACTGCAGTTCGAATTGTTTTTGTTGGGTGTTCTAGAAATTTAACAAGTGCATACTGCATGGTTTTGCCTGAGTTAATAACATCGTCAACAAGAATAATAAAGCTCTTTTTTAGCTTTTTTTCATCAATATCCAATGTGATTTCGTCCTTCCATGGCTCAGCTTTATTTATTCTAATTTCAAAGGAGTTCACTGAAATATCAGAATTTTGAGAAATAATATTAGCCAACATTTTTGCCAATTCAAGTCCATTGCCCTGTATTCCGCCAATAAAAACCTCTTCTTCTTCAAAACAATTTTCAAGAAGTTCATGTCCCAATCTTGTGATTTTTTGATGAATTTGATGGTGATTAAGTATGACCTGCATATTATTATTTTAGTATAAAGATAAATCTTTCCAAAAATACACAAGTATTAATACTATGCCTTGAAATCATTATTTTCGTGTTATGATAAATTTGAGGGATTCTTTTCGTGTTTTTTCATATTTAAGTTTATATCGTATTTGGAATTTAATTCTCTTGAGATTTAGTTTTCAAATTTCTAAAATCACCAAACGCGGATTGCATATGGGTATGCCTAATGCTTTAAGTATTGAGCCTACAACTGCATGTAATCTGGGATGTCCAGAGTGCCCTAGTGGACTTAAGCAATTTACAAGACCAACTGGTAAGTTGGACCTTGCGCTCCACGAGAAGATGCTGTCCCAAATAAAGTCCTCAGTATTTTACATTAATTATTATTTTCAGGGAGAACCTTTTTTACACCCCCAGTTTCTAAAATTGATTTCTCAGGCGAAAAGATCTAACATATATACCTCGACTTCGACAAACGCACATTTTATCGATCAAAAAAAATCAGATGAAATAATTTCTTCTGGTTTGGATCGGTTAATTATTTCTATAGATGGTCTTACGCAGGAAACATACGAGCAGTATCGTGTAAATGGCAAACTTAATAAAGTGATTGAAGCGAGTAAGTTATTGGTGTCCTCCAAGAAAAGAATGAAATCAAGTACACCTCATCTCATTTTTCAATTTCTAGCGGTTAAGCCAAATGAACATGAAATACCAGCAGTATTTGATTTAGCAAATTCAATAGGAATTGATGAGGTGCGAATAAAAACAGCACAGCTTTATGATTTTAAAAATGGCAATCGACTTATGCCTGAAAATTCAAAATACTCGCGATATGTCAAACGGAAAGATGGAACCTATAAATTAAAAGGAAGACAAGGCAATCACTGCTGGCGAATGTGGTCAGGATCGGTGTTTACATGGGATGGGGGAGTAGTTCCTTGTTGTTTTGATAAGGATGCAAGTCATATATTAGGTTCTCTGAAAGAAAGCTCTTTCAAAGATATTTGGAATGCTAAAAAGTATCGTGATTTTAGAAAATCTGTTTTACATTCTAGAGAACAAATTGACATTTGTAAAAATTGTTCGGAAGGCGCAAAAGTTTGGGCATAAAAAAAGCCCGGATATTCGGGCTTTTAAAAGTCATTAGTAAGATTACTCTTTTATAAAAGGGGTTTCTATGTTATTGATTTCTATAAAATACATTCCGCTTGATAAATATTTTGTTTCAACAGACATTCCTGAAAATCTAATAATTTCTTCACCCAACATGTTTCTTATGATTTTTTCGTTTTGATTATCTGAAACATAAAGAGTAGTTTTTACTGGATTTGGATATATTCTGTTCTCACTTTGGAGTGTGGATATACCTGCAGAAGAACGTACATCAAAAACTATTGTTCCTGGATTGATTCCCGTTTCAAACATTCCAGTTTCAATGTTTTGACCATCATATATATGAACCTTTCCAGATGAAAAGTAATCAGTCTCACTCGTGAAAAATTCAGAGCTTACAGGATTTTGTTTGAGCTCGTAAAAATTCATAAAATTACCGTTCACAGGACCTGTATTGTCCATTAGGTCTAGATCAAATTCGTTCAATGAAGTTTCCATTGAAATTTGATAAACAAGTTTGTCATCTCGTAAAGCAGAAGTACCACATCCTGTGGATGCGCTCGATAAGCCTACAGTTTCGTGATTGGATAAATCTAAGGCTAATTTTGATATCGAGGCGCCTGACCAATCTTTATTGTTTACAGTGTAAAAGAAATCACCTGATTTAATGAGGTTGTCAGGGTTCTTGGCATCCGGACCCAAATCAATTTCTTCGTACATGAGGGTTTCTGAGTCATAAATCCCTATAATTCCTTTTTCATTACCAAACTCATAGGCATTGTTTATCACAAAATAGATTTTGTTTCCAACGGCGATTATGTTTTGAGTAGCCCATTTAGGTCCAGAGACGTTATCTAGTGCTAAATCCAGAGACATGTCATCCGTATTATAGACATGAAGATATGAATCAAAATTAATAAGGTATTCTCCGCGTGTGGCAAATAATTTACTTCCAATTATGGCTAAATTTCGTACACCTTGACATTCTACACTTGAAATTATTTCATGAGTATTCAAATTGATTTTAAAAATTTTGGTATCCGCTGCAACATAATAGACATCATTGTCTATTATTAAATCAGATCCAAATCGCATTCCATCCAAC
This sequence comes from Crocinitomicaceae bacterium, assembly GCA_042094515.1. Classification (GTDB taxonomy): domain Bacteria; phylum Bacteroidota; class Bacteroidia; order Flavobacteriales_D; family Crocinitomicaceae; genus UBA952. Next base: position 42,122 of record JBELDA010000001.1, read on the forward strand.
TCAAGTACTTCTGTGTATATTTCGGCATCCGGGTCATAGCTACCGATTGAAGCGGATTCAACAATCTCATTGTTGGTGTAGTCAAAATAACCTTCATTAAGTATCAGAACTTGATTCACATACTCTTGGGCTTGGATTGTAAAGCTTGCTGTTAAGGCAAATAGATAAAAAATAGTTTTTTTCATTCTTTCTGTATTTATAAAAATTGATAAATAGAAGATGAAAAAAGAGGGATTCGGTGATTCAATAAGAGCCACTTCGAGTCCGACTTTAATCTGAAGTCTTCTCTCTGATGATTGGCAAGTATTCTGGCTCAAGCTAATTTCGACCTACCTTCCCATGAGTACACAGTGGTATATCGGTCGTTTTTTAAGCTCTTACAGCTGCAGATACAGCTCCGAAATTTCATCGGATTCCTTTTTAATCCTGAGCACCAAAAATCACCACAAAGTTAACACTATTCTTATTAAATGGACTGGTTTTGCGTAAAACATTACTCCATCTTAATCCGTCCTGAAAGCCATTAAACACGTAAGTTTCACATTGTTTACACATTTGGATTGTTAATAACTATTAAATGTATAGGGAGCCGTTGGAGCAAATAATGGTTATTTTGATACAAACTAAATTTATTATTATGGAAAATTTAATCAATGAAATTATTGATGCGCCAAAAATGGTCAGCGATAAAATACCTGGAAATATAACTTCCATGGTACAAGGATCCGATGGAAACATTTCGAAATGGGTGGGAATGTTTTACAGAGTGGCGGCAACGTTATTCATCCTGGGAGCACTCTATAACCTAGCAAGTCCTCTTTGGTCAGATGGCTCTTTACCTTCTGGTATGGATCTCGTTGTTATGTTTGTTGTACTTCTCACATGGATGTATGCAGCTTTCCCAATGTCAGATGTAATTCGTTCAGCTGGGGATACCCTTGGTTCTTCGGATAGTGGCATTGTCAAGTTTATTTTTGGAGACTTAGTTGTTGCTAATATTAAGATGGTAGGCCACTTGCTTGCTATTGTTGCATTCTTTAGTGCTTGTCTTATGACACTTGGTTGGGCTATTGATGAACCAATTTTAGGTTTATTTGCGATGATGGATGGTGGAGCTGTTTCCGAGAATATTTCATGGATGTTTGATCTTCCTATGGTTGCAACAGCAGATTTTGCAAATTGGGTAGGTTTTGAAGGTGTTGCTGGTGTAATTCAGAATTGGTCAGATCTTCAATTTACATATGAAGCAGGTGAAGGTCAGTCTTGGGCAGGACTAATTCAATGCTGTTGGGCATTTGCAGGAGTTGTCTTAGTGCTTGCACAGCTATACGTTTCATTGGCTATTTATACATTCTTATTTGGATTGGCTTCTAGCTTTATGAACTGGTTTAAAAACCCATATTTACCAACAAAATCAGTATAGTTATACTTTAAACTAATATCTATTATTAATGGCCTCCACTGGGGGCCATTTTTTATTTGTCCAAAAATAATGAGGTGGATATCATCAAATGAATATTTTAAGTGGAACTAATTGCCAAACTTTTTAATAATTATTTTCACATTTAATCAGCTTTTAATTATGATTTATTAAAAAAGTATCCCTAAATTTGCATCCGTTCAACGGAACTACATAATAATCATTTACAATAATATTAGCATGTACTTAGATAAAGAAGTAAAAAAGAAAATTTTCAAAAAGCACGGAGGTTCTGATACCAATACAGGATCTACAGAAGGTCAGATAGCCCTGTTTACATACAGAATAGGTCATTTAACTGAGCATTTGAAAAATAACAGAAAAGATTTTGGAACCCAAAGAGCCCTTCAATTACTTGTGGGTAAGAGAAGAAGCCTTTTGGACTATCTTAAAAATAAGGATATTGAAAAGTATCGTGAACTTATTAAGGAATTGAAATTACGTCGTTAATTTTAATTTCTAAACGTATTGAAGAGGGGACAATCGATTATATCGACTGTCCCTTTTGTTTTTAATAATTTGATAATAAATAAATATGAATATAGGAATAACAAAAACCATCGAAATAGGTGGTAAAACGATCTCCATAGAAACTGGAAAATTAGCTAAACAAGCTGATGGAGCAGTGGTGTTAAGGATGGGAGATACAATGATTTTAGCTACAGTTGTAGCAAATAAAGACGCTAAAGAAGGCGTAGACTTTTTACCACTTACAGTCGATTATCGTGAGAAATTTGCTGCAGATGGAAGGATCCCTGGTGGATTCTTTAGAAGAGAAGCACGTCCTTCTGAGAGAGAGATATTGGTGATGCGAATTGTTGACAGAGCTTTACGTCCTTTGTTTCCGGATGATTTTCATGCGGAAGTTCAATTGATGATGCAATTAATCGCATATGATGGTGTAAACAGTCCAGATGCCCTTGTAGGTTTTGCGGCTTCATCTTGTATAGCAGTTTCAGACATACCATTTAATGGTCCAATGTCTGAAGTAAGAGTGGGTAGAGTAAATGGTGAATTCATTATCAATCCTACTCTTGAAGAAATGGCAGCCTCAGATGTTGATTGTATTATTGCGGGTACAATTGATAACATTGTAATGGTTGAAGGTGAGCTAGCAGAGGCTTCTGAAGCAGAAATGGTTGATGTAATTAAAGTTGCTCATGAGGCAATTAAAAAGCAATGTCAATTTCAATTGGATTTAGCATCCGAGATTCCATCTTCTTCTCCAAAAAGAGAATATTCTCATGAAGATCACAACGAAGAGGTAAGAAAAAGAGTAATGGATTTCTCTTATGATAAGTGTCGTGAGGTTGCAAAACAAGGTTTAGCTTCTAAAGAGAAAAGAGCTGAATTATTTGGAGCTGTAAAAGAAGAATTTATAGCCACGTTAACCGAGGAAGAAACAGAAGAAATAGGAAAATATATTGCAGTATACTTTAAAGAAGCCATGAAGAAAGCTGTTCGTGACACGATGTTAGATGATAACATCCGTTTGGACGGCCGTAAGTTTGATGAGGTTCGTCCAATTTGGTCTGAGGTGAATTATTTGCCAACAGCACACGGTTCTGCAGTATTTACTAGAGGTGAAACACAATCATTAACAACATTGACCTTAGGGGGGAAAATGGATGAGCAAATGATTGATGATGTTACATTTAAAGGTTCAACACCCTTTATGTTACACTACAACTTTCCACCTTTCTCTACAGGAGAAGCGAGGATGAAGTTTAATGTTTCAAGAAGAGAGATTGGTCATGGTAACTTGGCTCTAAGAGCACTAAGACCAGTATTGCCAGAAGATAATCCATACACGATAAGATTGGTTTCGGAAATTTTGGAATCTAATGGTTCTTCTTCTATGGCAACTGTTTGTGCGGGTACGCTTGCATTGATGGATGGTGGTATTCAGATTAAGGCTCCAGTAACTGGTATAGCTATGGGATTGGTTGCTGAAAACGGAAAGTTTGCAGTATTGTCTGATATATTAGGTGATGAAGATCATTTAGGTGATATGGATTTCAAAATAACAGGTACTTCAAAAGGTATTACGGCTTGCCAAATGGATATCAAAGTTGATGGTTTACCTTATGAAGTTTTGATTCAGGCGTTGGAACAAGCCAAAGCTGGTCGTCTGCATATATTAGATTGTATACTAGAGACACTTCCTGCACCGAATGCAGATCTTAAGCCACAAACTCCGAGAGTAGAGGCATTCAATGTGCCAAATGAAATGATTGGTGGTATTATCGGACCTGGAGGAAAAATCATCCAAGGTCTTCAGAAAGAAACCAATACAACAATTACTATCGAAGAATTGGAAAATGGAGAAGGTCGAGTTCAGGTACTTTCAAATAACGGTGATGATATGGCAGATGCTTTAACCAAGTTAAAGCTTATCGCATTTCCACCTCAGGTTGAAGACCAAAAAGAATATGAAGGAAAAGTTAAATCGGTAAAAGATTTCGGATGTTTTGTTGAAATTGTACCTGGTACAGACGGTTTAATTCATATTTCTGAGTTCGCTTGGGAAAAGACAGCGCGTATGAGTGATGTGTGTAAGGAAGGTGAGATGCTGAAATTTAAAGTGATTGGTAAAGATCCAAGAACAAGAAAGTGGAAGCTTTCAAGAAAAGTTCTTCTTCCAAAACCAGAAAGAAAAGAAGAATCTAAAGCATAGATTTTTTTAAATAAAATTGAAAGGCGCTTCGGCGCCTTTTTTTGTATATTAAAAAGTGCTTTTGGTATTGATTTCCTTAGTATATTTAGTAACCAAAATTAAATTAACTATGAAAAAAATTTATGTTTCACTGAGCTTTGTGATGCTTAGTCTGTTTTACTTTAGTCAAACTTCTGGTTTATTCTTTTCTGAATATGCAGAGGGTTCATCCAATAACAAGTATATGGAGATATATAATGGCACTGGTGCCACTGTAGATCTTTCTGAATACGCTTTTCCCAATGTTAGTAATGCACCAAACGTGCCTGGTGAATACGAGTATTGGAATAATTTCCCAATCGGAGCTTCGGTAGCAGATGGCGATGTATATATTATAGCGCATCCATCTTCAGACCCCATTATTTTGGCAGATGCAGATCATACTTTTAGTTTCATGAGTAACGGGGACGATGGATTTTGTTTGGTAAAGCAAGATGGATCATGGGTAGATTCCAATAATGATCAAATCATGCAAGACACTGAAATAAGTGGTTTTATTCAGGTAGACTGGATTGGGACTTGGGATGCAGACCCAGGAACAGCATGGGACGTTGCCGGAGTAACTAACGGAACTCAAAATCATACTTTATTGAGAAAAGAAACTATTTGCACTGGAAATTCGACGCCACTTGGTTCGTTTGGAACCAATGCTACTGATTCGGAATGGGTAGTGTTGGATATTGATACTTGGACAAATTTAGGATCTCATGTAGCAAATTGTGGTGGAGGAACTTTACCAATTATTAATTCTGACCCTAATTCTTTATCTGGTTTTGTTCAATTTGTTGGATCACCGTCGGGCGAACAAACAACTGAGATTTCAGGATCAAACCTCACAACAGATGTGACCGCAACTGTATCTGGTGAATATGAGATTTCATTTAGTAGTGGTGCTGGTTTTACGAATAGTCTTGTATTGGGCCAGGTAGCAGGAGAAGTTTCTGCAACAATGATTTATGTGAGATTAAACGGTCCTGCAGCAGCAAATCCTTCAAATGGAGAATTGGTGCTCAGCTCCTCAGGAGCGGATAATGACACCGTTTTTTTAGCAGGAGAAATTTTAAATCCTGACCCTGTAGTATTTGTTTCACAGGATACTTTATCAGGTTTTTCACATTTTGTGGGTACACCATCTGATGTTCAGTCCTTCGAGGTCTCGGGTAATTACTTAATAGATAATGTAAATATATCGTTTGCAACTGCTATTGAATATGGAATATCTACAGATCCTACAGGTCCTTTTACGAATTCCGTAACGCTGATTTCCGGTGCAGCTCCAATGAATTATTTAGTTGAAACAGTTGGGAGTACAGGTTTTTCTCCCGGTTCATTAAATATTTTGGTTGGAGACACAGTTACTTTTGTAAATACAGGTGGAAATCACAATGTAAACGGCACAACAAGCACATTTCCCTCTAATCCTGAAAGCTTCGGCAATGCAGTTAGTGCGGGATGGACATTTCAACATGTTTTCCAAACCCCAGGAAGCTATGATTATCAATGTGACCCTCACGCAGGAATGGGAATGTCAGGATCAATTATTGTAAGTCCAGCATCTCCAGGTACTGTTGCTAATACAGCCATTTATGTTCAATTAAATGGTGCTGCTCAGAATTTAAATCAAACTGGTGAAATTGTTGTGAGTTCAGCTTCAGCAACTTCTCAATCAGTTTTGTTATTTGGGGAAACTCTTGATTACATTTCTTCAACTATAGGGTCAGTAACATCTAATGACAACGAAGGTGTCGTGGAATCTTTAGGAGATTTAGTACAGCTTGAAGGAGTTGTTCATTGTATAGATTTTGATGGTAATGAAGGGTATAGCTTCACCATTATTGATGACAATAATGATGGAATCAATGTATTTAGCTTTTCAGATGTGAGTGGATATACGGTTAATGAAGGTGATCAGATTCTAATTAATGGACAGATAGAACAATACAATGGTTTAACTGAGATTGTCCCTGATACGATTATTGTTATTGCAGCAGATATGCCGACAGTAACGCCGACAATGGTTAATTCTTTAGATGAAACTACTGAATCTCAATGGGTAACAATTGAAAATTTGGATTTTGTCACACCTATAGCTACGTTCCCTACAGGCTCAAATAATATAGATGTTACAGATGGTAGTAATGTCTATACAATAAGGATAGATTCTGACACGGATATTCCTGGAAGTGTTACTCCTCAGGCACCGTTTAATGTAACTGGAGTTGGTGGACAATATGATTCTTCTAGTCCATTTGATGAGGGATATCAATTGTTTCCTTGTGGAACAGGCAGCTTTGAATCAATTGGTACTACAGATGTAGAGACTCAATTCATCCATTCTGTAAAAGTATACCCTAACCCTTTTAGTGATTACTTAATTGTTTCTCTGTCAGAAGTGGGACGATGTCAATTGATAATACGTGATTGTCACGGGCGAATTCTTGAGAATAGGTCAGTCAATCAATCAACGACAATCTCAACGGAACAATGGAGTTTGGGTGTATACATGATAGAGGTTAAAAATGAGGCAGGAATCTCTAAGAATACTAAAATCATCAAGTAAACTACATTTATTTATATAATTTAGGGGCTGTAATTTTACAGCCCTTTTTTATTTTAATTAAGTATATGAAACCTTATCTCAACATAATTTTAGTACTCCTATTTTTTCCATTTATTTCATTATCTCAAAAATATTGGCAGCAAGAAGTCAACTATGTTATAAACGTTGAACTCAATGATCGCGATCATATTTTAAAGGGTGAGATTTCATTTCAATACATCAATCATTCTCCGAATAAACTCAATGAAATATATGTTCATTTGTGGCCAAATGCCTACAAGGACAATACTACAGCCTTAGCAAAACAAATGTATAAGAACCGTGATGATGAGTTGTTTTTTGGCGAGCTCGAGAATAGAGGTTTTATTGATGGTTTAAATTTTACAATTGATAATGAGTCAGTAAGTCCACTTTTCCCTTTTGATTCCCCTGATATTTGTGTATTAAAATTGTCCAAGCCTTTATTGCCTGGGGGAGAAATAAATATTCATACACCATTTCGGGTAAAAATACCATCAGGTGAAATATCAAGGTTAGGTCATATAAAACAATCCTACCAGCTTACGCAGTGGTATCCTAAACCTGCAGTTTATGATAAAAATGGCTGGAACCCAATACCATATTTAAATCAAGGAGAGTTTTATTCTGACTATGGGTCTTTTGATGTATCGATAACCTTACCGTCTAATTATATTGTCGGTGCCACAGGTGACCTTCAAACTGAAAGTGAAATACAGCTATTAAAAGAATTGGCAAATAAAACTCAAAAAGAGCTTCCTGATATAATTGCAGGTAGAAAAGGGAAAAAAGGACCTAAAACTCCATTTCCTGCTTCCTCTGGAACAATGAAGACTCTTAGATATACCCAAAAAAACGTTCATGATTTTGCTTGGTTTGCAGATAAGCGTTATTTGGTGTTGAAGGGGGAAGTAGAGTTACCTCAATCCGGTAGAATGGTAGATACTTGGGCGATGTTTGTACCACAAAATGCAAAGCTCTGGTCTAAATCTATAGAATATTTAAATGATGGGACTTTTTACTATTCAAAATGGAATGGTGATTACCCCTACAATCAGGTAACTGCGGTAGACGGAACAATTAGTGCAGGTGGTGGAATGGAATATCCCAATGTAACTGTAATAGGTAATTCTTCATCTGATGAAGAATTGGAAATTGTAATCGTTCATGAAGTAGGTCACAATTGGTTTTATGGTATTCTCGGATCGAATGAAAGAGTTCATGGCTGGATGGATGAAGGTATTAATACCTTAAATGAGGTGCGTTATATACAAACTAAATATCCAGGCAATACAAGGTTATCTGATATGGTGCTAAATGGTCGATTCCACTTGAATAAATTGGATTATCATGACATGGGGGATTTAAGCTATAGGACATTATCTTCTTTTGGTTTAGATCAACCTATTGAAACCCATTCAGCCGATTTTACTCAAGTTAATTATGGTATAATTATGTATCAAAAAACGGGATTGGTTTTTTACTACCTTAAGGATTACTTGGGTGAGAAAGAATTTGATCGAATCATGCATAAATATTTTAATGATTGGAAATTTAAACATCCTCAACCAGAAGATTTACGAGCTTTATTTGAAAATGAAACAGGTAAAAATCTTGATTGGTTTTTTAAAGACTTAATACAAACTACAAATCATGTGGATTACAAAATTAAATCAGTGAAAAGAGCTAAGGATAATAAAAAAACGAGTATTAAGATTAAAAACGTAGGACAAGTTGATGGACCTGTTGAAATCAATGTCATTGATTTAGATGGCGAAATGGTTGAATCAAAATGGATTGAACCAGGAAACAATGAGACGTTAGTAAATACTGATTATGACGTAATTTCACAAGTCATTATTGATGACAGTAAGGACATACCAGAAATCAACCGACAAAATAATTCTTGGAAATCAAAAGGTGTACTTCATAAATTTGAGCCCATTAAATTTGAGTTTTTATCGGGGGATAACGAAAGTGAATATTCCAATGTGTTCTGGACTCCAAGTATTGCCGGTAATGCTTACGACAAATTAATGCTGGGAGTAGCCTTTCATAATTTCGGAATCCCACCTAATGGCTTTCAGTATCTTATTGCGCCACACTACAGTTTTGGAGCAAATCGTATTTCAGGGATTTCAGAATTTTCGTATACCATGCTGCCAAAAAAAAGTGCTAAAATGATAAAAATTGGGGCTTCGGTAAAATCTTTTGCTAATTCTAATTTTGGTAATTCCTATTATATAGGGGTATCTCCATATGTAAGATTTGATTTGGGAAGTCGCAATAAAACTTCCTCTGTAAATCAGCAATTGTTTATTAAGGGTATTTGGAGAGATGACGTTTATGATCAAAATTCACATTCTAATTTTGGTTTTAAATCAGCATATACAATTAATGGTGGTGGGCCGGATTTGCAATGGGATATTGAAAGTTCGTTGACCTATTACCAAGATGTTCTAGGTGTTGAACGTATATTCAGGGGGGAACTTGAGGCTTCTGCGTCATATAGGTATCTACGAAAAATGGGTAAATCTATTTCAGCCAGGTTTTATATTGGAAGCAATTTTATATTTGAATCGCCTTTTTATTATAACGATCATTTACAATTGACAATGAGTGGGACTAGAGGATATCAAGATTTGTTTTTAGAACAATACAATTTTGAAAGAAATGCTCATAATGGTTCATTTTGGTCTCAACAACGCAGTAACAATCAAGGTGGTTTTTCAAGTACATCTGATGTTGGGTCCACTCAACATTGGTTGAGTTCATGTAATGTTAAATCTGAAATACCTTTCCTTCCAAATTCCATAAAAATATTTTCAAATCATGGGTTTTTCTATTATAAAAATGCCGTTAGATATGTGAACAATACTGGGCTTTCTATTGAATTCGGAGATGTTTTTGGCGTATATTTTCCTTTATTTAGGAGTGAGAATATGGGTAGCTTGTATGATTCCTATGGACGAGAAATCAAGTTCACACTCAATTTCAATCTCTTTGACAAAGGGTTGAACCTATCAAGTTTATTGTAACAAATTTTAATATGTATCAAACATGACTACAGAAAAACAAAACAAAGAAGTTTCATGGTTTAAAAAATTATTTTGGCCTATATTTTTATCTGTTGGGCTTAGTGGCCTTGTTTTTTCAATTATTTTTATTTTGAGTATACTTGGAATCTTGTCTTTGTTTTCAGAGGATCCTCTGGAGCTTGAGCCTAACACGATTCTTCATCTTAAAATTGATGGTCCAATCAAGGAGGTTTCGAATACTGAACTCGATCCCATGAGTTTCAGCTTTAATTCTCAAATAGGATTGTCAGATATACTTTTTGGTTTAGATCAAGCGGCTAAAGATAAGAATGTAAGGGGTCTATTTATTGACATGGGGGACATAGATTGCGGAATGGCAACAGCTGAAGAGCTCAGGTCAGGGATTTCGAAATTTAAGAAAAGTGGAAAGTTTGTATTGGCATATAATTCCGGAGAGTTTGTTAGTCAAAAAGCATATTATATTTCGTCCGTAGCAAATGAAACCTATGCATTTCCCAATTCTGTTTTTGAGTGGAAAGGATTAGGGGGAGAGGTGATGTTTTTAAAAGGTCTTTTGGATAAACTTGATGTTGAGTTGGAAGTGATTCGTGGATCTGATAATGATTTTAAAAGTGCTGTAGAACCTTTTTTTAGGAAAAGTATGAGTGATTCAAGTAGGGTGCAAGTGGAGCGTTATTTGAATTCAATTTGGTCGGTATACCTTTCAGATGTGTCGAATTCTAGAAATATAGCAGCAGATACCTTATCTAATTACGCAGAATTATTGAGCATTCGGGACGCTAAAGATGCCGTATCTTTTGGTCTCATTGATGGAACTAAATATAGGGACGAAATTGAGCAGATACTTATGAAAAAAACAAAAGTAACATCTGTGGACGATCTTGTATTCTTTGATTTCGATAAATATTGCAAGAAAATTTTTATCGAAAATCAGGAATTGGTGGATGTCTCAGAGCCGGAGATTGCAGTGATTGTAGCAGAGGGAGATATTTCAGTTGATGGAACAGGTATGTCGAGCAGTGAAGTGTGTGAATATTTTTCAAAGGTTCGAAATAATAAAAACATTAAGGCAGTTGTTTTTCGGGTGAATAGTCCAGGGGGTAGTGCTTTGGCAAGCGAGGAGATCTGGAGGGAGGTTTCATTAACAAATAAAAAGAAGCCTGTGATTGTATCAATGGGTGACTTGGCGGCTTCTGGTGGATATTATGTATCAACGGCAGCGTCTAGAATTTTTGCAAATCCTTCAACTATTACTGGATCAATAGGTGTTTTTGGCGTAATTCCTTATACTGGAAAGATGTTTGAAAATAAATTGGGAATAGAATTTGATTACGCATCAACACATTCTCATTCAGTATTTTCATTAAATAAAAAGCTTACAGAAGAAGAATTAGAAATCACACAAGAAGAGGTAGATGAAATATATCAATTGTTTTTGAGTAGGGTCGCTGTGGGCAGAAAACTGGAGGTAGAGCAGGTTCATAAAATAGCTCGAGGAAGAGTTTGGACTGGACAGGATGCATTGGAAAATGGATTAATTGATGAACTTGGAGGATTAAATGCTGCGATAGCATTTGCTCGAAAAAAGGTGGGTGCCAAAAATGACATGTTGCTTTATTTTCCAAAAGTGAAAGAGAATAAGCTTGAAAGTTTCATTGAAATGCTTGACGAAGAGGAGAGCGCCAGTGCGAAAAGCAGTGGAATCAGAACTCATCGCTATTTAAATAAGATCAGTCAGACGGTTATGAAAGCTGAATACTTGAAAGGTATACAAATGAGATTACCTTATGATATTGAAATAGACTAAAATCAATAAAGTGTCGGGAAAGAAGAAGGATCTGTTTCATGCATGATTTCATAAATCTTTTCTATGATGTCGTCGATGTTTGGTTTTGAGAAATAGTCACCATCTGTACCGTATGCAGGTCTGTGATCTTTAGCACTTAATGTAATGGGAGCTGAATCCATATGAAAGAATGCGTTCTGCTCAACTAAAATCTTATCCAATATATATCCAGTAGCTCCACTACTAACATCTTCATCTACAATAATAAGTCGATTTGTCTTTTCTATAGATTTCGAAATAATGTGATTAATATCAAAGGGGATTAGGGTTTGTACATCGATAAGCTCAACAGAAATACCTAATTGTTGTAATGATTTTTCGGCGAGTTCACACAAGTTAAAGGTGGACCCATAGGAGACCAAAGTTATGTCTTTTCCTTCTTTTACAATCTCAGGTATCCCTAATGGTTCGTTAAATATGCCGATATTAGTTGGGAATTTTTCTTTTGTTCGATAACCATTTAAAGGCTCTATAACTAAAGCAGGTTCATCTGATTCAAGAAGTAAATTGTAGAAACCTGCTGCTTTCGTCATGTTTCTAGGTACACAGATATTCATTCCTCTAAGCGCATTCACAATCATACCCATTGGTGAACCACTGTGCCAAATCCCTTCAAGACGATGACCTCTAGTACTTATGATTAAAGGAGCCTTTTGACCTCCTTTTGTTCTGTATTGAAGTGTCGACAGATCATCTGACATGACCTGAATGGCATACAACAAATAATCTAGGTATTGAATTTCAGCGATTGGCTTTAAGCCTCTCATGGCCATCCCAATGCCTTGGCCAATAATAGTACACTCACGAATACCTGTATCAAATACCCGTTCTTCACCAAATTGTTCTTGTAAACCCTCTAACGACTGATTTACTCCACCAATTTTACCAGCATCTTCACCAAAAATTAGAAGCTCAGGGATTTTTTCAAGCTGTTTTTTGAAGTTTTCTCTCAAGATGATTCTACCGTCTTCCATTTTCGCATCCTCATCATAAGCTATGGGCAGATGTTTTGTGTTCGAAATACTGGACGAAGATTGTGAGTATAAATGAGAACTGTATCGGTCGTTTGCATTTTCTAACTTCGATTTGATCCAGTGTGAGAGTTTTTTCTTTTGTTCACTATTTTCCGTACTTACCAGTCTTAAAACCTTTCGGACTATAGTCAATATGTCTTTTCTGATCGGTTCGTAGGCTTTCTCAAGTGTTTCGCGCTCTTTAATAATAAACACTTTTTGCTGACTTACTTGGGCAAGCTCATTTAAAAGAGCACAAGCCTCTTTTAAATCTAAATTAATATCACTTGTATACTGTTTCCAGGATTTGTTTTTAGCTTCTCTAACGGTTGTTTTGGCTTCTGCTTGAATTTGATTTAATTCATCTTCGGTACTAATAATATTTCCTTGGGCATCAAAACTAAGAATCCATGCCTTAAATTTTTCAATGCAATCAAAGTCTTTCTCCCATTGGAGTCTCTCAGTGCTTTTATATCTTTCATGAGAACCTGAAGTGGAGTGTCCTTGTGGTTGGTTGACCTCTTTGACGTGAATTAATACTGGAACATGTTCTTCTCTTGCGAGTTTTACCGCTTTTTCATATGTTTCGCACAGGTGTGGGTAGTCCCAGCCGCGTGTTACGAATATTTCATATCCAGTTTTAGATTCTGTGCGTTGCATTCCCGAAAGAGCATCTGAAATCGAACCTTTTGTGGTTTGATATTTTCTAGGGACGGAAATTCCATAACCATCATCCCATATCGACATAACGAGTGGAATCTGCATCACACCTGCCGCATTAATAGATTCCCAAAATGGACCTTCAGAGGTTGAAGCATCACCAATTGTTCCAAATGCTACTTCATTACCATTATTTGTAAATCTCTTACTGCCTTCGACGTTTTGTAGGTTTTTATTAGATCTATATACCTTTGATGCCTGAGCTAAACCTACAAGACGAGGCATTTGACCCGCAGTCGGTGAAATGTCAGCACTGCTATTTTTTTGGTTCATTAGATTTTTCCAATGTCCTTTTTCATCTAAATTTCGCGTGGCATAATGTCCTCCCATTTGTCGGCCAGCTGATTGTGGCTCAATAGCTACATCAGTATGAGCGTACAAACCAGAAAAATATTGTTCTAAAGTAAGCTCTTCTATCGCGAGCATTATGGTCTGATCTCTATAATAACCAGAACGGAAATCACCGTTTTGAAATTGCTTTGAAAGCGCTATTTGTGCAAGCTCTTTACCGTCACCAAAAATTCCGAATTTGGCTTTTCCTGTTAATACTTCTTTTCTTCCGAGAAGAGATGCTTCTCTTGATTCGCAAGCTAATTTAAAGTCATTAAGAACTTTATTTTTAAATGAAGTAAAATCAAGGGATTCTTTGCTTTTGCTAATCTTATCTGACATATTTTGATGCTGGAGCACAAATATAATTAAAATTGAATGTTTTATATGCTATTTTGAATGCCCAAATTTTGTCTTATCTTTGGGTAATTAGATTGTGTTAACTCTTATTTATTGTCTCAAATGTTATGCATTGAATTATGTGTTTCTACTTTGGAAGCGATTAAGCTTGCTAAAGAACTCAACATTGATAGGGTAGAGGTTTGTCAGAATTTAGAATCTGGCGGTGTTACCCCTTCTTCATCACTTGTTGAAACCTCGTTGAATCTCGGATTAAAAACTCATGTGTTGATTCGTCCGCGTATTGGTGGGTTTGTGTATTCTGAATCAGAGCTAGAGCTTATACGCAATGAGATTGCTTACTTTAATGAGATGGGCGTTGATGGAGTTGTTACAGGAGCATTACTCCCAGATCACAGAGTTAATAATGAATTTATTCTATCTATTCGAAGAGAGTTTCCAAACATTGACCTTACATTTCATAAAGCATTTGATGATACTCCCGATTGGAAAGCTTCCATTGATGTACTGGTAGAGTCGGGTGTTAATAGAATACTTAGCTCGGGATGTGAAACTCATGTAATCAAGGGAATGTCTACATTAAAATCTATGTTTGAATACGCTCAGGGAAAAATTGAAATTTTACCTGGTGGAGGTTTAAATGATAATAATATTGACTTTTTTATAAAGAATGTACAGCCTGAATGGATTCATTTTTCGGGTTGTAAAAAAATATTTGACAGAAGCAGCTCAAATTTTGAAGCTGAGCGTCTTAAATTCGATAGAGAACGAGTAGAGAAAATGATAAAAATGTCTAAAAATTACTCTTTTTCAATGGGCGCAATTTCATCAGACATATAGTCTCCTGCCTTAAGTTTTCCTACTATTTTTGAAAAACACTCAATGGTGTATTTAACATCCTCTAAGCTGTGAGATGCAGTTGGTATCAGTCTTAAAATAATCATTCCTTTAGGAACAACTGGATATACCACCATTGAACAAAAGATATTAAAGTTTTCTCTTAAATCGTAAATCAAATTGGTAGCCTCAGGTATAGAACCATTTAAATAAACAGGCGTTACACAGGAGTCAGAAGGACCAATCTCAAATCCATTATCTACTAATCCCGTTTTTAACGCATTAGTGATCTCCCATAATTTATCCTTGTGAGAAGTATCCCTTCTCATTATTTCAAGTCTTTTTAGGGCTCCTTTAACCAAGGTCATTGGCAATGACTTTGCAAAAATTTGAGATCGCATGTTATAACGAAGAAATTCGATTACCTGTGCGTCACTTGAAATAAATCCACCGATAAGGGCAAAAGATTTAGCGAAAGTGCCAAAATAGATATCAATTCCGTCTTGACAATGTTGCTCTTGTCCAGTACCACCACCTTTGTTTCCAAGTGTTCCTATTCCGTGTGCATCATCTACAAATAATCTAAAATTGTATTTTTTCTTTAATGCAACTATTTCTTTTAGCTTCCCTTGGTCTCCTCTCATTCCGAAAACACCTTCAGTAATTAACAAAATCGCTCCACCAGTCTCTTCAGCTAATTTTTCTGCACGAATCAGTTGTTTTTCGCAGTCTTCAAGATCATTATGCTTAAATACATAACGCTTTCCCATATGAAGTCTTACACCATCAAGAATACAAGCGTGAGATTCAGCGTCATAAACAATAACATCCTTTCTGTCGACTAATGCATCAATACAAGAAAGAACGGCTTGATAACCAAAATTGCATAGAATCGTGTCTTCTTTTTCAACAAACTCTGAAAGTTCCGCTTCGAGTTTCTCATGAAAATCTGTATTTCCGCTCATCATTCTCGCACCCATAGGATGTGAAAACCCATATTCTTGAGCTGCTTCAGCATCAAACTTTCTTACCTCTGGATCATTCGCAAGCCCTAGATAATTATTCAATGACCAGTTTAGCATTTTACGACCTCTGAATTCCATGTGTGGACTGATTTCTCCTTCTAGTTTTGGAAATGTAAAATACCCATGAGATCGCTTTGCATGAATCCCTAAAGGACCTCTGTTTTCTTTGATTTTTTCGAAAATATCCGCTGCCATAAACTCTAACTTAAACTTTAGCCTACAAATTTAGACAATATTAGTATAGACCGAGTCATTTGATTAAAAAATAAACGGTAATGGCGAGTATTTGATCTATTTTTTGAATAAATACATTTACTCATAATATTTTTAACATTGTTAATTCGAATCTTTAGGTATAGTCATTTAATCTTAACTGTGACTTAACATGTACACTTCATCTTTGTGTTAAAATTTATGATTCATGAAAAGATCAGTTGATTTAGTTGTTTTATCGGATGTGCATCTCGGTACATATGGTTGCAAGGCTGGGGAGCTTTCAAATTATTTAAAATCAATACAGCCAAAGGAATTAGTTTTAAATGGTGACATTATTGATATTTGGCAATTTAACAAACGTTATTTCCCAAAAGATCATATGAAAGTAATAAAGGCAATAACCTCTTTGCTTTCGAAAGGAACAAAAGTATACTACATTACCGGTAATCACGATGAAATGCTAAGGAGATTTAGTGGATTTCAATTGGGTGATTTTCACATTTTGAATAAGAAAGTTTTTCATTTGGAAACGGGAAAGGCTTGGATTTTTCATGGAGATGTATTTGACGTGACAATGAAACATTCCAAATGGCTCGCAAAACTTGGCGGTAAAGGTTATGATTTATTAATTGTTATAAACACAATCGCAAACTGGTTTAGTGAAAAATTAGGACGTGGAAGGATTTCGTTTTCCAAAAAAGTCAAAGACAGTGTAAAAGGAATTGTTCAATACGTAAACAGTTTTGAAGAAACGGTGGCAAATATAGCCATTGAAAATAAGTTTGACTACGTGATTTGCGGGCATATTCATCAACCCAAAATTAAAGAAATATTAACATCGAAAGGAAGTGTTACTTATTTGAATTCTGGTGATTGGGTTGAAAATTTAACGTCTTTGGAATATCATGAAGGTACTTGGTCTCTATTTGAATACGACGAAAGTGAGTTCATTAAGGCCAGTAAATCATCAGATGTATTCGTTCAAGAGCCTGAAAATACTCAAGAATTAGATTTGGAAGCCTTTCTTAGTGAAGTAATGTAAATATTTAACAACATTTAGTTTTTTCTATCCTCTTTTAAACTCTCTCCTTATGAAAATACTATACGCAATTCAGGGCACAGGTAATGGTCATTTAAGTCGTGCCATGGAGATGGTACCTGCCCTAATGAAAATCGCACAGGTTGATGTACTCATCAGTGGCCAATCAAGTCAGTTAGGACCTCCTTTTTTTGTTAGGTTTAATAAAAAAGGACTGACTTTCAGGACTAATTCTAGAGGAGGTATTTCTTACTTTAAAACTTTTCTTTTTTCATCATTTTTCACTTTTGTTAAGGAGGTATACTCACTTCCGGTTCGAGATTACGACCTTGTAGTTTCCGACTTTGAGCCCGTTTCCGCATGGTCAAGTAAGATTTTTGGAGTGCGATGCATTGAGGTGAGTCATCAGTCTGCTATTTTAATGAAGAATAGTCCAAAACCATCTTCACGTCATCGCTTTGCTGAGTGGATTTTGAGAAATTATTGTCCCTCGGAGCAAAAGATAGGGATACATTTCATCAATTACAATCAGAATATTTTTACACCCGTTATTAGATATGCAGTAAGAAATTTGGAGATTAGGGATGATAATTTTTTTCTAGTTTATCTTCCTGGGTATGTTGATGAAAAGATAATTGGTTTTTTATCCAAATTCGAGGTGAATTGGAAATTGTATTCCAAATACACTAGAGTGTCTTATCGAGTACAAAATGTGATAGTCAAACCTATTGATAATATCAATTTTTTGAATGATTTAGGGGCGTGCACGGGGGTGTTTTGTGGAGCAGGTTTCGAGCTACCTTCAGAAGTTATTTACTTAAAGAAAAAACTTATTGTTATGCCATTAAAAGGACAATTCGAGCAAATGTGTAATGCTCATTGTCTCGAATCACTTGGTGTTCTGGTAGTTCATTCTTTAAATTCATCTGAATCAAGTGCTATTCAATATTGGATTGATTCACCTACTCATACTATAGATGTTAACTATAAGGATTGTAAAGATGACATCGTTCAACGTATTAATTTTTTATACCAAAGATCTAAATACATTAATGGTACGAAACTAAATTCAGCAAAACCCGTATATGAATAATATTATGGGAGAAAGACACAGTAAACGGAGCTCCACCGCATTATTCATTGCGATCATAGCTCTTATTATTTCATTAATAAACTTATACCTTTCAACTGAGGTGCCAGGTACTGACTAATAGTATATGGCACGTCTAACTTTGGTGATATATTTGGCAAGCCTAATGACTTGTTTGGTATAACCATATTCATTATCATACCATGTATATAGGACCACGCTTTTACCATCATTTGATGCAAGGGTAGCTTTAGAATCATATACTGCACAACAGGTATTTCCTATAATGTCATTTGAAACCAACTCTGAATCAATAGAAAAATAGATTTGATTCACTAAATCCCCGTCAAGTGCTTCATGTTGAACAGTATCATTGATGTCATCAACGCTTACGGATTTATTGAGCTCTAAATTCAAAATCGCCAAAGATCCGTTAGGAGTTGGAACCCGAACAGCATTTGCGGTAAGTTTATCTTTAAGGTCAGGAATCACCTTTGTTACAGCCTTACCAGCTCCTGTAGATGTTATAACCATATTAATGGCTGCTGAACGTCCTCTCCTTGGTTTCTTATGCATGTTGTCCAATAGATTTTGATCATTTGTATAGGCATGTACTGTCTCGATATGTCCTTTGATTATTCCATATTTATCGTTTACTACTTTAAGCACTGGAGAAATGGCGTTTGTAGTACATGATGCAGCAGAGAAAATATTTTCATTCTCTATATCAAACTCATGTTGATTGATTCCATACACGATATTTGGTATTTCTTTTCCTGGTGCTGTTAATAAGACTTTTGAAACTCCTTTTGATTGGAGATGTCTCGATAAAGCCTCTCTATTTGTAAAAGCTCCAGTATTGTCAATAATAAGCGCATTGTGAATACCATGTGCGGTGTAATCAATATCTTCAGGGTTTGAAGCTCCGATCATGTGTACTTGTTGTCCATTGATTACAATAGAGCTGTTTTCTGGGTCGGCAATTACAGATCCTTTAAAAGCTCCATGAACAGAGTCATTTCTAAGTAATGAAGCTCTTTTAATTATGTCTGCATCAGAGTTTCCTCTGGTAACAATAGCTCTAAGTCTAAGCTGTTGACCTTTTCCAGCTTGCTTGATGAGTTCCCTGGCTGCAAGTCGACCAATTCGACCAAAACCATATAAAACTACGTCTCTTGGTTCAACATTGCCATGCTCCGCCTTTAAGCCTGAAAGTTTTTTGAGTAGAAAATCTTTTTGCGAATTAAAACTGGATTTTTCTTGAATCCATTCATTAGCTAATTTTCCAATATCCATTTTGGCTGGAACCAATTCAAGTTCCAATAGACAGCTCGCTAATTCAGAAGTCGTAAATATATCAATGGGTTCATTTACCACTTTTTTAGAGTATTCGTGAAGGTTAATTATTTCGGATATCGTAGTGTCTATCAGATGATTTCTGAAAAGCACCAACTCTATGCCTTTTTCATAAAGAAGTTCTCCAACTTTACTTTGTAATCTTACTGCAGCTCTCTCTTTTTCTAATTGAAGTTGTAAGCCTTTTTCATAGCCTAATTCCATTTCCATTTTAATTTTTTTGTTGATTGCTAATAAAAAAAAGCCGCCAATAAGGCAGCTTATAATATGATATTAATTTATCCGAGATAGGATTTTAAAAGTTTATTTCTAGAAGTGTGACGAAGTCGTCTAATAGCCTTCTCTTTAATCTGTCGCACACGTTCACGAGTAAGATTGAATTTAGAACCTATTTCTTCAAGTGTTAATCCATGATTCATTCCTATTCCAAAGAACAAGCGAATGATTTCTCTCTCTTTATCAGTAAGTGTGCTAAGTGATCTTTCAATTTCTTTTTGAAGTGATTCAGCCATTAAAGTCTGATCTGTTTTTGGGGCATCATTATTAGCCATTACATCCATCAATGTACCACCATCTTCATTCGTGGTTAAAGGTGCATCCATAGAGACGTGTCTTCCTGAGACATTCAAACTTTCTTTGATTTTATCTTCAGGAACCTCTAGAGCCTCTGCAAGCTCCTCCGCAGACGGGGGTCTTTCATATTCTTGCTCTAATTTCGAAAATGCTTTATTAATTTTATTTAAAGAACCAACCTGGTTTAATGGAAGTCGAACAATCCTTGCTTGTTCAGCTAAGGCTTGAAGAATAGATTGTCGAATCCACCACACGGCATAAGAAATAAATTTAAAGCCTCTAGTCTCATCAAATTTTTGGGCTGCTTTAATTAGTCCAAGGTTACCCTCATTAATTAAATCAGGTAAGGTGAGTCCTTGATTTTGATATTGTTTTGCTACAGATACCACAAATCTTAAATTTGCTCTGGTTAGTTTTTCTAGTGCTAGTTGATCACCTGCTTTGATCTTTCTGGCTAGTTCTACTTCTTGTTCGGCGGTGATTAAATCTTCCCTACCTATATCTTGCAAATATTTGTCTAAGGATTGACTTTCACGATTGGTTATAGATTTAGTTATTTTTAACTGTCTCATATGGTTTTATCGGTGATTAAAATGAGTAATTCGCGTTCCAAATGGAAGGGCAAAGTAACATCAAAAAAAGGGAATAGAAAAATTTTGAAGGTATTTTTTATCAATATAATAACACTTTTTTTGCGCTCAAAAACCGTGCCTTTATAATTCATTTTTACAATCCAAATCCAACATAATCTTTTCTACCACTTGAACTCATAATTTCAAGTAGTATTCCTCTATTTGAATCATTTAGTTTTGAAGTAAGCTGCTCAATGGTTTTTACTGGTTCATTATTTATTTTTGTAATGATTACTCCTTCTTTTAGACCAAGTGATTTTAATTTTCCTGCAGTGATGCTTTTTATCTTTACTCCGTAATCAATGTTTAATGATTTTTTTTCTTTCTCTGTAAGTTTTTCAAATGTGGCACCTAAGGCATAATTCTTTTTAATTTCTTCTTTTGCGATTAAATCGGTTTGTCCTTCTTTATTTCTTAAAACAATCTCTTTAGTCTCTTCGGTTCCTTTGCCATTTCTAATGGTAACAGCCACTTTGTCGCCAGGTCTCATTTTTCCAATTTCTTCTTGTAGTGCAGCAGAGGAATTTACATCCTTAGTGCCAATACGAAGAATCACATCTCCTTCTTTTATCCCTGCTTTTTCTGCGCTACCATCCTCGACAACACCAGCAACATAAACGCCTTTTAGGTTTGAAAGATTTCTTTCCGTTTGAATTTCTTGGGTAATGTCTGCAATTTGAACTCCTAAGTAACCTCTTTGCACTACACCATAGTCAATGATATCCCTCATTACTTTTTGAACCAGATTAACTGGAATGGCAAAAGAATATCCTGAGTAACTTCCGGTTTGAGAGGCAATCGCGGTATTGATACCTACCAGTTCTCCTCTTGAATTGACAAGGGCCCCACCGCTGTTACCTGGATTTACAGCAGCGTCTGTTTGAATAAAGGACTCGATAGGGAAAATATTTTTATCAGCATTTCCATTTAAAAGATTAATATTTCTTGCCTTTGCAGAAACAATTCCGGCGGTGACAGTTGAAGTCAAGTTAAATGGATTACCAACGGCAAGAACCCACTCACCAATTTCTAAATCATCACTATTACCTAAGGGAATTGAAGGGAAATTTTCTCCTTCAATTTTTATAACGGCTAGATCTGTTGATGGATCTGTTCCAATTACCGTGGCATCGTATTTTGAATTATCGTTAAGAATTACCTGAATTTCACTGGCATTGTCAATAACATGATTATTTGTGACGATATAACCTTTGGAAGAAATAAATACCCCTGAACCTGCACCTGAACCAAATTGCTTAAACTCTCGACCTCCTGCTCCTGGTCCGTAGAAGAATTCTTGAAAAATGTCTCTTTGAAATGAGGTATGAACAACTTTTGTTGTAACATGCACTACTGAATTTATTGAATTTTTTGAAGCTTCTCTAAAATCAATCGAATTCGTACCGGTAAAGTTTGCATTGTAAGCTGGTATTCTATGATTACCATCGATTAAATAATTTGAATTGTAATTATTCTCTTTTGTTTTTTCGATAGTTGTTTCTTGATTGGCAATAAATATGGCTAGCGGCAAAGTTCCGCCAATGATTCCAATAAAAAGTGTTTTGAGCAAGATTGAGTTCTTCATGATATAAATTATTAATTACACAAGTTTAACACCTAAGATTAATATTTTGGTACATGAGGCATGTTAAAGATTGTTAAGCCCAATTTGGTAAAAATGAATTCAATAATCAATACATTTGTGAACTATGGTTATTCCTTTCTATAAGTATCAAGGAACTGGTAATGATTTTGTGATTATCAATTCGTTTCAGGATAAAATGTTAGACTTAGATATCAATAAGATTCAGCACATTTGTAGTCGAAAATTTGGTGTAGGGTCAGATGGTTTAATAATCATAAAAGAATCAAGTCGGTACCATTTTAAGATGGATTTTTACAATCCGGACGGCTCACAAAGTTTTTGTGGTAATGGAGCTAGGTGTGCGGTACATTTTGCATTTACATCGAATATTATTACTGAGAACCCTTGTGTTTTTCAAGCTATAGACGGTGCTCACAAAGCGTTTGTGTGTCAAGATGAAGTTAAAATAGAGATGAGCAACATAGGTTTAATCGAGCGCATAGATGCAACACAACAATCGAAGAAAATGAAGGACTCCTATTTTTTAAACACGGGGTCTCCACATTTTGCAAGTTATGTAAATAATATATCGGATTTGGAATCTATTTTGGAAATCGGTCAGGAAATAAGATTTTCTGAAGCATATAAAAAAAATGGTGTAAACGTGAACTTAATGTTTAAACAGGGTTTGAATGCTATAGAAATGAGAACCTATGAAAGAGGAGTAGAGGGAGAAACATTATCTTGTGGTACAGGGGCTACTGCTTGTGCATTAATTCATGCGAACCAAAAGGATTTTCAAGGTAAAATTGTCGAAGTAAAAACAAGAGGGGGCGACTTAAAGGTTTCTTTTGATAAATCTGCTACTGGTGATTTTTCAAATGTGTTTTTAATTGGCCCTGCAAAACAAATTTTTAATGGACAAATTGAAATATGATTTCACGTTTGATCATTTGAAATTCATACCGAATTTTAATGATAACAATAGTGTTTGGTTATGGATTTTCCACGTAGATAAGATTCCTCCTCACGTGGGTATTTCTCAAGGTGATTTGTTTTTCAGTTTAAAAAGTAATGGAAAAGATGAGTTGCCCGTAAAAAGTGTTGTACATATAGTTAAAAATAAGATGATTAAATGCATTTTATTAAATTTAAATTATAAGTGCCGAAGTGATGAAATTCGAAATGTATACGCTCAATTTGATACGGCATACTCATTAAAAACATCTTGTTTGGCACCTATTAAGGAGGTCCTAAATGTACCGGACAGCATTATGAAACTATCAGAGCTTTTGCTTTTTTTAAGTGATCATGATTTATTGAATGGATACTCCGATTTTAATGTAACAAAAAGTGAGCTTGGCATTTTGAAGTATGGGATTGAGCATATTGAAAAACGATTGAATATTTTGCATGCTTAAAAGTGATCTTGTTGTATTGAGGTTGGTAGATTTTAGGGATGCTACGTTAATTTTTGCTTGGGAGAGTGATAAGGAAATAATAAGCTATACCGAAAGAGATGCACCTTTGACTATTGATTTAATTGAATCAATTATAAAAGAGCAACGAAGTGTATTTGATTCTGGTCAAGTTCGTTACATTATTTGTAATAACCTTTCAAATGTGCCTCTAGGAATGGTTGATTTATACAATATTGATTTTGATCAGGAAAGTGCAGAGGTAGGGATTGCGATAATCGACAAGGTGAATAGGCAAAAAGGTTTTGCTGGTGAAGCTCTGAAACTTATACATGAATACGCAGAAAGCGTGTTGGGAATACATTGTTTGACCGCATTTGTTGAAATGGACAATGTGGCTAGTAATACATTATTCAAAAAATCGGGTTATAAAATGGTTGATTCAGCTGTTTCTGATAAGAAGATGAATAGTTTTAAAATAGAATTTTAATAGGTAATGACAAAAAGAGGAATAAAAATAATTGTAGGTGTATTGATTGTGTTAATTGTGACGATAGTTCTTTTAATGCCAAAAATCAATCTTTATTTTGCAAGCCAAGTAGTAACAATAAACAAAACAGAAAAACCCTTTTTCATTAAAGAAAAAACTAGTTTGAAAGAATTGGCGGCCCAGCTTAAAAAAGAAAAAATCATTGATGATGAGGAAGCCTTTATTGAAATAGGCAAATACAAAGGTTTAGATAAAAATAAAATTGCTTTAGGGAAATATATAATTGCGCCAAATACAAAAGTTAAAGATCTGTTAAATGGTTTCAGGATAAATTCCAGGGGTAATGGAAATGCAGAGGTGGAAGTTACCATCACATTTAATAATTGTAAGGGGATGTATCAGCTGAACCAACTGTCCAAAAAGGCAGCTGAAACTATTATTATAGACAGCGCCGATTTAGCACAATATTTAAATAATCCAGAAACCTATCGTAGATATGGTTTTACCAAAGAACAATTTCCAGCGATGTTTATCCCCGATAGTTATAAAATGTTTTATGATACTGATGAAAAACAATTTGTTGAAAGAATGGCAAAGGAGTTCAAAAAATTCTGGACAAGTGAAAGAATGAATAAGCTAAATAAGATCAATCTAAATTCTCCATCTGAACTATACACTCTCGCAAGTATGGTATACCTAGAGCAATCAAGGCTTGAGGATGAATGGAGTGATATAGCAAAATTATATCTAAATCGAATAGAAATAAACATGCTGCTTCAATCAGACCCCACTTTTGTTTATTGTTGGGGAGATGAGCTGAAAGGAGTGACCAGGTTGCTATATGAACATAGGGATATTGATTGTGCGTATAATACCTATAAAATCAAGGGGCTTCCTCCTGGTCCGATTTGCTTGGTCAATTCTCGAGTACTTGAGGCTGCATTGAACCCTAGTGAAGTAAATTACTTGTATATGTATGGCGACGGTACAAGACATTATTTCAGTAGAAATTATGGTACTCATTTGCGCAACACCCGCAAGTAAAGTTTTAAAACAATAAAATATGAAAAGAAGAACGTTTTTTAAATATGGATTAACATCGGCAGTTTTGGCTATGCTCGAATCTAAAAAGATATATGCTGGTGGCAATGGTCAAAAACAAACAGACAATGATCTTATTAAGAGAAACAATATAGTTATATCTACATGGAGTCATGGAATAAAAGCCAATGATGAAGCATGGCGAATATTGTCAGATGGAGGAAAATCGATTGATGCTGTTGAGGCGGGAGTTAAAATTACTGAGGCAGACCTTACAAATCGGAGCGTGGGTATTGGAGGTAGGCCAGATAGAGAAGGGCATGTGACACTTGATGCCTGTATTATGGATGAAAATTCACGATGTGGATCAGTGGCGTGTATAGAAGGGATTAAGCATCCTATTTCTGTAGCAAGGGCAGTCATGGATAAAACACCACACGTCATGCTTGTTGGGCAGGGTGCTAGAGAGTTTGCGATACAAGAAGGGTTTGAGAAGTATAAAACCCCTATAAAGGAAGTAAAAAAGGAGTGGAAAGAATGGAAGAAAGAGAATAAGGATTTGTTTAAGAAGCCTAAGATTAACCACGAGAACCACGATACAATCGGAATGCTGGCTATGGATGAATTCGGTAATTTGAGTGGATCATGCACCACGAGTGGGTGGGCATATAAAATGCATGGAAGAGTTGGAGACTCACCAATAATTGGAGCTGGTCTTTTTATCGATAACGAAATTGGAGGAGCTTGTGCTACTGGTATGGGAGAAGCTATCATTAGAATAGCTGGTAGCCATACAGTAGTTGAATTAATGAGGCAGGGAAAAACACCTCAGGATGCCTGTCGATTGGCTGTAGAAAGAATTATTTCTAAGCACGATGACCTGACAGGTCTTCAATGTGGTTTTATTGCTATGGATGTTTTTGGTAGAGTCGGTTCTTACTCGGTGTATTCGGGATTTAATTATGCCCTTCAAAAAGAAGATGGGAAAAACATGATGATTGACTCTGAATACAATAGGGAGTGGTAATATTCTGTTAATTAGTTATTTGAGTACATTTACTTTTATTATAAAGTTAATCAAATATTTCTCTTAATCTTAAGGTGAATTCCAATACCTGAGACCAAGATTTCCAATGGCCATAATCATTAATAGTGTCATTATGCCAAATAAAAATAAAATCTCCACCGTATTTTTTAGTTTCCATAAATAGCTCAACTATTTTTTCCTGAGCTTCCTCAGGAGACATCTTTAGATACTCATTTAGCGTGCCATCCATATAGGCGAATGGATGAATTTTCAATTTGGTTTTTTGATTCGTCATTACATTAAACCAATGGTGTTTTCTTGCAGTACCAGAACGATATCCACATATATCTGCGTAACCCATTGAATAATCATGCTCGATATCCTGTTCAATTAATGTTTCATAGGTATTTGGCAAAGTCATTTTGAGATAATGCTGTCGACTATTTTTGACATGTTTTGAAAGAATATTTTGAAGTCTTTCAATTTCATTATGAACAAAGAAGTCATTTGAATTGGATTTATAGCTAGGGTGAATTCCAATGGAGGCAATTTTAGCCATTTTTTTGATAAGTCTAACATGCCTTTTGTGTTTGTAGGAAATGTTTTTATCATATTTCCCATAATCACCAAGCAGCCAAAATAATTTAACGTCATATCCTCGTCGGTGAATTTCATAGATTCTGTCAAAATTATCAAAGGGGTCTTTTTTACTTCCGCTAATCACCATTTTGCGTTCCACTACCTGCTTAGCATTTTTTTTCCAAAGGTCTTTGAAATTTGCTAAAATTGTTCTTAATAAACCCTTGTGTTTAAAAGCATAGGCCTTATCTATATCAAATGTGGGAATGATTTGAGGGTGATAGATTTTCTTTTGGTATTTGAATTTACAGTTGACTTTGAAATAATCCAGAATATCTTCTGCCCAATGATCACACATAGCTTTATGCTGCCAATTAAATCGATATAGTACTGAATGAATGCCTTGATGCCTTCCGTGCTGATCAATTAAGGTTGAGTTGTATTCCTCGTATCTGGTAAGAATATAAAAAATGCTAGCAAATGGATCTGTTTTATCATTAATTGTCAGACACTCTTCGTTATTAAATAGGTTCTTATCGATGGTAAAGTTGTAAACGCCCTTACGAAACAAAATTGAAGAGGGTATAAGAGATGTGATTTCTTTATCAAAGGTATTTCTAGAATAATTGAATTTTGGAGACTCCGAGGCTAAAAAATAGTCCACATCGATGGTGAATTCATATTTTAGGTCTCTTTCCTTAAAGATGAAATCAAAGGTATAGCTTAATCTGTTCGTTATGTTTTCAACAAATATGAGCATTACTTATAAGTCGCTTAGAATTTTAGAGCAAATAAACTTACCTGCATTGCCATCCCCGAAGATGGGAGGGAAAGATAAACTGTCATTGCATAATAATTGTTCAATTGATAAAAGAATTTTTTCCCTATCTGCTCCAGTAAGAATAGTGCTGCCGGTTTCGAGCATTTCAATCCATTCGGTTTCTTCTCTAAGAACTACGCATGGTTTTTTAAAGAAATAGGCTTCTTTTTGAATTCCTCCGCTATCTGTTGCAATAATTCTTGCTTTTCTTTCTAATTCTGTAATATCGAATACACCTATGGCATCAATAACATGAATATTTGGGTTATTAAATAATGCATTAACGATAGTTTCATTTTTATGCTCATCAATTTTATTTCGTGTTCTCGGATGTAAGGGAAGTATTATTTTTAAACCTGTTTTATATTGAGCATCTACTAATGCGGATAAAATATTAAGTAGGTTTTCACTTTTGTCTGTATTATTCGCTCTATGAATGGTGAACAAAATATAACCACCTTCTTTTAAATTATAATCATTTAAAATTGTCGATTCAATTTGAGGATGATTCTCTATAAATTGACTGTTGTCGTACATAATATCACCACAATGATAAATGTTAGGAGAGTCGATAGAGGCTGTTCCTTTATTTTTGATATTAAAACCTTCTTTTGATAGGTTTTCGATACCAGCAGAGGTAGGAACAAATAGTAAAGATGACATATGATCACAGGTAATTCTATTTATTTCCTCTGGCATTTTTTTATTATAACTTCTCAATCCTGCCTCTATATGGATTATCGGGATTCCAATTTTTGAGCCCGCAATTGCTCCAGAAATAGTTGTATTTGTGTCACCATAAAGAATAACGGCGTCAGGTTTTTCTTTGAAGAGAATTTCTTCAATACCTTTTATCATTTGCGCTGTTTGAGAGCCATGAGTACCTGATCCTACTCTAATGTTGTATGCAGGTTCAGGGATATTAAGCTCTTTAAAAAATATATCTGACATATTCTCAGCATAATGCTGCCCAGTATGCACAATGACCTCCTCCATAAAATCAGAAAAATACTGAGCTATAGCCCTGCTAATTACAGAAGCCTTAATGATTTGAGGTCTTGCACCTACAATTGTAACAATTTTCTTTTTGTTTTCTCCCATGTAATACTATAACGCAGTAAAATTAAATATTATACTTACAAAGTATAAATTACTTTTGTCATACATACTTTTAATTGAATAGATTCGATATGTCAAAAAAAAATAAAAAAAGAATTAATGTGGTGTATTCCACTAATCCGGATTTTGAATTTCAAGATGAGCAAAATGAAGAACATGAGACTTTACCACCTAATCAACAGTGCTTGTATGTTTCTTTGGACCGAAAAAACCGAGGAGGAAAGGAGGTTACTTTAATTGAGGAATTTATTGGCACTGAGGATGATTTAAAGGACTTGTCTAAAATCTTAAAGAATAGGTTTGGTGTGGGTGGATCAGTAAAAAATTCAGAAATATTAATCCAAGGTAATTTTGTGAAAAAAGCCATTCAAATGCTCACTGGTATGGGCTATCGAGTCAAACAAAAAGGAGGAGCTTAATTCGTTTGAGGAGGTGAAAAAGGGTATACTTTTTATTATTCTGTCGGGAATCTGCTTTTTGGTTGTGAATTTTTTCGTTAAGCTTTTTGGGCAAAGTGGGGCCACTGAATTTATCTCATATAAAGTTCAATTTATTCCTGCTCATGAGCTTGTTCTTGCAAGATCTCTGGTTTCTTTTGTGCTGAGCTCAATGATCATTAAGTATAGGGGATATGGTTTTTTTGGTGTCAATAAAAAATGGTTACTCATTAGAGGAATCTCGGGTACGGTGGCGCTCACCATATTTTTTATGACCATCCAGCATTTGCCTTTTGCTATTGCAGCAGTAATTCAGTATCTCGCTCCTATATTTACAATGTTGTTCACAATGCTATTGATAGGCGACCGGATTTTTAAGGTTCAATGGTTGTTTGTTGCTTTTGCTTTTATTGGAGTAGCTCTGATCTCATTACAAGACATTCTTAGCAATAATAATACACTATCAATTGATTATTTATGGCTGGGTTTGGGAATGCTTTCAGCTTCGATTTCAGGGATTGCATACACGGCAATTGTAAAGCTTAAATCCACTGATCACCCGATAAATATTGTATTGTATTTTCCAATGGTATCGATTCCTTTTATGGTAATTTGGTGCTTGTTCGATTATGTTCATCCCGTTGGGATTGAATGGCTTTTCTTATTAATAATAGGAGTTTTTACACAATTTGCTCAAATTTTATTGACTAAAGCACTGCATTATGGGCACGCTTCGGTTATTGCACCATTTCAGTATTTAGGTATTATTTATGCACTTCTCATCGGATTGTTTATTTTTGATGAAAGACTCAATTTGATTGTATATGTTGGTGTCTTTTTGATATTAACTGGAGTTTTATTGAACACAATATATAGGCACCTGAATACTAAAACTTAATCTAATTTTAACTTATGCCCATTGATCGTTTAAAGCTTGCCCAATTTGGAAATCTGGAATTACTGGCCAGGCAAGTAGTTGAGGGGTTTATTACGGGGATGCATAAGAGTCCTTTTCATGGTTTTTCAGTTGAGTTTGCTGAACATCGGCTCTACAATAATGGTGAATCCACCAGGCATATAGATTGGAAGCTTTATGGTAGAACTGAAAGAATGTATACCAAAAAATACGAGGAGGAAACCAATTTGAGATGCTACTTTGTGATTGATTCTTCAAGCTCAATGTTTTTTAAGTATACAGATATATCCAAAATTGAATTTTCGGTTTATGCTGTGGCCAGCTTAATGGAGCTTTTGAGAAGACAACGGGATGCAGTAGGGCTCGGGTTTTTTAATGAAAAAGTAGAATTCTTGAGTGAATCTAAATCTTCTCAAAGTCATCACCGTCAGCTTTATGTTGAACTCGAAAAAGGTTTAAAGGATTATAACCCTAAAGAAAAAAATGTAACCACTACTTCAGATGCTTTACATGAGGTTGCAGAATTGGTTCACAAAAGAAGTTTAGTAGTGATATTTACGGATTTACTTGATGATCCAAGTAGTGTTAATGAGGTAATTGAGTCGTTGCAGCATTTAAAACACAATAAGCATGAAGTGGTTTTGTTTCAGGTTTTAGACAATGCGATTGAAAAAGATTTGGACCTTGAAAATCGACCCTACGAGCTTATAGATATGGAAACTGGCGAAAAGATGAAGTTAAATCCAAACGAAATCCGAGAAACATATGAGAAAAGAATAAAATCGTATTTTGAAGAAATCAGGATGAAATGTGTAAATCTTAGTATAGATTTTGTAGAGGTTAATATCGCAGATGGAGTAGAGCCGGTTCTTCAACAATACCTAATAAAGAGACAAAAGCTGCATTGATTTTTGTTACTTTTTGCCTGTCATTTGAAGTGTTGCTATTGCGAACTCCTTTGTTCCAATAATCATGTCATTCCAAAATCCTTTTTTATTAAACGAGGAGTCTTTGACACCTATTTGAATTTCGTCATCCGTATCCAGAAAGGTTCCAAAAATATGGTCCCACCAGTTAAAAAATGTTCCTAAGTTTTTGCCAAAATGTTTTTCATGATCACTGTGATGAATTTTATGCGCCTTCGGTGATATAAAGATGTACTTACCTACCCAACCTAAAGACCAGTTGACGTCAGCATGTAGAACAAACGCATAAAACTCTCTTCCAAAAGCAATGAGAACAAAATACTCAGGGGGGACTCCCAACAAAAGAAATACAAATACATCAATAATGGTTAAAAAGCCTTTTTCCAAAAAATGGCTTCTTGTGGTCGTAATTAAATTAAATTCAGTCGCAGAATGATGGTACTTATGTAGCTCCCAAAAAGGTCTTTTGTGCATGAAATAATGCCAGATGTAGTGTTTGAAATCAGAAATGGTAAAGACAAGAATAAAAACAATGAATGGAGATCCTATTTTATCGATCAAATGAATTTCGAACGCATTGTGCATCACTAGGCTCGTCGTAGCATAGAAAAATCCAAATGAAAACAGCAGGACGAATAGGTCATAAAGGTTAAAAATAGATAAAGCCCAGCACCATAAATCACCATATGTCGATTTTGATCGATTTGAAAGTATTCTATTTATAGATGATTTTGTCCATCCAATTGATAGTATTTCAATAATTGCAGCCAGAAAGAATATCGCCAAATTTAAAGCCAAGGCATATAGACTGAACGCGGCTATTTTCGAAGTTTCTAGAAATAAGTTTAAAAAGTCTTCAGGGTTTGAAAAAATAAGAGCAAATTTTTCTCGATAATAAATGATAACGAGTATGCTTAGCAAGGAAATAAAAAGAATTATTTTTTTTTTCAAAATCCGATATATTCCTTAAAAGTATAGATTAATCAAATTATTTACAACATCATTTTAAATGTCGTACCTTTGCGCCCAATTCATTTCATATGGCACATAAGTCAGGTTTTGTAAATATTGTAGGGAGTCCTAATGTCGGAAAATCGACCTTAATGAATCGTTTGGTTGGTGAACGTATATCTATTGTGACTTCAAAAGCGCAAACGACAAGACATCGTATTATTGGCATTGTAAATGAAGATGACCTTCAGGTTGTGTTTTCAGATACACCCGGAGTAGTGAATTCAGCCTACAAGCTTCATGACAACATGATGGATAGTGTTCAAGGATCGATTAAGGATGCAGATGTTTTATTGTTCGTTACAGATACAAAAGAAAAAGAGATGAATCATGTCAAAACACTAGAGCGTATTAAGAAGCTCTCTGTGCCCGTGTTTTGTTTGATTAATAAAATAGACCTGTCTTCGCAAGCGGAAGTCTTTAAACGAATTGAATACTGGCAGAAACAGCTTCCTAATGCAAAGGTTTGCCCTATTTCGGCGTTACATGAATTCAATGTGAGTGAATTATGGAATGAAATAGTTCAGCATATTCCAGAAAGTCCTCCATATTACGATAAAGATGATTTAACGGATAGACCATTGCGTTTTTTTATATCGGAAATTATACGTGAAAAAATATTCGAGCTTTGTCAAAAAGAAATTCCTTACAGTTGCCAAGTTCTTGTAGAGGAATATAAAGAAGATGGCCGAATGATTCGAATTCGTGCTCAAATCATTGTTGAAAGAGATTCTCAAAAGGGCATTATCATCGGTAGAGGAGGAGAGATGCTTCAAAAAATTGGTAAAAAATCAAGAATTGATTTAGAGAAATTCTTAGATAGAAAGGTTTATCTTGAAAATTTTGTCAAAGTAGATAAGGATTGGAGAAGCTCTGAGCAAAAGCTAAAAAAATACGGTTACTAAAAGTATAACATGTCAAATATTATCGCCATAGTAGGAAGACCCAATGTGGGTAAATCGACTCTCTTTAATCGGCTAACAGAGTCTAGAGACGCTATTGTTAAAGAAGTTAGTGGTGTAACTCGAGATCGAATTTATGGTCAAGGAGAATGGAACGGTTGTAAGTTTTCTGTAATTGATACCGGAGGATATGCACGTACCAAAGAAGATATCTTTGAAGGAGAAATTAGAAGACAGGTTGAGTTAGCTATTGATGAGGCCTCGGTTATTGTCTTTATGGTAGATGTAACTACAGGTGTAGTTGAAATGGATCAGGTTGTTGCCAATCTATTAAGAAAGAGCAACAAAGAAATCCTAGTTGTAGCAAATAAGGTTGACAATACGGCAAGAGTAGGCTTATCCTCTGAATTTTATTCGTTTGGCTTAGGCGATGTATATGACTTGTCTGCCACGAATGGTTCTGGTACTGGAGAAATATTGGACAAATTGGTTACCTTTTTTGATGTTGAAGATGAGTCTGTTTTAGAAGAAAACAATCTTCCCAGGTTAGCGATCGTTGGAAAGCCAAATGTGGGTAAATCTTCTATCATTAATGCATTTATTGGTAAGGAGCGTAATATCGTAACTGATATTTCTGGAACCACAAGAGATTCAATACATACGCGTTACAATGCTTTTGGATTTGATTTCTTATTGATAGATACTGCAGGTATTCGCAAGAAAGCCAAAGTGACTGAGGATATTGAATATTATTCTGTATTGCGTTCCGTAAGGACCATTGAAAACTCAGACGTTTGTCTATTTATGGTAGATGCGCAAGAGGGTGTTCAAAAGCAGGACTTGAGCATATTTTATATGATTGAAAAGAATTCCAAGGGAGTTGTAGTGCTGGTTAATAAATGGGATTTAATAGAAAAAGACCATAGCTCAGTTAAAAAATACGAAGATAAAATCCGAGAACAACTTGCACCATTTAATGATGTTCCCATTGTCTTCACGTCAACTATTACTAAGCAGAGAATTCATAAGGCCATTGAGACAGCAATGACTGTTTTTGAAAATAGAATTCAAAAAATACCCACCTCCAAATTAAATGATGTGATGCTTGACGTAGTGCATTCAACGCCACCTCCATCTGTTAAAGGCAAGTACATTAAAATTAAGTTTATTCAACAGCTGCCAACTCACGCTCCCTCATTTGCCGTATTTTGTAATTTGCCCCAATATATTACAGATGCATACAAGCGGTTTTTTGAAAACCGTTTGCGTGAGCATTTTGATTTTGAGGGGGTGCCGGTTAAGATTTTCTTTAGAAAGAAATAAAAATCAGATTTCCTTTTCTTCAATTACCATTTCTCCAGGATCTCGGGTTTTAAATTGATAAATAAAAAGAGCAATAAGCCCGATGTAGAGCATCAGAATTACACCTAATGGAAGGTCTATTGTCGTGCTGTAAATGACAATAGCACCGGCCAATATCGGAATCAAAATCCTGAATACGGAGCTCTTTCGCTTTACATAGCTGGTTTTAAAAACTTTAAGAATCTTGTTTTCTTTCTTTATCGTACACTCCATAACACCTTTGGAAATACTTGTGGTTTCAAATTTCACCTCATATTCATCCCCGTTTTTGTCTTGAAAATGATGTACACTCTGTTTTTTTAACCTATTTCGTTCTTCAGAAACAAGTTCATTGTTCAGAAATACTTTTTCTTTTCCGTTGAAATTTGATCCCCAAACTTGTATAACATTGATTCCATCCTTGTGAATGAGCCAATTGCCTTCTTTTAGATTTGCCTGAGTGTTTTCTGGTATCATGAGTTTTAATGTGATTGCGCTTGGTTGTGTTTAGTTTTCAACCATAAATCGCTTATTCAGTACTTTGCCATTTTCTAATGTGTAACGCATATAATAGACCCCCGTGATCAGATTGCCAACATCCAATGTATATCTTTGCATCCATTTTATCTCATTAATTTCCAAATACATTTCGATTGCATTTGGTTCAAGCCCATTTATGGATTGGATAAATTTACCTTCAGTATCAAAGATTGATATTGTATTAATTTTTGAGTTAGTCTTTAAAGAGACATGACTTGATGACGGGTTTGGATAAATCAAATCGTTTTGATTTTCGTATAATGATGGGGGAACATACTCAATTGACGTTAATAGCCAAGCGGTCGTATCGTGTCCCGATTCTATGACGCCCATCGGGTCATTGTAGTAAGAGTATTTGTATTCTACTTTGAAAAGAGGGGTGTCTGAATTCTGAGAATACCATTCATAAGTATTACGCTTCATGGATAATCCACCCCATGGTGTCCGATCATGGCTCGTATGGATGCGGAGTAAGTTTGTTATTAACGAATCAGGCGTAATTAATGAGCCTGTTGCATCGCCTTCTTTCCATGAGTAAAGAGAAGAATAATACCCATTCCAATGGTCAATCACCCAATTCTCCAATTCCATACTTGAATTGTAATCAAAAGGGAATTTTAGAGTAGGAATAGCCTCGTTGTTCACATATGCATCGAAAAGGCCTGGCTCTTCCTCTCTTATACTATAAGCCTGAAAAAATAATGTATCAGTTATTTTTAAAATGACATTATCTGACCTTAGCAGCGTCGTGTCCGTTTCTGAGGGACCAGTATCAATGCTCGGGTTCGGATGGTCTTCATGATTTGGGAAGGATATATAATTCGGGTTTTTTGTATAATAGAAGCTTTTCACTTCATTTAGTATGACCATATTTGATAAATCCCAAACAACATTCATTCCTGTATCAAGAGCAATTGAATAGTCAAAATCAACTTTATTGTAATTGTATCTAAATTCCGGCTTTGGCGTATTCGAAGGACTCAAGGTAACTGTTTGTCCTATTGCACTTGACAGAGTCAATATTCCAAGGGACATTAGTAAAACGAGTTTTAGTTTCATACTCAAATATAACCACAATGCTCAAATATAACCACAATGTCTGTGAACTTTATAGAGGAATTATTTAAAGGTCGAAACGTCTATTTAACGGTCGTATTTGGCTGGTTTTGTGTTTTAAACGGATTTTTCTTCTTTTGTTTTTTCAATCGCCATGTTCAATAGAGAAGGTTCGCTTCCAAGTCCAATACTCAGAAGCTTAGGACCCATTGGCGGAATGCCATTGAAGGGTCTAATTGCAATGATTCCATCCGGAGTTCGTTCGAAATAGGTATAATGTGCTTCACCTTGTATTTTGACACAACCTTTGATTCTTAGTATGGTTTCAGGAAAATGATTACACAATACTTCGATGCTTCTTTGATGAGGCAGCTCGGGTAAGTCCACTGAACAGGATGACCAATGGGTTTTCATATGGTCTAATTTATTGACATCATTATTCGAAGGAGCAAGCCTCGTTAGTACATCAATCTTGAGCTCTTCGAGAGTCATGAGCTTGGCGGTCGGATTGATTCTTTGTAGCGCATTGCGTACCTCTAGCTGTCGATGTTTGGAGGAGCCGTCAAGGTGTGTCAATAAGATCACAGAGGATAGCTGAATCTGATTGGCTTCGAGTTCATCGTGAGGTGTGCGTTGTTGCCAATCCTTTACATTGACCACCGACAATTGAACGGGAGGCATAAATCGCTCATTCAAGCCTGTTCCTAGGAATCCAGCAAGGGCACAAGCATCTGTTGTTCCATTGGCCTCAATTAAAGTGATGCCATTTTCTCTTGGAGGTATTTTATTGACAAAGTCTCTCAATACATGAATGCCATCGCAACAAATACAGCTTCCACTCACTCCTTGAATCGATTTGGCAGTCAATTGTGCTTTGAACTGCTGTACATCCAGGTAGGCATTTTCGTAATCATTTAGGAGTATATAAGGGCTCCATCCCTCGGCGGTGTATGAATCAGCAAGCTCTTTCAATACTGTTGTTTTCCCTGCGCCCAAAAAGCCTACAATAACAAGAATAGCTTCTTTATCCGTATCATGTGAATTGTCAATCAATGTGAGCGAAATTTTTTAGATAACAAATTTACGAATCGGCTCAAATGTTTTGAAATCAGAAAAAGATCAGTCTTGAATTTCATCAACTCTTTTTTGACGCTGCATTGGGTTTTCCCGCATTTGCATTCTCATTTTTCGTTCTTTGAAAAGATCATACCTTGATGGAACGACCTCTCGTGGCCAAGCGTTATTGTAAAGGTCTGTGTCAGCGGTTTCCAATAATGGGTCTAATCTAAATGAAGAAACTTCTTTATCTAAAATGAACACTTTTGAAACATTAACTTCATTTCTTCTCCATATTTCTGCAGGGATTCTAATAATTTCAGAGGTCTCATCTGTATACGATATTCGAATGATTAGTGGCATTACAAGACCTCCAATATTCTTAAAATTGAGCTCGTAAAAGTAGTTGTCTGCATTTAACAGAGAAAGCTTGTCAGAATTTCGGACTTGAAACTCTTTATATTCTTTTTCATCCAATTTGTCTACCTTATATATATCTCTCTTTGCATAAAAGTCATCTATATCGCTATCTTTTTCATTTATTGTTTCTTTTATCGAGTTTACATTTTCTATATCACCTTTAAAATCATCACGATTATCGTCTTGTGCTTTTGAAAAAGCTTTTTCTATTTCTGGATTCTGAGTGTTCAATTGAAATAATTGAACCGATTCCAATGAAATATCTACATGATCGGTACTGTAAAACCATCCTCTCCAGAACCAATCCAGATCAACAGCGGATGCATCTTCCATTGTCCTAAAGAAATCAGCAGGAGTAGGGTGTTTAAATTTCCATCTTTCGCAATAGGTTTTAAAAGCGAAATCGAAAAGCTCTCTTCCCATAATAGTTTCACGCAGAATATTCAGAGCTGTTGCAGGTTTACCATATGCATTGTTTCCAAACTGCCATATCGATTCAGAATTTGTCATAATAGGGGAGATGTTGGATTTGTCTCCTTTCATGTAGTCTGCAATTTTATAAGCTGGTCCACGTCTAGAGGGATACCCACGCTCCCATTCCTGTTCTGTTAAATATTGAACGAAAGTATTGAGTCCTTCGTCCATCCATGTCCATTGACGTTCATCAGAGTTGATAATCATAGGAAAGAAATTATGTCCTACCTCATGAATAATAACACCCCACATTCCATATTTCGTTCTTTCTGAATATGTCCCATCAGCCTCCGGTCTTCCTCCATTAAAACAGATCATTGGATATTCCATACCAATAGACTTTGAGTGTACAGAAATGGCAACAGGATAAGGGTAATCCACTGTATATTTAGAATAGGTTTGTACGGTATGTGCTACGAGCTTTGTTGAATATCTTTCCCACAACGGATTACCTTCTTTAGGATAATAAGACATGCAAAGCACATCTTTCCCGCCGACATTGGTGTTTTGGGCATCCCAAATAAACTTTCTCGAGGTCGCAAATGCAAAATCTCGAACATTAATGGCTTTAAATTTCCATGTACTCATTCTTTTGGAATGTTTTGACTCTTTTGCTTTTGCTTCTTGCTCAGTGACAATAAAAATAGGTTTATCTGATTTTTTCGCCTCTTCTAATCTCTTTTTTTGATTGGATGTCAATAATGAAGATGCATTTTGAATCTCTCCAGTTGCTCCAAGTATATGATCTGAAGGTACAGTTATAGAAACTTCATAATCTCCAAAAGGCAACGTAAATTCTCCACGTCCCAAGAACTGTTTATTTTGCCATCCTGAAACATCATCATAGACGCACATTCTTGGAAAAAATTGTGCAACAGTATAGATGTAGTTGTCTTCTTTTTCAAAATATTCATAACCTGACCTTC
Source organism: Crocinitomicaceae bacterium (assembly GCA_042094515.1). Lineage (GTDB taxonomy): Bacteria > Bacteroidota > Bacteroidia > Flavobacteriales_D > Crocinitomicaceae > UBA952. Next base: position 81,076 of record JBELDA010000001.1, read on the forward strand.
CGCCAACCTTCATGCGATCATTGATGTTATACCACCATTTAATTTTAAATGAGATACTTGCTCCTGTTTTTAAAGGTTTGTCGAGGTCAATTCTTAGCATTGTTTTATTGATTGAATACTTCAAGTCATTACCATTTAGACTTTTAACCTCTTCAATTTTAAATCCACCATCATAGTCAAAAACCTTTCGCTGAATCTGACTAATATCCCGAAAGTCCTCCATTTTTTCAACATATATCAATTTGGTATCGGAATCTTTTGCGAATAAATTTTGATCCAATTGTAACCAAAGATAGCTCAGCTGATCTGGTGAGTTATTGGTGTAGGTTATGACCTCATCTCCTTTTAATATTTGAGTTTCATCATCTATTGAAATATTCATTTTGTAATCTGCTTGTTGCTGGTAATAATTGTAGCCAGGTGCACCCGCCGCGTTTCTGTACTCATTTGGAGTAGGAATGAGCTCTTCAATTTGTGCAAATTTCTTCTGACCTTTAACCTGAACAATTACGGTTAATAAAAGAATGAGTGAAAATAAGTAAGACTTTTTCATAATATTATTTCTGTTTCTCGCTTTGACTCAAAAAAATTATAGGGCTCTTTTGAGTGATTAGACTTATTGTAAATTAATTTATTCTGCTGTTCAATGTAAGTACTCATAAACAAATCGAATGTAACGTTTACAACACTCCTTTCTATTTTCTGTGTCCGTAAAAAGAATAAACAGTTTCCATCGTTGTTTAGTTCAAAACCTTCATAAAATAATTCAAGCTCTTTTTGGTTTTGAGTGATTTTAAATCCAGGGAGAATAATCTTTTGAATTATTTTTTGAATTTGTTCTTCGTTATTAAGGGCCTTTTCTAATCCTGAATAGTTTTTGATTTCATTTTCAGCAATTGAATTTAAATCATGTGCTGAGACTTTAATGCTGATTTCAAGGCAAGAGCAATTTTCGTCATATTCCATTTCTGCAAATGCGAAATAAGTTTCATGGCTCAAAGAATATGTCGAAATAGCAAGTATAATTAAGAGTAGTATGCTTTTCATTGAACGGCGAATTTACAAATAAGATTCTAATCTTTTAAATTTCTTCGGGCTTATTAGGAGGGGGTAAAGTAAGGGGTGATTATTAGAAATTAATAAAGCCCCAAATTAATGGGGCTTTAAAAACAAACAACAAACAAATTCCCGCAGACCTATGTCTAGCGTAGGAATACCTTCTCTCCTTTCCGCAGTTGTTCATCCGGAGAAGAAATATGATTCTTTCTCATCAGTACTTTTAGTTTAATGCCCTCTTTTTGAGATACTTCCAAGGGACTTGAATTTTTTGAAAGGATAATAAATTTATTTTTCTTTGACCTAAATCGTTTTGGTTCCAAATACACGTAGGCGCCTTTTTCAAGAATTTCATGATTCTTATACTTGGTGTCATTGTATTTGTGAATTTGTCTCAGCGTTAGGCCGAATGTTTTTGCTATTTTAAAATAGGAGTCACCTGCCTTTGCTTGAATAATATTTGTTCCATTTATTGTGGAAACATTCTTTCTTCTCGAGCTAATGTCTGCATCAATTGGTTTTGCTTTGTAGAAAGCTTCATCAAATTCAAACAGCTGAAGATCTTCAATTATATCTATAAGACGATTTGCGTAATTTGGATTTGTGGCATAACCAGCTTTACTTAAACCTCTTGCCCAAGACTTGTAATCATCTATGCGTAGTAAAAATAGATTTCTATATCTCCGATTCTCTGTTAAAAATTTACTGTGATCATTGTAAGAATCTAATACGCTCTTATAGGTTCGAAAGCATTCTCCTTTAGCATCATCATCATGATAGGTTTTTCCTCCTGACCAATTGGAGCCACATTTAATACCAAAATGATTGTTGGACCTCTTTGCCAATTCTGAATTTCCAGATCCAGATTCGAGTATGCCTTGAGCTAAGGTTATGCTAGCGGGGATATTATACATTTTCATGTTTTGAACCGCGTAGGTACTGTAAGATTTTACATAATCTACTCTATTGTGAGCATCTAGTCCGAGACATGGAATAGTTGCTGAAATCGCAAGCGGAAGCAATACGTAGATTAGTTTTTTCATTAGTTATTGTTTGCATGTTATCAAACGAGATAAATGAATTTTGGTTTCATTTTTTTTAGATTATAAAAAAACAGTAAAAAGAAATTAAAGAAGAATGTGTTACAGTCTATACTTTTTAAAGAAGGCATCCCAGTTCCAAACATAGTTACAGACTATTTCATCCATTCTTTTTAAGAATAATGGATTCGGAGCTCTCATCCTTTTGAAATACTCGTCTTGGTAGTCATTTAGTTTGTACTTGTGAAATATTGCTTTGGACATACCGTAAATCCAATTTTTGGAAGGATGATTTACGCGTGATATAAAACTTTGATATTTGCGGATCAATTTTTCGAAGTCTTCGGCTTCCATTTCATAAATCTTTGAAAGCTTTAAAAAGATAAGTTTCTCGACATTTGCTGCTTGTACTGCGTCAAAAGTGCTTTCAAGAAAAGAAAGGTTTCCAACTATTATAATAAGTCCAAATTCTCCGCTTGCATCTTTACTGATTTTTGGAGAACTGACAAAAACGGGATCTTCATTGATTAGAGAAGCTACTTCACAAAACCCTTTGTCCACGGAGTCGAAAATAGCGTTGATGAAGATGTTGGCGACTTGATTGTCAGATAACTTTTTTTTGATCAATGTGCTAAACATACCCATTTAAAATCCTGTTAATATGCAGTTGTTTCAAATTTAATAGGTCTAGAACTTCTATTTTAAGGGGCTTTCATAGGTTTATCAACGAAGTTTTCAACAGTGTTTTAATTTTTCAGAAAAAAATATAAATTTGTTCCATTAAAACTGATAGTTATGAATGCGTTAATTAAGACGAGTAAAGGAGACATGAAAGTTGAATTTTATGCTGATGATGCTCCGAATACAGTAGCCAATTTTGTGAAGCTTGCCGAGAACGGATATTTCGATGGTTTAAAGTGGCACAGGGTGATTCCTGATTTTGTAATTCAAGGAGGATGTCCGAATACAAGAGAAGGTGAAAGTGGAATGCCAGGCATGGGTGGGCCAGGTTATCAAATTGATTGTGAGCTTGATGGCGGAAATCAACACCACGACCGCGGAGTCTTATCTATGGCACATGCTGGTCCCAACACAGGAGGTTCTCAGTTTTTCGTATGTCACAGTAGAAACAACACGTCCCATCTGGATGGAGTTCATACCTGCTTTGGAAAAGTTACTGATGGACTGGAGGTGATTGATGCGATTGTTGAGGGAGATTCAATTGAAGAGATAAAGGTTCTTTAACGTTTCGACTCAAAGACGAAGAAATGATTTGGTAGGTTAGGGCTTGATATCTAAGCCTTACTTGTGTGCTGTTTTTATTATCTACTTAAGCGTGTATTTAGTAATTATTCAGGTATCAACTAATAGCCATTATTAAACTCGTGATTAATTGAAACAAAGCAACTGGGGCCCATATTCTTTCAATTTTACTTGGAGTAATTGTATTCAAAACTGTTCCAATAAGCATAAATGCTACAACAAACCAAATTCCAATATCTGAAAGTGATTTTAATTGTGGAAATAGTAAGTTAGCTTTTGACCATACAATCGCAACAAATAAACCTAATATTAATATGTTAATTACAGCGACAGCCTTCATTCTTGGCGGATACTTTCCAGGATACTTTCCTCCCATGGAAGCTTTACCCCAAGGTAATCCAAGTGCTAAACACCCTAAACCATAACAATACCTGTTAGCACAGTGAAGACTATTGCCGCCAGTGATTCATTCATAATAGCCTTAATTTGTTAAATCGTAATTCACACAACGTTACATGTATGGTGCCTCAGTTTCCCACAGTATGCTATTCACAATACACATTGTTAGGTTTAGTTTTTTAATTTTCTAATCTTTTCATTCTTCAGATTATAAAAAGTTCCTGCTCCTCTGTTTGCAGAAAAGGGATCAACATCCTTTTCTTTCACCACTGTTTCGATTAATACTCCAGTTACAATAATTCTTTTTCCTCGAACGCTTTCATCCTGAATATCAACACCATTTAGTGTTGGTATTTTCGAGTTTCTTACCTCACCAATTAGAGTAACATCTTGTCCAACATATTTGTGGAGATCTGTAACTTCATAGATTGTGTCCATTTTACATATACCAATATATTCTGTCTGTGAATATCCTTTGATATAGGCTGTTGCTGAAATTAATATTAGAATCGCGTATTTCATATTCAATTAAACATAATTAGGGTTAAAGATACATCTTTATTTTTCCTTTGTGAAGCCCTTTTCTTCTTGATTTCTTTGGGGTGGACTGTATAGATTTTATTTTAGATAATGTTTTTATCTCTCCGAATTGAGTTCCTATTATCACGGAAAATATGGGTACTAGTCTTCTATTAATGATTAATAATTGTAGAGGTGTCTCAATGTACCAATAAATTCAATTAATTAGTTGTGCATATCCGAGTAAGGCTTGTAAGTAAACCCCTGATGGCAACAAACAAAACACCAGTTAAGCCAAAGTAGCTTTGATCTGATCCGCAAGCTCAGTTCCGATTCGGTCCTGCGCCTCAACTGTGGCTGCACCGATATGCGGTGTGCAGGCAATGCTATCATGAGATGTTAAGGATGCGTCCGGATTTGGCTCGTTCTCGAAAACATCAAGCGCAGCTGCAGCAACAATTCCGTTGGAAATGGCTTCTTTAAGATCTGCTTCATTGATGACACCTCCACGTGCTGCATTCACTATACGCACTCCTTTTTTCATCATTTTAAATTCTTTCATTTGAATCACAGCGCTACCATCTGCTTGCTTAGGTACATGTAGAGAAATATAATCCAAATCTCCAATTACTGATGATAAATCATTCGTCGGAGTGATCTGAACATCAACCCGATTTCCACCCACATTTAATGATATTGCGGCTGGTTCTGTGTATTGGTCGATGGCAACAACTTTCATTCCTGCTCCTAATGCATAGGAAGCTAGGCTTTGTCCGATACGACCAAATCCAATGATTCCAATCGTTTTACCTCTAAGCTCAACACCTTTGGCGTAGCTCTTTTTAAGCTTTGCGAATTCACCAGTTTCCATGTTTTTATATGAAGCATACAAAAATCTAGATACCGCAAAAAGATGCCCCATAACGAGCTCTGCAACTGATTGAGAAGAAGCACCAGGCGTGTTAATCACAGTCAATCCTTTTTCTCTTGCGTAGCTTACATCAATGTTGTCCATACCTACACCACCTCTTCCAATAAGCTTAAGACTTGGGCATGAATCAACTACATTTTGCCGCACTGTTGTTGCACTTCTAACCAAAACACCAACTACTTGCTCTTTGTTGATAAAGTCAATTAAGTTGTCTTGATCCACTTTATCCAGAATTACTTCAAATCCTGCTGCTTCTAATGCGTTCACACCGCTTTCGGAAATACCGTCGTTTGCTAATATTTTCATCTTTATAATTTTTATCTTTTACTTGAAAAATGCTTCATTAAATCAACCAATACTTGCACACTTTCTAAAGGAAGAGCATTGTACATTGAAGCCCTGAATCCTCCAACTGATCGGTGACCTTTTAGACCTACAATCTCATTATCTTGCCATAAAGCATTGAATTCATCCAATCTTGATTCGTCGTTCATTAAAAAAGTGACATTCATATTTGAACGGTCTTCGTTGGCTACAGTACCTTCAAACAATGGATTGTTGTCAATCTCATTGTAGAGCAAAGCTGCTTTGGCTTCATTTCTTTCCTGTGCACCTTTAACACCTCCATTTTGAATCAAATGACGTAAGTTAAGCATGGATGCATATACCGGAAATACTGGAGGCGTATTAAACATACTGTCCTTGTCAGCATGTGTTTTTAAATCCAAATAAGTTGGCATAAATGGGGAAGTAGATTTCCCTAAAGCCTCATCTTTTACTATATATAATGTGGTTCCAGCTGGTCCCATATTTTTTTGAGCTCCCGCATAAATCATATCGAAGTCTGCTACGTTTATTTCTCGTGAAAATATATCCGAAGACATGTCACAAACGAGAGGAACATCCGTATTCGGCATTTCTTTGAACTGTGTTCCAAAGATGGTATTGTTTGAAGTGAAATGTAAATAATCGGATGCTGGATCTACACCTACATTTTTCGGGATGTAATTGAAATTTTTATCTGATGAGCTGGCGGCTTCGATTACTTCAAACCCTACTTTTTTAGCTTCAGTCATGGCCTTTTTAGACCATGCGCCTGTATTGATGTATGAAGCTTTCTTGGAATCTCTCATCATATTAAGAGCACTAATCAAAAAACCTAAAGAAGCTCCTCCTTGAAGGAAGATTACAGAATACCCATCAGGTACATTTAATGCTTTTTTAACAAGAGCAGTTGCCTCATCCATAACCGCAACAAAATCTTTGTGTCTATGCGATACTTCTAGAATTGATAACCCATTAAAATCTACAACTGATTTAGAAGCTTCTTGAAAAACTTCCTGTGGTAAAATACAGGGACCTGCACCAAAATTATGTTTCATCTTTAATTTGTTTTCAGCAAAAGTCTAAAAACTATTTAAAGTGACGGTTAAATTCTTGAAAATTTATTCCAATTGTTAAAAAAAAAATCAATTACAAGAAATTAGGCCTTCTTGTCTTCCTCTTTTTTTGCTGCTGCTTCTGTCTTCTTTTTAGCCGGGGCAGCTTTTTTCTTGGCAGGAGCTTTTTTCGCTACAGGTTTTTCAGCCGCATCAGCTGTTTTTTTAGCAGGAGCTTTTTTCTTTTTGGTCTTAGCCACAAATTTTACGCTTTTCTTTCTTTTTCTCGATACTCCATAAGAGCCTATAGTTCTTTTTCCTCTAGCTGTTTTTCTATCTCCTTTTCCCATATTTTATATTTTTAGTTATATACATTCAAATTTACAATTCTTTTCCAATTATCCTTCTTCTGATCTCTTGTTCAATTTGTTCACCTTTAATCAAGGTGCGTATGCACCAATTAATCATTAATGTAGTTTGCTCTTCTTCATTAAGCTTCCAATTCAAGTCAGATGACTCCAATCTATTTCTTAAATTACTCAATAATATTGCTGCTGAAACAGAAATATTGAAGCTCTCTGTAAAGCCGTACATGGGTATGTTTACTTTAAAATCAGCTTCATTTAATACTTCTTTTGATAGGCCATCCATTTCAGTCCCAAAAAATACCGCCATAGGTTCATTAATCGGAACATTGTAAATGTTAAAATCATCTGTATGCGGTGTTGTGGCCAGAATTTTATATCCTCTTTCTTTTAATGTTTTAATACACTCCAAAGTAGGTTTTTCGCCTTGATTATGGGTTTCTGTGTCCACCCATTTACCTGCGCCCAATGCAATATCTCTATTGACTTTGTATTTGTTTATGTTCTCAATTACATGCATTTTGTTAATGCCATAACAATCGCAGGTTCTCAATACGGCGGATGCGTTATGCTCTTGGTACAAATTTTCTACTACGACATTGATGTGATTAGTACGTTCTGCTGAAATCTGATTGAAAAGTTCTACTTTATTTTCAGAAAGCAGTCCTAATAATTCATTCAAAACAATTTTATCAATGTTCATATCGTAAATATAATCTTCTTTGAAGTTTTAACCCTTAAAGAAGCTCAAAACCAATACTTGTAATTCGGGAAGTGTCTTCTCCATCAATTTTTTCACATTTGATAAGCGGTTGGGCTTTCTCGTCACTCAAAACCTCTTTAATATCTTTTATAAGAGCGCAGGGCACATTTAATTGATGTAAGGCTTTTGAAATATCATATGAATTTCGTTTTAAAACTTCATCCTGTAACAATAGCCTCAACTCCTCTCTGTTTTTAACCCTTAACTGATTGTTTTCAAATTTGTATTCTTCATGGATTTTCAATTCAAGACTTTTGCTCAAATCTGTAAAATGTCTATTGCTTCCAATGGCAAACGTGATGTCTTTTCCATCTTTGGTTTTGAATATTTCACCATATGGGGCAATATTGGGATGTAGGTTTCCTTGATTCTTTGGAACCTTACCGGTCATCAAGTAGTTACTCGCCTGATTTACCAGGCTTGCTATGGCCGCATTGTAAAGCGATACATGTACTGTTTTTGCTTCTCCAGATTCTTTTTGGTGAAGTATTGCAACAAGAATACCCTCTTTCAAATGGTGAGCTGCCAGAACGTCAATTAAAGCAATAGGCATTTTTAATGGCGAAGCATTTTTCTCTCCGTTAATGGACATAAATCCTGATTCAGCTTGAAGAATCAAATCATATGCGACTCGATCACTGTCAAGACCAAATCCTGTAATTTTTGCAATGATGAGCTTTGGATTAACTTTTCTTAATGTCAAATCTGTGATATTCAATTTTTGATCATCGCCTTTTTTGAAATTTGAGATAAGAATATCACTTTCTTTAACAAGTGTCATAAATACTGAATAATCCGATGAATTGAGGAGATTCAGTTTTAAATATTTCTTTTTGTAATTGATACTTGAGAAGTAGGCGGATGTATTGTTCGAGGGGTTCTCTGATTCGAGCTTCCAAGACCTCGTCACGTCAGGTAATTTTGGATGCTCAATTTTTGTTACAATTGCACCCATCTCAGCAAAAAAAGTTCCTACAGAAGGACCGGCAAGAACTGTTGAGATATCCAGAACTTTAATCTTATCAAGCTTCATTAAATCTTTGTTTATTTAGGGTTAAACAAATGTAAATAATTAGAATCATTAATTGATGTGTACGAGTGCATGTTCAAAAAGAATCCAGTTTTTCATATAATGCCTTGCCTAATGATTGATTGATTCACACAAAATCTTTAAATTCGCGATTCAAAGAAAAACAATATGGTATTTGATATTGAAATGATCAAGGAGGTATATGCAAGATACCCAGAAAGAATTGCAGCGGCAAGACAGATAGTTGGTAAACCTTTAACCTTAGCAGAGAAAATATTGTATGCCCACCTATGGGAAGGGAATGCAAGTACAGCACATCAGAGAGGTAAGTCTTATGTTGATTTTGCTCCTGATCGGATAGCATGTCAGGATGCAACGGCGCAAATGGCCTTGTTACAATTCATGCAGGCGGGTAAGGCCAAAGTAGCTGTGCCAACTACAGTGCATTGTGATCATTTGATACAAGCGAAAATGGGAGCAGATAAGGATTTGCAAAATGCAATGAATCAATCCTCTGAAGTATTCAATTTTTTAGATTCTGTTTCAAATAAATACGGTATTGGGTTTTGGAAGCCAGGTGCAGGAATTATTCACCAGGTTGTATTAGAAAACTATGCTTTTCCAGGAGGAATGATGATTGGAACGGATTCACACACAGTAAATGCCGGAGGTCTTGGAATGGTTGCCATTGGTGTTGGAGGAGCGGATGCAGTTGATGTAATGGCTGGAATGGCTTGGGAATTAAAGTTTCCAAAGCTAATTGGAATCAAACTTACAGGAAAATTAAATGGTTGGACATCACCAAAGGATGTAATCCTTAAAGTTGCTGGAATTCTTACCGTTAAAGGGGGAACAGGAGCAATTGTGGAATATTTTGGAGAAGGAGCTAAATCCATGTCATGTACAGGTAAAGGAACTATTTGTAACATGGGTGCAGAAATTGGAGCAACAACCTCCACCTTCGGATACGACGAATCTATGGAACGGTACTTGCGTTCTACAGGAAGAGATGATGTTGCAGATGCCGCGAACGGAATTGCTGAACATCTTACTGGTGATGATGAGGTTTATGCCAATCCAGAGTCGTATTTCGATCAAGTAATTGAAATTAATTTAGACGAATTAAAACCACATATAAATGGTCCTTTTTCTCCTGACCTTGCGACAAGAGCAGGTGAGGAAATGCTTGCAAAAGCAACAGAAAATGATTGGCCTTTAAATGTGGAATGGGGACTGATAGGATCTTGTACCAACTCATCTTATGAAGATTTATCAAGAGCTTCCTCAATTGCAAAACAAGCCTTTGAAAAAGGTGTTGAAGCCAAAGCTGAGTTCGGTATCAATCCAGGCTCAGAGCAGGTCCGTTATACAGCAGAACGAGATGGCTTACTTCAAAATTTTGAAGACCTAGGCGCTAAAATCTTCACCAATGCATGTGGTCCATGTATCGGACAGTGGGGTAGGTATAGTGATCCTAAAAATGCACCCAAAAACACAATTGTTCATTCTTTCAATAGAAACTTTGCCAAACGTGCGGATGGAAATCCAAATACACATGCATTTGTTACATCACCTGAAATGGTTGCAGCTATAGCGATCTCAGGAAGATTGGACTTTGATCCAACCTCAGACACCCTAACCAACAAGAATGGGGAAGAGGTTAAACTGGATGAACCAACTGGTTTTGAGTTACCTCCAAAAGGTTTTGATGTCGAAGATGCAGGTTTTCAAGCACCCGAAGCGGACGGTTCTGGAGTGAATGTTGCTGTTTCAGATGACTCGGAAAGACTTCAGCTGCTGACCCCTTTTACACCTCTTGGAAATCAAATTAATGGAGCTAAATTATTGATTAAAGCGCACGGTAAATGTACGACCGATCATATTTCAATGGCAGGGCCATGGTTACGTTACAGAGGGCATTTAGATAATATTTCCAATAACTGTCTGATTGGAGCAGTCAATGCTTTTAATATGAAAACGGATACGGTAAAAAATCAACTTACTGGTGATTACGGAGCTGTTCCAGCTACACAGCGAGCCTATAAAGCTGCTGGAATATCTACAATTGTTGTGGGAGATCACAATTATGGAGAGGGATCATCTAGAGAGCATGCCGCGATGGAGCCAAGACATTTGGGAGTAGCTGCAGTTATTGTGAAATCATTTGCAAGAATTCACGAAACGAACCTTAAAAAACAAGGGATGCTCGGTTTGACTTTTGCCAATGAAAGTGATTACGACAAGATTCAGGAAGATGATTCATTCAACTTCGTTGATTTATCAGATTTTGCACCAGGAAAACCTTTAACATTAGAGGTCGTTCATGTTGATGGTTCGAAAGAAAATATTTCTTTAAATCACACGTACAATGCTTCTCAAATTGAGTGGTTTGAGGCAGGTTCGGCATTGAATCTAATCAAAAAGCAGACTTCTTAACCATTCGGTTATTTAAAATCGACATGTATTATAAGCCTTTTATTTGCTGTATTTTGTTGTTTTGCCTTAGCTGTAATACATCAGGTGGTGATGATCATCTTCAAAAAACCAAACTTGATCAGTCAAATGATACCCTGAATATATTGACAAATATTACTCCGTACACGGAAGATGGATTTGTCAATGCTCTGATAGAGATTCCAGCTGGAACTATCGATAAGTGGGAGCTGAATAAATCTAGCGGAAAGTTGGAATGGGAATCTATGAATGGAAATCCAAGAAAGGTAAACTATATAGGTTATCCAGGTAATTATGGAATGATTCCAGCTACTTTATTATCCAAAGAGTCAGGGGGTGATGGTGACCCATTGGACATTTTGGTACTTGGACCAAGTACTCCAAGAGAACGTATTGTGAAATGCAAAATCATAGGTGTGTTGTATCTTTTAGATCGGGGAGAGCGCGACGATAAGTTAATTGCAGTATCCTCAGATTCTCCAATGATAGATGTAAATAATATGAAGGAGTTGAAAGATACTTATGAAGGTGTATTGGAAATAATAAAACTTTGGTTTGAAAATTACAAGGGTCCTGGTTTAATAAAATCCCGAGGATACGGAAACAAAACAGAAGCGATTGATATCCTTAATGATGCCATTGAGCAGTATAAAATGCACTAAATTCAACCATTTAGACGCCAATCAAATTTCATGGTTTAACAAGGTTCTACGCTAGACTTAATAAAACAAAAAGAAACATACTTCATCTCTCGACTTTTTAATGCTTGTTGTCCCATGTTTAGTCTCATTGAATTTCTTTCAATACCTAATGATCTGTAATAAATTACGAACAAATTTTTGGGCGAATTGTATTATCTGTAACGCACGTTACGTGAAAGAATAAGATTCATAAGCGCTAGTAGTTACAATCAAATCAAAAGAAAAAATGGAAAATTTATTAATAGTTGCTCAGGTTGCCGTAGCATTATCAGTTGCATACGTATGGACGTTTAGGTATCACAATGTCATAACAGAATTCAAATCATTTGGACTAAATGACCTGACCCGAAACATAGTTGGAGTTTCGAAAATTGCATTAGCAACTTTACTTATTACTGGTATTTGGTTTCCTTCACTGGTGTTGTATTCTTCGCTGCTAATGGGAGGTTTTATGATTGCTGCCCAGGGGTTTCATTTTAAAATTAATAATACTTTTATTAAACACCTGCCTTCACTAATATTGTTGACTCTTTGTGCTTTTATTGCCATTAATTCTATGAATTAAGTTTGGATGGATTTTTATAAAATCTGTATTCTAGTCTCTGGATTTTCTTTTTTTGCTTATTCCTTTTATTACTTTATTTCTTCAAGAATGAGAGAGGAGCTGGAGAGACTGAGAATGGAGAATTTAGGACGGGTCATAATATTATGTCAATTTTCAGGAGCTACAGGGATATTTCTGGGTCTGTTGTTTAATCCATTACTCTCCTTGTCTTCATTCTGTCTAGCCTTACTTATGTTTTGTGGATTACTGGTCAGAATAAGGTCAAAAGATAGCTTATGGGTTTCCTTACCTGCCTTATTCTATTTGATATTAAACCTTTATATCTTTATTGTTTCACTTCAATAGTAGGCTAATGATGCTGTTCTCCTTTTGTTTAAAAATTAAATATCTTCCTATTAACCGTTATACTCATACCAAAATTAGTTTAATGTTTTCCTATATTTGAGTTACACAGCTTTTGAATTATGGAAAATAAATCATATAAATTAGAATCAAATTCAGTGTCCTATACTTTGGGGTTTGAAGATGATAAATTGTATATCGAAGCGTGGCGTCGCATAAAGGAATGTCCTGTAAATCAGATTACTAAAATAGTTCAAAAGAAGCAGTCTTTTGGCATGGGGGATGAGCTCTCTTTTAGGATATTTTACATGGAAAATGGCAAGGAAAAAAAATTCCCTTGGGTAATGGTTCTCTTTACTTCAACGGAACTAAAATCATTCTTCGATGAATTAAAAGTGCGTGCCGGTAGTCAAGTTGTATGGGAGGATAAGAGACAAGATGTAGGCCTTGATGCTTCTGGTGCAAAAATGTACGACATGCAATTTCTTCCTTTTGGCTATAATGGGGCAGGGCTAGGAAGGACTATTCAATTATGGTTGTATCTTATTGGATTGGGTGTTTTAATCATTCCGTTATTTTATTTTATTCCTGTTTTGGTAAAGGGTGGATACCGATTGTATGTTACTGATTCAGAATTAGAGATACGTAAATTTAGTTCTCGAAAATTTAGCTGGGAAGAGATTGAAGCAGTTGCTGTTCAAAGAGTTAATGTTAGGGATCGACAATCCTTTTCTACTACGCAGGTTTCAAGAATTGAGCTTACCCCAAAAGAAGGAAAGAAAATTTCATTTGTAATGCGCAATGATAATGGTATTCCCTTTATGAAAGAGCTTGTAAAACAAGGTGTTTTAGATCCGGAAATGGTAATTGGGTAATAGATAAATGAATTTTTAGAAGATATTTAATTAGATATAAAAAAAGCGAACCAAACGGCTCGCTTTTCTTTTAAAGAATAATACTATTCTTAATATCTGTAGTGCTCTGGCTTATAAGGACCTTGAACTTTAACACCAATATAATCTGCTTGATCCGTAGAAAGCTCTTCAAGCTCAACACCAATTTTTGCAAGGTGCAAACGGGCTACCTTTTCGTCTAGTGCTTTTGGAAGCATGTATACATCATTCTCATAATTATCTGAATTTTCCCAAAGCTCTAGCTGAGCTAATGTTTGGTTTGTAAATGAGTTAGACATTACAAAGGATGGGTGCCCTGTAGCACATCCAAGATTTACCAATCTTCCTTCAGCTAGAAGGATAATCTCATTTCCCTTGATATTGTACATGTCAACTTGTGGTTTGATTTCAATTTTGCTATCACCATAAGTGCCATTCAACCAAGCCATGTCAATTTCGTTATCAAAATGGCCTATGTTACATACGATTGTTTTGTCTTTCATTTTTTCAAAATGAGAACCTACAACGATGTCTTTATTTCCGGTTGTCGTAACAACGATATCAACATTGTGAACAACACTGTCTAATTTTTTCACTTCGAAGCCATCCATTGCTGCTTGCAATGCACAGATCGGGTCAACTTCAGTCACAATCACTCTTGCTCCCGCTCCTCTTAAAGAAGCAGCTGAGCCTTTACCAACATCTCCATATCCACAAACAACGGCAACCTTACCTGCCATCATTGTATCTGTAGCTCTTCTGATAGCATCAACCAATGATTCTTTACAACCGTATTTATTGTCAAACTTAGATTTTGTTACTGAATCATTAACATTGATTGCTGGCATAACAAGCGTTCCATTGTTTTTTCTTTCGTATAACCTATGAACTCCTGTCGTCGTTTCTTCAGAAAGACCTTTGATGTTCGCAGTCAATTCAGGATAACGATCAAATACCATATTGGTTAAATCACCGCCATCATCTAAAATCATGTTTAGTGGTTGACCATCTTTAAACGCAAATAATGTTTGTTCAATACACCAATCAAACTCCTCATCATTCATTCCTTTCCAGGCATAAACAGGAACTCCTGCCGCTGCAATTGCTGCTGCCGCGTGATCTTGTGTAGAGAATATATTACAAGAAGACCAAGTTACATCAGCACCAAGCTCTACAAGTGTTTCTATTAGCACTGCCGTTTGTACAGTCATGTGCAAGCAACCTGCAATTCTTGCTCCTGCAAGAGGTTTGGATGCACCAAATTCTTCTCTTAAGCTCATCAAACCTGGCATTTCTGCTTCAGCTAGTTTAATTTCTTTTCTTCCCCAATCTGCAAGGGAAATATCTTTTACTTTATAAGACATTTTTTCTGTTGTATTTGACATAATCTTCTTTAAATGAGGTGCAAAATTAACAAACTATTCAATGACGCACAAATAACTAGGCGTTTAATACCAATTCGTTCAGACATGAGATAAACTCAGGGTGGTCATTGCTACTCGGAACAAGATCTACTGTTTTACCACCATGTTCTTCAAATATTTCTTGATATTCCGATCCGATTTCCACGAGAGTTTCTAGACAATCAGCTACAAAAGCGGGTGAAAATACCAGTAATTTTTTGGCGCCTTTTTTGGCCCATTCCTCAACTATTTCATCCGAAAATGGAGTAAGCCATTTTTTATCTAATCTCGACTGAAAACAAACTGTGTAGTCAGAATCTTTAAGATTTAATTTTTCGGCGATTAATCTAGTAGTAGCATAACAGGTTGCCTTATAACACAACTTGTTCTTATCGTTTAATTCTGATTCGCAGGGTTGATCAGCACACAAATCAGTTCCTTCATAAACTTTATCTACATGCCGCTCAGGTAGTCCATGGTAAGAAAATAATACATGATCATACGATTTAAGGTCAAAGGCTTTACTTCTTTCTACAATGGAGTTGATATATCCTTCCGAATCCCAAAATTGACTTACAATTTTGATTTCTGGAATGACCCACCATTTTCTGATAATATTCATAGCTTTTTCAATAGCCGATCCACTGGAAGCACTGGCATACTGGGGAAAAAGAGGGATGACAATAATTTTGTCGTAATTTACTTTTCTGATTTTTTCAAGAACCATGTCCATGGATGGATTCTGATATCGCATGGCAAATTCGACGGTCACATGCTCGTCCATTTTTTCTTGAAGAAGCTCACTAACATTTTCAGTATGTGTGATTAACGGAGAAATCCCACCACTCATGTCCCAAAGTTCTTGGTATATTTTTGCCGATTTCGGAGCTCTAAAAGGAACAATGATTCCGTTAACCAATAGTTTCCGAGCTAAAAACGGCAAATCAATTACCCTTGGATCATTTAAAAACTCAGAAAGGTATCTTCGAACATCTCTTGTTTTAGGACTGTCAGGTGTTCCTAATTGAATCAATAAAACACAAGTATTTTTCAATTTATTTTAGTTTAATTTTCACTCGATTGTTTAACAATAAGAGTTGATTTTCGTTCAAAAGTAGTTAGATTATTATTATATGTAGAATGATATTAAATAACTTTACTCCCGTGAAATGGAGAAATAAAATATTCAAAAATCATTCAACTAAGGAATTTGAAGACTTGGCTTTTGAAGTTTTTCGACATCAGCTCAAACACTGTGAGGTATATTCGGATTACGCCTCTGCATTGGGTAGAACTAATCCAAGAAGCCTCGCAGAACTTCCCTATTTACCTATATCATTCTTTAAATCCAGGCAAATTCATTCGAATCAACTTAACGATGTCGAAGCTGTTTTTAAGAGTAGCGGAACCCAAGGTATCAGAAGTGTTCATTATGTTTCTGATTTAGGATTGTATAGAGCATCTTTTGAGTGGAGCTATCGTTTTTTTATTGGAAAACCAGAAGAACAAATAATACTTGCTTTACTTCCCAATTATTTGGAACAAGGGGATTCGAGCTTGGTATATATGGTTGATCAGCTAATTCAAATGAGCGGAAATGAGAATTCTCAATTTATATTGGATGATATGGCGAAGATTCAAAAAATTGTTTTGGATGCTCAGCAATCAGGAAAAAAGGCAGTAGTTTTTGGTGTAGCATATTCCCTTTTGGACTTGTGTGATATGGGTATAGATTTACAAGGGGTCAAAGTAATTGAAACTGGAGGAATGAAAGGAAAAAGAAAGGAGCTCTCAAAAGAAGACTTACATCTCAAACTTATTAAAGATCTACAGCTTAAAGCACTTTATTCTGAGTATGGTATGACCGAGCTGCTTTCACAGGCCTACACTGATAAAGATTTGCAATTTCAGTGTCCACCCTGGATGAGAATTTCAATTAGGGATTTGTATGATCCTTTTTCTTTGCTTGGTGATAATAAGAGAGGAGGCATTAATATTATTGATCTTGCCAATGTACATAGCTGCAGTTTTATAGCTACTGAAGATACGGGAATTTCAATTAAAGACAAGTTTCAGTTAAGAGGCAGAATAGAAAAATCTGACTTGCGAGGATGTAACCTATTAATTGAATAGATTTTGTATTTTTGATTTCAAAATAAATATGACAGTTCAGACAATTTTGATTCTTTTTTCCATTGGTATTTCTGCAGGTATGCTCAGTGGTTTTGTTGGAGTAGGAGGGGGAATTATAATTGTTCCCGGTCTTGTTTTTTTAGCAGGACTTTCTCAGCATGAGGCGCAGGGAACGAGCCTATTTATTTTATCGATGCCAGTGGTACTTCTTGGTGTCATGAATTATTGGAAATCGGGCGATGTCAATTGGAAGTATGGGCTCGTCATAGCCTTAACATTTTTTATTGGAGCTTATTTTGGATCTAAGCTATCTCTCAAGCTTCAACCAGGATTGGTAAAATTTCTCTTTGGACTGTTAATGGCTTTGGTTTCTGTTAAACTCATTCTTTCAGGCTATTCTTCAATCACTTCCGATGGCGATTGACTTTAATCAAATTAAGGAGTCTTCTGAATTGATTTATGACAAGGTGAAATCATACAGGGAACACCTGCATCGTAATCCCGAATTGTCCTACAAAGAATACAAAACTTCGGAATTTGTTTCTAATACATTGTCGAGCTTAGGCATCGAGAATACTACGATAGGAGACACCGGAATAGTAGCCATTATTTCAGGAAGTCATCACGCAGAGAATGCTCCTTGTCTCGCATTGAGAGCAGATCTTGATGCACTTCCAATTCAAGAACAAAATGACGTTCCTTACAAAAGTGAAATTAATGGAATAATGCACGCGTGTGGTCACGATGTACATACTTCAATTTTACTAGGTACGGCTCAAATTATTTTTGAAAATAGAAATCAGCTCAAGCAGCCAGTTAAGCTTATTTTTCAACCTGGGGAAGAACAAAATCCAGGAGGAGCCACGCTCGTTATTAGAGATGGAGGACTAGAAGCTCCAGTAGTAGAAAAAATGGTTGCTCTTCATGTATTTCCTGATTTAGACTATGGTCATTTTGGATTTAAAGAAGGGTTGTACATGGCATCTTGTGATGAATTACATATTGAGGTGAAAGGTTTAGGTGGGCATGGAGCCCTTCCAGACCGAACCGTAAATCCTCTTTTTATGGGCGCAGAATTCATTCTTAAAGCCAAGCAATTTATAGATGAAAACACCCCAAAAAATGTACCTAGCGTAATCAATTTTGGACATTTTGATGCAAAGGGGGCAACAAATGTGGTTCCAGAAAAGGCCTTTATTAAAGGTACTTTTCGAACCATGGATGAGGAATGGAGAGAGAATGCCAAAAAGCAACTAATTGGTATCGCTTCGAGTATTTCTAAGAAATACAATGGAGAGGTTAAGCTGAATATTTCTCATGGTTATCCTTTTTTAAAAAATGATGAAGAACTAACAAAATCCATAAAGGAATTGGCAAAGCAGCATTTTGGAATGGAAAATATTCATGATCTACCACTTCGAATGACATCAGAAGATTTTGCCTATTACAGTCAGCTTGTTCCTGTCTGTTTTTTACGATTAGGAGTAAGAAATCAGGAAAAGGGAATTATACATGGCTTACATCATCCGAAATTTGACATTGACTCACATTCAATAAAAAAAGGCATGCAATTGCTTGCCTCAATTGCTTTTTCAGGATGAAGTTAAAGATCTTTAGCTTTTTATTCGTGCTTTGCATTGTACTTTTTTCATGTAATAAGACCTCGAGAGTTGAAAAAAGAATTCAAGGAGACTGGGTGTTGGAAGAAATGCGTATCATTGATGGTCAGGGATTTACGTATTATTTGAGCGATGTGTCTGGAGATTTAAGCTTAAATTTTGAAAATAATAGTTCTGACGGTGGAGCAACTTTTCAAAACGAATCTATAAACAATGGTCAATTGTTTACCACCCATTTTTCTGGTGATTCCCTTGAATTATCTTTAGAATCAAATGTTCTGTATATTGGTGAAAATCAAGAGCGTAGGGCTTTTAGTTTGATTCTCTATAATTCGAATGACCTTGTACTTGAATATTACGATTTTTTGAGCTATCAGCTTCGTAAGTATATATTCACTAGAAATTGATTCATTTTTTTAACCTTTTTAGCTTATATTTGTTCCTATTGTAATTAATTGGGATGGTTCGGATATTATTTATTTTAGTTTTATTGGTTTTCTCAAATACGGCAAATGCCCAATTTGAGCAAAATAATAAGTGGTCTATTGATCTCAATGGTGGAGCTACTAATGCTGTAAAACCATATGCTCCAATGTACTTTTCAAACACAGTGGGTTTGTTCCATACATCTGGAGGTATCCGATACATGTTTAATAACAAGTATGGATTGAAACTAGATGGTGGTTTTGATCGAATAAAGAATGATGAATTTGGATCTAATGGATTTAGTGAAGAATTTAGAACAAATTATTACAGAAGCTCTCTACAGCTTATATTGGATGTAGGAAGAGCTTTTAAATTTGAAAATTTCTCAAATCACATTAGCTTGTTGTTTCACACAGGTGCTGGTTTTTCTCAAATTAGTAGTTTGGATCTTGACAAATCAGACAACATGTTCAATTATGTTGTTGGGTTTACACCTCAAGTAAAATTAGGAAATAGAGTAGCGCTGGTTGCCGATATTTCATTTATTTGGCATATTTATCAGCAATATACCTTTGACATGACGCAATCTCATAGTCAAAGAGGTTTTGATGGTTTTCTTGCAAATGGGAGTCTAGGATTCAACTTTTATCTAGGGAAAAACGAAACACATATGGATTGGGCATATACTCCATGTTTTCCGGATATGTCATATTTGGATGTCGAAATTAAAAAGCTGGATAGCACCAATCAAAATTTATTAAAGAAATTGAGAGATGATGATGGGGATGGAATTATCAATGTGATGGATGATGAGCCTAATACCCCAGAAGGGAATACTGTTGACTGTAAAGGTAAAACGATAGACTTGGCTGTGAATCCAGATCCAACACCGGACCCTACGCCAGATCCAACACCGGACCCTACGCCAGATCCAACACCGGATCCTACGCCAGATCCAACACCGGACCCTACGCCAGATCCAACACCGGACCCTACGC
>JBELDA010000001.1:101454-145896 GCA_042094515.1 Crocinitomicaceae bacterium
GATCCTGTACTTATTGATAAATCTGGATTAACCACAATAGGAGACATTAATTTTGGATTGAATCAATCATATGTTCAAGGAAGATTTTACAGTGTCTTAAATGAAACAGCGAATCTTTTAAAGGAAAATCCAAATGCAAAAATATTATTGGCAGGTCATGCTGACGTTACTGGTGACGAATCTTACAATGTAACCTTAGCTATGAACCGTGCCAAGACCATTAAGAAATACTTGGTCGGACGAGGGATTGATGAATCTCGAATTTCTCTAGTTTCTTTTGGAGAAACCAAACCAAAATTCTTAAGCAAAACGGCTACGGGACGAGCACTCAATCGAAGGGTGGAGGTTTATATTCAAGAATAATCTATAGAAATCCCAATTCCAATTTGGCTTCTTCACTCATCATGTCTTTATCCCATGGAGGATCAAATACAATATTTACTTTTGCGGATTTAACTTGAGATATTTCAGCCACTTTATCCTCTACCTCTTTAGGCATGCTTTCTGCAACCGGACAATTCGGAGAGGTTAGGGTCATTTCTATTTGAACGTTTGATTCTTTGTCAATTTTAACCTCATAGATCAACCCGAGCTCATAAACGTCTACAGGAATTTCCGGATCGTAAATTGATTTAAGTACATCGACAATAGTGTTTTCTAATTCTTCCATTTAGATATTTTTTATCGCATCCATTTTCATGCGTTTTACCATTTCTAACAGTCCATTTGCTCTTGTGGGAGATAAGTGCTCTTGAAGACCAATTTCTTGTATGAAAAATAATTTTTCTGTTGCGATAGTGTTAGGGGCTTCTCCATTCATAACTTTAATGAGTAAGGAAATAATTCCTTTGGTAATAATGGCATCAGAATTCGCAAAATAAAACATTTGACCATTTTTAATTTCTGATTTCAGCCACACCCTCGATTGACAGCCTTCAATGAGCAGGTCATCAGTTTTATCCTGTTCAGGAATTAAATTTATTTCTTTTCCTAGGTCAATAATAAACTCGTATTTTTCCATCCAATCTTCAAACATGGAAAAATCTTCAATTATACTATTTTGCTTTTCTTCGTAATTCATTAGCTAAGAATATCAATGGACTTTTTTAGCGCAATTAGAAATAGATCAATTTCCTTTTTTGTATTGTAAATACTAAAAGACACTCGAATCGTACCTGGTATTTTATAAAAATCCATCAATGGTTGAGTACAATGATGCCCAGTTCTCACAGCGAAACCTTGTTTGTCAAGAAGTGTTCCCACATCAAAAGGGTGCATATCACCTATGTTAAATGATATAACACTTGTTTTGTTTTTTGATGTCCCAAAAATTTTTATTTGGTCGATTTCATTTAATTGTTCTTCTGCATAATTTAACAGTTCCATTTCATGATCGTGTAGCTCATGAAAATCTAAAGATTCCAAAAAATCGAATGCCGATCCAAGTGCAATCCCCCCGACAATATTAGGTGTCCCAGCTTCAAATTTAAACGGTAAGACGTTAAATGTCGTTTTTTCAAAGCTAACCTTTTCAATCATGTCTCCTCCACCTTGGTAGGGAGGCATACTGTTAAGTAGATCGCTTTTACCATAAAGAATACCAATTCCAGTTGGGCCGAAAACTTTATGGCCAGAAAAAACAAAAAAGTCACAATTCAATTCCTTTAAATCAATTTTTTCATGCTGAATGCTTTGAGCACCATCTATGAGGACTTTCGCACCAGCTGAATGTGCTTTTTCAATAATTTCATTTATGGGATTAATACTTCCCAATGTATTTGAAATGTGGGTAACCGAGACAAGCTTTGTTTTATCATTAAGCATCTCGTCAAAAGCAATCATATCCATTTCTCCATTCTTGTGAATAGGAATAATTCGGAGCTTAATTTTCCTGCTGCTTTCCAATAATTGCCACGGAACAATATTAGAGTGGTGCTCCATTGCTGAAATGAGAATTTCATCACCTTCGTTGAGCATACTTCCGTATGATGAAGCGATTAAGTTTATTCCGTCCGTTGTTCCTTTCGTAAATATGATTTCTGATGAATCATTTGCGTTTAAAAAAGAACTAATTTTTTTTCGTGCCAGCTCATAATCTTCCGTTGCTTTTTGACTCAAATAATGAACTCCACGATGGATGTTTGCATTCTCATTTTTGTAATAGCTAGAAATTCGATCAATAACGACAATTGGCTTTTGGGAAGTGGCAGCGTTATCAAAATAAACCAAGTCTCGACCATTTACCTGCTGGGATAATATGGGGAATTGAGATCTAATATGCTCAATGCTTGTGTTATTTTCGGAAGTATCCCTCATTCGAATGCAAAATTAACGAAAGCAAAAGATAAAACACCCTTAAAAGTGCCTAATTTCATTTTGACCTCATCTCAATATAGGGAATCAACATTTCTTCCATTGAAATACCTCCATGCTGAAAAGTATTGCCGTAATAATTTACAAAATGATTGTAGTTGTTAGGATAAACAAAAAAGTCCTGCTCTTTGGCAAATACAAATTCACTTGACATTTTTTGTTTAGGAAGGAAAGCGTCTTGAGGATTAGAAACCACAACAACGTCCTTGCTCTTGTAGCCTAAACCTCGACCAACTTTGTATCTTAAATTGGTGTTTGTATTCCTTTCTCCTGCTATTTTAACGGGTTGATTCACTTTAATTGTTCCGTGGTCAGTTGTAATGATTAATTTAATTTTATCCTCTGCTGCCTGTTTGATAACATCCAATAGAGGAGAGTGTTCAAACCATGACATTGTAATTGAACGATATGCAGATTCGTCGTCCGCAAGCTCCCTAATTACTTCCATTTCTGTTCGTGCATGGGATAGCATGTCAACGAAATTGTAAACAATAAAATTAATATCGTTTTCTTTTAGCTTATGGAATTGTTCTACCAATCTTTTCCCTGCATTAACATTAGTTATTTTGTTGTATGACCATCGAAGAGATGATTTTCCAAGCCTCTTTATGTTGTTCTCCAAGAGCTCTTTTTCATATTGATTTTTACTTCCCTCGTCTTCTTCACTTTTCCAGTATTGAGGATGTTTTTTTGCTATTTCAGAAGGCATTAATCCTGAAAAGAATGCATTTCTAGCATATTGTGTTGCCGTAGGTAGTATTGAATACACAATTTCTTCATTCTCTTTTACAAAATATTTGTTGAATACAGGCTCTAGTGTTTTCCATTGATCAAAGCGAAGATTATCAATAACAAGAACAAGAGTTTTACCAGAGTTGTTGGATTTAAAAACCCTGTCTTTTAATACGTTATGAATAAATAAAGGGGAATCTTCAACACCGTTAAGCCAATCTAAATAATTATCTTCAATGAAATTACAAAACAGTTGATTGGCCTCTTTTTTCTGCATTTCAAATATTTCACTCATTCCAGAATCTTCAATCTTATCAAGCTGAAGCTCCCAATACACGAGTTTCGAATACAAGTCGGTCCATTCGGAAAAATTCATTCTATTATTGAGCTGCATGCCCAGTTGTCTAAATTCTTTTCTGTAATTAAGACTAGTCACGTCGCTTACTAATTTGGACCTATTTAGATTTTTTTTAAGACTAATCAATATTTGATTTTGGTTGACGGGCTTAATTAAATAATCCGAGATTTTTGACCCTATTGCATCTTCCATGATCTGCTCTTCCTCACTTTTTGTGATCATTACAACAGGAACATTAGGGTCAATTTCTTTAATTTTGGTTAAAGTTTCCAATCCCGAAAGTCCAGGCATATTCTCATCGAGAAAAATAATATCAAAATAGGTTTTTTGGGCGATTTCAAGTGCATCTAGGCCATTTGTCACACCTTCGACGGTGTAACCTTTTGATTCCAAAAAGAGTATGTGTGGCTTAAGAAGATCTATTTCATCATCTGCCCAAAGGATATTTCCTGAATTAGTCATTCTTTTAGCTTAATTTTGTAGTGAAAAATAAAAGTAGTCATTTGCAAACAAATTTGAATCGAAACAATAAGAAGAAAATCATAAACGATCCTATCTATGGTTTTATTGCCATACCTGATGATTTAATATTCGATATCATCGAACACCCTTTTATGCAAAGACTAAGGCGAATCTCTCAACTTGGTTTAAGCCATCTAGTATATCCAGGTGCGATTCATTCAAGATTTCAGCATGTTCTAGGTGCGATGCATTTAATGATACAGGCTGTATCGGTACTTAAGCGTAAAGGGCATGTTATTAATGAGGAAGAGGAACGGGGTGTTTTACTGGCTATTCTTCTGCATGATATAGGACATGGTCCATTTAGCCATGCACTAGAATTTGACATAGTTAATTCCGTTACTCATGAGGATATTTCTGCATTTTTTATTCAGCGTTTGGAACGTGAATTTGGTTCAGATTTAAATATGGCTCTGAGCATTTTTGAAAACAATCACGAGAAACCATTTTTACATCAACTTGTATCCAGTCAGCTCGATATGGATCGATTGGATTATCTGAATAGAGATAGCTTTTATTCTGGTGTGAGTGAAGGCATTATTGGAAGCGATAGGCTTATTGAGATGTTGCAGGTACATGAAGGAAATTTGGTTATTGAGGAAAAAGGGATTTACTCTATTGAAAAGTTCATTGTTGCAAGAAGACTGATGTACTGGCAGGTTTATTTACATAAAACGGTTGTATCTGCGGAATACATGCTGATCTATGCGCTCAGAAGAGCTAAAAAGCTGGTCAAAAGTGGAAAGGATGTTTTTGCCAGCCCGGCACTTTCATATTTCTTGCATCAAGAAATTTTACTTGAAGACTTCAAAAACAAGGATGAGGCTATAAATCATTTTGCAAAGCTTGATGATTTTGATATTTTGACGAGTTTGAAGGTTTGGTCTAGTCATGATGATTTGGTATTGCGTTACCTGTCGGAATCAATAGTAAATAGAAAGCTTTTTAAAATTGAGATTTCGCGTAAACCATTTAGTTCTCAACAGATAGAAGAAAGAAAAAAAATAATTTCTGCTTCATCTGAATTTAAAGGTGTTGATCTTGATTTTTTAGTTTTTTCAGATAAACTTGTGAATAAGGCTTACAATCAAAAACGTCAAAACATCAATATATTAATGAAAACTGGAGAAATTGTGGATTTGGCTGAGGCTTCTGATAATCTGAATATTTCTGCATTAGCAAAACCAGTTGAAAAGTATTTCTTGTGTTATCCTGGCTGATAGCTTATTAAGCTATTCCCGTTTTAATTTTCCTTCTTTCCAATCACGAATAAGCTTGGCCCATGAATAGGGGTTGAGAAGATTATTTACAGGGAGCTGACCATTCGTATATAATTTTGTATATCGTTGGTTCATTGCCAAACCGCTTGCCAAAGAAGCATCGGCATCAAGACGGGCTGCAACAAAAGCCAAAGATTCACCAGAAAGCTCTCTTTGAGCGCGTCTAATGGCGTCGTCGTACGGTTTCATTTCAACGAAAAATCTAGCGAAGTCTTCTCTTGATGGCCAGGGGTATACGGTTACTTCTGGTAGATTTATGGTATCCT
Source organism: Crocinitomicaceae bacterium (assembly GCA_042094515.1). Lineage (GTDB taxonomy): Bacteria > Bacteroidota > Bacteroidia > Flavobacteriales_D > Crocinitomicaceae > UBA952. The sequence goes on from JBELDA010000001.1 coordinate 106,986, forward strand.
GCTGTAGCATATGAATGATACTGTATCTATTTTCTTTTAAAGTATCAGGAACAACATATGATGATGTTTTATAGCCATAGTAAGAAAAATATAGCGTGTCACCTGGAAAAGAAACCATTGAAAAATACCCGTAATAATCTGCAATAACACCTCTTCCAATAGATCTGTCATAAACAGTTATATAAGGCATAGGATTTAAATCATGCTCTGAAACGACCACGCCAGAAAGCTGTAAGATTTTAGATGTATCAATGTCTGCACGCTGCGCAGTAGAGGTATAACCAAACACAATAACAGCAAAAAAGAATAAAAAGACTTTCAGGTTCATTATCATGACAAGTTTAAGGATAAATTGTATTTCCTATCTAATTTTGGGTAATATTAACATAAGAAAATTTCCTAATACTGTACTCCCGTGAATTTTTCATAAATTTGCAAGAATTTATTTTAACAATAGGTTCATATGTCTCTAGAAAATTTAGCACAAATACAAGAAGGTTTAACCTATGACGATGTTCTTTTGGTTCCTGCTTATTCTGAAGTTTTACCCCGTGATGTAAAATTAACAAGTCGTTTTTCAAAAAACATTCAATTGAATGCACCAATTGTAACTGCTGCAATGGATACAGTTACAGAGGCCAGTATGGCTATTGCTATAGCACAGCAAGGAGGCATAGGAGTCATTCATAAAAACATGTCTATTGAAGACCAGGCAAAAAATGTAAGAAAAGTAAAACGATCTGAGAGTGGTATGATTATAGATCCTATTACACTTCATCAAGATGCGCTTGTAAAAGATGCTTTGGCTTTGATGAAGGAGAATAGTATTGGAGGAATTCCGGTGGTTGATTCTAATAAGAAGCTGATAGGAATTGTTACCAATAGAGACCTTCGATTTGAAAAGAATGAGAATCGCCCTGTATTAGAGGTTATGACCTCGGAGAATCTTATAACGACCTTAGAATCCATCGAATTAAGTAAGGCAGAGGTGATTCTTCAGGAAAATAGAATTGAAAAATTACCTGTTGTTGATTCAGATAACAATCTAATAGGTTTAATTACATACAGAGATATAATTAAAGTAAAAGAGCATCCAACTTCATGCAAGGATCATTTGGGTAGATTGAGAGTTGCAGCCGCAGTTGGGGTTACAGATGACACATTAGAAAGAGTCGAAAGCCTTGTAGATGCTGGTGTAGATGCTATTGTTATTGATACGGCTCATGGGCATACTAAAGGAGTTGTTTTAAAGCTAAAGGCTGTAAAAGAAAAGTTCCCTGAATTAAGTGTAATTGTAGGAAATATTGCAACACCTGAAGCTGCAAAATATTTAGTTGATGCGGGAGCAGATGCTGTTAAAGTTGGAATTGGTCCAGGATCAATATGTACCACAAGAATTATAGCTGGTGTTGGCGTACCTCAGCTTTCAGCTATTAATGATGTTGCTAAGGCGATTAAAGGGTCAGGAGTCCCTGTGATTGCTGATGGAGGTATTCGATATACAGGTGACATTGTTAAAGCACTTGCCGCTGGAGCCGATTCAGTTATGCTAGGATCCATGTTTGCAGGTGTAGAGGAATCTCCAGGAGAAACCATTATATACGAAGGAAGAAAATTTAAATCCTACAGAGGAATGGGTTCCATTGAAGCCATGCAGCAGGGCTCAAAAGACCGATATTTTCAGGATGCTGAAGATGACATTAAAAAATTAGTTCCTGAAGGTATTTCAGGACGTGTGCCATATAAAGGATCTCTTTCAGAGGTAATGTATCAAATCATCGGAGGAATTCGAGCAGGTATGGGGTATTGTGGTGCATCAACTGTTGAAAACCTTAAAGGCTCGAAATTTGTAAGAATCACATCGGCAGGAGTACGTGAATCTCATCCACATGATGTTTCTATTACAAGAGAAGCTCCAAACTATAGTATTAAATAAACAAACTCATGAAAAAAACAATTTTCTTTTTATTCTCTCTCTTTATTATCAATACCATAAATGGCCAGTCTGATCCCGTAGTGATGGAGGTAGATGGACATGACGTCACCAAGAGTGAATTCTTACAGATCTATTTAAAAAACAACAACGACCCAAAGTTTGATAAGGCATCTATAGACGAATATATGGAGCTTTTTTCAAAATTTAAATTAAAAGTTGCAGAAGCAGAAGCTCAGGGATATGATACCGTACCTAGATTAAAAAAGGAACTTGAAGGTTACAGAAAGCAACTTGCATTACCTTACTTAATAGATAGTGTTGAAAACAAGGCAATGGTTAGGGAGGCTTACGATCGCCTGAAAAAGGAGATTCGTGCTTCTCATATCTTAATCAAGGTAAGCCAAAATGCTTCACCTGCGGATACTTTAAAGGCCTATAATCGATTATTAGAGCTAAAAGCAAGAATAGAAAAAGGGGAAGATTTTGCCGTAGTGGCCAAATCAAAAAACAGTTCGGAAGATCCGTCAGCAATGAAAAACGGTGGGGATTTAGGATTTTTTACTGCTTTTCAAATGCTTTATCCTTTTGAAGAAATGGCATATAATACACAGAGGGATGAGGTTTCTAATCCATTTAGAACCAAGTATGGTTATCATATTCTTCAAGTTACCGATTCAAGACCAGCAAGGGGAACTATTCGTGTTGCTCACATTATGGTGGGTACTCCTCAAGGAACTTCTGAAGCTGAGATTGTTTCTGCAGAAAAGAAGATTAATGAGATCTATGAGAAACTCAAAGAATCTAATTATGATGAATACTGGGAAAAAATGGTGAGTAAGTATTCAGATGACCCTTCGTCTTCAAAAAAGGCTGGTGAGCTTCCTGTATTTGGTTCTGGATCTGCACAAAGAATGGTGCCGGTTTTTGAAGATGCTGCATTTGCTTTGAAAGAGAACGGCGAGATTTCTGCACCAGTTCGTACGGATTTCGGTTTTCATATATTGAAAAGGTTAGAATGGAATGATATCAAACCTTTTGATGAAATGAAAAAGGAATTACAGAAGAAGGTAAACAAGGATGAGAGGTCTAAAAAAACCCAAGATGTTTTTGTTTCTAAACTAAAGGTTAAGTACAATTTTCAAGAATCGGAAGGTCAATACCTTCAATGGTTTGTTGAAAATTTAGACTCTTCATATTACGCTGGTAGATGGGATGCAGAAAATTTAATTACGGATGGAACCATATTTAGTATCGGTGAAAAGCAATACAGGCAAACAGATTTTGTAAAGTTCATAAAGAAAAGATTTAGAGGGATGCGCAGGTATTCTTTTGAAGCCATTGTCGATAAGCAATATAGTGAATGGGTGAAAAAAAGTGTTCTTGCCTATGAAGAGGCGTTATTAGCCTCAAAATATCCTGAATACAAGGCTTTGGTTCAGGAGTATCACGATGGGATTATCCTATATGAAATCATGTCTGACAAGGTTTGGAATAAGGCCGTAAAGGATACTACAGGATTGAAAGAGTTTTACGAGACTCAAAAAATGAAATATATGTGGCCAGAACGATTAGATGCTACTGTTTATATATGCGCTTCATCAGAGATATCTGAAAAGGTTTACAAACTTCTTAAAAAGAAGAAAAACACCTCAGATGTGATTATTGAGAAAATTAATGTAGAAACAGAATTGAATTTGGATGTTAAAATGAATAAGTATGATCCAAAACAAGTTGATTTTTTAAAGGGTACAAATTTATCGGAAGGACGTAATACACCATTTGAGGCAGAGGGTAAGCATTATGTAGTTATGGTTAACGAAACACTTCCTGTAATGCCCAAAGAACTTTCTGAAATTAAGGGAGCTGTGATATCAGATTATCAGAGTTATTTGGAAGAAACATGGTTGAAGGAATTAAAAGATAAATATCCAGTAAGTATTAATTATGAGGTACTTTATAACTTAGGACCGAATGATTAAATACACCATCTTATTCATATGCTTTTTATGCATATCAACCATTTCTGCCCAAAACGGTAAATTGGTGAATAAAGTTTTGGCTCAGGTTGGGGACAATATAATTCTTTTATCTGATATCGAAATTCAAATGCTTCAAGCCAAACAATCTGAAATGAATGTCGATTTCGATTTTTCATGTTCTGTTTTGGAAAACCTTATGGTCCAGGAATTACTTGTAAATCAAGCAAAATTAGACAGTATTTTGGTTTCTGATGAGCAGGTAGATGCAGAAATGGAAAACAGATTGAGAATCATCGAAAAAGATATAGGTGGACGCGATAAACTTGAGGAGTTTTACGGAAAAACAACCACTCAAATTAAAGAAGAGTTTCGATCGGTAATTAAAGATCGAATCTTAGCTCAAGAGATGGAAAGAACGATTACAACAGGTATTTCTGTTACGCCTAAAGAGGTTTCTACTTTTTTTGAGTCGTTACCAAAGGATAGTATTCCTTTTATTAATATGAAATTAAGCTTTCAGCAAATTGTTATTTATCCGGATATCAATCAAGAAGATAAAAAGAGGGCATATAGCGAATTAAAAGATGTACATGATTTAATTACGGTAGCTGGTAAAAGTTTTGAGACTATGGCTCGAATTCATTCAGATGACCCTGGTAGTGCTAATGTTGGTGGTAAACTTGAGGCTTCTAGAGGCATGATGGTTCCTCAATTTGAGTCTACAGTTTTTAAATTAAAGGTTGGTGAAGTGTCTGAAATTATTGAGACTCAGTATGGATATCACATCATTAAGCTTATTTCTAGAAAAGGAGACGATTACACTTGCCTTCATATTTTGAATATGCCTGAATTTAGTAATGATGCCATAAATGATGCTTCAATTAAAATGGAGGATTGTTATAAAAAGCTGAATCAAAATGAAATTACTTGGGAAGAAGCTGTTTCAATGTATTCCAATGACGATAGAACAAAGCAGAATGTAGGTATTATTACGAACCCAATCACTGGTGATCAATTGTGGGATATGGAGGACTTAAATCAGGTAGATCAACAAATCTATTTACTCACAGATGCGATGGAGAAGGGTGATATTACAGCACCTAATCTTTATGTTGACATATTCGAAAGAAAGCAGGGGATACGAATTGTTCGATTAATGGATAGATATGAGCCCCACATAGCAAATATTAATGATGATTACACCTTAATTAAAGCTGCTGCGGAAAATGATAAAAAGCAAAAAACAATGGGTAAATGGATTGATTCAAAAATTTCCAATGCTTTTGTTCGAGTAGACGATTCATATAAGAGCTGCAATTTTTCATATAAGTGGTTCGCAAATCCAAATAATTGAAAAGATGACAGATAAGGACAGAATAGATGAGCTTGTTGTAAGCTATGGCAAATTAAAAAAAGAGATCAGCAAAGTAATTGTTGGGCAGGATGATGTAGTGGATCAGGTTTGTATTTCAATCTTCTCACGTGCTCATTGTCTGTTAGTTGGGGTTCCTGGTTTAGCTAAGACCCTTCTAGTCAATACAATTTCAGAAACCCTTGGGCTTAGCTTTAATCGTATTCAATTTACGCCTGACCTTATGCCGTCAGATATTATTGGTTCAGAGATTTTAGATGAAAAAAAGGCATTTAAATTTATTTCAGGTCCTGTTTTTTCCAATGTAGTATTGGCCGATGAAATTAATCGTACACCTCCAAAAACGCAGTCTGCATTGCTTGAAGCGATGCAGGAAAGACATGTTACTGCATCAGGTAAAACCTATGAATTGCCAAACCCATTCTTCGTTTTGGCGACTCAGAATCCAATTGAGCAGGAGGGAACCTATCCATTGCCTGAGGCACAACTGGATCGTTTCATGTTTAATATTTGGGTGGATTATCCAAGTTATAATGAGGAATTGGAAATTGTCAAAAAAACAACCTCTGATGTAAAGGAAAAGTTGGATGTAATTTTAACCTCAGATCAGATTATTGCTTATCAAGATCTTATACGTCGAATTCCCGTTGCAGATAATGTATTGGAATATGCTGTTGGCTTAGTAAACAATACACGGGTCAATAATGAAAACGCACCTGAGATTACTAAAAAATACATCACCTGGGGTGCGGGTCCAAGAGCATCTCAATATTTGATTATCGGTGCCAAGTGCTATGCTGCTATTCAAGGTAAATATTCACCTGACATTGAAGATGTAAAAGCAATTGCAAAGCCTATTCTCAGGCATCGATTGGTTAGAAATTATAGAGCGGAAGCAGAAGGCTATTCTATGGATAGAATTATTTCTGAGTTATTATAATTTATTTTTTCTCAATTGCAATTTGGCTTTGTCCCAATAGGTGTCCATTTTAGATAAAGACATACTTTGAATATCTTCTTCGTCTTCTTTGATCAAGTTTTCCATGAGCTGGAAGCGTGTAATGAATTTTTGATTGGTTTTTGAAAGAGCAGATTCAGGAGATAGGTCTATAAACCTTGCATAATTGACTAAAGAAAAAAGCAGATCACCAAATTCTTCCTCTTTTTGATCACTGTTATTAAGAAGCTCTACTTCAAATTCATTTATTTCCTCTTTTACTTTTTTCCAAACGTCTTTCGCGTTTTCCCATTCAAATCCTATTCCTTTTGCTTTTTCTTGTATTCTAGTGGCTTTAACTAAAGCCGGAAGAGCTGCGGGAACTCCTTCTAGGACTGATTTTTTCCCCTCTTTAAGCTTAAGCCTTTCCCAGTTCTTTTTAACCTCTTCCTCATCTTGAACCTCTAGATCCCCATAGATGTGGGGATGTCTGTGAATGAGCTTGTCACAAACTGCATTTAGCGCATCATCAATGTCAAATGCTTTTTTTTCACTCGCAATTTTGCAATAAAACACCATGTGAAGAAGTAAATCCCCGATTTCACCTTTAAGCTCATTTAAATCTTGAGCAGTAATGGCGTCAGCAAGCTCGTACGTTTCTTCTATGGTTAAATTACGTAATGATTCAAGTGTTTGTTTTTGATCCCAGGGACATTTCTCCCTTAAATCATCCATAATATCCAATAATCTTTTAAATGCAACGAGTCTTTTATCCATTATAGATACAAAAGTAATATTTATAGCATTGAATGCTTAACTTTGGTTTAGTGAAAACGGTCCTTATTATTTTATTTTTAACATTGAATGTATTTCGGTCTGAGAGTCAGATAAGTGAAGGGTTCGAATGTAGATTTAAAACAGGATTTTTAGCTGCACACAGAGGCGTTCTATCACATTTGCCTGTACAAACTGCTTTAGCTACAGAGTTTTCTTATTTCAAGCGCTTAAAGGATGATCGATCTTGGGCGAAAAAATTCAATTACCCAACGGTAGGGGTAGCAATTTTCTTTGGGTCAGTTGGTAACAATCAGATATTGGGGAGATACAATGCTATTTATGGTTTTGCAGATGTACCTATACTTCTAAAAAATCGATTTGAACTCAATTGGCGATTTGGTACAGGATTGGGGTATACGAACCGAGTTTATGATCCAATATTAAATCCCAAAAACATGGCCATCAGCTCTCACCTCAATGCCATGATTGTAATGGGTATTAAATCGGTCTATCGTTTTAATCATAGTAGCTTGTCATTAGGTATAGATCTCACCCATTTTAGCAATTGTGCCTTTAAAATACCAAATTATGGAATTAATATTCCATATGTATCTATGAGCTATGGGCGGAATATCAAAGAAGATTCTGTTTCCTCGATAAGGCAACAAATTATGGAATACAAAAAGCTGTATTTCGGTACTCATGGAATATTCTCTTTAAAGGAGATTAATCCCCACGGAGCAAGAAAGTACCCCGTATTTGCTATTGGAGCTTTTGGAAGGTATTATTTTCAACAAAAGGCAGGTGCTGAGATAGGTATAGATGTTATTTCTAAACAGTCTGTTTTTGATTTTGAACCACAAGTTGATAAAACCCAGCTGAGCATTTTACAGTTGGGCATATATGCCGGTTATATATTGCCATTAAATCATTTTCATTTTTTCTTTGGAATGGGAGCGTATGTCCGAGATCGTTATAAACCTAATGGTCCATTATATCATAGAATAGGTTTTAGATATCAATTGTCTAATGGTATGTACGGAAACTTAACTTTAAAAACTCATTGGGCCAAAGCGGACTATATGGAAGCAGGTCTTGGATATATTATTAATTATAAAAAGAAATACTAAGTGAATAGGTGTTGTATTACATATCGATCAAGCTCTTTCCTTTTGTTTCTATTGTTTCTATTGTCTTTGTATTCGTGTAAGCCTGCCTATGAGAGATCTTGTTTTAAAGGGGCAGGAGACAGTGATTCACTTGCTATTGAATTGCCTCATTTTGAAAAAATAATTCTTGGTGAACACATGAAATTTGTACTTATTCAGGATACAATTGAAAAAGTTAGAATTTATGGCGGAGAAAACCTATTAAATCATATTAAAGTGGATACCGATAATCCTCTAGAACTAAGTATTTCTAATGACAATCGATGTAGGTTTCTTAGATATAGAAAAAATGAAATCATTATTTATATTCATTTTAAAAATTTTAATGAATTGGTTTATAATGGTTCAGAGTCCTTGACTAATGAAGGGGTATTAGAACTAAATGACGTTCAGCTAACTACTATTGGCACAGCTGGATCGATAAATCTTAATTTAAACGCTTATGAGATTTATAATTTAAATAAAGCGGGTTGGCCAGACATCACCCTTTCAGGTACTTGTGTTAATCTCCGTTCTCAAATTTTTGGAAATTTAATTTTAAATGCAAATGAACTTGTTGTTGAGGAATCAATTAATCATATTTCGAATTCTGGAACTTTGTCTAAAATCAATGCGGAGGGATGTGAATTGATGGTTGAATTATCGGGCACAGGTGACCTATGGTATTATGGTTTTCCAACAGAGATCAATAAAAAAGAGTACAATTCGGGAAAGCTTATTGATAAAAACTAATAATTTTGCATTATGAATATACTAATACCTATTCTTTTATTGTGTCTTGCATTTGCGGGTATTGCGATAAAAATATTGTTGAAAAAAGACGGGAAATTTGCAGGTACATGCGCCAGTAACAATCCGATGTTTCAGAATGATGAAGGTGCTTGTAGCTATTGCGGAGCAAAACCCGATGAGCAATGTAAATCTGAGACAGAGTGAAAATAATTTCTTTTAATGTTAATGGTATACGTGCAATTGTAAAGAAGAATTTTATTTCAGATGTACGAGAGATGAATCCAGATGTGATTTGTCTTCAAGAAACAAAGGCTATGGTTTCACAAGTCAAGGAAACCCTAAAAGATTTAGATGGTTATTACATTTATGCAAATGAGGCGGCAAAGAAAGGTTATTCGGGTACAGCAATACTAACCAAGCAAGAGCCAATTTCTATAAATTATGATATAGGTGTTTATGAACATGATCAGGAAGGTCGAGTTATTTGCGCAGAATACGAAGATTATTTTATAGTCACTGTTTATGTACCCAATTCAGGAAGTGAATTATTAAGACTTTCATACCGAAAGGAATGGGATAAGGCGTTTTGTGGATACCTTAAGGACCTAGAAAAATTAAAGCCTGTTATTGTTTGTGGTGATTTTAATGTAGCACATAAGCCAATCGATTTGGCGAGGCCAAAACAGAATTACAACAAATCTGCAGGTTTTATGCAGGAGGAAATAGATGGAATGGATTTTTATGAGAGAAATGGATTTTTGGACTCCTTTCGTAGTTTAAATCCCAAAACCGATAAGTATTCTTGGTGGAGCTATAGGGCAGGGGCTAGAAAACGGAATATTGGGTGGAGAATTGATTATTTTCTCGTTTCCCAACAATTTTTAGGCAATTTGACTTCGGCAGAAATTCATAATGATGTGATGGGCTCAGATCATTGCCCAGTTTCTATTTCTTTTTAAACCAATTCATTGGATTCCACGCTGAATTGGATTTTTGTTCTTCGACATAATAGTCTCCTGTATAACCATACCCATACCCGTACCCATACCCGTACCCATACCCATACCCGTATCCGTATCCATAACCTTTGTTTCCGTAGGTTCCATTAAGGAGAACAGCCATATTGGGTAGCCTTTTGTCATTTTTTAGATCGAGAGCAATATTCAACATCTTCTTTGGTAGCTGATGGGCTCTTACCACATAAACAACGGTGTCAGCAAATTTAGAGATGAGTAAGGTATCACTAACAATTCCTACTGGGGCTGTATCGACAATTACATAGTCGTACATTTTTTTTACTTCAAAGAATAGAGAATCTACCTTTTCAGACATGAGTAATTCTGATGGGTTAGGGGGTATATCTCCTGAAGGAAGGATATCTATATTTTCATTTAAATCAGTAGTATAGATGTAATCTTTAAAATTATTTTTAGAGTCTACGATATAATTAGTTACTCCACGAGACCTTTCATTTCCCATGTAATCTTCAAGCTTAGGAGCCCTAAGGTCCATCCCTAGAATTAATACTTTCTTTCCAGATAAGGCCAAGGACAATGAAAAGTTCACCGCTGTAAATGATTTACCTTCTTTAGCAACAGATGAGGTAATGAAAATGGTTCGTGCCATTTCTTCCTCTTTGGTTTTCATAAAGTCTATATTCGTCCGTAAGGTTCTAAAAGCTTCAGATATTGCTGTTTTACTTCCCTTTGAAATAACGATATTTTTATTTTTCTCTCCAAGAGGAATATTTCCAATGTAAGGAAGCCCAAATTTATCAATATCTGTCTTAGAATATATTTTGTCGCTAAATAATCCTCTTAGATATATTATAATGGCAAATATCAATAGCGAGAATAAGATTGCTGAGGTGTAAAACACCTTTGGTTTGGGATACACAATACTATTAGATGAAAATGCAGGGTCAACAACTTTCGCATTACCTATACCCATAGACATGGCAATTTGGTTTTCCTCTCGCTTTTCCAGTAAATAAAGGTATAGTGTTTCTTTTATTTCCTGCTGTCTTTGGATTGCTCTGAAGTTTTTTTCGTAACCTGGAAGAAGACTTAAATTGTTGCGTATATTTCTGTTTTCAGCTTTATATTCTTCGAGGATCTTTTCTTTAGAGTTAATCAGATTATTGATGCTTTGCATTAATGATGCTTTCACCTTAGCAATCCGAAAAGTAAGGTTTTCGACTTCAGGATTATTAATTGTTGCTGTTTTCAGCTCTTCGGCCCTCAAAAGAGTAAGCTTATTATAAGTTTCAACAGATTTTTCAATAGTCACGTCAGAGAGGCCAAGATTTGCTGGGATCAACGCACTTTCATTATTTGTATCGCTTATATAACTTTTCATCATTTGACCTAATTCAAGTTGAACGCTTGCGTCAATTATACTTTTAGAGAATTCATTCTTGCTAATAATCGTTTGTTCAACCTCAAAAGGTATATCATTAAGTTTATTATCTTCTTTAAATTTTTGTGAGTAGGTTTCAATAATTTCTAATTCATTAGAAATTATTTTGATTCTATCCTTGATAAATCGATCTGTATTTTTAGTAATTAGCGTCTTATCTTTCACAACATCCTCATTGTATTTAATGATGAGTGTATTTAAGATGTCAATGGCCTTTTTCGAGGATGCATTTTTTATGGAAATGGTCAAGATGGATCCATTTGAAACTACTTGTTCGACATTGAGCTGATTTAATAATTCGCTAATTACATCTTTCTCTTGATATTTATTTACCTGTATCTGTTTACCAATAGCATTTTTATCAAAAAGAGCTGTTTTCTGTATAGATATTTTGCAGTTGCATGCTTTATATAAAAAAGGTGTTTCGTATTCAATGTTTTTTAGAACGTCACCATTTACACTAACAATTTGAGCTTGATTGCTGCTCAATAGCTTAATGTTGAATTTAAATGCAATATCATTTCTTTGATTTAATGTATCCAATATATCTACATAAATAGGGGATACTCCATACAAGTCTCTTTTCGTTAAGCCGGTTACACCTCCTATTGATTTAAGGATTATATCAATATCTAATGAATCTACAACATTACCCATGATAGTCCTAGAAGTGATTACAGACTTTTCATTTTCAATGGAATTATTGAATTGCATTATTTTTAGGTCCTCAAATGCAGAGGTTTCACTTAAACCTGAGGTAGTATTCTCATCGTCTTTAATGATTATTTTAATTGATGCCTCATACATGGGAGTGGTATATCGCAAATAGAGGTATGTCGAAGTGATTACGATGGCAAATATGGCCAAAAGTAGCTTCCAATTTGATAAAACCTTAAACCAAATCTCTTTAAGATTAATTTTTTCAGGTTGCTTTTCAAAATCAGACATCATTTGCGACGAACTCATGGTATCAAGAGATTAAGTGTGGTAAGTAGCAATGAAATTGATGTTAATAGGGGTATATAAACAGGGCTGTATCTAGCGGTTGCAGTTTTTGCCTTATTCGGAGGGATATATATAATATCGTTTTGCTTCAGCATAAAATATTCTGAATAAAAAACTTCTTCAGTATTTAAATTTAGTGATGCTTTTGTTAAAGTGTCATTGATTTCTCTGTATATAACAACCTCATTAATATTTGCCGTAATATTTACATCTCCTGCAATTCCAAGGGCTTCAATAAAAGAAATCTTTTCATTAGGGATATTAAATGTTCCTGGTCGCTGTACATCTCCTAGCACAGTAATCTTAAAGTTTAAGATCTTCAGCTGTACAATTGGCTCAGTAATAAACACTTTTAGTTTTTCGGTAATTTCATTTTTCACTTCTTCTCTCGAACGATTATGTGCCTGTATCTTTCCTGCATATGGAACCTCTAAAAACCCCTGTTGATCAACTAAAAACCCTTTTAATGCAGATGCTCCAGATGTATATGTAAGCTGATTCCTAATATTATTTTCTACTGCAGTTGAAAACAGCTTGGTAAATTTCTCATTACTCGAAATTAAAGTGATTTCAATGATGTCATTTTTTTCTAGTATTGGAACATGATTGGATTGGGCCTTGTATGCTCTTATGACACCAACATCATCTGATGCTTCAAAACGTATTGTTTTGGATTGAGAGCAGGATGCCAATGTGGCAATTAGGATGCTCAGATATGAGATATTACGAAAATAGACTTTCATTTGTGCTAATAGCTTCTCTTTTTTCTAAAAGCGATATTAAACAAAGCTTTGAAAAAATATACGAAATCTGTTGAGAAAGGTTTTCTTTTTTTGGTTTCCATGTATTTTATTTCTGCCTCGAGTACATCTTCATAAGTACTTTTCATATTAAGAGAAACATAAGGAGGAATACATCCAGGTTTAAACTGCTTTCGAATTTCTTTCAATTCTTCAGGTAAAATTTCGAAATAAGATTCACTTACAGGTCTGAAACCTACAATTTTCATATCACCTTTTAAAAGATTTATCAACTGTGGAATTTCATCTAACCAATATTTTCTGAATACTTTGGCCCATCTCGTCATTCTAAAATCATTAAGAATCTTTCCTTTGGATGAAAATCCGTGGTTTGATAACATATACTTATGAATATATTCTGAATAAGGATGCATGGTTCTGAGTTTGTAAACATGAATCGACTTTCCATTTTTACCTACTCTTTTTTGAGTAAAAATAGGGCCTTCAGACACTTTTTCAGTATTTACAGGATGTGATTTTTGACTACAGAAAATATGATAATCATTTATTTTTCTATACTCGTAAATCTCGAAACCATTGTAGGCAAGTCTACCCAGTATTTCGGCTTTTGAAATCAATACCTTATGGCTTCTAAAAACATGACGCTTTATGAAGTTTAGCATTCGAATTCTCGGAACGACCCTATAAATTGAAAAATTCAAAACTCTATATAAAAAGCTAATTACGGGAATGTTTAGGATGTACCTATTTCGGTCTCTCCAGTCTTCTAGTGTAATAGCTTTTGTTAGATAATAGCTCTTGAGCTTTAGCGACTCAGAAACTGACTTTAAATGGCTATTAACATTATGATGTCGATTCAGGAAATTTGAATCAAAGTGGAATAATTTATCGGTTTCCGAAAAATCGATGGATTTTTTAAGCTGTTTGTAAAATAGCTTAAGTTCGTTATCCGCGCTCTCATCCGCGAATTTATTGAACAAAATCGATATTTCTTCCTCCTCAAAATTCATTTCTTCTTTTGTTAGATTGATGTAAATTTAATACCTTTATGAAGAAGATTCAAAAAAGTATGGCCTCTTTTAAATTTAGGTTCATTTAAATTGTTTCTTTTTTGTGCCGATAAGCAAACTTTCACAATTGGTTTTCGTCTATTTTGCAAAGACCTTAGGTTAAAAATTAAATACTTATGCTAAAGAATATCGTTTTTATTATTTCTTTTCTCTTAATAGGTTTAAATGGGTATGCTCAATTGCCACAGCTCAGAGGTGTTGATTGTAATAGATCAAACACACAATTGTATCAAAACTTATACGCCAATATTACGGGGGGAACTCAATACAGATTCAAGGTTATAAATAATACAACATTGGTTACTGATAGTGTCACAAAGGCTACGCGTGGTTTTAATTTGAATGAAATGCCATCACTTAATAGGTACAATTGCACTTATGATGTTCAGGTTCAGATGGATAATGGTTCTGGTTTTGGCGCTTATGGAAATATATGTAATCCGTCTACCGTTGCAATTACGACTAAATTACGTTCCGCAGACTGTGGAAAAAACTTACCGGCAGTGGGTACAACTGTTTATGCATCGCTGTCAACTGCAGATTCATGGGATTTTCAAGTAAGAAATGTTTCTGATCCAGGAACTGTAGAAGATGTATTTGGGTTAGCTTCAAGGGCTTTTAGCCTTACAATGGCTTCTGCTCCCTTTCAATTGAATAATCAGGAATATGAGGTTCGTGTTCGGACAATTCAAGGTGGTGTTGAGCAACCTTTTGGTGATTGGTGTTCATTATTTACTCCTGCAATTATTGCAAAATTGCGAAATAGTGATTGTGGTTTAAATTTGTCTTCAATTAATTATCCTGTATACGCAAACATTACCTCTGCAGATTCATGGGACTTCGAGGTCCGAAATGTAACAGATCCAGGAACAACTGAAATAATCAATAGTTCGGATAGGGAATTTCGATTGACAGATGCATCTGCTCCATTTCAACTATTTAATGAAGAATACGAAATCAGAGTCAGAACTACACAAGGCGGTGCAGTTCAACCTTTTGGAGATTGGTGCTCCGTATTTACGCCCAATGTGGCACCCCCAGAGATTACTGATGGATGCGGGAATACTTTTGAATATTTAGCTTATGAATTTATAACCTGTACGGATGTGTCAGCCACTACATATAGATGGAGATTACGTATTGGTTCTACAGTTGTTGATACGGTAAATACCTCAACCAATCAAGTTAGAATTGCGGACTTTTTAGATGCTTCTAATCAACCTCTGTATGATTACGGTACAGCCTATAATATTTCGGCTCAGGCAGATATTGGTGGTACATGGACAGCATATGGGTCAGCTTGTTCGGTAACTACTGCAGCAGAGCCTCTAACCGATGTTCAATTTGAATGTGGAAACACATTGGCTTCTTTAAATCAACCCATTATATTTTTCGCCATATTTAATGCTACCGATTATGAGTATGAGGTAACTGATTTAACGGGTTCGGATGGCATTCAAACCTTGAATAAATCAACCAAATCATTTAAATTGAATGAATTAGGAAATTACTCCTATGGTCATGATTACAGTATACGATGTAGGGTTACTTTTAAAGGGACTCAATATGGATTTGGTTCGGCATGTACAATTTCATCACCTCAACCAATAGTTAAGTTACGTAATTCGGATTGCCCAAAGACATTGACTTTAATGGCTCAAAACGTATATGCAAATAACACCTTAACTTTCGATAATCCCGGAGGTTTAGGGCTTGACCCCACAAATTCTTACCGATTTAAAATTGGTGCTCAAGAGTCTGATTGGCAAAGCTCGAGAGGTATAAACCTTCAAACGATTCTAGGAGGAGCACCTTCGGCTAGTACCGGATATACTATTCAGGTTCAGGTTACTTATGATGGTGTAGTACAACCTTATGGAACTGGTTGTGTAGTAACCACACCAGCGTCAATGGTCATTTTAGATGATGGACTTGCAGATGAGGATAAAAACAATTTTAGTGATATTCATTCAGAGATTGTTCAGGTTTTCCCTAACCCATCAAATGATTATTTCATTGTAAGGCCAAATAAAGCGTATGATCAAGAGCGTATAGAGCTTAGATTATATGATTTAAAGGGAACATTGATTGAAATACCTGAAAACGTCATTTCCTCTTCAGGATTATCTGAAGTAAGATTAGGCAATGATTTAATAAATGGAATCTACTATCTACACATCTACTGCGAAAGTGGATGGGCCGAATCTATTCAGCTAATCAAGCTTTAACAATTATTCGCTTAATTTGATTTTTGATGTTTTGTAAGACCAGTTCCTTTGTCCATTGGAAAGGTTTGTTTGTCCATCTTTGGGGATGAAAGTTAAACATTATTTGTCCTGGAAGGTCTCCCTTTTTTAGCTTTTCAATAATATCGTTGGAGGATGAAATATCAAATGTATATTTTGAATCAACATGGTCTCGAACGCTGATATTTTTATTTTTCCAAGTTCTTCCAGTATCAGTTAAATATAAAACCTCATTGAAATTCACATCAAAATAGGGTTCGCCAATAATACCAAAATCTTCATAGTTATATTCCTTCCATAAATCTTTACTGTCAAATTTCGACATGGGGCTTCCATGCATACAAACAGTATCTACATTGGCAATAGCTCTAAGTTTTTCAAGGTCTGTTTTAAATTGTTCAATGGCAAGATTGACATTTCCTTTATGGGTAGTTAGACATTCATAATGATATCCAATTTCATGGCCCATTAGACTTATTTCTTTAATGATTTTTTCATCCCAGCTTTGTGGAACGGATCGAAAATAATAAACACCTTTCACATTTTTAGCTGCTTGTATACGGGCAAATTCTAAGGAGTTTTTAGGAAGTAAGTCTACATCGTGTCTAAGTATAACACTCTTGGGTTTCGGGTGTCTAATGAACGCTGAAAATGTTTGAAATTCATAACCGCTCTGAATCAGTTCAGAAAGGATTTGATTGTAGGTGTTCAAAGTGAAATCCATTATTGAATCTTATTATTTTTCAATATAATTTCTTCAAGTAATAAAATGACTTCGCTTTGAACTCTTTTACTTTCTTCAAATCTGGGTTTGCCCTTTTTTGATTTTTCGAGAATCGTCATAATTTCATTAATATTTCTCGAATGATACATCATATTTGACTGGATCATACTCGCATCAACACTAAGTAGCTTTTTACCTGCAAAAAATGAAATAGCCGGCGTGCCTAATATTGCGGCTTCACGTGCAAATGTCCCGGCGCCCGTTAATACCGCATCGGAGTAGTAACATACATCTAACCCGTTTAATGGGGCATCAGGAACATATATTTGATCGTGCTTTGAAATGTATTTATGATCGTCTTTATATCTTGGAAGATATAAGATATTATGCCCTTTTTTAATTAATGAATCAATCAATTCGGGAACAATAGACTTTGCCTGATCGGGAACATAGCTGGCTTTGAGGTTTTCTGGTCTTATGGTGACGAATGAATCAAAAGGTATTGATTTTTTGAATTCAGGATCTGGTTTATAATCGGCAATATAGATATGCTCTTTATATCCATTATATTGGATGATTTTAGAATCATGAATTCCATCTTTAATGAATAGCTTTTTGTCTATGTAGGAAGGAATAAAAACGTGCTTAACAAACTTGGAATAGACCCAATTGGGAGCAACCTCGTTGTCATCAAAAAATATGGCAGGTTTCCTTTTCAACCAACTTACCTGTGCTGCTTCAAAACTCGAGGATATATTGAAATCAAAATCAGGAATGTTTTGATAAAGCTTATAATTTCTCTTCACTAGATTATAAATTTTAGCGAATCGATTATTCCCACCGTGCTTACCAAATAACTGATAGCTAATATTGTATTTTTTTAAGAGACCTTTGGTTTCAACAAAGTCCCTCGCCGTAGCATGAGTTTTAATACCTTTTTTTTCGAAATGTTTGAGTAAAGGAAGGAACAGGTTTACATGAGGAGGATTAGAAAAATCAAACCAAACATGAAGCTTTTCCTTGGTCATTTATCAAGTAATTTTCCTATAATGGTGCTTCCTGCATGAACTTGTTCTCCTTCTCTAACTAGGATTTCACAATTTCTTGGGATAATCAGGTCCGTTTGTGAGCCCCATCTAATTTTTCCGAAAACACCTCCACGTTCGACCATTTCACCTACCTTAGGCATGACTATACAACGATTCACGCCTCTAGCAGCAATTTGTACAACACCTGCTTTTATACCGTCTTCTCGTTCAAACACCGTTGTGTTTCTTTCATTGGTAAGTGTTGATTCAGGAGTGTTTAGTCCAATGGATGTACCTGGAGTATGTTTAACCAAGATCACTTTACCATCAATTGGCGAACGGTTCATATGAACATCGAATAAAGTTATCGCGATTCCAATTAAATAACACGGCTGTTCTAATATATCAGTTTTGGTGATCTCACTGATATTTGCAATACGTTTCTTCTTTACGGTGACAGGTATTTGATTGGATTCAAGCTCTTTAATGTATATAATTCTACCATCAGCTGGAGATACAATATCGTTTTTAGATCCAGGAATAGACCGTGTTGGATTCCTAAAAAATCGATAAAAAAACAGGCCTATAAACAAAAACAGAACGGTAAAGCCACATACTACAGGTGTCATTACCCACAAAGGCATTGCAATGTTTTCGTAAATGGCAACATTGATTAAGGCAGACACCAAGCCCAATATGATGTTGTCTGTATATAAGAATCTTCTATTGAACCCTCCTTTTGCTACCCAGAAAATAAACATTGCTGTCGATAAAAGGGCAGTTGAGAGTATTATTATAATTATTTCCACACGCGTAAATCATCTTTTAATAATGAGCAAAGGTAAAAGAAAAATTAGTGAGAGAAAGGGTAGAGGGTCATTGCTTTTAAAAATTGCAAATTTCTTTCTTGAAAAATAAGATTTTAGTATTTGTTTTAGGGAATATTTTCTTTTAAGCAGACCTTTAATACTAAAAGGAAAATCAGTGATATGATTCATCCAATATACATCTATGGGATATTCACTAGGATATGCATAAGGGATTTCAAAGACAAATGAGTACATCATTTTTGCATAGTCAATTCCACAGGATTTGGCCAATCCAACCCATAGCCATGTTCTCGGGTTTATCTCAATTAGCTTGTATTCGTTTGTACGTGAGTCGAATAGGTATTCAATTTCACATACACCATTGTAAGCAATTGATTCGATTAAAAGTTCTGATTGCTTTTTTAAAGGTTTTGAATCTATACTTTTTGTGTAGGTAGCAGTTCCGAACCTAAGTGGATGCTCCCTTAACTTTACACCTGTCCAGTAGGTCTTTATTTTTCCCTGAATAGCAAAACAAGTAAATGAAACCGTTTTATGTTGAGGATCTTCGGGAATAATTTCTTGAGTAATGCAATCATCTAAACCAAAATGTCTTGTTATTTCAATTAAGTGATCTTCAAATTCAATTTGATTATTTGATATAAAAGCTTTTTTTCCTGTTTTTTTATAAAAATTTAAACCATATCTCCCTTTAGTAATTATAGGGAATTTAAGCGTTATTTTTTCATCTAGATGTTTGACATACTGCGATTTAGGAACAGGAACTTTATTTTTAGCTGCAATATCTAGAAGCTGTTTTTTATCGTATATATTCGTCAAGTCTTTTAAATCAGGTACTAATGTTTTGTAATAGTTGTCTATTCTGTTTTTAAACCTTGATATCGTGTGAACGGCATGGTCATTTGAAGGAATAAGAAGCCAATCTTTCAATTTTTCTTCTTCAGCGAGTTTTAATAGAAATTCTGCAAATTCATCTGTGGCATATGGAGGACATTTAAAAAAACCACGGCAATATTTAGAGTACCTCGCAATACAGTTATGAACATCAATAACAATTACAGGAGCGCCTAGTTCCCCGATTGAACGAACATTTGATAGTCCTTGCACATGCCCCTCAATAATGATTGCCCCTTTCACTGAATATTTTTATAGGTTTCTTTTAATTTATTCGCAATCGATACACTATCAAGTTTCAACTTGAAAACCCGATCTCTTCCATTACTCCTTTGATCAGACATTAATACTTGATCTATTTTTGATGCAAAATCTTCAGGGCGATTACTGGAAATAAAACAATTTAGAAGACCTGAAATATTTTTTTGAACGTCTCCTACATTCGTACTTACGATTGGTGTATTGCAGGACATAGCCTCTTTGACCACATTAACACTTCCTTCATATACTGATGTCAATACAAGAGCGTCAGCAGCATTAAGATATAGTGGTATCTTTTCATTAGGGACGTTATGTACAGTAATGAGCTTTACGTTTTGGGTTTTAATGCAAGTCAAAGTATCCTCAGCTAGCTTGAAATTTTTTTCTTCTCTTTTAGGATTAGCTATGAATACAAGTATTTTATCACTATGACCAATATTTAATATATTTCGCGCTTCATTTTTTGACATAGGGCAAAATCGATCTGTATTTACTCCATTAGGTAAAATTTGATAGGAGTTGAGATTCAGCTTATTTTGCATGTCACTTGATTTTAAAATGGTCGCATCCCAATTTCTTTTCTGAAAGTATAAAGTGACTTTCTTTATCCACCCCGTAATATGGGCATCACTTCCCATAAGCGATACAATTAAAGGTTTCGCTGAAGCTAGACTTGCTACTATTCCAGATAATGAATAATGAGCATGAACGACATTATAGTTATCAGTTTTAATCTTTCTTCGTAATGGAATAATATTTTTAAGGTATCCCAATATACCCTGGCCTTCGATTGTATAAAGATCTACATCTAAGCCAATGTCTATTAATGACTTATATTGATTAAGAACTACATCACTTGGGCCGTTGTTTTTATTCCCACTACAAACAAAAAGAACCTTCATACATTGTTCTTAATTTTATTGATATGCTCAGCTATACTCTCAGCATATACCTTTTCCAAAATGGATCGTTCTTCTTTTATTTTCCATATATCTTTATTCCGTTCAAAATAAAACTCAGAAAATTCTATAGTATAGGTTCCAAAGTAATTCGCTTGAAATTCAATTAAATAATATTGATTATCCTTGATGCATATATCTAATGAAACATTAGGTACCTTTAAGGAAAGATATATTTGTTCAGAAAAACTCAATAGCTCCTTTGGAACTTCTCTTGTGTAAGATAATTTGCCACCGCCACTTGCTCTAAAATCACCTTCTCTATTTTCTCTTTTTAGGACGTAATATTTGTTCGAATAAATTAATATTTTCCAATCACCTTTTAAATCCTCAACATAGTCTTGAGTAATGAATTTCTTTCTGTTTCTTGAATTTGAGATATAACCTTTGTGTTTAAACCTTCTTAGATAGTCTTTTACATCTTGATAAATGTTACGGGATTTTGAAATTAATCCAATTGATTTTTTAGTCTCGTTTTCAGTTTTATTCAGGGTTACCCCCTTACTCATTGAACCTCCTGCGGGTTTCACTACAACGGGATCAGTGAATGATTTATCGCGTCCTATTTGGTATTCTTCAAGTGTTCCAAAGTGTTTAGACTTAATGTTTTTAATGGTCTCAAGACTTGATTGACTTCTTAAGATTTCCATAAAGACTTTATTGTGGTGAGCCTTTAAGTATTTGTATTCCGGAATTGGAATTCCACCAGAAAGGGATATTCCATAAACAATATCTTCTATATAGCTTTTATAAAAGCCATCAATGTCTTCCGATGAGGTATAGAGAAAATAATTTTTTTTAATTTCCTGATTGTCAAAATCGAGTTGATGAAAGTTTTTAAATTCTATTTCGATTCCAAGTTCACTAAAATATAAGCTGAGCGCCTTTTTATCCATTCCGCTTCTATAGGGAGAAGCCGTGAATTTGGTTTCAAAGTGATTTTTATAATCAGTAAGAACAATTATTTTCATTTAATACATTTACTTCGCTCCAACAATGTTAATATTGGGAGATTCCAAAAGATAATTTAAAGCTAATAAATTAAGTAGATTAATTTTGACAGGAATCACATTTCGTTTGCATTCGCGGTGCCATTTTTAATGACCTGAATTGGATTCCCTCCAGCGATTACGCCAGGAGGTATATTTTTATGCACGACACTATTTGCTGAAATGATACTTCCTTTTCCAATTTTAACACCAGGTAATACAACAACATTGGCTCCTATCCATACATAATCCTCAATGATAATTGGATCAGACTTGCCTTTCGTGAATATTCTATTCTCAGGCTTTTCAAGTGACAAATCATGTCCATTTCCATCAAAAATTTGACAGTTTGCCGCTATCAAACAATTTTTTCCAATACTTATTTTTTCATATGCATGAATGCAACTGCCATGAATACGAGTATTTTCTCCGATTATGATTTGTGCTCCAGGTCGGTCAAGAAGAAACTTACAAGGCTTATACATGTTGATGTGATAGCCATGGTTGTCTGAATTTATGGTTACGTTATTTCCTAGGTCCAACAAACCATCCTTTTTAATGAGAATAGATGGTGAACGATAAAACCGTACCTGTTTCCCCAGTTTTATTCGTCTATTCAGTTTACATCTCCATTTAATAATGAATTCGATAAGGAGAATTTGTATTTTTCTGAGAATGGTCATTCAAATTTTATCTTTTGCTCATATTTTTTGGCCAATAAGTCTAATACGAATAACTGAATTAATTTTTGATAATGAAAGTTTGAAATGGTATTATTCTTCAAATTCTTTATCATCTCATCGAGCTTATTTGTGTCAATAAGGTCTAACTTGAATAATGGTGAATCTTTTGAAATGTTTTTGATTTTTTCATTTAAAAGTGATAAGTAATCCAATTCTTGAGTTTTTTTATTTCCTTTTATTTTCCTTTTTACATAATTCAGTATCGGTTTGGGATATTTATACCAATACAAGAAATCTTCAAGATTATAGCCTCTATCCATTGGGCTTTTCAATATTTCAGGAAATGAACGTTGGATGAGCTTAGGGTAGAGTTTTCTAGATTGAAAATGTCCAAAGGGCGAACTTGAAAACACCTTTTTACTAGTAATGCTATATTTTGAATTGAATAAGGCACGTAGGAAGCGTAAATCCATAAATGGATTGATCATATTTGAATTTGCGAATATATTAGAGAACACGGTTCCAAAAAACTTGGCATATGTTTCATTTATAAGAAACTCTATAAGCCTGTTGTTCTTCCCATCTATATTGTTGTATGATTCAATTGAATTAATATATTCTGGAGCATTTTTTATATAAGAATGAGTGTTTAAAAAACCAATATCTGAGACTACATTTTCAAATCCTTTAAAGAGATCTCTTTTATTGGATTTAGTTAGAATTGCAGCAGCTTTTGTAGTAATCAGCTGCGAAAGTAAAATCGGTCCAACTATTAATTCACCACCCATCTTTCCAGTAATAAGATTATGGTTTTTAATATGAGTATTCATCATTTGATACTGCAGCAGAGTATGCACAATTGGGGCATTTGGAGCAGCTCTAAGGAATGTCATTAACGCTTTGTCGATATTCTTTTCGAAATATTCGTAAGAGTTGTAAAAAGTATTTTCTATTTCTAATTGTTTACTTATTTTTTTTGCCGCAACCGTGTCATGCGATGATGGTGTTCCAAAGGTAAAGGTGTCGAAGGGGATTTTGTTTTCCATGGCAAGTGAAAGGATAACTTTAGTGTCAAATCCACCAGTCAAAGGAATTTTCATTCTTTTATTTAAATCTAAATTTGAGGTTATGTTTTCCGTCAGGCTTTTTGTCATTTCATCAAGCCCACCATCGTTTTTACGGAAAATATAGCTTCCTATGAAATATGATTTTTGAAACTTAATTTGTTCATCTTTTTTCGAGTAAAGCATGCCTCCTTCAAATTGTTTAATTTCTTTAAATATAGTCCTCGATTTAAGGGTGTAGTTGAATAGGAAATAATCTTGCAGGGCATTCTTATTGAATGTAATTTCTTCTAAGCAATCAATCAATTGGTCAAAATCATTTGAAATATTAAAATAATCTTCTTGTTCATTTAGATATAATGGATAAATTCCAAAAGGGTCATTGTAGCACTTTAGTGAATTACTTTCTTTATTATAGACCGCAATAAAGCCCCAATGGAATTTCTCTATGTGAAATGAAAATTCAGCATATAATTTTTCGGGATCTTTTTTTAGGTTTTTGATTTCGTTTCTTAACGCCAGATTTACATGTGCAAAAACGAAGGATGTATCATTTTCAATGATGATGAGATCATTTATCAGCTCCTTTTTAAACTTAAGGTGCAGACCTTTAAGACTTTTTATCTCAAATAAATTTTGATCAGGTGAAGAAAATTCTTGATTTGAAATAAAAATACTAGGATAGTCCATTTTAACGCTTGTTCTTATTTATTTTCTCTCGCTAAAGCGACGAGAGCCATTTTTTGATTCCTCAATCTTATCATTTGACCTAAGAAAAAGCCAACAATAAATAATAATATAACTCGATAGCTTGCAAATTGCAAACCACCAGAAATTGACATTACCATACTTAGCGTTATTAAGCTTACAATTAAGGAATAATTTTCACCAATCAAATTTTTATACACTGGGTCATTAAATGATTTGGAGCTACGTTTAATTGACCAGGCCATTTTAACATACATGTAGAATAGATATAAATAAAATATTAAACCAAGAATCCCGGTTCCATGTAGGAGAATGTTGTAATCAACATGAAGCTGTCGTTCACGGCCAAAATACTTTTTCATCACAGATTTCGAGTTGAAGGCTTCTGTACCAAAGGTGATTTGATACAGGTTTGATTTTGATAATTCATCAATCACATAAAAGGTCTCTTTGTATCTGTTTTCATTTTGGATTTCATTTCTTTCAGTCGATCGTGCATCGATTCTTTTTTGTAATGTATCTGAATATTCATTACTGAAAATGAATAATGAGAGTGCGATAAGCCCCAATCTAAGAGCTGTGCCTGCCTTTTTAGAGGAAACGAGTATATATATTACAACTCCTGCTAAAAACCCGAGTATAGCGCCTCTTTTCAGACTGATTAAAATAATAAAAACGGAAGCTGAGACAATAAAAAGATTTATGTATCTAGAATAAGGTAATCGTTTAGTATTGTAGGAGTTAAAGAAGACCAATAGTATGGCTGCAATTATAATAGGGGCCGTAACGGAGGCTCCTCCTTGATAAAATGAATCTTCATGATATGTGGAAACCCCTATTTTATATACTTGAGATACGATATAGTTAATAATTAGGATGACAAGTACAAAATAAAGGGATTTGATAATATGAGTGTTTTTAGCTTTTCCTAGCTGCATTCCTACAGGAATCATAAGAAAAGATACCGACATTTTAAGGAAGCCATCGATAAGGCTTTCTCGCAGGTCTGTAGTCTGAAGAGTCAATACAAGTATAAATAATAGGTAGAACAACAGAAGAATGTTATATCGTGTTTTCTCCAGTCCATATTGAAGGAAAAAATAAAGAATTATGAAAAGCAGATATGATGTACGAAGGATTCCAATTTGACCTTTTAGGTCAGGAAAGAAAATCATAATCATATCCAATAAAATATTTACTATCGGAATAGATATAGCTAGCCGTATGAACAACCTATTTTCCATTAGAACATTTCTTTTTCAAATTCATCAAAAATTACCTTATTTCTTTTATTGAACTCTTCTACACTTTTAAAATCGAACTCATTGGATTGCATTTTGTGGTCAATTTTAATTCCAGCTAACCTCTTTACACGGTTGAAATAAATAAAATGAATGAATCTTAATAGATCTTTTTGCTTGACATCAAAACTAAATTCCTCATCTCCAATTATTTGTTTCAATTTATCGAAATAGTTTTCTTCAGTTGTAGGCGTCATCACAAATGATTCATTTTTATAAAAGGCATCTCCAGCGATAAGGCACGGTTTGTTGTTATAGGCTATTTCCATACCAATTGTGCTAGAATAAACCAGCCCTGCTTTCATGTATTTGATTAACTCATATGAGCTTACTTCATCTTTTGAACCGTAAACTTTTATGTTCTGGCCTTCAAGTTTATCCTGAATTTCATCCAAATAAATTCCAATGAAATCATTTGTCGGTTTTATTAACTTGGCCTCTGCAGGATGAACTCTTATTACTAGAAGCTGTTTTGGTTTATTGTTTATCCAAAAATCAATTATTTTATTGATCCAGTCCTTCAATGAATCAAATATTGGATTTCTACCCAAGACGGCTGTATCAAAATTTAAATTTGTAAACAGCACAACATAATCTTTTTCTCTTAATTCATGATCTATTTCAATGTCCATATTAAGTCGGTCGTACATTTCTTTGCCCTTACTTAATCCATTGAGGTATGAAATAGCTTGATTTTCCTGCTCTTCCATTAAAGGTAGTTTTTGAAATTCACCCCATTCTTTATCCCATCTTAATTTCATCACCTCGTCATTCTTTTTATAGATCCAAGAATCTTTTCCAATATATGTTTCTTGAGTAATATAATTGATTGAATGTTGCTCAGCCCATAAACGGTAATACCCTTCTAATGACAATGTTCCATTATAGAGCATAATTGATTCTGGCTTCATTTCTGGCTGCTCATGAAGTAAATGTTTTAAACTAAGATGAATTGTGATAATTGATTTAATGAATTTTTGATAAACCAGTCTAGTTTTTTCGTTGTCTTCTAGCTTGCCGATGAAAAAATAGCGCATTACAGACTTCTCTGCTAACTTTCCAATAGGAATAGAATCATAATGATAATTTAGTAAAGAATTAAGGTTATCAAGTCCTGAAGTTTCTTCCATTACAATTTTGGAGTCTTCGGCGCGGTTGTATTCAGAGATATAAAGAATTTCTGCATGTGTCATTCTTTTTAAATAGTTGTAGGGTTGGGAGCAATTATAGCATAAATAAGAATCACTTTCTCTTGTTTTATGGGCTCTTTCACTATTGCAGACGGGCACGGCTTTATCGCATACCATGTATACACAGCGATAGCCTTTCTTTGCCATTCGATACCCTATAGCAAGATTCATAAAAAAGAAAATATTATTACCGCCTGAAAAGAAGGGGAATAATATGACTTTTTCTGAAGACGTATTTTTAGGAAATTTTGATTCCTTAAATGATTTTCCAATCAATCTATAATTTAGATTTCTTTGAAATTGTTTTTTGATCTTTAGTTTCCTTAATACAAAATTCAACAATGGAACTATCAAGCTAAAAATTCTTAGCTTATCTAAAATAATGATCAAGGGTTGACCAATTTTCTTAAGCCTCTGTAAACGATTTAGATATTTAATTCCTTGACTTGACAAACCTTTTAAATGGATTAAATGAAATCATTGCAAATTCTGCTTTGTATCTTTTTAAGATCCAGAATATCGTTATTGAGATGAATGCAAGTCCTAAAGGAATATAAATAAGCATCAGGTCTGCGAGTTTCATATTCAACACATTCGTCGAAATCATGGTGTTAACATATAGTATGACCATAGAAGCCAAAATGGCCACGGCATAAATTGTGATAAAGCGATTCACATTAAATATGCCAGGACGTAATTTTTTTAGATAAAAAAACATTAAGATGGACCCGGTAAATTTACTGACGACTATAGCTATTGGAATAGAGTAGGGCGTATAAAAAATAAAGAAGGTCATTATTCCCAATTCAATAAAAAACCTTAATACAGTAATTTTGAATAAGATCTTATATTGGGATTCAATATACATTGTTCTAGATAGAAAATTAGTCATGAGATTGGGTAAGAAACCAACACTCAATATTTGGAAAATAGTAAAAGTAAGAAGAACTGCCTGGTCATCAAATGCTCCTCTTTTAAAAAGAATGACCACAATAAATGGTGCAAAAACCATGAGTGCGATTTGCATAATCGAGGAGATTTCGCTTAGAAAAGATTCTATTTTATTTGAATATCGAAGAAATTCTTTTTGGCTTTCTTCTCTCCTTTTGATTTGTTCAATATAGCTAGTGGTTAAAACGGAAGATAGAAAGGCCATTCTCGGAAGCTCCGTAAGACTTTTAGAATAGTTTAGTGCACTTAAAAAACCTGGCTGAAGGTATCTCATACATAAGGTTCTTTCCCAAAAAGTGGATAAATAATTTATAAAGGTTTGTGCTCCAAGGTTCAATGTCTGACTCATTATACTTGTCCATTCCTTGAGGTGTTTGTTCCAGGCATTTTTTTTAATAAATGTAGAGAAATTCAATCGATGAAATCGAATAAAGAAAATGGAATTCACCAATGGAGTTATGAAAAATCCTATGGCAAATGCTTTAATTCCCAATTCATTAACAAAAAAGAGGATAGCTGCAATGCCCAAAAGCTCAGAGAAGAACGAAGCGTATAGATAGGATTTGTATTTTTCATTAGCGTATAATAGATGTCTCAAGCAAGAAACATAGGCCGCTGGTATCCTACTCAGAATCACATAAAATGAAATTTCTGTAAAAATGATTAATTGATCATTTTTAATTTCAAAAAGATTACTGAAAATGGGAAGAGAAAACCAATAGATGACACTTAAAACAATAGTCAAAAGAACTATTGAATGAACAAAAATGGCTATAAATTCTTGTGATATAGACGATTTGTCTTTAAATTTTGTAACCAGTATTTCACCTGCTCCCCCCGCTATGACACTGGCAATAATAGCAGGAACTATTTGAGCTGCAATGAATAAATCTACATGTGCGGAAATCCCTAAAAAGAAAGCAAGGAGAACCTGCTTTAATAAATTACTTGACTTAAGTAGAAATTGTGCAATGAGAAGAATTCCCGTATATTTTATTTGTTTACTTGAACTTCCCATTGATTTTTGATAAAAAATTCAAATCGTTCACTTGTTCTTCAATGGATTTAAGGTTTTCTTCTTCACCTTCAATAAATGCTTTGACTTGATTTAGAATGCCAGGTTTGAATTTTTCATCTATTGAATAATCCAAATCTACTTTTTGTATTTCTATAGATCCAATTTGCTGCTCTTGAAGTATTTCAAGAGGGGATAAGATGAGCTTTCGTTTTGCTGTGTTGATCTCAATACCCCATCTTCCTGATGATTCCCAGTTGGCATAATAGCTAAATAAACATTTGGTATCTGTTATTCCCGCACCACTGTATATGCTGGGTTTATGCCATTCAATATTTCCCGAGGTATAAGAGGACAATTCTAAAGGTTTACCAATTAAAGAAAATGCCAGATCAATGACATGTGTGGAATTCGCTAAAAACCAATTTCTCTTAAGCTCATCGGATTTCTTTAGTTTTTTAATGATGTGAGACCATTCAGTAAATTCAAATCGAGCAGACAATGCTCCCCCATCCTTTTTGATTTCCTGTTTGGCACATAGCACTGACTTGTAAAATCTGCGATTATAAGCAATGTATATATTACTATTATTTTTAGAGAGATTTCCGAGATTAATGATTTCTTTTTCGTTTATTCCTCCCGGTTTTTCAACTAATATATTTGATATTCTTTTAGTAATTAATAAGGTAGTTATCTTACATAATGATTCTACTTGAACAGCAACTATGGCATAATCAGGGAATTTTTGAATTCTTTCAAGATATTTTTCAATACCACCTGAAATGCATTCCTTTCCTGTTTTATCAGTAAATTCCTTGGCTTTTCCTTTTGAGTTTCCGACAACTGTGAATGAGACGTTTAGGAACTTTAATGCTTCACAATATGCGATGGCCATATTTCCAGAACCAATAAGTACTATTTCTTTCATTATGTAATGGGTAGGCGTTTGTAATCTTCTCCTGATTTTTTAAATGAAAAATTCTTTAATGATTCTATGAATGATTGATGACAAATTTTACTTGTATCAAGAGGAGTAAGGTTAGGTGATTTGCCATTTAAAATATCTTCAATAAGATACATTGTCAATTCACTTTGAAAAGGAGTCTTAATAGGTGTATCTGACAACCATTTTGAATTTTCAAATCTGCTAATGATTGCTCTTCCACCTTCTTCTATATGAAATTTGTGTTGAGCACATATTATTTCAATGGAGGTTGCTTTATTTTCACCCTTTAATGAGGATAAAAGCAGACTGGATTGTTTCGTATAGTGCACCCAAAGGTGACCGGTAAATTCAATATATCCAGGCCTCTTACTTGGAATTATTTCTTCCAGGTGATGATTCGAGATAGAAAGGGGAAGCTGATCCATTAAAAATGAAGCTAGGTCAATGAAGTGTAGGCCATTACATGCAAGACCCCAGTCATTACCTAATATATGTATATGAGAAATGGTTTCGTTTGATTCTTTCAACTCCCTTTTAAGCTGCTGATAATAAGAATACATCCTTCGAGGATGATTTACAAATACCTGTATTTCTTTTCCTTTTAGGACCTCTTCCAATGCTTTAAACTCTTCAATTGACTGAAAAACCACCTTTTCTAAGATTAAAACCTTAACTTCTACCTGGCTTAAGAGCTCTATTATTATTTCTAATCGATGATTTGAATTTGTGCTGATTATTACAGCTTCATATTGTCCACGGAGGTCTTGAATGCTTTCGTGGTAATTGATTTGAAGATCAGAATCAATTTCCTCATTTCTTTTCTTTGACAATAATGCAGCGGCCTTATTAGGCTCTACCACATCAATGTCAAAATCATATTTCTTTACTTTCAAAACACCTTGTATGTGTCTACTGCCAATTTGTCCAGCACCTATTATTCCTATTTTCATAAACAGGTTAGCCCTCCGTCTACCATAATATTTTGACCGGTAATATATTTTGAATTTTCGCTTAATAGGAAGCTGACTACGGGGCTTATATCATCAGGATTACCCATTCTTCCCATAGGTACTTTTTGAATATATTTATTTACAAAATCTTTTTCTTGATTGTCATAAATCCCACCGGGTGATATGGTATTTACTCTTATCTGATCTTTTCCGAATTTCGCGGCCAGGTAATTTGTGAGACTGTTTATGCCTCCTTTAACCATGTTGTATACGCCTGGTGGATTCATTTTGGTATTCTTATACAAGGAAAAATCATTTCCAACGGAACCATAAATTGAAGAAATATTCACAATGCTTCCTCCATTGTTTTTTTGTATCAACGGCAATACCTTCTGGCAGCACATATAATAGCTGGCCAATTGTAAATGAAGCTGGTTTACTAAATTTTTCTCCCTCACATCAAAAAAATCAGCAGCAAATTCTTTTTTTCTAGGATATGCATTATTTACGAGTCCGTCGATTCTGCCATATTTCTGATAAATGAGATTAAAAGTATCTTCTATTTCAGTTTCATTCGTAATGTCACACTTGTAGTATTCACATGAACTTGAAGAGGGAGATATATCGATATTTATGGTGAGATATTTCTCGTTAAGCAAAGTCTCTATTATAGACTGACCTATTAGGCCAGAACCACCTGTAACGAGAATGATTTTTTCTTTATTTGATTTCTTCATTAAGACAAATTTTCAAAACTTCTACTGCATCACCTATAGAATTCATGGTATGTTCATTATTTTCAATACAATTCAAAAAATAACTCATTTGACGTTTGAGTAGTTCGGCTCGTTGTATTTTTTCAGCAAAAATAATTTTCCCTTTAGCCTCTGAAAATATTGAATATTTCAACAAATCTACTATCAGAACGTCATTATTTGTTATTATTTCGATGGACCTTTTAGGGGTTCTGCGATAATAATTTAATGAAACGGTGACGATTCCTTTTTCATATTCTAAAAAATAGTTGGCGTAATCTGGGGACTTTATGCCAAGAGAGGATAAGTTTTTTTTGTGAGAAACTATATTTTTGGGACTTCCAATAAGGTGGAATATATAATCTAGCTCATGTATTAAATCAAGATCAACACCACCACCACTTTCCCTGTTGGCACTATAATTTTCTAAATAATTGTATTCTGGCCTCCAGTCCGGAAGATAAGAACCGCAATAGGCGTTTATTTCTATCCAATCTAATTTTGACAAATGCTCCTTTAAATATTTTATACAAGGGTGAAATCTCAGGTTACACGATATCAATGAAACCACATTGGAGGTATTGTAATGTTTCAAAATGTATTGAGCGTCTTTTATTGAATTTACAATGGGTTTTTCAATTAATATGGGAATGTCCATTGGCAATAGCTGAATGATACTTTCTTTATGCAATGAAGTTGGATTTGATACCACAGCAAAAGTAAATTTTTCTTTAACTTCAGAGAGAGCAAGAATACTCTTTACTCCTTCCATTTCATTACTTTTTGATGATGAACGAAGGGCGAATATTTCTGCCTCGGGCTTAAGTTCTTTTAGCGCAGCTATATGCTTTTTAGCGATAGATCCTAATCCAATGAATAGTACCCGCATCAAAATTGAAAAAGATTATTTTGAAGAACAGCCTCCATAAGTTTAAAATCCTCGGGTTCATCAATATCGAAACAAATGTGAGGCATTTCATAAATTAAAGACCTTTCAGTAACCATTTTGATGTAATCTCCCTTCAAAAAGGCATTCGTTAAAATGTAAAAGGAGGCATTAAGCTCATATACCTCTGGAGCTTGCTGTCGACCCGTAATATTGTTTTTCGTAATTACTTTTTTGAAATAACCATCTTTTTTCTTTTCAATCATATTGAAATAAGGGTTTTTCCTGGATTTACTTACAGAAAAAATATTCAAAGCATTGTCATCTTTTTTCAGTTTACTTAAGGCCTCTAAAATATCTTTCTGATTTCTTAGGGGAGAGGTAACGTCTAAATCAATTACATACTCATATGTTTTACCGTAAAGCCTTTCTGCATTTAAAAGTACATTTCTAATCACATCAATTTTAGGAGTGTGGTCCATAGCGAGTGTTTTGTCTCTAATATTTGGAACCTTATATCCTTCATTTAAAAGATGGGTTTTTATTTTTTGATCATCAGTACTGAAGTATAAATCAAATTCTATAACCCCTTTAAGTTCATTAATAAAGCCTAGTGTGTAATCAATGAGCGGTTTTCCATTTAAGGGCTTTAAATTTTTGCCAGGGATTCCTTTCGAACCTCCTCTAGCACATACACTAATTAATATATTTGGATTCATTGATTAATTAAAGTTAACCTCTTCTTGTGCTCTTTTAAAATCTTCATGACTGCCAATATCCAACCAATATCCTTTAAAAGGGAAGGAAACAACTTTTTTCTTTTTTTTCATCATTAGATTAATGAAATCGGTGGCATTAAAAAAAGTATCCTTAGGTAAGTATTTCAATATCTTCTTTTTTATCAAGTATGCACCACCATTTGCATAGTAGGTGTAAGTTGGTTTTTCTTTCAGAGCGGATACGACACCATCAGAACTCTCAATTATTCCATATGGAACATCTACCTTCCATGGTATTGTCAAAACCGATATGTCAGCATCTTTAGATTTAAAATCAAGATAAAATTTCTCAAAATCAATAGCTGATATAAGGTCACCGTTTAAGAGCAATACATATTCACTATTGTAATTAATGTTTTGATGTAAGACTCCAATGGTTCCTAAAGGCTTATCCTCTTCAATAAAATTAAAATTGAGCTCGTCTTCAAAAGATGATAAGTGATTGATTACCTTTTCTTTTAGATAATTTACACTTACATGAAAATTCGTTACTCCATACTTTTGAAGCCTTTCAATGCTGTAGTCAATAACCGCCTTATCATTTATTTTGAGTAACGGTTTTGGTGTATTCTTAGTTAATGGCCATAGTCTCGAACCTCTTCCTCCTGCCATGATTACCACATCTATCGGTAAATAGGATTTTTGAGTTCTGAAGTTAATGATGTCTATGATTTTGTTGGATTCATTGTCTAAAACCGGAATAATTTTAAAGTTTTTCTCCCTTAGAGCGATAAGCTCGTTTAAATCGACAGCGTTGCGACGTGTGAATTTTGGATCTGAATGTATGATATCTATAACTTTGGTATCTAAGGTGGCTCCATTTAGCATACCGCGACGAATATCTCCATCTGTTAAAGAGCCTTTAAGATTTCCTTCACCGTCAACCACGAATAAAATGGCATCCATCGCTAATTTATTTAATAGAAACATAGCTTCTTTTATGTTCTTTGAAAGCTCTATTAAATGCCTGTTTATGGTTTTATTCATTGCCTATTTTATTTAATAAATCTAGAGCCTGTTGTATTGAGTTTCCATTGCCAAATAGCTCTTCACAATTCTTCTTCTCAAAATTACATGATATTTGTTGATCAATCCAATTCTGAATTAATTCAATATTCAGATCACAGTGACTAATTATTTTATCAGATATTCTACCTTCCTGCCTTTTACCAATATTTAAAATTGGATTACCGAAATATGGTGCCTCAACAAAGGAACTACTGCTATTTCCAATAATTAGCTTAGCATACTTTAAATGGCTATAAAATTCATCAGAACCAAGGTTTTTATGGATTGTGATATAATCACTTGATTGTGAATTGATGACTTCTACAATTTTCTCAAAACCCTGATCGCTATTTGGATAGGTAATAACAACTCTTAGCTTCTGAGATACCAAATGTTGGATTGTCTGATTCATGATTTCTGCAATGTTCTCACCTAGTTTTTGTGAAGGGTGAAATGTCATCAATGCAAATGAATCTGAATAGGGTGGGACATCGTTTCGTATTTTAAAGTCTAGCAAATAATCCACAGAAAATGATCCGATGTTGTATATCCTATTCTGATCTATTATCGAAGGAACCTTCTTTAAATTTGACAAGGCAATTTCATTGGTAACGAAATGTTGTTCTGAAAGATTTGAAATGTTATATCGATAGGCGTCATCCCAAGATCCTTTACTGATATTCCCACCGCCATAGTGAATAATTGCGGTTTCAGAAAAATGGGCGCCTAAGGCACATGCATACGCTTCAATCCGATCACCTGTAATGAATATATAATCGGGATTTTCATTTGTGCAAAGCTCATGAATATGCTGCGTTATAAAATTGAATTCTTTTACACCGGGGCTTTGATTTTCTTTAAAAGCAGCTAATTGAATTAATTCACCAGAAAGATTGTCTTCTTCAATGGCATGACTAGTACTACCAAAGCTTTTTAGGAGATGACTACCTGAAATAATTAATTTATACCTATGAAAGTCATTTTTATCCATTGCCATTAATAAAGGGCGTATAATCCCATATTCTGATCGCGAACCCGTAAAAAAAAATATTTTCAAGATAATTGGTCTAATTTGATGACTCTATTTGATGCAATATCAACTGTAGCCTTTTTTCCAATAACTAGAGAAGTATTCAGACTTGAAATTCCATTTCCAGGTCTTTTAAAACAAATCATACTTTCATCTATAATTGCTCCTTTCGGTATATTTACTTTTGAAACAATACTTTTTCTAGCCATTAATCTTATTTTCTTTTCTTGATCTGAGAAGGTTTTCTCTTTCTGACCCAACATTTTTTCGACGCGTCTAATTGAAATGACCAACTGCTCAAATTCAGTTATGGTTGAGGAGGCCTTATGGTCTGGTCCTTCTGCATTACGATCAAATGTGACATGCTTCTCGATAACCTTAGCTCCCATAGTTACAGCAGCAATACAGGCTTCATTCCCTAGTGAATGGTCTGAATAACCAATGCTGCAATTGAATCGTTCTTTAAGGCTTTCAAGGTTTTTTAAATTGATTTCAGTATCCTTTGCGGGGTAATTACTGACACAGTGCAGAATAGTAATATTCTTTTTTCCGTGGCTATTTAAAACGGATAATGACATGCCGATTTCTTCGAAGCTTGTCATACCTGTCGATAATAAAATGGGTTTATTTTGTTGCGCTATATATTCAATTAAATCTTTCGTTAAATTTTCACCAGAAGAAATTTTAAATAGCGGTACATTGAGTTTTTGATCAACGTAGGTTAAGCTATCAATATCAAAGGCGGTGCATAAATACATGATGTTTTCATGTTCACACCATTCCTCTAGCTCTTTATGTTCCTCAAAAGTAAGCTTATGGCGCTTCGCCATTTCAAGTGGTGTTTTACTGTTCTCATTTTCTTTTTGATAATCTGCTTTAAATGAGTCGTTAGAATATACGTTTTCTGGAATAGCAAGCTGAAATTTAACGGCATCCACTCCAATTTTACTCAAATCACTAACCATAGATTTAGCAATGCTAATATTCCCATTATGATTGGGTCCAATTTCTGCGATGATAAATGTGCTATTCACTTTTCTCTTTTGCGGGTATTCCAAATACCTTTTTATTAGATTCAATGGATTTGATGACAACAGCTCCAGCACCTACGATAACATTACTCCCGATTTGTACACCTGAAATAATTCTTCCTCCCATAGCGACAAGAGATGCTTCTCCAATAATGGCATTAGCACCAATACTAGCTGATGCTGAAATGAGTGAATGACTTTCAATATGAGTATGATGACCAATACTTGAATTTAAGGCAAGAATTACATTGTTTTCTATCTTAGCCTTTGTATTAATTACCGTACCGGCATATATGGTAATGCCTTCGCCTAATGAAGCGGTCTTTGAAATTGAGGTGAATGGATGAATCACATTAATAAAATCAAATCCTTGGTGTTTTAGCTTATCAAATACTTCTTTTCTTTTCTTATTACTGCGATAACCACCAATTCCCATTGCCAACTTGAATGATGTGTTTTTATTCATTTTTAATAATACCGAATCGTTTCCTAAAACAGGATATCCGCAAAATTCGCTCAGGTCATGGTCTTGAGATGTGACTCCAATTATTTCATAATTATTTTGAGAACTAATAATATCAATTACAACTTCTGCTTGATTTCCACAGCCAATAACTATAACTTTTTCAGGATTCACTTTATTTTTTTTGCTGGTATACCTACATAGGTTGAATTTGCATTACAATCTCCATGAACAAAGCTGAGTGCGCCTATAATTACATTTTCCCCTATGGTAATTCCATGTTGTAAAACAGCATTTGTTCCTATAAAGCAATTTTCGCCAATTTTCGCACCGCCAATTTCTACACCTCCAGAATTTAAATTATTAGTCATGACCCTTGGACAAATATATGTATGCGATCCAATCTCAACTCCTCTTGCCAATATGGTGTCATAACGCAGTGTTACATTGTTATTTACAATTACATTTCCTGAAGAAGATACTTTTGAATCAACGTAGCAGTCTTCTCCAATAACAGTGTTGTTTCTTAACTCAACATAGTCCATGAGTCGAGTTCTTTTTTTAATCACAACACCTGATCTAAGGTGGCAATAATTTCCAATTTCAACACCGTCCTCAATCGTAACATTTTCCTCTATAATGTTAAAGCTTCCCATTTTAACATTTTCTCCAATAATGGCTTTACTGCTGATATTATTTTGTGACATTTTATTTATCTGTTATGGACAACTTAGTTGCTTGTAAAACTACATACAGTATTTTAAATAATTTACATTTTTAGGTGCTAAAACTATTTATTTGAAATTTCTATAACTACTTGGAATATTTACAATTCTATCTTGAAGGAATTTCGCATTGGTTTGATGATCGCATAGACAATCTTTAAACATGGGTAAGGTATGCATTAATTGCCAAGATGGACGCGTCATTACACCGGAGGAATTAGAGGCCTCTAAAAATGAATTTCTTTCTTCTATTGATTCTAATTCTAGACACATTAGCCAAAAATTCACTTCCGAATTTTTATTTTCCCATCTAAACTTAATGCCTACAGAGTCAAAATAACTCTTGTACGTTTGGGCGAGTCGGCGTTTATTGGAAAGAAATAGATCGATTTGTTCAAGTTGCGCACACAATAAAGCAGCATTTAAATTAGGCATCCGGTAATTAAACCCTAATTGGTCATGATGGAACTCAAATGAATGAGGAACTTTTGCTGTAGTCGTAATGTGCTTAATTTCTTCTGCGTATTTCGAATTATTTGTTAAAATGGCGCCACCTCCACCAGCTGTTATGATTTTGTTGCCATTAAAGGAGATTACACCTATGTCACCAAAGGTTCCTAGTGCTTTCCCTTTATATTTGCTTCCTAGTGCTTCTGCAGCATCCTCAATCACAGGGATACCCCATTTTAGACAAATCTTACATATTTCTTCGATATTGGCAGGAAAACCATATGTATGCATTGGAATGCATGCAGCTATTTTATTTCCTGTTTTTTTATTGAAGCATTGGTTGTTTCTTATCTCTGAATTTAATTCAAGAAACGAATTAAGAGCAGATGGAGACATTCCCATTGTTTCGATATCAACATCTATAAAAACAGCTTGGGCATGACAATATTTAATGGCATTCGCTGTAGCAACGAAAGTAAGGGATTGAGTCAGAACTTCATCTGTAGATTTTACACCCAACACATGCATTGCAGTATGTAAGGCTGCGGTACCATTGACGAGGGCTATTGCTTTATCAATTTGACAATAATTGGCTAATTCTGCTTCAAATCTTGAAACATAGGAGCCTACGCTTGAAACGTATGTACTATCGATACAATCCAAAACATATTTTTTTTCATTTCCTCCAAAAAATGGTTCATGCAGTGGGATTAAGCCTTTCTTTTGAGGAAAAGTTTTTTTTATAAATGATATAATGTCTTTAGAGTTCTTAATCTTACTTACATTTTTTCGTCTAAATATTTACCTTTATCCAAATAATTCAATTCGGGTAGTAGCTTGATTAGCTCATGTACAATTTCCTTTTTTGAAATTTCACCAACAGTAACCC
>JBELDA010000002.1:0-97788 GCA_042094515.1 Crocinitomicaceae bacterium
AGCTCATAATTCTCTTGATAAAACAAACTGAAGCTCTCTTCTCCTATTCCATTCGTAATTCCGTTATAATCAATTAAAGGATGAGTCAGAGAAATTTGAGCATCAGTTATAGGATTACCCGAAACATCAATTACATTAATGGTAACACCGAATTGTTCAATTGGGACAAGCTGAATATCCTGAATGGTAATATTACCTTGAGTCAGGTTTACACTCACCGTTTGAGGGAAGTATCCAACTTTCATATAGGTCACATTATATGTGCCTTCCAAGGCTGACCCTGTAGCGTAGAAGCCAATAGAGTTTGTGTTTTCATTCTGTTCATTAGATTCTATTTGAACAGAGACATTTAAAAGAGGTGATGATGTTGATTGGTCAGTAACTGTTCCTTCTAAATAAGAAGCAGGAACATATGTGGGACTCAAAACAAAAAACCCTTCTGTCATATCCGCTGCAAGTATATTACCAGAAGACAAATAAGGATAGACACCCCATGATCCATCATAAGTAGGAGTTTGACCAGGGTAAGTGTCATAAGCTGCAACTTCTATTAAATTATAAGGATATGTTGCGTCATGGATTGTTATACCATCAACATAGTAGCTGGTTACCAAATAATTATTAACCACAAAAGTATTGTGCGGAATCACATCCGCTCCAGGAGAACTCTGCACACGATCGAGCTCTACAATATTTGAAGGGTCAGAAATGTCGTAAGACGTCACATAAGAATTAGGTAGCTCATCAGTTGTATATACAACTCCTCCATCGTCTGAAGGCCATATATTGTGCGTAAATGAGTTAGAAGTTATCTTGGTACCGAGTAGCAATGGATTTGACTTATCACTCACATCAACAAGGCTTAAAAAGCCATCAAATACATGGGCAAGATAAAGTGTATCATTTCTAGCATAACCATCATGAACATACCAATTATCAAATATACCAACCTCTGAAGGGTCCATTGGTGTTGTATTCACGTCATACATAATCGCTCCCCCTTCTCCATAATTGGCACCAAAAACATATAAATAACCCAATTCATCGATAAAACAATTATGAGCTGACTCCCATGTCGTTCCTCCTTGCCCCATAAAAATCGTACTAGTCAATGCAACACTCCCAGGTAAAGGAGAAAGATCGATAATAGTCATTCCCTCCTCTGCTTCTGTCGTAACATAAGCATAATCACCATGAACCTTTGGGTCCCGCCATACACTTTCCATTCCTGCCAACCAATAAATCTCCTGTGGATTTACTGGATCTGTAACATCTACAATTGATGTACCCTTGGTTGTTCCAACAATGGCGTATTCATTCCCATCCTCATCTTCATAACCCCAAATATCATTTAAATTGGCATCGTGTAATACCTGATAATCTATGTTTGATACAAAGTCAAGTTGAGCCTGACCATACCCCAATTGATATAAGAGCGTAAATAAAATAATTGCAAAGGTTTTCATAAAGTTAGTTCTTGAGGTGTAGACGTACATGGAGAGAATAAGTTGTTTAGTCAAAAAACAGATTAAAAATGAATTCCGAAGATGCTTAGTATGCCGGGAATTATTTCAAAAATGTTTTTTTCAATTCATTATGAAGTAAATTTAGAGAAATTTAATGAAACTCTTTACTTTTATAAGTACCATCAAAACAAGATTCTAATGAGTTACAAGATCCGAACGAAAGAAGAATATTCTAAAAGCTATCAAAATTCTGTTGAAAGAAAAACCGAATTTTGGGAAGAAATTGCAAAGCAATTCACTTGGTTTCAGCCGTGGAATAACATTATGGAATGCGATATGCGAGAAGCACGATTCAAGTGGTTTGAGGGAGGAAAGACTAATATTACTTTCAATTGTATCGATAGACACTTAAAATCTAAGGGGAATCAAACAGCTATTATTTTTGAACCTAACATGCCGAATGAGAAGGCCTCTCACATCTCCTATATTGAGCTACACAAAAGAGTTTGTAAAATGGCGAATTTACTCACGGAAATGGGAATAAATAAAGGAGACCGAGTGGCTTTATATTTACCAATGATTCCGGAATTAGCTGTGAGCGTTTTGGCTTGCGCAAGAATTGGAGCTGTTCATTCTGTAATCTTTGCAGGTTTTTCAGCAGGAGCATTAGCAGCGAGAGTCAATGATGCCAATTGTAAAATGGTCATCACGGCCGATGGTAGCTTTCGTGGAAATAAAACCATTGATTTAAAAGGAATTGTAGATGAAGCTCTAATGGATTGTCCTTGCGTGGAAAAGGTATTGGTCGCTGAGCGCACAAGGACACAGGTCAAAATGAAGCATACGAGAGATTTCTTTTTAGCTCCATTACTCGCTAAAGCTTCTGACTCCCATGAAGCGATTGCACTTGATGCTGAAGACCCATTATTTATTCTGTACACATCCGGGTCTACAGGTAAACCTAAAGGCATGGTTCATACCACAGGTGGTTATATGGTATATACGGCCTTCACGTTTAATAATGTATTTGCCTATGAGGAAAATGACGTTTATTGGTGTACTGCCGATATTGGATGGATTACGGGACATTCCTACATTGTCTATGGTCCATTACTAAATGGCGCAACTACCATAATGTTTGAAGGTGTTCCCTCTTATCCAAATCCGGGAAGGTTTTGGGAAGTCGTGGACAAATTTAAGGTCAATCAATTTTATACTGCTCCAACGGCCATCCGTGCTCTTGCAAAAGAATCCATAGACTATGTGAATAAATATAATTTATCCAGCCTAAAGGTTATAGGCACAGTGGGTGAGCCTATAAATGAAGAAGCTTGGCAATGGTATTATAAAAATATTGGCAAAGAAAAATGTCCCGTTGTGGACACTTGGTGGCAGACTGAAACTGGAGGAATATTGATTTCACCGCTACCTCATATCTCACCTCAAATTCCCACTTTTGCCACAAACCCTTTGCCAGGTATTGAACCTGTTTTGATGGATGAAAATGGTCAAGAATTGGAAGAAAATCACACTGTTGGAAAGCTTTGTATCAAGGAGCCTTGGCCCTCCATTGCACGAACCATTTGGGGAGATCATAAAAGATATAAAGAAACCTATTTTACCGCATTTCCAGGCTATTATTTTACCGGAGATGGAGCCAAACGAAATGAAGAAGGAATGTATCGGATCACGGGACGCGTAGATGATGTCATTATTGTATCTGGACATAATCTGGGAACAGCCCCAATCGAAGACGCCATCAATGAGCACCCTCTTGTTGCTGAATCAGCAATCGTTGGCTATCCTCATGATATAAAAGGGAATGCATTATATGGATTTGTTACTTTAAAGGATAGTAAAGAAACAAATGACGAGCTAAAGTCTGAAATCAACAAATTGATTTCAGAAAAAATTGGCCCAATCGCAAAGCTTAACTGTATTCAATTTACATCTGGATTGCCGAAAACGAGATCGGGTAAAATTATGAGGCGAATATTGCGAAAAATTGCTGAAGGTGATTTTTCCAACTTCGGAGACATAAGCACCTTATTGAATCCAGAAGTAGTTGAAGAAATTAAAAATGGAAAAATATAAGGTCCATGACTGTAAAAACTTCAGATTGGCTTGAAATTAATAGAGATTCCTGGGATCAGAGAACTAAAATGCACCTGAGCTCAGATTTTTATGATGTTGAAGGTTTTAAAAAGGGAAAGGATTCACTGAATACGATCGAGCTTGAGCTACTTGGAGATATAAAAAATCAAAGAATTCTTCATTTGCAATGTCATTTTGGAATGGATACGTTGAGTTTAGAAAAACGTGGAGCTATTGTAACTGGAGTTGATTTTAGTGAAGATGCCATTGCCTATGCCAAGACCCTCAAAAAAGAGATGAGTTTGAAAGCGGAATTTATTTGTTCAAATGTATATGATCTTGATCTTACAAAAAGTCACGAGTTTGACAAGCTTTTTTGCAGCTATGGCATCTGTGGATGGCTACCTGATCTCGATAGGTGGGGTGAAATCATTTCAAAGCACCTTACATCAGGTTCAACCTTTACAATTGTTGATTTTCATC
Source organism: Crocinitomicaceae bacterium (assembly GCA_042094515.1). Taxonomy (GTDB): domain Bacteria; phylum Bacteroidota; class Bacteroidia; order Flavobacteriales_D; family Crocinitomicaceae; genus UBA952. Next base: position 4,044 of record JBELDA010000002.1, read on the forward strand.
CTACAGTTTGGATGTTTGATGATGACTTTAATAACATCACCTATTCCTATTTTAATGACAAACCCTATGTTGAGGTAGAAAGCGGAAGCTATGCGTCAAGAAATGAAAAAGAAGAAATCACTTCTATATGGTGGAACCACAGCTTATCCGAAATCACACAGGCCTTGTTAAATAGTAATCTTGAACTCATTTCATTTAACGAATATGATTATTCTCCTTATGATTGTTTTCGACATACTTCGAAAATTTCGGAGAGAAAATATAGAATTAAACATTTGGACAAGAAGATTCCAATGGTCTACTCAATGGTATTTAGAAAAAAATAGATATGATCAGATTTAGTACTTTTTTATTTTTTTTAATTGTCCTTTTTTCGTGTAGTGATTCGAGTGAAATAAATGTTCAAAAAGCTGTAAATCCTTCAATTGAGTCTAACGCTTTAGATCAAACTTCAATCGTAATATTGGGAACGACTCAAGATGCAGGATCTCCACAAATTGGTTGTGTGAAAAAATGTTGTACATCACTTAAAGGAAACGAAAAACGAATGGTAAGCGCGTTAGGTATTATTGAACCTAGCAGTAACAAAAAATACCTCATTGATGCCACACCTGATATAGAAAATCAAATCAATATACTTAATGAATATAGCAGTTCAAAAGATCTTCCTGATGGTGTTTTTTTAACACATGCCCATATTGGACATTACACTGGTTTAATGTATTTGGGAAAAGAAGGGGCTAATAGCCAAGGAATTAAAGTACATGTCATGTCCAGAATGAAAAAATTTATCGAATCAAATGGCCCCTGGAATCAGCTCGTTGAGAATCAGAACATTCGATTAAACAACTTAAATACTCGTGATACCGTTAAGTTATCAGCTAAGCTCAAGATTATTCCTTTTATTGTTCCACATCGTGACGAATATTCTGAAACCGTAGGCTACAAAATCATTGGTCCTAATCGTTCAGCACTTTTTATTCCTGACATCGATAAATGGGATAAGTGGAATTCTAATATTGTTCATGAGATTTCGATGGTTGACTTTGCTTTTATAGATGGAACTTTTTATGATGGAGCAGAAATAAGTCATAGAGATATTTCTGAAATACCTCATCCATTTATCATTGAATCCATGAATGCATTGAGAAACATATCCCAACAGGAAAAAAATAAGGTCTATTTTATACATTTCAATCATACTAATCCTGCTCTGAACGAAAATAGCAATGCCTACCTATCCATTATGAAAAATGGCTTTCATGTAGCAAAAGCAAAAGAAGTTTTCCCGCTCTAAGTAATGAAGTACATTAATGAAATTATTGAAAGGGAATTAAATGAAGAAATTACCACACTCAAAAGGTGTTCTGGTGGAAGCATCAACGAAGTTGTAGAATGTCGTACGAACAATCATCATTTGGTACTCAAAATAAATGATGCTGAACAATTCCCGAAATTGTTTGAAAAAGAAGTAAAAGGATTGCATTTATTGAGAACCTCTTCATTTCGGATTCCTAAAGTATTGAAGCAGGGTTTGTATCAAAAATGGAGCTTTTTGATCCTTGAATTTATAGATTGTATAGGTGCCAAAATCAACTCATATGAACTCGGTCAAAAGCTTGCAAAAATGCATGAGATGACGACAAAAAATTTTGGGCTAGAGCACAATAATTATATAGGCTCAATCCGTCAAAAAAACATTCCCAAAGAAAATTGGTGTTCTTTTTATCAAGAAAGGCGCCTTGAGCCCTTGGTGAAAACTAGTTTTGATCAAGGTTGGTTAGACCGTACAGACCTGCTTTTATTTGAAAAGTTGTATTTGGAACTCGAAAACCTCATCCCAAAAGAAGTACCAGCATTGTTACATGGAGATTTATGGCAAGGAAATATTATCTGCGACAAAGATTCTATGCCCGTTTTAATTGACCCCGCTGTATACTATGGACATCGCGAAATGGATTTGGCAATGCTTCTTATGTTTGGTTCGATTTCGGCAGAAACCATCGACGCCTACAACAGTATTTATCCAATAGAAAAAAACTGGAAAACACGAACGGATATTCACCAGCTATACCCCCTTCTCGTACATTTAATTTTATTTGGAGGTTCTTACCTTGGTGCTGTAAAAAAAACAGTTAGAAAATATTCTTAATTCTTGACAAATTTCTTTGTGTAAATTCCATTTTCTGTAGAAATACGAATGACATATGTTCCCTTCTTGAAGGTGCTAACATCAGCAAAATATTCAGCAAATGAAGACGATGCATTCATATCATCTTCAATCAGAATCCTTCCTGATAAGTCCATAATTTGGACCTGTGCATTTCCACCGACTTTCGCTATTAAATCGATAGTTAGCTCATTTTGAGCTGGGTTTGGAAAAATAGTAAGCTCTGCGTAATCCGGAAGCTCATCCATTCCTAATGTGAAGCCAACAGAAAAGTCATATCTGTGATAGCTTCCAAAATCTCCTGGAAAAATTTCCATGTAGCTACCACCTACTTTTCTTACTCTAAATGCTCCTGCTGTTTCACCCTCTGTCTGTGAAGAATACCAAAATGACAAACCATCATCATCAAAATCATCGAGAACAATCGAATAGCATCCTGGCGCTAGGTCGAATGTATCTTTGTATTGGGTAGTGTTTTGCAAATTTGAACGTTCGAAAAGAACAGTTCCAGATGCATCCATAAGCCTGTATGCATTTTCCGAAGCTTTATTGTTTGTTGTGAACCATATTAAAAAAGGTCCGTCTACGGATTCAGGGGCATTAAACTTCGATTTTTTCACACTATTTTGCTGATATTCATCATTCCCCCAGGCTCCATTTAAGTCTCTGACGTAAGCCGTAAAAGTTTCATTTTCGTCTAGGTCAGTCCACCATGAATTGTCTGTAACAGGTATTTCCACAATCTCCTCTTCCATAAAGCCTAAATTTCCTGTCCATTCATAATCGATAAAATCACCATAAGTAATCCAGCATTTGATGGTACAAGAGGTTAGCGGCTCTGAACCTGTATTTCTTAGTATAACTCTCGGGTTAGAACAGGTCGGATTATACTTTCGATAGTACTCATAGTTATTGGGGTTTAAGATCTCAACAATTGAAGCGTCCTGTTCGAAATTAGGCGCAGAATAAGAAATCAAATCATACGCCGCACGATAGTTTCCTCCTCCCTGCCCAGGGTCTAAAACGGGCACATCATTAATCACATAATCAATGGCAACAGAATCACCAGGAGTCACATACGGTGTGAGCTCAAATTCATATTCCTTGACTTTATCTCCTGGACACCATCCTTCCCTTGCATAAGGCCAAGTACCTCCTTGTCCGATAAGTGGATTATTACCGCAATCCTCTTCTTCAAAGATATCCCATTCAAATCTCGTCACACCATCAATCTTTAGACTGTGATCATTTGAAACCCACTCGCAGCATGCATAATTACCTACTTGACCATGTCCTGACATTCTGGTTTTAATTTTAAAACCTTCAGAAGTATCCGATAAATGAACTTTCTTTTCTTGAAGTACATTGTCTTCGGCCATTGCAGTAAATCCATAAGTTCTAAAATCAGACCAGATCGGCTCTCTTTTGTGAATATCTCTTGGGGGTATTCCTTCTATGAAGGCGAAGCTTAAATCCAAGAGCTCTTGAGTATTATGAGCTGCCAAATCGACTACATTTTTAAGATAATCCTGATAATCAGTTACATCATAAATCCATGAAAAACCATTAGGTCCGAGATCAAAACCAATTCCATAAGGTGTGATATACCTTGCTATTTCTACATCAAAAATGATTTCATAAGGCTGTTGATAGAATGTAATGGTTTCATTTGTCAAAGTTTGACTAGTAGGAAAGGGAGTTGATGAGATTACACTTCCCTGAGCATCATATGTAACTTCGTCACCTGCAGCTGCTCCAAGCATCGCATTTGAGATTTCAAAGTGTCTATCAACCGACTCAAATTCAAAAACAACTTCCGGCTCAATAAGCGACTTTTTAATTACAGAAACATCCGAACTCATTGCGTCTTGATAATCCCCATCTCCAAAAGAGACCACTAACCTATTCGCAGTCCTTTCCATTCCACTAATTGGACCCTCAGAAAAATCAATCATATCAATAGCCGAAGGCATTAATAAGTAATCATTTGGAGATGCATCTCGTGCATAACTCAAATTGTCAAAATCATAAGCCACCATTAAGTTGTTCCAGTTGGGATGCGAATTGTCCATTTTCCTATAAGTCCAATCCGTAATTGTCGATGCATCCAAAGCAGCATTAAAGACTTGAAAATGATCTATATTTCCTTTCCAATGATTTCCTAGACTTCGATTTGCTCCGAGAACAAGTCTATGTAAGTTTCCTATAATTCTATTTTTATCAATTCCACTATGCCATAATGTACCGTCTTGATAAATCATCATTTCACCTGTGCTTTGTTTTTTTACAAATGCCCAATGGTGCCACTCATTGTCTATACCAGCACTGCTCATGTCCTGATCAATACGATCGTAGCTTGAACCTTCTCCACAATCCCAATATATTCTATTATTACTCCAAGGCATATGAATATTAATCACACGTTGATTTAACGTATCATAACCTTCAAGAATTGAGGTATTCACTCCTGTATTCCCATTTCCTTTTACCCACATTGAAATGGTTAATTCATCACCCATATCAATATCTGATAATTCTAAAAGAGCATGATTTGTTCCATCAAATTTGAGACTCCCATTTTTGGATGAATAATTTAGCGCCTGACCTACGTTACTTGTTTCTGTTTCAAACTCAACGAGATTTGTTGTAGGATAGGAATGTTCAAATGTAATTTCAATAATAATGTTATCCGTTCCATTCCAGACAAATGCCTCATTAAATAGGAATTCATTTGAACCAATCTCGAGCTCACCCCAACCGGTCGAAATGCTACTTGTTCGACTTAAATCATATACAGTCGTAAATCCACTTGTTTGAAATTGATTTAGTTCTGTATCCTGGGAGGATTTAATAGAAATTCTAGGATGCATAAGTTCTCCCCCATTAGTCAAATTAGCAATATTCAACCACAAAGATTTGATATCCCCAGCACTCATTCCTGCCATTTCTAATTCTGTAGCGCGCACCATCATTTGATATTTTCCCCCTTGATAGTTCATATCAAATGGATATAAAGAGGTAGCTGTAGATGTTTGCCCCAAACCAAATTGTACAGAATTGGCAAGATTTTGCCTTTCATGTTCAATAATTGTAGAGCTATTGTGGTAATCATATCCCCAAGGCTCATAATCATAGGGAGATGTTGAATTGTAATTGTGTAAATACCTGACACTATCTACCTGAACAGAGTCATAATCCCCAGTGTGATCAAAGACACGAGTATAGGTTAGGTAATCCCACTCACCACAATTGAATTGATCCCATGGAGTTAATGGACTGCATTTCAGCTTGTAATACATGAGTACTTTTTCAAAACGCTTGTCGTTTAATGTACTTGGAAATTCAAAATTTGCACGTCGAGTGCTTATGGAGTCAAAGGTAAAGGTCTGTACCCAGGTTGTGTCTTGTGCTTTTAATGTTTCGGAAGACATTAAGGTGCAAAACAATATTGTAAAGAGTAAAACAATTCTTGGCATAGTATTTTTTTTTCAAAAATACGGAAAATGAAACGAAAAATAAACCCGCTTCAATATGCTCAAATCTTAAAATAATTTACTTGGTAAATAGGTCAATGACCAATGTTAATTTATTTCTGATGACAGTTCGATCAACAATGAAATCAAGAAACCCATGCTCCAACAAGAACTCTGAGGTTTGAAACCCTTCAGGAAGATCTCTTCCAATTGTTTCTTTAACTACTCTAGGACCTGCAAAAGCAATTAACGCCCCCGGCTCTGCAATGTTTACATCACCAAGCATCGCAAAAGATGCAGTGACACCACCAGTTGTAGGATCGGTCAAATATGAAATATAGGGGAGCTGAGCATCTGCAAGTTGCCCTAGCTTTCCAGATATTTTTGCCATTTGCATTAAGGAAAATCCAGCCTCCATCATTCGAGCTCCACCCGATTTAGATATAATCATAAAAGGGCATTTTAACTTTAATGCTTCATCAATTGCTCTAGCAATTTTTTCACCCATTACCGATCCCATGGAACCACCAATGAATTTAAAATCCATAGCTGCAACAACAATATCTTTTTTATTGAGCTTACCCTTAGCTGTACGAACGGCATCAGACAACCCAGTATTCTGTTGTGTGGTTTTGACTCTGTCTGTATACTTTTTTGTATCCTCAAATGATAAAGGATCACCTGATTTTACCTTAGCATCAAGCTCTGTATATTTCCCGTTATCGAAAATAATCGAAAAATATTCCTCAGAACCTATTCGTTCATGATGGGAGCAACGATCGCAAACATAATTCAGCTTTTCTAAGTCTCCCATTGTAAAAATGGTTTTACAATTAGAGCACTTTGACCATAAGCCCTCAGGAACTTCTTTTTTCTCACTAGTAGTAGTAGTTATTCCTTCTTTATTTCTCTTGAACCAACTCATTTTGTTTCTTTGCTTAAAATTAATAAAGATTTATAAGGTGTGTAGATTATTTAAATCTGAAAAACATTTCTCCAATCTTTTTACAAATGTAATTTCTCCTTCTCGCATCCATTTTCTGGGGTCATAATATTTTTTATTCGGCAACTCATCCCCATCCGGATTTCCAATTTGACTTTTGAGGTAATCTTGTTTTTCAAGAATATAATCTCGGGTACCTTCAGTGAAAGCATACTGCAAATCTGTATCTATATTCATTTTAATTACACCGTATCCAATGGCCTCTCGAATTTCATCAATAGAAGAACCTGAACCTCCATGAAATACAAAGTCTATAGGATTATAGTCCGTTTTAAACTTATTTCGAACATATTCCTGAGAATTCTTAAGAATTTTCGGAGTTAATTTTACGTTGCCCGGTTTGTATACGCCGTGAACGTTACCAAAAGCAGCAGCGATAGTGAAATTTGGTGAAACTTTCATCAACTCTTCGTAGGCATACGCTACCTCATCTGGCTGTGTGTATAGCTTCGAAGAATCTACATCAGTATTATCTACACCGTCCTCTTCGCCTCCAGTTATGCCTAATTCTATTTCAAGAGTCATTCCGATTTTACTCATTCGTGCTAAGTATTTCTTGCACAGCTCAATATTTTCTTTAATCGGTTCCTCCGATAAATCAATCATATGAGAACTATATAATGGAACTCCATAGAACTCATAGTACTTTTCTCCTTCATCCAATAAACCGTCAATCCAAGGTAACTTTGCCTTGTGGCAATGGTCCGTATGAAGGATTACTGTTGCCCCATAAGCTTCAGCCATGCGATGAACATGCCTTGCTCCTGAAGAGGCTCCAAGGATCGCTGCTTTTTGGCCCATATTGTCCAATGACTTCCCTGCAAAAAACTGGGACCCCCCTATTGAAAATTGAATAATTACTGGGGCATTTAGCTTAGAAGCAGTTTCAATTACCGCATTTACCGTGCTCGTGGAAGAAACGTTAACAGCAGGCAATGCAAAGCTTTTCTCTTTGGCAAAGCGAAATATTTCTTGAACTTCTGTACCTGTTGCAACACCGGATTTTATATTATGACTCATTTCACAATTGATTTGGTTTTGCAAATGTAAAAAATTAAAAAAAGGATGGAATAAAATAAATTCAAGAATCGTTCGTTTTAATAAAAAAAACATATTGCGTATGATGCATAAATACTCTGCTGAAAGTAAACCAATTCACACTCAATCTTTACCAAGTCCATCTTCTATACACTTTATCTTAAGTTATAGCAAGGCATTTGAAGTAAAAAAATTAAAGAAAAAGAAAATTTTGGTTTGCAAAAATTAATAAAAACGCCTCAGGGCGTTTTTTTTTGAACAAATGATTCCATTGTTTATTTAATTTTATAGCCCATGGAATTTAAACTCGTTTCTGAATATCAACCAACAGGAGATCAGCCTCAAGCGATTTCTCAATTAACAGAAGGAATCCAGTCGGGTATAAATCAACAAACGCTTCTTGGTGTTACAGGAAGTGGAAAAACATTTACCGTTGCCAACGTAATCGAAAAGGTCAACAAACCTACACTTATACTATCCCATAATAAAACACTCGCCGCGCAGCTCTATGGAGAATTCAAACAATTCTTTCCGGATAATAAGGTAGAATATTTTGTTTCTTATTATGATTATTATCAACCGGAAGCTTATCTGCCAGTAACCAATACCTACATTGAAAAAGATCTTCAGATTAATGATGAAATTGAAAAACTGAGATTATCCGCTACATCGGCATTATTGTCAGGAAGAAGAGATGTGATAATTGTAGCTTCTGTTTCTTGTATTTATGGAATTGGGAATCCCTCAGAATTTAAAAAGAGTATTATTTCATTGAAAAAAGGAGAGACCATTTCCAGGAACAAATTACTCTTGAAATTTGTCGAAAATCTATACTCAAGATCTGATGAGCTTTTTGAAAGGGGTAATTTCAGGGTACGTGGAGATACGATTGACCTTTATTTGGCCTACACGGATTATGCCATACGATTCGAATTTTGGGGAGATGAAATAGAAAATATTTCTACTGTAACCCCTGAAACAGGACAAACCATTGAGGACCTTGATGACATTTTGATTTACCCGGCCAATTTATTTGTTTCGAGTCCTGAAAACACCCACCAGGCCATTATTGAAATACAAGACGATCTTTTACTTCAAATCGAAGCCTTTCAGCAGGACGGAAAAGCAGAGGAAGCACAACGCCTCAAGGATAGAGTTGAATACGACCTCGAAATGATTAAAGAGCTGGGGTATTGTTCGGGGATAGAAAATTATTCGAGGTATTTCGATAGAAGGCTTCCGGGACAACGACCATTCTGCTTATTGGATTATTTTCCCGATGATTATCTGATGGTAATTGATGAAAGTCATGTAACCTTGCCACAAGTAAAAGGAATGTATGGTGGCGACCGAGCAAGAAAAACCAATCTAGTAGATTATGGCTTTCGCTTACAGGCGGCCATTGACAACAGGCCACTTAAGTTTGAAGAATTCGAAAGTATGTTTCACCAATGCATTTATGTTTCTGCAACACCTGCAGATTATGAGTTGGCTAAATCCGAAGGTATTCTAGTTGAGCAGCTTATTCGTCCCACAGGATTACTTGATCCTGTTATAGAAGTCAAACCTAGCTTGAATCAAATCGATACTTTAATTACTGAAATTCAAAATCGGATTCAAAAAAAAGAACGGACCCTAGTCACAACTTTAACAAAAAGAATGGCGGAAGAGTTGCAGAAATACCTTGATAAAATGGGTATTCTGTGTCGTTATATACACAGTGAAATTGATACCATTGAGCGTGTTGAAATATTACGTCAATTGCGTCTGGGTCAATTTGATGTTTTGATTGGTGTAAATCTACTCAGAGAAGGTCTTGATTTACCAGAGGTTTCCTTTGTAGCTATAATAGACGCCGACAAAGAAGGCTTCTTGAGAAACGAGCGATCATTAGTTCAAACTGTAGGGCGTGCGGCCAGAAATGTAAATGGTTATGTCATTATGTTTGCCGATAAAATTACAAAATCAATGAAACGCACAATAGACGAAACAGAACGTCGACGTAAGCTGCAAATAGAGTATAATAAAAAACACAATATTAAACCTACTGCTCTTCAAAAATCGAAAGACGTCATTCTTGAATCTACCAAGGTTGCGGATGGTGAAACTTCTGCCCAAAAAGCGGAAAGAATAGAGGCCATAGCTCAAGCACCTATGGCATCAGAATTCAAAGATCAAAGATCACTTGATAAGGAAATCAAACGCATACGTAAGCTAATGGAAAAATCGGCAAAAAACCTTGACTTTATCGAAGCAGCAGGCTTTCGTGATCAGATGAGAGAATTACAAAAATTAGAAAAACAATTCAAATGACTAAAAACCTAACTATCAGACAGTTTAGAATATTAGCTTTAATTGAAGGTGTATCCTATATTTGCTTTGCATTTACCATGCCTCTTAAATATATTTTTGATATACCAGAGCCAAATTATGTGGTGGGAATGCTTCATGGCATAGTATTCATACTATATTGTCTTTGGCTTCTTGTGTTAACCCTTAGAAAATCATGGAGCTGGCCTAGAGGAATTCTCTTTTTCATTGCCTCTTTTATTCCTTTTGGTACCTTTTATATCGATTCAAAGTATCTAAAAAAGATCTAATAATCAATCAGTATGTCCTTATTATTGTAATTCACAATGGCATGTTCATGTAAATCACATTATTGAGGTTTAGACGAACAAGTTTTATTAATTTTGTCCAAAATATTAGGAATGGCAAACAATTTATTAAAAGGAAAAAGGGGAATTATATTTGGCGCACTGAACAACCAGTCTATTGCCTGGAAGGTTGCTCAAAGAGCTCATGAAGAGGGTGCAACATTTGTATTAACCAATGCTCCTATCGCAATGCGAATGGGAGAAATCAATAAGCTCGCTGAAGAAACAGGTAGTCAAATTATACCAGCAGATGCTACGAATGTAGAAGAGCTTGACCATTTGGTTACGCAATCAATGGAAATATTGGGTGGTAAGATTGATTTTGTTTTGCATTCTATTGGTATGTCGCCAAATGTTCGTAAGAAGAGGCATTATACAGAAAATGATTATCGTTTCTACAGTCAAACCATGGATGTTTCTGCAACATCTTTACACAAAACATTAGCTACATTATACAAGCACGATGCTATGAACGAATGGGGATCTGTTTTGGCTTTATCCTACATCGCAGCACAACGAATTTTTCCTGACTACAACGACATGGCAGATGCTAAATCATTATTGGAATCAATTGCCCGTTCTTTTGGATACCACTATGGAATCAAAAATAAAGTTCGTGTCAATACCATTTCTCAATCACCTACCGTAACTACTGCAGGACAGGGAATTAAAGGATTTAATGAGTTTATCAATTTTTCAGAACAGATGTCGCCTCTTGGAAATGCAAGTGCATTGGCCTGTGCTGACTACTGCATCAGTATGTTCTCAGATTTGACCAAATACGTTACGATGCAGAATCTATTCCATGATGGAGGATTCTCTAACACAGGAGTAACACAGCCTGTGATAGAACGCTTCGGCGACGAATAAAACATTACCAATAACCTACCGTACAAAAGGGATCCCATTGAAAGGATCCCTTTTTTTGAACATATTATAGATTACAGGTGTTCCAAATAAAAAGTTTATCATGGGATTCTTCACAAGAAAAAGTAAAAAAGACAAGCTTAACGACCAGTATAATAAGAAGCTGGAACAAGCCTATAAGATGTCAACAAGTAATAGAACAGAAAGCGATCGGTTGACCGCTGAAGCCAACGAAATCCTTGAAGAAATAAAAAAATTGGAAGAAGCAGAGTCCTAGTCCTCTTTCCAGTCGTCTCCTTTATCTTTTGTATACGGAATAACTCCGTCCAACTTCTTCTCAACAGCCTCGAGATATGAGATAATTTGGTTCATCTTGCTTTTTAGTTCTTTATATTGCTTCTCGACAATATTCTTATTTGAGCGATGTGTATTGGTAACACCAGTGGTATTTTGGTATAGCTGATAGCCTACCATTCCAAGCCTTCCTGAAATACTCGGTACGGTCTCAAAATCTCTTGATGAACGAGCGTTATCTCCCCACATCATTACTTCAAGATCTTTATAAGTGACTTTCATATTCCGAATAGACTCCATTAGGTCTAGATCTGTATTTGGATAACCCAACAAGGCCTTTTCGATGATGTCAATCTTTTCTTTGGTTTCTTTCATTACTTTTTCGGTTCCGCTCACCTGTCGATTCAATTCCGCAACTTCAGCTCTAAAGGTTTTGAGCTCCTCTGGATTTTTGGCAATCAATGTTTGATTGTTCAAGCCCTTTACGGCAAACTTTTGTTTGTCTATTAAAAGGTCAGATTTTCCATCCTTTAAGTATACGATACTGACTGAATAATCTCCAGGAGTCACAAGAAAACCACTCCCTCTCGAACCAATTGGATTGGTATTGTTTGTTCTCAGATCCCAAGTTTGTCTAACGATGCCTTTAGAGGGAGCTGATTTCATTCTTCTGATTTCATTTCCTTCTCCATCAAATATTTGCCAGACAAGTTGAGCTTTTTCCTCAAGATCTTCGGCTCGAATTTCCTTAAATGAAGGATAATATACATCCTCACCATTCTTTTCTAGCTCCTTCTCATTTTTCTGACGTTTTGATTTTAGAGATTGCTCAACACCTTTCAAATAAAGACTAAAGGTCGCTCCATAAGACGGATTCTTTGCAGACCACAAGCTATGTCCTTGTGAACCTGTACCTCTACTCCCTAACGGAGTTGCTGGAACATACAATAGAGCATCCTTAATGTCAAATAAATGAGCTTTTTTATCTAAGACATCACTACCTATGGTTCTAAGCGGCGCATAATTATCCAAAACATAAAATCCTCGACCAAAAGTTCCAGCAACCAGGTCATTTTCTCTTTGCTGTATGTCTAAGTCGTAAACTGCAATCGTCGGTAATCCACCAAGTTTTGTCCAGCTCCCCCCCCGATCAATTGAGAAAAAAGCTCCAAATTCAGTTCCTACAAATAATAAATCTGGATTTATATGATCCTGTTTAATACAGTAAACATTTCCTCTCTCAGGAAGATTAGACGAAATTGACTCCCATGACTTGCCCTGATTCGTTGATCGCAGCAGGTATGGTGTAAAGTCACCATCACGCTGACTATTAAAAGCTACAAACACTTCGTTTTTATCATGTAAGGAAGCGGTGATCATATTCACTTTTGTGCGTTCAGGAACTCCTTTTATGTTGTCGAATCTTGACCAAGACTTTCCATCGTCAGTAGTAACCTGTATCAGTCCGTCATCTGTTCCAGCATACAAAAGACCTTGTTGCAATGGAGATTCGTCCAAGGCTACAATATTTCCATAAATGGTCGTTGACTTATTTTTCATAACAGCATCCATCGTCCAAACTTGTCCCATAACCGAAAGCTTATTTCGATCCAATTGTCTAGACAGATCAGGAGAAATAGTGTTCCAGTCATCTCCTCTATTTGTTGATTTAAATAACTTATTCGCGGCAAAATAAATGGTAGATGCATCATGACGTGAAACCAATAGCGGTGAATCCCAATTCCATCTGTATGCAGCTTCACCATCTCCTGGCATAGGCTGAATTGGAACTTTTTCTCCTGAGGCTTTATCATAACGTACAATCCAACCATATTGAGCTTGAGCATATGTGATATTTGGGTTTTCCCAGTCCGTCGCAGACTCAAAACCATCTCCACCATTTGTGATAAACCAATCCGAATTGAGTATGCCTGAAGCATTGAGTGTAGCTGATGGCCCTCCCATTGAATTATTGTCTTGGGTGCCTCCATATATGTTATAAAATGGGGCATCATTATCTGTTGCTACTTTATAGAATTGTATAATGGGCAGGTTTGCGTGATAACGCCATTCTTTAGCGTGCGTATAAGTTTCATAAACACCTCCATCACACCCGACGATCCAATGATTGGTGTTAGAAGGATCTATCCAAATACAATGGTTGTCTACATGCTTGCCCTTCTCTCCTGTTCGTTTGAAATTTTTTCCTCCATCTTCTGTATGGTGCAGATAAGTATTCATTGAGAAAACCTTATCCACATCTAATGGGTCACAAAAAATTTCCTGATAATAATTTCCACTCGTTGAATAGCTACTTTGCTTACTCCAGTTTTCTCCTTTGTTGATTGATTTATAAAAACCATTTTTACCATACCTAGCCTCTGCGATAGCATAAACAACATTTGGGTCTGCAGGTGAAACAGCCAAACCAATTCTCCCCATATAACCCGAAGGCAATCCTTTATTGATTTCTCTCCAAGTCTCTCCTCCATCAGTGGATTTATATAGTCCTGATTCTGGTCCTCCGCTGATAAAAGTCCATTCTCTTCTTCTGCGCTGATGAGCAGATGCATATAAAATATTGGGGTCAGATGGATCCATATGCACTTCTGCAACTCCTGTATTTTTTGAGATTTCAAGAGTTCGTTTCCATGTATTCCCACCGTCTATAGATTTATAAACACCTCTCTCTCCACCACTACTCCAAAGAGGCCCATAGGCTGCAACCCAAATGGTATTTTCATCATTTGGATGGATAACAATTCCTCCTATATGCTCACTAGTTTGTAAGCCCATATTCTTAAAAGATTTTCCGCCATCAACAGATTTATAAACGCCATCTCCATAGGAAACTGATCGCTGATTATTGTTTTCTCCTGTTCCTACCCAAACCGTATTGTGATTTGTAGGAGCTATTTCCACACAGCCTATGGAATATGAGCTGTATGAATCAAAAATCGGATTGAAAGTAATACCATGATTTTCAGTTTTCCACAACCCCCCAGAAGCTGTAGCAACATACCACGTGTCTGTATTAGAAGGATGAATCGCAAGATCAGATACCCTGCCTGAAGTAAGAGCAGGACCTACAAGTCTGAATTTTAAATTGGATACAGTTCCTGCATCAATTGAACTCTTCTCTTGTGCACAAGCACTAAGAGTTATAGCAAAAAATAATACGCTTAAAAATTTCATGTGATAATTTGATTTTGAGCAAAAATAGATAAAAATAAAATTCCTTTTACAGACTAATGAATAGTAATATTCTCAACATATGTCTTGGCCCCGTCTTGAACATGAATCATATAAATTCCAGGACTGGCATTAAGCTGAATAGCCTCTTTTTCTTGTGAAAGATTCCCTTTCCATACCACCCTGCCATCAGGAGATAATATCTTTACAGAAGGATTTACTAACTCATGAGAAATGGTAAACATCCCTTTGTTCGGGTTTGGATACACCGAAAAAGGTAAATCCAAATGATTTACACCGCTTAGTTGACCCGAAACATTGATATTGTCCATAAAGAAGTTATTCCCCCAACCATTAATGCCAACAAAACGTATGGCCACATTCTGACCAACATAAGGCAATAAATCAATATAGTTGTCGACAGCCCAATCTGCACAATCTTGAGGATACCATTCATCATTGGTACTCGGAACAGTTATTAGATCGTCTCCAAAAGCATAAAACAAGGTGTCATAGGTTTCCCAGCAGTCTACACTTGCATCTATTCTGAAACCGTCTTCATATGAACCACCCCACTTTGTATATGCGTAATCAAATTCTAAATAGGCACTAATGGCACTACTCAAGTCTATTTTTGGAGTAATCAATTCTGCTTCATCACCTACTTGATTTATAGAAAAGTGATCAATAAAGACACAATTGGTCGGGTCACAATCGGGACCATTATCCGTAGAAAAGGGAGACCATCCATATGAATTATTAGCGTTGTACTGGGTCCAAAAATCAGTAATACCCAATTCAAAATCTTCGACAACATCAAGCGGAGCGACATTTTCCTCATATTCAATAAACATAGAATAGGATTGTGTACTTGTTCCGAAATCATCAGCTACCGTTAGAGTAACATCATAAAAGCCGGGCGAATCATAATGAACCATTGGATTCTGTTCATTAGAAACACCTGGAGTTCCTCCTGTAAATGTCCACTGCCAGGTTGGATTCATTGAAGAAAGGACTGAATGATCTATAAACTGTACCTGATTATCCAAACACGATACCTTAAACTTATCTGCTGCAATCTGAGCCATAGGCTCAGAATCTTCATATAGTTCTACCTCATAAACACTTCTATTTGTAGCATTTCTTAGTAATCGATCCTTGTATTTAATGACTAGCTTAGTTGATGTTGAGCTTAAAGGTAGATTGTTATTAAATAACGCCCACTCATTCATGGAATTATTTCGATAATATACGGCTCTCCGTGTACCGATATAAACCCCTCCATTTGTTCCTTTTTGATGTTCTATATTGGTAATAACCTCTCCATCGAGTGTTGAGCTTGTGTAATTGATCCATGTGCTTCCACCATCCGTAGATTTAAAAACCATACGATTATTCAGGTTTGTATTTCCATACTGTGAAGTTCTTGCTGCCCAAATTATATTTTCATCACTCGCGCTAACAGCTATGTCATATGGCACCCATTCCTCACCACTTAACATTGAGGATGGAGGTGTGATGTCTGTCCAAGAGGCGCCTCCATTTGTCGACCTCCAAACTTTTTTATCCCCCCACCAGCTTTCATAAGTAGCTAAATATATATAATCAAGATTAGCACGTGATAATTCAATATTCATCACACGATGGTCGAATGCATAGACCAAATCATAAGACATTCCATTGTCTTCAGTTTTTATAAGGTTTGTTCCTCTACCTAAGAATATGTGTTTATTATTTCTTGGATCCCATTCCATAGTGGATGATTCTCCAAAAATATATGATGCATTGGGAAGAGAATCAAATTGAAAACCATTGATATTAACCGTTCGGTCTCCTGAAAGGTAACGTCCTTCGTAGTCGTCATATGCAATTCGGTCGTTACCGAAATTTACAAATCCACGAACGCCATCACCACCTCCAGTACAAATCCAGTCATTAATATAGGTGTCATTGTCTTTTAGCAGGGTTCCGTTGTGATAACAACCACCAAGCATTACATCACTCTGAGGACTTGCTCCGAAACCCCAAAAATCCGTGCCCTCAATACCAACCATTGTTTTGTCGATGTGTGCACCTCCATCCATAGATTTAAAAATCCCTCCGTCACAAGCAATCCATAATTCTGTACCAAAAAATCGAATGTCATGAATATCAGCATGGACATACTCATCAAGAGCTGGTTCAGACCATTTGGCTGGACAAACCCAGGTTACTCCTCCATCTTCTGATACCCAATGATTAACTCCTCCTAAATGCAATTTAAGGGGGTTTACAGGATCTACCGCCAACCCAACATCGTAATAATATTGTCCTCCATCATCTTCACCTTCCTTGTCCCATCCCATCATGTTGATGTTCGATAGAGACGGTGGTCCTGCAGGTTGAGACCCACAACACGTGAAAGACCATGACTCTCCTTCGTCCTGAGATACATAAATACCGTACGTTCCACTACCCCCATTTGCGGAACCCGTGGCATTAGCATAAACTAAACTTGGATCGGCTGGTGTAACTGCTATTTCTACCCTTCGCTGATGATCTCCTGCCTGCTGTGGACTTGGCCATCCATTTGTCTGAGCAGTAAATGTTAAACCTCCATCTACACTTTTATGAAACTCTGTATAATCCCCAATTACTTTTATCGTGTAAATCATATTAGAATTGGCAGGGTTTATTTCTATCTCTTGAAACTCTCCAAACATAATTTCAGTCCAATTGTCACCTCCATCTGTAGTTCTGAAAAACCCATTATTCGAAGTCAGGTATATGATATTCGAATCATCTGGTGACATCACAATGTCTTTAACTCCATGTGATTGAGATTGAAAAACGACATCTCCGATAATAGACCAATTTAATCCTCCATCAATAGTCTTGTACAGATTACCGCCACTCTCGAAAAATGCTATATCTGGATTACTATGGTCGACTTCAATCGCGAATATTCTGTTAAGAACTAAGTCTCTCGTTGTCAACGTCCAGGTCAAGCCGGCATCTATAGACTTCCACATTCCAGCTGTTGCTGTTCCTGCATACATGAAATCAGGATTACTCAAGCATCGTTTAACAGTGTACACATGAGCCGCTCCAGGTGCATAGCTTCGGCTCGCTGCATCAATATCAAAATCATATGGCCCTATGCACGACCATTCAGAATTTTCATCCTTCATTGCTTTTAGGCTACTTGATTTTTTAATGTAAGCCCTTCCTGCATCAGAATTCGCATCAAAAGACACCTCTCTACTGATTGACCTTAGCCATCTTTTGTAATATTGAGTGTGCTCATTTTTGACAAACTCATTGGTTTGAAAATAGGATTCATACTGTTGTATTACCGTTTCAGCATCTGGATTTTCCATATACATAGACTGAACCCATTGAGGAGCGTTGGCCCCTGCATTATATTTCATTTCACTCTGAGCATGTATAGAGAAAAACGAAGTAAGCAAAATCAAAATAAATAAGGAAAATTTCATAGCAGTGTTTATTTGAGGTATAAAGATAATTAAAACAATAAGGATGTCATTTTTCCTATGAAAATGTCTTCAATGCTATGAAATAGCGTAACTTCGCCAAATAATTTAGAGATATATGCCAATATCAGAAGTTAGCTATTTAGGAAATTTACGCACTGCTTGTAAGCATTTAAAATCAGGCGATACTTTTATTACCGACGCACCTACCGATAACAATGGAAAAGGTGAAGCATTTTCTCCTACGGATATTTTAGCTACATCACTTGCATCATGTGCAATGACTATTATCGGGATTTATTGTAACAAAAATGATATCACTTTTGAAAACTGCGAAGCAAGTGTAATTAAATTAATGGGAAATAATCCTAGGAAAGTTGATCAGATTATTATTGAAATGAAGCTATCCGAAAATAATTGGGATGACGGCATTTTGGAAAAGGTCATTAAAGCTGCTCGAGCTTGCCCAGTTGAGCTAACCCTTAAAAAAAATGTTCAAATAGAATACAAATTCACCTAATATGGAAGAAAGAAGAGACAAGTACCCTAGAAAAGAAAAGAAAGATGTCATCTTTGGTATACATCCTGTTATGGAAGCCATCAAGTCAGAACAGGAATTAAATAAGATATTGATCCAAAAAGGAATCGAAAAAGAGCATTTTCGTGAACTCAAAGAAATTCTTGCAGGTAAGGATTACAATATTCAATATGTCCCAATTCAAAAATTAAATAAATTGACTTCAGGTAATCATCAAGGGGTTATCGCGTTTGTCACACCAATTGAATATCAAAATATAGAAACGCTTGTAGATGGTTGGATGGAAAAAGAGCAAAAAGTCAATATTCTCATACTAGACCGAATTACAGATGTAAGAAACTTTGGAGCTATTGCCCGATCTGCCGAATGTCAGGGGGTTGATGCCATTTTAATCCCTTCGAAAGGATCTGCGTTGGTTTCTTCAGATGCCGTAAGAACTTCTTCTGGAGCATTGAGCAGAATCCCCGTATGTAAAACAGATGACCTTAAGAATACGCTGTTCTACATTCAGCAATCAGGTATAAGACTTATTGCTTGCACAGAAAAATCATCGCTACCACTTCAGGACATCAATTTAAGAGGCTCCGTTGGAATCATCATGGGCTCAGAGGAGAATGGTATTACTTCAGACCTTATTAATTTGTCTGATGTGAAAACAAAGATTCCTATGCACGGAGAAATACAATCCTTGAATGTAAGTGTCGCTACAGGAATTATTCTCTATGAAAAAATGAGACAGGAAAATTCATAGTTAAACTAAATCCGCAGAAGCTGCGTCGCAAGCAATGGAAGCTCGTTAAGGTTTTGAATGGTGTGCTCGTAATTTTCATTCGAGCATTTGTGTGGGTCAAACAAAACAGCCTGTAAACCCGCTTTCAATCCACCTGAAACATCTGCAATAAAGTCATCACCAACCATCATAGCGTTTCCAGACTTACAATTCGCTTGTTCTAATGCATATTGAAAAATGGCTAATGCAGGTTTGTTTTTACCTACAGCCTCAGAGCATACAATGACATCAAAAAATGATCTTAAACCACAATTGTTGAGTTTTATATATTGAACCTCTTCAAACCCATTCGTTATAATATGAAGATGGTAACCCATTGTTGAAAGCTCATCTAAAACCTCCTTCGTATTTGGAAATTGCTTGGTTTGACGAGGAGATATTTCAACATACATTTCACCCATATCTTTAGCTAAAGTCAAATCATCTTTTCCAAATTGCTTCAGGGTCGCACTGAATCGCTCGTATCTTAAAATATCTTTTTTTAAAAGACCCTTTCCATATTGACCCCAAAGGCGAGAATTGTGTTTGACATAGGCACGGTGAAAGCGATCAAATGAACCAAACACTTCTGTTAAGTTATAATGATCAATAATTAGCCTTAAAGCCTGTTTAGAATTCTCATCAAAATCCCAAAGCGTTCGATCAAGGTCAAAGAATATATGCTTATCGGAAAATGACATAGGCTAGAAAAGTTGTAATGCTCGCGTTAATCAGCATACCAATAGAAATGTACAAAAAAGTATATCTGAGCTTCCCATAAAATTTAGCAACAACTATGCTTCCCAAAGGAACAGAGAGAAAAAACGGTGCCCAGAAACAAATGACATACATTCCAAATTTCTGCTTACAAAATATGATAAACTTGTTGGTTCTAGTAAACTTTCGTTTGAATGGTATTTCTTTTCCCTCACTTATTAATTGATCAATTTTTCTTTTACGTCTTTGATTTGACTTAAGTATAAAAAAATCGCTCGCAAAATAAAATACGGCTGAGCTTATGGTTCCGCCCAAAACAATCGATAAATAAGTCTCTACAAAAGAAATATTCAATGCAGGCCCTGGAAATGCCGCAAACATAAATTTGAATGTTGCTAAACCAAACAATGCACTATAAGCTCCCCAATTCATTTCTTAAACTTTTACACCATAAGCTAAATCTCCTGCATCACCTAACCCAGGAACAATATAGGATTCAGCAGTAAGTTCAGAATCAATTGCCCCAGCCCAAATCTCAGCATCAGATGGCAATGTTTTTTGAACAAGCTCTATCGCCTGAGGAGTGGCAATTGAAACCACTACATAAACTTTTTTCGGCTTTCCAAATTTAAGAAGGGCATTATATACATTGACCATAGACCTTCCGGTTGCAAGCATAGGGTCAGAGATAACCCAAACACGACCGTCAAGATTTGGAGCCGCTAAATATTCCACATGTATTTCAAACTCTTCTGGAGTGGTATGTTCTCTGTAAGCCGAAACAAAAGCACTATCACACCTATCAAAGGTTCTTAACAATCCATTATGCATGGCTAATCCTGCACGAAGAATGGTAATTAAAACAGGCTCATCTGTTAGCTTGAATTCACGGGATACACCTAAAGGTGATTCAACTTCAATTTCATGATAGCTCATTGATTTGGAAATTTCGTATCCCATTATTTCAGCAATTCGTTCCAGATTCGTTCGAAAACGAATAGGATCATTTTGAATATTTACATCTCGAATTTCAGCCATATATTGACCAAGAATAGAAGCTTGTTCAGATAAATTTCGAACCATAGTCATTAAATTTGAAATAAAAGTAAGGAGAAAAAAACATTGAGCATTGGTTTTCCTTTCATATTAATGAAGAATTTTATTTCATCAAAAATTTTAATTTCGTTCCATGAATGTAAATAGTAAGGGTCCTGACAAAAAAGTAATCATCTTAATCATTGTTGCCGCATTAGGTTACTTTGTTGACATCTATGACATGGTGCTATTTGGAGTAGTAAAAAGCGAAAGTGTTGGTTCAATAATGAGTAGCTATACAATTGAAGAACAAGCATCTACAGGTAAGTTTTTATACAATATGCAAATGTGGGGTATGTTAATTGGAGGATTACTTTGGGGCATTCTTGGTGATAAAAAAGGAAGATTAAAAGTATTATTTGGTTCCATTCTTTTGTACTCAGTTGCAAATCTTGCTAATGCATTTGTTACAGATATAACCAGTTATGCCATTGTTCGCTTAATTGCTGGAATAGGTCTCGCAGGTGAATTAGGAGCTGGTATCACTTTAGTCTCAGAACTAATGTCTAAAGAAAACAGGGGTTATGGCACTATGATTATAGTGACTTTTGGTGCTCTTGGAGGAGTTGTAGCGTATTACGTATATGAAAAAGGTGCTTTGATAGGTGATTTCATTTTTGAATGCTTTGGTTATCAATTTGAGAATTGGCAAGTAACGTACATTATAGGTGGTTTACTGGGAATTATGTTGCTGCTACTGAGAGTTGGAACTATTGAATCTTCATTTTTTAAAAAAATGTCAGAGGACAAAAATGTTTCTAAAGGCAATCTAAAGCTTATTTTTTTTAACAGGGAAAACCTAGCAAAGTACATTCACTGCATCATAATCGGAATTCCAATTTATTTTGTTGTAGGACTTTTAGTTATGAATTCACGCGATAACTTTGCACCATTACTTGGTATAGACAATCTAGTTAATGGTAAAGCCATAATGTATACATACATAGGTCTTTCAATTGGTGATCTAATCTCAGGAATGTTGAGCCAACTTCTTAAAAGCAGAAAAAAAGTTATCGCAATTTATTTAACATTTACGCTTGTACTCGTAATAAACTTTTTATTTTTTATGAATGGGATATCTGCTGAAACGTATTACTTCGTATGCTTTCTTTTAGGTGTATCTACAGGGTACTGGGCCTTATTTGTTTCGATGGCAGCAGAACAGTTCGGCACAAACATTCGATCTACAACAGCCAATACTATTCCAAATTTTGTAAGAGGATCTGTCAATCTCATTATGCCTAGTTTCGCATTTTTGATGGCACTAAACTTTGGAGATGCCTGGTCTGCATTAATCGTAGGATTGATATTTATATTCTTGGCTCTATATAGCTTGAGCCAACTCAAAGAAACATTTGGAAAGGATCTCAATTACTTTGAAGAAGAATAAACTGTTTATTTCTCTTCAACAAAAGCTCCGATATTTAAAACCAATTCTGAAGGATTCGTATTGGCTACAACTCTTACCGTCTTATTTTGTTGCTTTAGCTGCCCTTCTTTAGGGTGAAAAACAACCTCAATTTTATCGCTTTTCCCTGGCATTATTGGCTTTTCAGGTTTTTTAGGTGTTGTACAACCGCAGCTTGCTTTTACGGTTTCAATGACTAATGGATTTGATCCCGTATTGGTTACAGTAAAATAGGTTTTGTTATCTGTATCTTCTTTGACCTTGCCAAAGTCATGCTTCATTCGATCAAATTTCATGCTCGTTAAAGGAAGTGCTTCTTTTTCTTCTTCTTTTGCTCCATCCAAAATTTCCAAAAGCTCAACCTCAAATACCAATGGCATGAATGGTTCAATAATGCTCCCAGGTTGAGGGTTTGCTCCGTATGCCAATTCTTGCGGAACGTAAAACTTGTACTTTGCTCCACCACTCATCAACTGCAAACCTTCAGTCCAACCCTTAATTACTTGATTCAATCCAAACTCTGAAGGCTGGCCGCGATCCACAGAGCTATCAAATACATCACCACTTGGAGTTGTACCATGATAGTGAACCTTTACTCTTGAATTCGGACCAGGTTTTGGCCCCAATCCCTCACGGAGAATTTCATATTGTAAACCAGAAGCAGTTGATTTTACCTCCGGACGTTTTTTATTTTCAGCTAAAAAAGCCTCACCTTCTTTTTTGGTTTTTGCAGGACCTTCCTTTTCAATTTTCACATTTAACGCATTATCAATATCACCTGAACAAGAGAAGATAATAAATGAACTAATTATTAAAGTAATTATAGATATGTATTTCATTTTAAAGTTTTTATGGTTTAAAAATATTAATCAATTTATAGGGATTAATTACAGTTAAAAGTGCCCACGACTGGATTCGAACCAGCACACCTTACGGCACCACCCCCTCAAGATGGCGTGTCTACCAATTTCACCACGTGGGCATTTTTCTTGCAAATATAGCTTATTTTTCATTTTATTATTCACGCGTCGAATCACATTCATTGTAAAAAATTTGAATTAATTTTGTACCAATTCTATTTAATGAGTGACTCAAACGTAAGTAAAATAACTTTTGCTGGTATCTTAATTAGCACCGGTATTGTTTTTGGAGATATTGGTACCTCCCCATTGTATGTGTTCCAAGCCATAACTGGTGGAGGGAAAAATATAAATGAAGCCTTTATTCTTGGAGGCTTGTCTTGTGTTATCTGGACTTTGTTGCTCATTGCCACATTTAAATACATTTATTTCGCTTTAAATGCTGACAACAAAGGTGAAGGAGGAATCTTTGCCTTATTCGCTCTTTTGAAAGAGAGACGGTACCGCTGGATTATAATTCCAGCCCTAATTGGATGCTCCACACTTATTGCTGATGGTTTTATCACTCCAGCCATTTCTATATCATCTGCGGTCGAAGGAATTAACAATATTTATCCGGACATGCCGGTCATTCCCATAATCGTGGGTATAATTATGCTTTTATTTGCCGTCCAGTCGTTTGGAACGGCAGCTATTGGTAAGTTTTTTGGTCCCTTTATGGTCGTTTGGTTTTCTTTTCTAGGCTACCTAGGAGCTATTCAGATTGTAGACAACCCCACGGTTCTAAGAGCTTTAAACCCATGGTGGGCCATAAATCTGATTACGAATATTGACGGAGGATTCTGGATCTTAGGCTCTGTATTCTTGTGTACAACGGGAGCAGAAGCCTTATACTCAGATCTTGGTCATTGTGGAAAAGGAAACATCCGAGTGAGCTGGGGCTTTGTTGCAACACTATTGGTAATGAATTATATGGGTCAAGCAGCTTTATGTCTGTCACCTGATTTTGCACTTCAAGGAAGTGAAACAGTATTTTATTCAATGGTTCCCAATGGCATGATGCCTTTCGCTATTATCATTGCAACTGCTGCCACAATTATTGCATCTCAAGCGTTAATAACTGGTGTTTTCACTCTTATGAACGA
This sequence comes from Crocinitomicaceae bacterium, assembly GCA_042094515.1. GTDB lineage: Bacteria > Bacteroidota > Bacteroidia > Flavobacteriales_D > Crocinitomicaceae > UBA952. Next base: position 28,743 of record JBELDA010000002.1, read on the forward strand.
AGCCATAAAGCTAAAGCTTTGGACCAACCTAAAGGTTAAATATCCAACCGATAATCAAGGTCAAATATATATTCCATTCATAAACTGGTTCTTGATGTTTGGATGTCTTATGGTCATTTTCATCTTTAGAAAATCTAGTGCCATGGAACACACGTACGGTTTGGCTATTACCATTGATATGGTAATGACTTCTATTTTGTTAGGCTTCTTACTCTTAGTTAAATATCCAAAAGCCAAAATATTTTACATGAGTATATTCATCTTGTTTATCACAATTGAAGGAGTTTTCTTACTTTCTAATCTTGGGAAAATAGTTTCAGGAGGATGGTTCACCTTGATTCTTGCAACTACATTTTTCACACTGTTATTCCTTTACAACAAGGCACGGGTACTACGAACAAGTATAACAGAATATGTGCCAATGAAAAGGGTCGTAAAGCTTATTACCGCGGTTAAAGAAGATCCAAAAATACCTTATGAGGCTACCAACCTTGTTTTCCCGACAAGAAGTAATTCGTCTAACAAGCTTGACACTACCGTATTCCACTCTTTATTCAAGAAAAAACCAAGAAAAGCAGATATCATATGGTTCTTGCATTTAGACATTCAAAATGAGCCATGGGGTGTACATTATTCAGTGAATGAAATTATTGATAAATCCTGCTACTATGTTAGCCTGCAGCTTGGATTTAAAGAAGAGCATCAATTTGAATATATGATGCGTAAAATTCAGAGGAAAATGGTTTCTAAGAAAGAGCTTACTGGTGATAGTGTTTTTGAATCTGTAAGAGGTACTTTTGATGAAGTTGATTTTAAATTTGTTGTAATTAACTCAAGAGTTTCAGCTGACAATGATTTAACCTGGTTCCAAAACATTTGTATTAAAGCATATAGATTTGTTAAAAGTACCGGATTGAAGCCCGCAGAAGACTTCGGTCTAGATAAAACAAATGTTTCGGTAGACTATATTCCTATATCGGTAACGGAAAAGGTTGATCACGAAATGACAGAGGATTTTGAGGATTATTCAATAACCTAAATCTCATGAAAATACATGTACTTAATACTGGGTTCTTTAAGCTAGATGGAGGGGCCATGTTTGGTGTTGTTCCCAAAAGTCTTTGGTCGAGGACCAATCCAGCAGATGCAAACAATATGTGCTCTTGGGCATTAAGGAGTCTTCTTATTGAAGACGGAAATCGTTTAATGCTTATAGATACAGGCATGGGTGACAAACAGTCGGAAAAATTTTTCTCACATTATTACTTGCATGGAACAGACTCTTTAGATAAGAACCTAAACGAATTGGGGTTTTCAAAGGATGATATAACTGATGTCTTTCTAACTCATTTACACTTTGACCACTGCGGTGGAGCCATCGCGTGGAATCAACAAAAAAATGGATACCGACCGAATTTCAAAAACGCGACCTATTGGAGTACTGAAAATCATTGGGAATGGGCTATCCATCCTAATGGGAGAGAAAAAGCTTCTTTTCTTAAAGAAAACATCCTTCCTATTCAAGAAAGCGGCCAACTAAAATTCATTGAAAAAAAAGGTCAATTGACCAAAAATGTTTTTAATAATATGGATGTTTTATTTGTTGATGGACATACCGAGAATATGATGATCCCTCACATCCAATATCAAGGGAAAACCCTGGTTTTTATGGCGGACCTACTACCCAGTGTCGGTCATATACCTCTACCCTATGTAATGGGATATGATACTAAACCTTTAACAACTTTAAAAGAAAAGGGTGAATTCCTAAGCCTCGCTGAGAAAAAAGATTATATTTTGTTCTTGGAACACGACTCTATAAACGAATGCTGCACACTCAAGAACACAGATAGAGGAGTACGCCTTGATGGGTGCTTTGACTTCAACGAATTGTTTAATAATGGCTAAGGATAAAAATAAAAACGCTAATGGTTCCGAAAAGTACTCTGAAAAGGATCAGTGGAATGATGATTTGGATCTGCCACCATTAAACCACAAAAATGAATCCATAAAAAAGCCAATACTCGAAAAAGCAGAATTCGATAGAAAAAAGAAAAAAAGATGGATTCCAATATTGATGGTAATTTCTATAATTGCGGGCTCCACTCCATTCATTCTTAATAATTGTGAAGGAGTTTCCGTTCCAGTTAAAAAGCAAATGACTTCGAATACTTCTGAAAACTCTAACCCTGATTTAGGTGAGGGCAATCACTTAAACGAAGAGAATCAAGAAGAAACCCCATTTATCGAGGATACTGTAATCATTGAGAACATTGATTCTGAAGGGGAAATGGAAATAGTATTAAATGAAGAAGATCCAAAGTACTACCACATCATAATAGGATCATTTGAGCAGGAGAATTATGCTATTGCTTTTGTAGATCAATTGGATCAGAAAATTGATGCTACCCAAGTCACGGAATACAATGGGTTGTATCGAGTTTCTTACAATTCTTATAATGATTCTGATGAAGCTGAAATAGAATTAGACTATATTAGAAACACCCTAAATCTGAAATCATGGATCGCTTACATGAGATAAAAAAACCTAGAGACATTGTTAATGTAATGATGAGCAAAGATGAATTTAGCTCATGGATGGACCTAAAAGTTGTATCCATAGAAAAAGGCAATTGTTCTTTGTCTTGCATCATTAGAAAAGAAATGCTAAATGGGTTCTCTATCGCTCATGGGGGTATTGCTTATTCATTGGCAGACTCAACATTGGCATTTGCAGCCAATAGTCATGGATATCAAAGCTTCAGTATCGAAACCTCTATCTCCCATCTTGTAAAAGTGAATGAAGGGGATAGTCTTACCACTGTTTCAAAAGAAATACATAGAGGAAATAAAACAGCTATTTACCATATAGATGTTTATAATCAGGAAAGTAAATTGGTAGCCATTATGAAAGGCACTGTTTATATCTCGAAAATAGTTTGGTAATTTTATGCATGCATAATATTTTTTACTAAATTTACACTCCAAATGAGTGAAAAAAAAATCATATTTCTAGATTTTTTAATTCGACACGCCTGGCACCGCGTTTCTCGAATGTACAATCAAAAAGCAATGACACAAGGCATGACTATGTCGGTGGGTTTCATTCTAATGATTGTAGAAAAATCTGGAACATTGAGCACTCAATTAGGACCCAAAATGGGAATGGAACCCACTTCGCTATCAAGAACCTTGAATGCGATGGAAAAAAGCGGTTTGATACAACGTAAAAACTTCAAAGGAGATAAAAGAAAGGTGAACATTTTTTTGACCCAAAAGGGAATTGAAAGTAGAAGGAGGGTTAAAAACTTTCTTCTTGAATTCAATGAAAAAATCTCATCGAAGCTTAAAGAACGTGATGTCAAAGGTTTTTTTAATGTCATGAACGCATTGGATTTATCCATAGAAGAAGTAGAACGAGAAAAAAATACAGAATCTTAAATTAAACATATGAAAAGATTTATTAGAAAAGTAGCCGTATTAGGATCAGGAGTAATGGGCTCAAGAATTGCATGTCATTATGCAAATATCGGCTGTGAAGTTGTCCTGTTGGATATTCCACCGAATGAGCTAAATGAGGCAGAAAAGAAAAAAGGAGCGAGCCTTGAAGACAAAGCTGTTCGCAATAGAATTGTGAATTCATCACTTCAGTTTGCTTTAAAATCGAACCCCTCTCCTATTTACAATAAAGCATTCGCAAAAAGAATAGAAACAGGAAACTTTGATGATGACCTTCATAAAATTAAAGATTGCGATTGGGTAATTGAGGTAGTCATTGAAAGATTAGATATAAAGCATCAGCTTTTTGAAAGAGTTGAAAAACACAGAACTCCTGGTACACTTATTTCTTCCAATACTTCTGGCATACCGATTCACATGATGCTAGATGGTCGAAGCGAAGATTTCCAAAAACATTTCTGTGGAACTCACTTTTTTAACCCGCCACGATATTTACAACTTCTTGAAATCATACCAACTCCAAAAACAGACCCTGAAGTGGTAGAATTCTTAATGGATTATGGTGCGAAAATTTTAGGAAAGAAAACTGTATTATGTAAAGACACACCAGCATTTATTGCCAACAGAGTTGGTGTTTACTCAATCATGGCTCTGTTTCATGCAGTGAAAGAAATGGGCTTTACAGTTAGTGAAGTAGATAAACTTTCCGGTCCAGTATTAGGGCGTCCGAAGTCAGCTACATTTCGAACCTGTGATGTTGTGGGATTGGACACGCTCGTTCATGTTGCCAATGGGCTAAAACAAAATTGTCCAGACGATGAAGAAAAAGAATTGTTTGAGCTTCCAGATTATATTGCAAAAATGGTAGATAATAATTGGTTAGGTTCAAAAACCGGCCAAGGATTTTACAAGAAAGAGAAAGATGAAAACGGGAAAAGAAAAATTCTCGCATTAAATCTAGAAACACTTGAATACGAAGCAGCTCCAAAAGTAAAGTTTCCAACGCTTGATATGGCAAAGCCCATTGAAGACCTTAAACAACGTACCAAAATGTTGGTAATGGGAATGGACAAAGCCGGAGAATTTTATAGAAAAATATTTGGTGGATTGTTGGCATACGTTTCAAATAGAATACCTGAAATATCAGAGGAGTATTATAAAATTGATGATGCTTTAAAAGCTGGTTTTGGATGGGAGCTAGGACCCTTTGAGTCTTGGGATCTTTTCGGATATGATCAAGGTGTAAAGTTTATTAAAGATGCCCATAAATCAATGGGTAATTCAATCGAAACAATGCGAGAAAATGGCATGACCACATTCTACAAAACAGAAAATGGGAAACGCATGTACTTTGATACCTCAACAAACTCTTACCAAATCATCCCTGGAACAGAAGATCTTGTAGATTTAAATTCGCTCAGAGACGACAATAAGGTTTGGGGTAATTCAGATTGCACTTTGGTACACCTTGGAGATGGAATACTTAACCTAGAGTTTCACACCAAAATGAATACTATAGGTGGTGGCGTTCTACAAGGTATTAACAAAGCTATAGATATTGCTGAAAATGAATACAATGGCTTGGTCATTTCTAACACTGGCCAAAATTTTTCAGCTGGAGCAAATGTAGGAATGATATTCATGATGGCAGCTGACCAGGACTTTGATGAGCTAAATTTTGCGGTAAAAGCTTTTCAGGATACTACAATGAGAATAAGGTATTCTAACATTCCTGTTATTGTAGCTCCTCATAATATGGCATTGGGAGGTGGTTGTGAAATCTCTTTACATGCTGATAAAGTTGTCGCCCATGCAGAGCTTTACATGGGGCTTGTTGAATTTGGTGTAGGACTCATACCTGGTGGTGGCGGAACAAAAGAATTTGCAAAACGCTTTTCAGAAGAGCTCCATTCCGGCGATATTAAGATAAATAGACTTCGAGATCGTTTCTTAACGGTTGGGCAAGCAAAAGTATCCCTATCAGCATATGAAGCATTCGATTATGGTTATTTAAGAGAAGGAATTGACGAAGTAGTTGTCTCTCGGGCACATCACCTGACAAGAGCCAAAGCAGCCTGTTTAGAATTGGCTGAGAAAGGATATGTTCCTCCTAAGAGAGAAAAGAACATCACTGTTGTTGGACAAGAAGGTCTTGGAATCGTATATGTTGGTGCCAATTCAATGCTATCTGGAAACTATATGTCTGAACACGATAAAATTATCGCTGAGAAACTTGGGTTTGTATTATGTGGTGGAGACTTGTCAGAAAACACAAGTGTATCCGAGCAATATTTGTTAGATCTTGAACGGAAAGCTTTTCTAGAATTATGTAGAGAAAGAAAGACCTTAGAAAGACTTGAGAGTATTGTTAAATACGGTAAAATATTACGGAATTAATGGTTTAACACCTTAATTCTTACCCGTCTATTTATTGCCCTCTCATTTGGTGTAGAACCTGAGTTAATTGTTTTGGACTCTCCTTTATACCTTACATCTATTTGACTTGTCGTTAGCCCGGTAAACTCAATGATCCAATCCCGAACTGCCTCGGCCCTTTTGCGAGATAGATTCATATTATATTCACTACTTCCAACATGGTCAGTATGACCGTTAATAAAAATAAGAGAGCTTTGGTTTATAAATGGAAGGAGTTGTGATAATTTTTCTATTTCTTCAGAAATAAGATTAAACGCATCAAATTCAAAATAAATTATTGTTTCGGGTTTGATTTCCTCCTCAGAATATTCTTTCTTTTCATCTAAATTTTGTTTTTTAATCACAGAATCTTCTATAGAAATTACTTGACTGTGGCTTCCTTCAGCTCTAAAATTCAATTCATATTCTCTATACCTACCTGTTGAATTCGGTGAAATATTTTGAGGCCTAATATCCTTTTTCCCTTCAACATAAACCTCTGTTAGACCTAACAATGGAGGTAAAAATAGCGCATACTTTCCGTTACTGTCTGTTTTAGCCTTACCGAGTATTTTTTCATTACTTCTAACAACTACTGTTGATTCAAGAGGTAAATTATTCATGGTCACATGTCCAAATATCAAACAAGATGATTTGGGTTTAATAGAATCATTCAATGTTCTCAAATCAGCATAATAAATATCCAGATCTCTCACGAAAAAAGCTGACTCTCCTAAACCTGAGATTACAAACCCCATATCATCCTTACTGGTATTGAATGGTTCACCAATATTCGTCACTTCACCGGTTGTAATACCATCAAATGTCGTTTTAAGTATATCTAAGCCCCCAAAACCACCATGACCATCAGATGAAAAATAGATCGTCTGATTGTCAGCAGCTATATAAACCGAACGTTCATCACCTCTTGTGCTCACATTTAATAATTGAGGAAAGCTCCAAACTCCAAATTTTTTGATACTGTAATGAAGATTCATATTGCCGTCATAATCCCTTCCACACGCTACAATAAATAAATTGCCATCGGGAGAAATCGCCATACCGTCTGTTGCATATCTATAATTAGCTCTGTATTCTCGTCTAAAGAATTGATTAATTCCACCTCCCAAGCCTCGAATATTTTTCAGGATTCCATTTTCTATCGTAGCTTCATAGTATGGGCCTCCAGTCCCTTCCCACCCCGATTTCCAGCTTTGGAAATAAATTTTTTCGCCATCATAAGAAACTGAAGGTTCATCTTCGCCACTATAAGTATTGATTTGAGAGACAAACTCAGTCTCACCCCACTCTTCTCCTATTTTTACAACCCGATAAATATCTCCATCTCCCATCTCTTTTCCACCTGACCTTGATCGAGTAGACATAAAATACAAGGTGTTTCCATTAGGCATCAGTGATAGATTACACTCTCTATACTTAGTGTTTAAACTTTTCAATTCTGAAATATCCACTCGCGATTTGTGTTCAAGCACTTCAACTTCTTGAGCGAAAATTGAGTTCAAAAACAAAATGTAAAGAAGAAAATAAATCTTATTAAACTTCATGTGCTGAAATTAAAATTGAAAATAGTCATTTTGTTACAAATGATTTTTGCAAAAAGTGTTTTACAATCGAAAAAATAAGTTTACTTTTGTATCTCCTTTTTGAAAGGATAGAACATTTCCTAATTTGACTGTAGTCAAAGATCGAAAGATTGGAATAAATGGTCTGGTAGTTCAGTTGGTTAGAATACCTGCCTGTCACGCAGGGGGTCGCGGGTTCGAGTCCCGTCCAGACCGCAAGCCCATATGGCTGTGGGATTAGAAAAGCTCTGAGAGTATCAATTTCTCAGAGCTTTTTGTTTAAAAAACATTGGATATATTTTTATTTTTATTTCAGATTTTCTACCTTTCTCCCACTATTAAATGAAACACTTTCTTATCAACATATTATCTATAGCAATACCTCTGTGCATAATAATTTCATGCCAGAACTCGAACTGTGAAAAAGAAATAGAGCAGCTAAAGCAAGAAATTGCCAATCTAAAGAACAATGGTGAAGAAAATCTTATTCTTGATGATTCCGATAAAAGAGAAGAGATCATTGAACGATACGCAAACGGCAATAAAAAGCTAGTTGTAACTTATATAGGAAAAGGTAGTCAGGAGCAAGTAATAAAAAAATCAAGCTATTATAAGACTGGAAAAATAAAAGAAGAAGAAAATTATAAGCAAAATGAATTAAGTGGACCATATTATGAGTACTACAGAAATGGTCAGATTTCCGTTAGAGCAAATTTTTTAAATGGCCTTAGGAATGGAGATTATATCGAATATTATTATGATGGTACAATTTGGGAAACAGGTCGGTTTTTGAGCGGTGATTACGATGGTGAATACAACACTTATTTTGCAAATGGAAATATAAAAAGTAAAGAGATCTATAAGAACGGTGATCGAATTGAAGCCGTTTGGTACAGTGTCAAAGGAGAAGTTGAGTTTAGGAATTAAACAATTTAGCACAAGGCTCCTCTTTATCTCAGAATCCTAATTTTCCATATAATTATCGGGTATTCCCTAGTCATTTCGATACACATTAATCTTTTAGAATCACTACCTTTGAATCATGTCTGATGAAATATTTATGCAGCGCTGCATTGACCTGGCTTTAAAAGGAATGAGAGATGTCGCTCCCAATCCAATGGTTGGATGTGTAATTGTTCATAATAAGGTAATTATTGGAGAAGGGTTTCATCAAGAATATGGCAAAGAGCATGCAGAAGTGAATGCCATTGAACAGGTAAAAGACAAAGGAAAACTAAAAAAATCTAAATTATTTGTTTCACTTGAACCGTGCTCACATACGGGAAAAACTAAACCATGTGTTGATCTTATTTTAAAATATGACATACCTGAAGTAATCATTGGAATAAAAGATCCGAACCCTAAAGTGAGTGGAAAAGGTATCGAAAAGCTTAAAAAAGCCGGGGTAAAGGTTAAAGTGGGCCTATTAGAGAACATCTGTTCAGAAGTAAATAAACGTTTCTTTACTTTTCATCAAAAGCAAAGACCTTATGTCATCTTGAAATGGGCACAAACTACTGACGGTTTTTTAGACAAGGTTAGAAATGATAAAGAACAAAAAATCAATTGGATTTCAGCTCCAGAAACTCAAACTATTGTGCACAAATGGAGAAGTGAAGAGCAAAGTATATTGGTGGGTAGAAATACCATTATTAATGACAACCCTTCACTTACTGTTAGAGAATATGGAGGAAAAAACCCTACACGTATTGTCATTGACAGCCAATTACAAATCAGTGGTTCCTTAAAAATTTACTCCAAGGAAGCCCCCACTCTGGTCTTTAATCGATTGAAAAATGAAAAGACCGATAACATTGAATATATTAAAATCAACGAAACAAGTACAAAAAACATTTTAGATGAGCTTTACCATCGTGGAATTCAAAGTGTTTTTGTTGAAGGAGGAAGTAGAACAATTCAATATTTTATTATCGATAATGCTTGGGATGAAGCAAGGGTAATTGTCGGAAATAAAAACTTTTATGAAGGGTATAAAGCTCCGGTATTAAATAGAATTCCGGTAAACACCTTGCCTTATGGTAAAGATATGATTCATTATTTTAAAAGAAGATGATTGTATTAGCAGGAACAATTATTTCTTCGACATTAATATTTGTAATATTTCGACTTTTTGAAAAGTATAATATCGATACTTTTCAGGCCATTGTTTTCAATTATTTTACTGCATTTGGTTGTGGTCTACTTTTGTATTCAAATGAATTTACATCAAAAATTTGGGTGCACTTAGATTGGATTCCCTATACATTATTGGTATCTATATTGTTTATTTCGTTATTTTTTGTGATGGGAAAGAGCGCTCAAAAAAATGGCGTAGCCATGACTTCTGTCGCGGTAAAAATGAGCCTTGCCGTATCAATGATTGGAATGATTCTAATTTATAGCGAGGCGGTAACACCATTTAAAGTAATCGGTATCGTATTGGCATTATCAGGAGTCCTGTTGGTTTCAATGGAAAAAAACAAAACCGGTGCCTCCAGAAATTCCCTGCAAATGCTACTCATCTTATTTATTGGGAGTGGTATTCTTGATCTTACTTTAAATTATGCTCAGCAGCATGTTTTGAATCACTTAACTCCAGCACTTTTTTCATCTTTTGGATTTGGCATAGCTGGACTCATTGGAGCGATTATTGTCATTTATCAACTAATTTTCAGCTCAATTCCGATTAAATTCAAAAACATAATTGCAGGAGTAATACTTGGTGTTCCAAACTATTTTTCCATATTTCTTTTGTTAAAATCCTATGAGGTAATTGATTTTACAAATTCGAGCATTTTGGCGATTGTTAACGTCTCAGTAGTGGTTTTTTCAGCTATGTTTGGATTTGTTATTTTTAGAGAATTATTCACAATTAAAAAGGCCATTGGATTGATTGCTTCATTATTGGCTATCCTGTCTCTTTATTTCGCCTCTTAATTGTTATTTTTAGGTATGAAAATTTTTATTATTCTTTGTTTATTATTGGTTCGACCTGTAATCAATGCGCAAAGCACTCTATCGTTGGCTGTTTTAAAATACAATGGTGGTGGTGATTATTACGCTAATCCCACTGCCTTACCAAACCTTATTTCGTATTGCAACAATGCATTAGGCACAAAGATTAGTAAAGAGGTCCCCTACGTAGAAGCCGGAAGTAAAGATCTTTTTTTATATCCCTTCATTCACATGACTGGTCATGGCAATGTAGTCTTTTCTAAATCTGAAGCAGAAAACATTCGCCTCTATCTTGAAGCAGGTGGTTTTATACATATTGATGACAATTACGGAATGGATCAATTTATTAGAATTGAGCTGAAAAAAATATTTCCCAATCAAGATCTAATAGAGCTTCCTGGTAGTCATCCCATTTTTAATCAGAAATACTTATTTAATGGATTGCCAAAGATTCATGAACATGATGGGAAGCGCGCTCAAGCTTTTGGGTTATTCTCCAATGGGCGACTTGTCTGTCTATATACTTACGAAACAGATTTGAGTGACGGCTGGGAAGACCAAAGCGTACACAATGACCCCAATAATAAAAGACAAGAAGCACTTCAAATGGGTGCAAATATTATCTCTTACGCCTTTAACAATTAATGCTTGTGATCATGTCCATCATGGTCATGACCTTCGTGATTGTGCTCTTCCGCAGGTACTTCTGCAGCCTCTTCTACATTCAATAATTCAATATCAAAAACTAAATCAGAATATGGTGGAATAGGGCCTCGACCCTTCTTACCGTATGCTTGGTAGTAAGGAATAAAAACCTTTATTTTTCCTCCCTTAGCTATCATTGTTATCCCCTCTTCAAAACCAGGAATCATAGGCTGTACTTTGTAAGTAAAATTAAATGGTTGATTGCGATCCCGAGAAGAATCAAATTTTTTCCCATCCTTACGGAAGGTGCCAATATAGTGAAGAGAAACTGGAGATCCTGGAACGGGAACCATTCCTTTACCTTGATCCTCTATAACAAATACCAATCCCGATTTCGATTTCTTCGCATTCGGAAAATCCTTTTTAACCTCTTCGAACATAAAGCTGCTGTATTGGTAATCCGACATGGCATCAATTTTTGCATATTGTGCATTCGCATCTTCATTTTCGACTTCAATTTTCTCAACAGCATTATTAAAAGTTTCAGAGGCATTCCAGTTTTTAGCAGCCTTTCCTTTTCTGACAATCTTAAGTTTTTTAATGATGTCATCTTTTTCAATAGCATCCACAACATCCTGCCCCTTAATGACTTTTCCAAAAACCGTATGTTTACCATCCAACCATGGTGTCGCTTTATGAGTTATAAAGAACTGGCTTCCGTTGGTATTAGGCCCAGAGTTTGCCATGGAAAGAATACCAGGACCACTGTGTTTCAATTCATCATTAATTTCATCAGGGAATTTGTAGCCAGGATCACCTGTTCCATTTCCTAAAGGACAACCTCCTTGAATCATAAAGTCCGCGATTACACGGTGAAACTTCATTCCATTGTAATATGGCTTTGAATACTTTATAGTGTCTTTTTCAAGATCTCCTTCTGCCAGAGCAACAAAATTACCAACGGTCATTGGTGTTTTTTCATATTCAAGCTGGCAATAAATCTTACCCTTTGTGGTTACAAATATGGCATAAATACCATTTGTCATTTTTGCTTTTTGAGAAAATACGGCCAATGAAGAAAAAACAAAAGCAAGTATCAAATAAGAATTTTTCATTTAATTAAGATATATAGGATTAATTTATTCTGTTACAATTTCTATGAGTTCAACTTCAAACACCAAGGGCATATAAGGCATGATTGCACTACCAGGCTGAGGGTTTGCTCCGTATGCTAATTCTTGAGGAATGAAAAACTTGAACTTTGAACCAACCGGCATAAGCTGAACTCCTTCAGTCCAACCTTTGATTACTTGATTTAGACCAAAAGTGATAGGCTCTCCTCGGTCTACTGAACTATCGAAAACCACATCGTACGGTGTTGTTCCATGGTAATGAACTTTTACTTTAGACGTAGAAGTCGGCTTTGGACCGTTGCCCTTTTTTAAAATAATGTATTGTAAACCTGATTCAGTGACCTGAACACCTTTTTTGCTTTTATTGTCTTCTAAAAATTTTTCACCTGCCAATTTTGTGAGCTGATTGTCTTTTTCTGCTTGCTCATCCTGTAATTTTTTCTTTTCCTGAAAATAAGAATTCAATATGGTATTTCCAGGATCTGCACAAAGCGCTTGGTTCTGATATAATCCATCACCTAAACCTTTCATTACCATGTCCTTATTAGCTTCACTCATTTCTCTTAATACATTATTTGCAATACTCTGACCTATTAGGTAAGAAACACTATCAATTTGATTCGTAAGTGGAGATTGCGCATTACCATTTAATGTAATCGTTGCAAAAAAAAGGAGACTTGTTATTTTTTTCATTTTCTATAATTTAATTTCTTTTATCACTTCCCCAAAGCATTTTATTTCTAATGGTATCAAGGAAATTATTGTTTTCAAATTTAATCACATTTATCATGAAATCAGCCTTTGTTATTTTGATTTCCTGACCTTGCTTAATGCTTATTGATTTTCCATCAATACTCATGAGATATGAACGATTCCTACCTTCAACACTCAGCTTAATTGGCATATGATCTGGAACAACGACAGGACGAACATTCAAATTGTGAGCCGCAATAGGTGTAATAATATGGACCTGACAACCTGGGGTAATTATTGGCCCTCCGCAGCTTAAATTATACGCAGTCGATCCGGTTGGTGTAGAAACGATTAATCCATCTGACCAATATGTATTTAGAAAATTATCATCTAAGGATACATTAACAGCAACCATTGAGGTTGTATCTTTTTTGTGTATTGTCAATTCATTCATGGCAAAATATTCTCCATTCAAAGTTCCCTCCACCTCCACTTTCAATAAAGATCTTTTTTGAAAAACATATTTTTTCGCCTTAATGTCATGTAAAGCCTCTGAAATTTGATCCAACGAAACATTCGCTAAAAACCCTAAACGCCCAAGATTAATTCCCATTATAGGGACATCCGAATTTTTTATATAGCTAACACATTTCAGAAAGGTTCCATCACCTCCCATGCTGATGACCAAGTCTACGCCACTTTTTAAATCCTTTTCAGAGTTAAAGGTTTTATATGGAAAATCCATTGCCTTTTTTTGAACAATTGAATTTGCCAAGTCTTCTTCAATAATTAAATTCCAACCAAAAGATTGAATCAGCTCAAAAACATTATAAAAGCTTTTTAGATTTTGTTTGGAGATTTTCCTACCGTAAATAGCAATCTGCATCATTAGAAATTCAAATAGTTCATCAGCACATCATAGCGCCATTGAAGATCTTCAGCTCCAGCACCATTCTGATAAGATGCTTTCACTACATAATCATATCGTTCAAAGGTACGAATGATCCTTGTTAAATCCTCTTGATTTATTTTTAATGTAATATCTAGATTGGTTGATGATGCATCTGAAAGAATCGTTGAGCTCAATATTTTCGCGTCATTACTTTCAACGATTTGACCAATTTGCGCCATGGAATAATCAAGCTCATTCACTTCCAATACCAATATACCTCCTTTTTCCTTCATACTTGAAGTATTTGCAATTGAGGTCATTAGCTCAAAGATACTGGTACAACCTAAATACTGCTCATTTTCATCTAAAATAGGAATTACACTTATTTGAAATTCAGATATTTTAGATAGAATTTCAAATAAATGAGCATTTGAAAAAACAAAAGGTCTTGGTAGATGCTGAAATAGAACATCTAAATTCTCAGAAACGTTCATTTTATCCAAAATGTGAGTTTCCGATACAAGACCAACAAAATTGCCATTTTTTAATACAGGAAGGTGTGAAACCTTAAATTCATCCATCCAAATAAGAGCCTTTTCACCCGTATCGGTATGAACAAGAGGTGGGATATCATAGGTTATTAAATCAATTGCAATCATAAGGCTTCCAAAGTAGTAAAATCATTTCAGAGTTTGTAATTTTATCACTCCAAAATTCATACCATGATTAATCTAAGTGTAAACATTAATAAAATTGCCACAATTCGTAATGCAAGAGGTGGTAATTTACCGGATGTAACACAATTTGCGGTGGACTGTCAAAAATACGGTGCTGATGGAATAACTGTTCATCCAAGACCTGATGAAAGACACATCACATTAAAAGATGTATACAGCATCTCAGAGCATATTTCAACTGAGTTCAATATTGAAGGCTACCCTGATGATCGCTATATAAAAATCATTAAAAACATCAAACCTCATCAAGCCACATTAGTCCCTGATCCGCCAAATGTACTAACATCCGATAATGGCTGGAATATACAGAAGGAAATGGAGAATTTAAAACGAATTATAGGAGAATTACATGACATTGGTACACGTGTTTCAATATTTGTGAATCCAGATGAGAGAAGTATAATTGATGCTGTGAAAACTGGAACCGATCGTATAGAACTTTACACTGGTCCTTTTGCAGATCAATTTATCAATAACCCTGTAGCTGCTGTACAGGAATATTCTAAAGCCGCCGAATTGGCGGGGCAAGCTGGACTTTCTGTGAATGCGGGTCACGATTTAAACTTAGAGAATTTAAAATATTTTCAAGAGCATGTTAAACCACTTGCGGAAGTTTCAATTGGTCACGCACTCATTTCAGATTCCTTATACTTCGGAATAGAGGAAACAATAAAGAAATATAAAAGCTGCCTATAGTTACCTATCCTTTTGGAAGGTGAACTGTTCGTTGTGGATATGGAATCCGTATACCGTTTGCTCTAAACAATCGATCTATTTCAAATCTTATTTCAGACTTATACGTTTTTATATCCCAATGCTGATCTGCCCAAAAAATCAGCTCCAGATTTAAACCATTTTCACCAAAATCTGATAAACGCACTAAAATTTGTTGCGTCCGTTTCACTTTTGGGTGAGAAAGTGCAGCTGTTTCAAGTAATTTTTTCACTAAATCAGTATCCACACCATAGGCAACACTCACTTTTATTGTAAATCGGGTAAGTCGAGAGCTGTGACTCCAGTTCTCAACCTGATCACGGGTCAAAATAGAATTAGGAAGCACAAGAACATTTCCCTCCCAAGTTTGAATTTGAGTCGTACGAATATTGATCTTTTTAATCTTAGCAACAAGCTCCTCATCGTTCTCTATAGACGAAATTCTTATAATATCTCCAACTTTCAGGTTTCCTTCAATTAAGAGTATGAATCCGGCTATTAAATCCTTGAAGGCGTCCTGTAATCCAAGACCAATACCAACCAATACAGCAGCGGAACCAAAAAGAAGATTCGTTAGAGGAATGTTTAATGCTTGAAAACAAAATAAAATCGAAAAAACATAAATCACATATTTTGCAAGCTGAGTGTATATGTAGAGATTCCCTTCACTGTGTGTTGGTTTATCTTTCAATTTACGAGCAATATATAAACGGCTGAAAAATACAGCAACCCTTGCTGAAAATAGAACAGTGATAACCACGATGATGTGATAAAAAGAAATTTTAATTGATGAGGATTGAATGATGGGATAATTCAACAAATCATCAAAACTTACCCCCGGGTTATTCACCCTTAAGCTTAATATGGCAATATAAAATGCCAATAAGTAAATACTTTGGCTCAGAAACTTAAGCCAGGCCAGTCTCTTTCCTTGAATTCGAATTTCCGTTTTACGGACATATTTATTTAAAAGCCCTAGGGCTATCTTTTTTCCTCTGTAAGCCAAATAAAAAAGAATAATAAGGAATAAAACATTCCAAATATTCAAATCAAATGGTCCTATACTAAAAAGAGAATTCGTCATTACTTCAATATTATTCTACCCAATTTATCAGATAGTTTTTTTTTAATTCTTTCATAACTCATTTGTTCACCTAACAAGGCCAACAAATCATCATCACTACTTTGTGATTCTTTAATTTCATTTTTAATTTTCAAAAGCAGCTCATCTACCTTATGATATTTAAAATTATAAATCGAATTCATAACCGATTTATACAAATTATCACTTTCAGATTTTGTATAAATATTATACTTCTGAATCCAGTTGTAGCTAAGCTCAATCTCGTTACTTTCGAGATTGGAAACGAAAGATACAATTTTTTGGTCCTCTAATTTCTTAAAGTAGGATGCTGTTAACAAAACATTCTCTTCAAGTCCTTTTTCGAACATATCATAAACCAAACGATATTGCTCATTATCAAATATCAAATCATCTTTTGATAACTCATCACAAATCAACTCAATAACACAATTCTTTTTTTCATCCTCTTCATCATCGGGAATAAGAACTTCCTTTGAACCAAAAAGAATCATAAAACGAATTAAGTCCAACTCATATTCTTCATTTTTCGCAGGTTTAGTTTTGAGCTTTGCTTCCTGTTGAGGCTCGGGAGTCCTTTCCGGATTCTCAAACTGTGCTGGATACCTTTCTGTTTTACTTACTTTCGATCGAAGTAGTTTTATCAGCTCATTTGAAATGGTTCGTTCTTGAATATCGAATTTTTTAGCAATCTGTTGAACATACACACTTCTTGTAATCTGATCAGGAATTAATGACACGGATTCCACTACATCCCTTATCAGCTTTGCCTTTTTAATGGGGTCATCATCTATACCAGACATTAAAACAGATGCCTTAAAAGTAATGAAGTCCTGTTTGCTTTCTTGAATCATCTCAGCCAATTCTTCTTCCGAGTGCTTCTTGGCATATGAATCTGGATCCTCTCCATCAGGAAACATAACAACCTGAACATTTAATCCTTCCTCTAAAATGAGATCTATTCCTCTAAAAGAAGCCTTTATACCTGCTGCATCTCCATCGTATAATATAGTCAGATTTTGAGTGTATCTTTTTACCAAACGAACCTGCTCTTTGGTAAGTGAGGTACCAGATGACGAGACAACATTATGAATGCCTGATTGGTATAAAGAAATCACATCTGTATATCCTTCACATAAAAAGCATTCATCTCTTTTAATAATCTCTCCTTTAGAAAAGTATAAACCGTATAATATCTCACTCTTATTGTAAATAGGACTTTCAGGGGAGTTGTAGTATTTGGCGACTTTTTTATCACTTTTCAACGTTCTACCACCAAATCCAAGTACCCTACCTGATATACTATGAATCGGAAAAATAACACGCCCCCTATAAAAATCAAAAGTACGATCATCCTTAACCTTAATTAAACCAACCTTCGAGAGGTATTCTTTTTTATATCCCTTTTTTATGGCTGCTTTCGTAAAATCATCACTTTTGTCCATGCAGTAACCAAGCTGGAATTTTTCGATAATTTCCGCATCATACCCTCTCTCTGTAAAATAGCTGAGACCAATTGATTTCCCTTCATCACGAGAGTGCATATTATCCTGAAAATATTGATTGGCGAAATCATTAATTACAAACAAGCTCTCCTTTTCAGAAATACTCTCGAGCTCTTCTTTTGTTTGTTTTCTTGCTTCTGGAATTTCTATTCCATATTTATCCGCTAGCCACCGTAGCGCTTCAGGATAAGTGAAATGCTCCTTTTCCATAAGAAATGTAACAACTGTTCCTCCTGTTCCCGTTGAAAAACATTTGAAAATCTGTTTAGCAGGAGACACAACAAAAGAAGGTGTTTTCTCATCAGTAAACGGACTCAAACCCTTTAGATTTGAACCTGCCCTTTTGAGCTGAACGAATTCACCAATCACCTCTTCCACAAGAGCAGTTTGCATAATTTGATCAACAATATGTGACGGGATTTTACTCATTCATCGTCATAATTTATCTCATTTACTTCTTCTCCTTTTTCGTTGTAGAATGTCCATAACCCTACTTTCTTGTCTTGATTATATTCTCCCCTATAATAGATTACTCCATTGGGGTGTTTGACAATTGAAAAACCCTGTCTTAAACCATGGGTGTACGTCGTCATTGAAAGTTCATCTCCAACAGTGCTGTAAAAAACCCATTTGCCATGCCTTCTGTTTTGTTTATCCAGCATTCCGTCTATTTTGAGCTGCTTACGTCCCGGGTACCACTCTTGATATTCGTAATCAATTGTGTCAATTAAGCCTACCCCATTGGATTGGATTTTATCATTTTTGATAGAGGATTTATCAGGGCTAGCCATAACCGCACCTACCTCATCAGAAGATTCGTCACCACATGCGTAAATCGCAGATATGAATATAAGATAAATCAAATAATTTTTCATTTATTTCTCCCTATTTATTGTATAATTAACTAAACCAATCAATGCTTCTTTAGCCTCTCCTTCTGGATATTCATTAAGTAAATCCTTTGCTTCCTGAGCAAGCTTATTCATTCGTTCAAACGCATAATCTATTCCGCCATGTTCAATAACTAAGCTGGTAGCTCGCTTTATCATGTGGGCTTCTTCATTTCTGTTCTTTATGATTTTTTTTAGCTCTTTTTGAATCTTTAGAGGTGCATTTCGAAGTGTATAAATAATTGGTAATGTTAATTTTTGCTCTCGGATATCTATACCCGTTGGTTTGCCAATGTTGTTTGGAGAACCGTAATCAAAAATATCATCTTTAATCTGAAAAGCAAGACCAACTTTTTCGCCAAACATTCGCATATTATCACGATGGTCATTAGACTCAACACTAATTGCCCCTGCTTCACAGCAAGTGGAAATTAAGGATGCTGTTTTTTTACGAATCACTTCAAAGTACTCTTCCTCCGTGATGTCTAGGGTTCTTGATTTTTCAATTTGGAGCAGCTCCCCCTCACTCATTTCTTTTACAGACCTTGCAACAACAGCCAATAGGTTTGTGTTTTCTTTTTCAAGTGAAAGTAAGAGGATTTTGGAAAGCATATAATCTCCTACAAGTACTGCTATTTTATTTTTCCATAGCGCATTAACCGAAAAAAAACCTCTTCTTTCATTAGCGTCATCAACAACATCATCATGGACCAAGGTTGCTGTATGTAATAGCTCTACTAACGAAGCTGCGTTATAGGTTTTATCATTTACCTCACCAAGCAATTTTGCACTCAAGAAAACAAAAAGGGGCCTCATCTGCTTGCCTTTTCTTTTTACAATATAGTGGGTGACTTTATCTAATAAAGGAACGTTTGACTTTAGAGCATTTTCAAAATGAGACTCGAATTTATTTAATTCGGTTCTAACAGGATTCATTATCTCATCTACACTATGCATCATACAAATATAGAAAAACGACTCATGCTAAATTCTATAAATCTGATTAGCGTGACAAATGCATATTTCTTTCAGAGTATACCTTTGTAAAAAAAGGGTCCTTAAGGTTTTCTATGAATCGTATTGCTTCTCCTGTTGATTTCATTTCAGGACCCAGCTCTTTTTTAACATCAGGGAATTTCTCATAAGAGAATACGGGTATTTTTATCGCATAACCCTTTTTCCTTGGTGTAAAATTAAAATCCTTAACCTTTTTCTCACCCAGCATCACTTTTGCCGCAAAATTCACATAAGGTTCATCGAATGCTTTTGCAATAAAAGGGACAGTTCTTGATGCGCGTGGATTCGCCTCAATGACATATACTTTATCATCTTTTATAGCAAACTGAATATTAATTAGACCTACTGTTTTTAATTCGATAGCAATCTTTTTTGTAATGTCCTCGATTTGAGTCATTACAAAATCTCCTAAATTATATGGGGGAAGTACTGCATAAGAATCACCAGAATGAATTCCTGCAGGTTCTATATGCTGCATAATTCCAATGATATAAACATCTTCTCCATCACATATAGCATCCGCTTCTGCTTCTATTGCTCCGCCTAAAAAGTGGTCTAAAAGGATTTGGTTATTCCCCATTTCATTAATGATGTCTACCACATGATGCTCAAGCTCTTCCTTGTTAATTACAATCTTCATTTTCTGCCCTCCAAGGACATAAGAAGGGCGAACCAAAAGTGGAAAACCTAAATCATCAGAAAGCTCTAAAGCCTGTTCTGCACTTTCAACAACTCCATATTTTGGAAAAGGAATGTCATTTATTTCTAAGAGCTTGGAAAAACGACCTCTATCCTCAGCTAAATCCAAAGCGTCAAAGCTTGTTCCTAAAATTTTCACACCATACCTTTCCAATTTCTCAGCCAACTTTAGTGCGGTCTGTCCGCCAAGCTGAACAATAACACCTTCTGGTTTTTCATGCTGAATAATATCAAATATATGTTCCCAAAACACTGGCTCAAAATAAAGCTTATCGGAAGTATCAAAATCCGTTGAAACAGTTTCAGGGTTACAATTGATCATAATGGTTTCATATCCACATTCTTTGGCTGCAAGAACACCATGAACACATGAGTAATCGAATTCAATACCTTGACCTATTCGATTCGGACCAGATCCCAAAACAACAACTTTCTTTTTGTCACTAACCACACTCTCATTTTCAAATTCAAATGTAGAATAATAATAAGGTGTCTGCGCCTCGAATTCAGCAGCACAAGTATCTACAAGCTTATATACACGCTTAATCCCTAAATCGTTTCTCTTTTTGAACACCTCGGATTCCAGACATCTCAAAAGATGTGCAATTTGTCGATCAGCATATCCTTTTTGCTTCGCCTCGAATAATAGGTCTTTTGAAATATTATCAATATGTTTTTTCTCAATTTGCTTTTCTAAATTGAGTAAATCTTCGATTTGTTTTAAAAACCAAATATCAATTTTTGTTTTTTCTACTATGGTTTTGAAGGGAATACCAAGCTTAATGGCATCATAAATATGAAACAATCTATTCCAACTTGGGTTTTCCAAAGATTTCAATATGGCATCCTGATTGGTTAATTCTCTCCCATCAGCACCTAAACCGTTCCTATTAATTTCGAGTGATTGACAAGCTTTTTGCAAGGCTTCCTGAAAAGAACGCCCAATCCCCATCACTTCACCAACAGATTTCATTTGCAGACCTAACTTACGATTCGTTCCTGGAAATTTGTTGAAATTCCAACGAGGAATCTTAACAATTACATAGTCCAGCGTTGGCTCAAATAAGGCCGATGTCGTTTTTGTAATTTGATTTTCCAATTCATCAAGGTGATAACCTATTGCTAGTTTTGATGCAATTTTGGCAATTGGATAACCTGTAGCTTTCGAAGCCAAAGCTGAAGAGCGACTAACTCTTGGATTTATTTCAATAGCTATAATATCTTCCTTTTCATCTGGTGAAACCGCAAATTGAACATTACAACCTCCTGCAAATTCACCTATTGAACGCATCATGTGAATCGCCATATCACGCATCTTTTGAAAAGTGGTGTCAGAAAGTGTCATGGCTGGAGCAACAGTTATTGAATCTCCAGTGTGAATCCCCATTGGGTCAAAGTTTTCTATAGAACAAATAATAACCACATTATCATTTGAATCTCTCAAAAGCTCTAATTCATATTCTTTCCATCCGAGCAAGGCTTTATCAATCATTACCTCATGAATTGGCGACAATTGAAGCCCTCTCTCTAATAAATTATCAAATTGTTCTGGATCATGAAGTATAGATGCTCCTGAACCTCCTAGCGTATAGGATGGTCTTATGCATAAAGGGAATCCAAATTCTTGTGCAATTTCCTTCCCTCCAAGAAATGATTTTGCTGTTTTTTGAGGAGCCATAGGAACTCCTATTTCTATCATTAAATCTCTAAACGCCTCTCTATTTTCAGTAATCTCAATGGCATTAATATCTACACCTATAATTTTAACACCGAAATCCTCCCAAATCCCCATTTCATCACACTTGATGCAAAGGTTTAATGCTGTTTGCCCTCCCATCGTGGGTAATACGGCATCAATCTCATGCTTCTCTAATATTTCACGTATACTTTGAGGTTCTAATGGTTTTAAATAAATATTGTCCGCAACGACTTTATCCGTCATTATAGTCGCAGGATTAGAATTAATCAATGTAACTTCAATCCCTTCTTCTCGAAGCGATCTTGAAGCTTGAGAACCCGAATAGTCGAATTCACAGGCTTGTCCAATTACAATAGGGCCACTCCCTATGATGAGTATTGATTTTAAAGATGAATCTTTAGGCATATTAATTTCAATTTAAGAAAGGTATAAACACATTATAAATCGAATGCAAATTTAATTTAATTGAGCCATGAGAGGATGAAGAATTGAAATTGTTTTTAAACAAAATGCAAAATCAATGTTAATTAATCACCTTTTAGGTTCTAAAAATCATTACTTAACTTTATTTTAGTTCTCTATGGAATCTAAACTCATCTCAAAAGGAAAGGTTCAAATTGAATATTACAGTAATGGATCGGGAGAAGAAACCATTATCTGTCTTCATGGGCATGGACGAACAGTTGACGATTTTAACTTTCTAAATTCTAAAAGCACTCGATTAATCCTTATTGTCTTGCCTCATCATGGAAAGTCTATTTTTCCTGCAGATAGGATTGAAAAAGATCCATTAACCATTGAAGAGTTTAATCAGCTGTTTGAATTAATACTTCTGAATGAATCGATTAAAGAATTTCATTTTGTTGCCTTTTCACAAGGAGGTCGCTTTGTTCTGTCTCTTATCCCATTTCAAGAGAATAGCATAAAGTCAGTTCACCTTATTTCTCCTGACGCTATGGATTATCATAGTTTTTACAACCGGGCATCACGCAACAGGTGGGCAAGAAAATTATTTAAATCATGGGAGAATGAACCTCATAAATTCATTAAAACTGCTCAGATTGCCTATAAATTGGGTTTGGTGCGTCCAAAAGTTTTTGCTTTTATCCAAAAATTTGCAGCCGATAAAGAGTCATTTCAAAGAGCATCTATTACCTGGAGAGGGTTTCGAAACATCAAAACAGATATTAAATACCTTAAGAATATTCTAAAGAAGAATGATTTTCGTTTTGTCGTAATTATGGGGCATTACGATCAGGTTATTCGAACAAAACAAGCTAAACTATTTTTAAAGAACATCAATCAACCCAAAAGCCTAATAGAAATAGAATGTGGACATGATTTTTTTAAAAAAGAAAACATTCCCTTACTACTACCTCATATAAAAATAAAAAAGGCACCCAAATAGGTGCCTTAACTTTAACTTACATTAAACTATTTCTTGTCATTAACCTCTTCAAAGTCAACATCTGTAACCTCATCTTGTGGGTTTTCAGAAGCGCCTCCTTCTTGAGCTCCAGCATCACCGGCAGGATTTCCTCCTTCAGCATTCGCTGCATTATACATGTCCTGAGAAGCTGCTTGAAAAACATTATTCAACTTTTCCATTGCTGGTTCTAAATTTTCAATGTTCTTGGCTTCGAATTCTTTTTTCAATTCTGCCAATGCATCTTCAATAGGCTGCTTTTTATCCGCTGGAATTTTATCTCCATATTCTTTCAACTGTCTTTCAGTTTGGAAAATAGTAGAATCCGCCTTGTTGATTACTTCAACTTCTTCCTTCTTTTTCTTATCCGCTTCCGCATTTGCCTCAGCTTCTGCTTTCATTTTTTCGATTTCTGCGTCAGATAGACCTGAAGAAGCCTCAACTTTAATTGACTGCTCTTTTCCAGTTCCTTTATCTTTTGCCGAAATATTGATGATTCCATTTGCATCGATATCGAAAGTCACTTCAATTTGTGGCTCACCTCTTCTTGCAGGTGGAATATCAGTTAATTGAAAACGACCTAAAGTTTTATTGTCACTTGCCATAGACCTTTCTCCTTGCAAGACATGAATATCAACTGAAGGTTGATTATCGGCGGCAGTTGAGAACACTTCTGATTTTTTGGCAGGAATCGTTGTATTTGCATCGATAAGCTTCGTAAATACTCCGCCCATCGTCTCAATACCCAATGCAAGAGGTGTTACATCTAATAAAAGAACGTCTTTTACTTCACCCGTTAAAACCCCTCCTTGTATAGCTGCACCAATGGCCACTACCTCGTCAGGATTTACACCTTTTGATGGTGCTTTTCCAAAGAAATTTTTAACTGCATCCTGAATAACTGGTATTCTTGTCGATCCACCAACGATTATCACCTCATCAATATCACCCGCTGAAAGTCCTGCATTTTTTAATGCAGATCTACATGGTGCAATTGTTTTCTCAACGATATCTGAAATTAATTGCTCAAATTTAGCTCTCTGTAGTGTTCTTACCAAGTGCTTTGGAATACCATTCACTGGCATAATGTACGGAAGATTGATTTCGGTTGAAGTCGTTGAAGACAATTCAATTTTCGCTTTTTCAGCCGCTTCTTTTAAACGTTGCAAAGCCATTGGATCTTCTCTTAAGTCAAGACCTTCGTCATTTTTAAACTCTTGCACCAACCATTCAATGATTGTCTCATCTACATCATCTCCACCAAGGTGTGTATCACCATCAGTTGACAATACCTCAAAAACACCATCTCCTAGCTCAAGGATAGAAACATCATGTGTTCCACCTCCAAAGTCAAATACTACTATTTTTTGATCAATCCCTTTTTTATCGAGACCATATGCCAATGCAGCTGCTGTTGGTTCGTTGATAATCCTTTTTATAGTCAATCCTGCAACTTCACCCGCTTCTTTTGTAGCTTGTCTTTGTGAGTCATTAAAATAAGCAGGTACTGTTACAACTGCCTCGCTTACCTCTTGACCTAAATAATCTTCTGCTGTCTTCTTCATTTTTTGAAGAATCATTGCTGAAATTTCTTGAGGAGAATATTTTCTATCGTCAATTTTTACTCTGGGTGTATTATTGTCACCTTTAATAACCTCATATGGCATTCTTTTGACCTCTTTTTTGCAATCGTCAAAACTTGAACCCATAAATCTTTTTATTGAATATATAGTTTTCGTTGGGTTTGTAATGGCCTGTCTTTTTGCGGGGTCTCCAACTTTACGTTCACCTCCTTCAACAAAAGCCACAACAGAAGGGGTTGTTCTTTTACCCTCTGAGTTTGCGATAACAACTGGCTCATTTCCTTCCATTACGGACACACATGAATTCGTCGTTCCTAAGTCAATTCCTATTATTTTTCCCATGATATTAATTTTTTCTTTCGTTAGGTCAATTAATATGCCATTGCAAAATAGGGTGCGGAATTATGACAAAAAAGCAATTATGTTGTGAAAATTATGTCTAAATGTCAGATTTTATGACATAAATTAGGGTAATCATATAAATTAATGAATGTAAAATCTCTTGCTGATTTGACCTAAATAGGTATCAATCATTAAGGTATAAACTCCACTAGAAAGAGAATGTTTAGTAAGTTTATTCTCTAGATTATTAAACATTCCAGAGTAAGAATTTCTCCCTTCACTAGAAACAATTTTAAAAGACTTTCCTATTAAGGAAGGGCTCACATGGATATTGATGGCTTCTGAATTATTCCAAATCTGAACTTTATCAGCTGAATTAGATTGCACCCCTCCAAGTCCACCGACATCAACCATCTCATCAGCCATTTGATTATACCCATAAGAATGTACAACTATGGTATCAGCTCCAGAGCTCACCGACAGCTCCACCCAGCCGTAATGTGTATTTACACCTGACATAAAAGAAACACCAAGGAATTGATTACTCACTCCCAAAAAGCTTCCATAGACATAAGGAAATATTCCTATACCAGCATCAATCAAAAGGTTTATACCTAAAGAATAGCTTGTGTCAACTCCAAACTCATTGCTGGCTGAAACAACTTCGCCTTCAGAAAAATTGGTCAGAGTAAAAACACTATTCGCTGTCTCTCCTGCAGGTTGTCCATTCAATCCTTCTAAAATAGAGCTTGCTCCATCAAAAGTAGAGGGCTGACCACCAAGTACAGTATCACCGCTCATCACCTGAACTCTAAATAAAAAATCTACCGTAAAATCATTATCGATATCTAAAGAGAAATCTGGAGAGGAAGCGGTAATAACGACATCAGGGTTAAGATCAACAATGATTTCTTGTGCATAATTCATAAAAGAGAATCCCACAAAGCACATTGAGACAATCAATTCAATCATTCTTTTAGGATATAGGAAAGTATTTTTCATTTTGTTAAAAGTATAAGAATTCTAATTTAATTTGTGTTTTCATTATCATGGCAATATACTCATTTCGTATCATTTTTGTCAAAATGAATAAACATATTCGCCCAAATTATTTTTGAAAACGAATAGATAAATGGACCAAAAAAAAATATCGATAAAATGATCAAAATAATTTGATATCCAGCCGAAACATCGGTGAAAAACCAATTCGCACCTGCCCATATCGTTACAAATAATAAAACTCCAATAGCATATGAGACATACATGGCTCCAAAATAAAACCCAGGTTCAGGTATATAATTGGCTTTACATTTAGGACAAGACTCAAGGACGTTTCCTAGTTTTCTTAAGTCATATATGTAGGATTCAAAAAAATCACCTTCATGGCATTTAGGACATTTCAATCTGAAAATACTGAATAGTTTACTGCCTTTCATTCAGACAAAAATAAATTAAATTAATGCTGCAAGCAATAAAGTTAATCTAAGCACTGAAAATTATGTAATGCCATTGGATTTGCGTAATTTTAAGAACAAACCAAAACTATGAAATTTACAATTACACTTTTTACAGTCTTATTTTTCAATGGACTTGTTTTTTCTCAATGTACGACAACAAACGCAACATCATGTGAATGTGTTGATGGCACTAATAATTGTCTGCTATTGCCCGATATTACGGCATCCTGGCAAGGTATTGCAGATAATGGATGGACAGAGTACCCTCAAACTGGTGCAGGACAGAATTATAATAACCAAGGTCCTGATGACGGAAGACTCCGAGTCACAGGATCCACACCAAACATTGGACACGGTTCTTTTACAGTTAGAGGTCAAGATGCAAACGGAAACCGTGCCTTTATTTGTGGAAATGACACCATTTATGGTGCTTCCTCCAGTGGAGCATTTACCTGTCCTAATGGTGTAGAGAATCCAAAACAAATGCTACTTCAACGAGTTTATATCAAAGATGGAAACAATATGTCCTATCAAGATACTTGGACTGGAAGCATGACTTATCACGAGAGTCATGGACACAATCATGTGGATGATTGGGCCGTAATGACGCTGCGTATTCCTACTTCTGATCCACACCCATTAAATTGGCCTATTGTCGGAGACGGGGCTAAAATTGGATTTTGTTTGATGGATTATGGCCAGTGTGGAAGTAGCACTGGAAGTACCTACTATGGTCATTGTCGAGATGTTAATACTGTATACAATGGAGGTAGCGTTATGACCAATGCCGATTTTTCCAATTGGAATCTTGGAGGAGGAAATTACAACTGTTCTGTTGTCGAGCAAGGTATTTCTTCAGGATGGACAGATGTTTATGGCAAATGGCTGGATGGTATGTGGATTAATATTCCACCAAATACATGTAATGGAGATTATTACATCGTCATGGAGGTTGATAAAAATAATTATTTTCAAGAAGAATATGAAGACAATAACTACACGGCAGTGCCTGTAACCTTAACCATGCAGTTGCCTCTAAACTCTGGAGCGCTTCCCACAATAAGCTCAAATCAATCTAATAATTTGTGTTTAGGGCAATCGATTGAACTTATAGCATCCGCGGGAACCGATTACCTTTGGAGCACTGGAGAAACTACTCAAAGCATTACAGTAAGTCAAGCTGGATCTTACGAATGTACAGTAACGAATTATTGCGGGACGGCAACTTCTCTTCCGTATGAAGTGAATAGTGTAACTCCTTCTCCACCTGGCGTTACGGATGCTGAAATCTGTCCAGGAAATTCTGTAACATTAGAAGCTACATCATCAGGTGAAGTCGAATGGTTTGATGACAACGGCACTTTGATTTCAATAGGGAGTAGCTATAATACTGGAGTATTAAACAATACAACAACGTATTACGCAAATAACACTGACTATTATACGAATACCTTATTTGCTGAACCCCACTCAAACGGAATAGGTGGAGGAGGCTATCTTACGTCTACACAAGGAAATATTTTTCATGCATATGTTCCGTTCACACTCCAAAGTGCCCTGGTTTATGCATTAAACGGAGGAGATGTAACTGTGGAACTACAAGATAGTGATGGAAATATATTAGAGTCATTAACAGTTAATGTACCTGCTGGCTCAAGTAGGATACAACTTGATTTTTCTGTACCTGCTGGTTATGATTATGAGTTGGTTGGAACAAATCTTCCGTCAGGTGGATTATATCGAAATAACAATTCTGCAACCTATCCTTATGTGTTAGATGATGTGCTCACTATCGTTGGAGCAACCTCTTCTTCTTCCTATTATTACTACTTCTACGACTGGGAAGTTTTGACAGAAAATGGCACTTGTACAAGCACACAAGTTCCTGTAGTCGTAAATATGGCTCCGAACATTGATGATCCAGTGGTTCAGGGCGATGTGATTTGTAATTCGGGTAGTGGCGACCTTTCTGCTACAGGAACAGGAACATTAACCTGGATGGATGCAAATGGAACTGTTCTAGGCTCTGGAAACTCCTTCACAACTCCTGTGATTTCACAGACTACAACCTACTATGTTCAAGCATCCGATAATGGATGTACAAGTGACATGGTCCCTGTCGATGCTACAGTGCAAAACATGAATGACCCAACAGTTATAGGTGATACCATCTGTAATTCTGGAATTGCCACCTTAACAGCATCAGGAACAGGTGATTTAACCTGGATGGATGCAAATGGAAACATCCTTGGTACTGGAAACACGTTTACCACTCCACCGATTTCCGCAACAACGACATTTTACGTTCAGGCCTCAGATAATGGTTGTACTAGTGACATGATTGAAGTTGATGCTGTAGTTGAACCCTGTCTAGACATAGATGAAATATCGTTTCAAAATAGTCTATCCCTTTCACCTAATCCAAATAGTGGATCATTTGAGGTGTCCTATTCAATATTAAAAGCTTCAAGCGTACAAATGGAAATTTTTGACCAGTTCGGAAATGAAATTTTAATGATGAATTATGATGATGACAAAGGTCTCGCAAATCATCAAATAAAAGTCAATAATTTGGCTTCTGGAATATACTCGGTAAGATTCACTTATGATGGAAAATCTCACACCAAGAGGTTTATAAAAACCAATGAATAATATTATTGTATTTATAAGCGCATTCTTCATTGTTTTTATAAGTAACTATGGAGAATGCCAAGTTTTTACAATTTATAATTCGCAGAACTCAGGAATTCCTTTCAACACCGTAAGGTGCCTTGAAAAACAAGGAGACGTTCTATGGGTTGGCACCGACTCAGGGCTTGGGAAATTTCAAAATAATAATTGGGAAGTTTATAATTCAAGCAATTCTGCTTTATATAGTGATGACATTAGATCATTGAAATCCGAGGGTGATTCTGTCATTTGGATAGGAACAGTCAACGGTGGGTTATTTTCCTTTAATGGTACGGACTGGGTTAATTTTAATGTTTCAAACTCAGGATTACAAGACAATTTGGTAAGAGATATCAATATTGATCAAAATAATGATATTTGGCTTGCTACAACTGAAGGATTGTTTATGTATGATCGAAACAATTGGAATCATTGGAATATGCAGGACAGTAATTTACTCACAAATAATATCACCTCAATTCAAATCGGTCTGAATAACGAAAAATATGTTGGAACCATAAATGGTGGTATTATATATTTTGACTCGTCAAATCAATTTAACGAATATACAATTAGCAATTCTGATTTACCTGATAATTCTGTCGTCGCCATTGAAGTTGACGAAAATGGACAGCCCTGGTTTCTTTCTCCAGCTGCTGGATTAGTAAACGATACTGACTTTGGAGGACCATGGCTGAATTTCAATAATCTCAATTCAGGACTGCCCTCTAACTCCTTAAACTGTCTTCAATTTATGGGAAATGAGCTGGTCATTGGCTCTGAAATTGCTGGTCTAATTTTTAAAGATGGAAACTCGTGGAATCAAATCAATACAACAAACTCAAGTCTACCTGATGACCATATTCTTTGTCTCGTCGTAGACGACGAGCATAACATATGGGCAGGCACTTTTAATGAAGGGTTATGCAACATTAATCTTGAGAATTCATTAGATGAACATTTCAACACACAAACATTAATTTATCCAAACCCAATAAATTCAGGAAATAAACTTTTTTTTAACTCAGAATTTAGTGGAATGATAAGCCTTCACAACAATGCTGGTTTATTGCTCGTACAAGAGAATCTGTCGAGTTGCAAATCCTGGATTATTCCCTCTAGTATCAAAAGTGGAAGTTATTTTATCTCTTATTCTACCCTCGGCAGAGCTTATACGAAATCAATAATCATAAAATAATCATTTTCTAATGGAATCAATATAAGCCTGATATAGCTTTTCGACTGCGGTCGTAATTGATATCCGACCTCCTTTTATATCTGTTTCAAGTTTTTGAATGTATTCCTTGAGGAGCGGCTCTCCATCTATTTCAGATAGAATAAGCTCGGATAAATTGTTTTTTAAAAATTTCGAATTCTGATTCATTCGATTGGATTCATAATATCCATTTAATATAATCTGATTAAAATAACTTTCAATATTGCTCCAGGCCTCTTTAAGTCCTGAACCACTGACACTACTCGTAGTAATCACATTTGTAACCCATTCACTATTTTTTGGTGGAAACAAATGAACAGCATTTGCATATTCTCTTCGTGCTATTTCTGATTTCTTTTCATTTCCTGAATCAGCTTTTGTAATTAATAAAGTATCTGCAAGCTCCATTATCCCTCTTTTCATTCCCTGAAGCTCATCTCCCGCACCAGCAAGCATCAACAATAGAAAATAGTCTACCATATCATGAACCATAGTTTCAGATTGCCCTACACCCACTGTTTCTACAAAAATTACATCGAAACCTGCTGCCTCACACAATAACAAAGCATCTCTAGAATTTCGCGCAACACCACCAAGATTCCCTCCTGCAGCAGTAGGTCGGATAAAAGCATTTTCCTGTTTTGACAACCAATCCATTCTGGTTTTATCTCCTAAGATACTGCCCCCTGACACATTAGATGACGGATCAATAGCAAGTACAGCAAGCTTATGTCCAGCCTCAAGAACAATTTTACCAAAAGCTTCTATAAAAGTACTTTTGCCTACACCTGGAACTCCTGTGATACCAATTCGCCATGATTTACCTTCTGAAGATGTGCATTTTTCAATGAGGGCTCGAGCTTCTTTATGATTGTCTCTATTTTGATTTTCGATCAGGGTTATGGCCGAGCTTAAGGCCTGCTTATCTCCATTTATTACAAGGGGGTAAAGCTCTTCAGCCTTAAGTGATTCAAGTCTTCTTTTTCTTGAAGAGATCCAATCATCTATTTTATTTTTATCAGGCATTGTTTTAAATCATGAAGCGAATACCACCATTCACAGAATAGGTAAATATTCTATTGAACTAATTTACTATAAATTTCTTCATACATCGGGAGTATCCTTTCAAGACTAAACTGCTCCGCTTGTTTTTTCGCATTGGATTTAAATCTCATGAGGTTATTTTCATCCAACACGTAAAGGGTATTTTTAGCCATCTCATCTATATCACCTACATTCGATAAAAAACCAGAAACTCCATGCACATTTACTTCTGGAATACCACCAGTATTTGACGAAATAACAGGCACACCAACAGCCATAGCTTCTAATGCCGCTAGACCAAAGCTCTCGGTTTCAGAGGGCAGCATAAAAACATCTGAAATCTTTAAGACATGAGATGTGTCTCTAACTTTTCCTAAAAATAGAATGTGTTCACATAATGACAACTCTCGACAAAGCATTTCACAGTGATATCTTTCGGGACCATCACCAACAAAAATCAATTTAGAAGGTTTAGATTTAATCACCTTCGAAAAAACCTTAATGACATCCTCAACTCGTTTTACCTTTCGAAAATTCGAGACATGGCAAAGGATACGTTCATTTTCTTTAGCATACAAACCACGTGTCTCCGCCAAATCCTCTTTTACAGAAGCTTTATTAAGCCTAATAAAATTAGGAATTACATGAATGTCATTTTGCACATTGAAATGCTTAAAAGTATCTGCTTTTAAGCTCTCAGATACAGCCGTTACTGCATCCGACTGGTTGATACAAAAGGTAATTACAGGTTCAAAAGAAGGGTCTCTTCCAACGAGGGTAATGTCTGTCCCATGAAGTGTAGTAACAAAAGGAATAGAAATTCCTTGAGTAGCCAAAATCTGCTTGGCCATAAAGGCTGCTGACGCATGAGGTATGGCATAATGCACATGAATAAGGTCTAGCTTTTCGTATTTTACTACATCCACCATTTTACTCGCAAGTTCCGTTTCATAAGGCTGAAAATCAAACAAAGGATAATCTGAAACTGAAACCTCGTGATAAAATACATTTTCTTTAAACCCACCTAGTCTTACAGGTTGAGAATAAGTAATAAAGTGAACCATATGTCCCTTTTTAGCTAAGGCCTTACCAAGCTCTGTTGCAACCACACCACTCCCACCAAACGTGGGGTATAATACGATTCCTATTCTCATTTATCTTCCTTTTGTTTAATTCGAATTGGAAAGAAAAAATTTATTCTATATATGATGGGTAATATTTTTTGAACTTGCCCAGTCTGGCCGTCTTTAATTTTAATGGTGTAGCTGCTTCTAAAGGGACTGTTTTCGGCATTAATTACATCATAAAAAATACCCAAATTAATTCTTATTTTTTCATTGTATTCTTTAGAAAAACCACCTCCAATAAATAAAGTGGGAGCCCATTTTCTTTCTGCAGGAACCCAACCAATTGGATTATAGGGACTTTTAATTAATTCAAATTCCACTCCTCCAAATAATGCATTTTTGTATCTAGCATGTGCCCATATTCCTCCTCCCCAAAGATTCGCGCTTGTGGAGACACCTAAATTATTATTCCAAAGCCGCTGAAGACGAAAAGAGGGACCAACAGCAAAATTTTCATTAATTATAGCAGCATACTTTAGTCCTAAACTAAATGTTCCCCCTAGATTAGACGCTCCCCCATGTAACTCAATACCAATTTCGGATCCATTGAATTCAGTTTGAGACTCGGCCAGCAAGGAAATGCAAATAAATAAAGTCAATACTATTTTTTTCATTGTTGAATAGTTTTTTACAAAGATACTACGAAATACTACTTTGGAAATAGATGGCTTATTATCTTTGTAAAAAAACCACATGGAGAAACTAAACGGAAGAGAAACAGCTGAAGAAATCAGGGCTGAGCTAAAAGCAGCTGTAATGATTCGAAAAGAAAAAGGCATTAAAACACCACACCTGGCTGCCGTTTTAGTTGGAAATGATGGAGGCTCAATGTCTTACGTTGGAGCAAAGGTTAAAGCATGCGATGAGATTGGGTTTGAAAGCTCATTAATTCAATTTGAAGATACAGTTACTGAGCAAGAACTTTTGAATAAAGTGGAAGAGCTCAATCAAGATGAAGAAATTGACGGATTTATTGTTCAGTTGCCACTCCCCAAACATATCAACGAAACCAAAATAACAGATCACATCAGTCCAAATAAGGATGTAGACGGATTTCATCCTATGAATTTAGGTAATATGCTTTTAAATCTTCCTGGTTTTTTACCTGCTACACCTGCAGGCATCATGGAATTACTAAAAAGAAATCAGATAGAAACATCAGGAAAGCACTGTGTAGTTTTGGGTAGAAGCAATATAGTTGGAACTCCTTTGAGTATTATGCTCAGTAGAAATTCGAACCCAGGAAATTGTACCGTCACTCTAGCACATTCTCGTACTCAGAACCTAAAAGAGCTTTGTATACAAGCCGATATTCTAGTCGCAGCCATAGGAAAACCCGAGTTTGTAACTGCTGATATGGTAAAAGATGGAGCGGTAATTATAGATGTGGGTACTACTCGTGTTGATGATTCCTCTCGAGAACGAGGTTGGCGTCTGGTTGGCGACGTGAATTTTAGAGAGGTCGCCCCAAAAACAAGCTATATTACTCCTGTTCCTGGAGGAGTTGGCCCTATGACGATAGCTTCATTAATGATGAATACTCTAAAAGCCATGGAGCTAAATGGAAAATAAAATCGAATTTAAAATTAATGGGGATTACATCGAGCTATTGGCACTTCTTAAGGCTATTGGTATAGCTCAAACCGGTGGACATGCTAAAATGATCGTAGATGAGGGAGTGGTAGTTAGAAATGGGAATGTTGAGCTTCGAAGGCGAGCAAAATGTATCAAAGGTGACATCATTAAAATTGATGATAATGAGATTACATTGTCCTAGTCTTTAATTTTATCGAATACGCTATTCTATATTTTTTTATCTAGATATTCAGTTACTTGATAAATTCTGAGTACTAGAAGGCCAAATATTACACTTGATACTATTAAAGCAATGTTCGTTAAGCCGCTAGTAGCAAAAGATAAGCGAATTAATATGGTACAAATCACAAAACCTGTATTTCGAATCAGCTGAGAATAACGCTCTGTATACTGAAAGGAAAGCAATAAAATAAATACATCCGCTAAAATCAATATGGTAAAGAATTCATTATAAAAAATTGCATTCAACTCAAAGGAAGTTATTACCGAAGGGCTAAAGAATTGCATGTGAATCCATGAAAACAAAGTGTAAGCACTTGTAAGAATTAGAACAGGCAATAGGACTAAACTTATGGCTCTTTTCGAATTGACAAAACGCCTGAGATTTTTTGTTATTTGAGATGGTGCAATCTGACTTCGACTTTTGTTGAAAAGATATATTAAGAAAAATAGAATTAGAATTCCCAACAAATCATATATGAGTTGGAGATTATTCGTAGAGCTAAACCAAGATGCACTTAGTTCAATATGCGGGATGTCAGCAAATATTCGTCGAATAACAATGAGAGAAATAATTTCAAATTGCTTTGAAACCGAAGTTGTAAATGAACGGGGTAAATAATGAATTAAGAGATAAATTTCATAAATCAAAATAATTGAAAACGGCGTGTAAATAGCCGATATTGGATCGGCTAACAATAAGTTATCCATTGGCGAATGGAATAAATCGTAATTCTTACCTAAAATTAAAAGAAGATGTATAATGAATCCCGCAATAGATATATTTATGGTAATCCTCTCTATGACTTTTTTATTTGCATTAGAAAAAATCTTAAAGAATGACTTCTCAATCCAATTTTGCCATTGGGCTTTTGACATGAAAGATGAACACGTCAGAAGTCAATTTTGTTTATTTATTGGATTTTATTTTTGTTCCCTTTTTTCCGTAAACAAATACAATAGCATATGCGTTTTCTTTTTAGAATTAAGCTCTGAAGGCCCAGTGTAGATATAATTTATATTAAGATTTGGGTGGTCCTTCTTAAAGGTGTTTATTGTTTTCTCCCAAACCAGCTTATCTGCCAAAAAAGGAAAGTCAAACTTATACACACCATCAACAACCTCTTCTCCCCTAACCGGCGAATTAACATTGGTAAAGGTTCTCTCTGAAAAGTCCATAATCGAAAGGGAAGTAACAACAGTAATAATCGTTCCAATGGCTACAGCGATTTTGACATCTTTAGAAAATCTGAGTGATAACGATTTTTCATCCGAATCAGAAATGTATTTATATAATACCCAAGATGCAATCAGAATCAACCAAAACAAACCGTGTTCAAGAAGCTGAAATCGATCACCAAATACTTGATCTGCAATTGAAAACAGACTAAACAGGGTAATAGAAGAAAAAACAGCCCTAAAAAACCACTTTTCAGCCAAGTCATTTTTACTCTTTGAAAAATTAACGATAGACAATAGATAAAATACAAAGTTAACTACCTCTAAGGCAGAGACAAAAGCCAATGCTATGGTCGGGAAAATGGGGTCTTTTAGTCCTAGTGAGCCAAAAAACTTAACGAATAATGCAAAAAAATCTTTACCTACCCACAAGTTGTGTACATCTGGTATGATTTTATCCAATACACTGAGCCCCCAGAAAAAAGTCCAAAAAATCAGGATTGAAAATCGTATGATGGTTTTCTCTTTCATTCTTTATCTTCGGTTACAATATAAAATATCAGTGCATCAGCCTTTTTGAGTCTCAGCTCATTTGGTACTGTATAGATATGGTCAATCTTCTTATCTGGATTTTCATTTTTAAATTTTTCAATTGTTTTTTCAAAGACCGTACTTCCTCCTAAAAATGGAAATGATACCTTATAGATGTTTTCTCCGACTTTTTCTGCTGCTACAGGTTCTGTCCTTCGAAAAAAGAAATTATCATTGTAATTGAATATTGAAACACTCGTTGCCATAACAAGCATAACAGCAACAATTGAAGCGCCCATAAATTGTCGTTTGCTTATTTTCAATTCTTCGGTAGCTTGACTTCTGTCTAAACGTATAAATACAACCCAAGAAAAAAGAGCTAAAAACCAAAACAAGGTGTGCTCAAGAAGTTCAAATCGGTCTCCAAAAACATGATCTCCAATAGAAAATATTGTAAAGGTTATGAGAGTAAAACAAATACCTATCAAAAACCATGATCGAGATGACTCTTCGCTTTTCTTAAAAAAATGAATCAATGATCCAGTAAAAAAGACAAAGGCAAAAACTTCTAATCCAGCCGCAATAACCAGAGCAAAGTCTGCAATTAATGGTGACTCCAATCCAGCAGAAGCAAAGAAACGTTGAAATTGAGCAAAACGATCACGACCTACCCATAAAAACAAACTCCCACCAATAATCTTATCTACAATATTTAAAAGCCAAAAGAGTGACCAATAAACAAGAATCGAATAGCGAATCAGCTGATTAGTAGAAATTTTATTTTTTCCATTAAAGATGGTCATCATTATGTTTTATCGCTCTAAACTACAATTTTTTATACTTGTATGTATTATTTTATTCAGACGAAATGATGCTAAAGAAACGAGTTTGATTCTGTTTCTGTCAAAATCAATTAAGAAAATTATTTTCCCATTCAGTCAACTTATTTTGAAATTATCAGCATAGTGTCCCTTGTTAACCATTTTTCCATCAGTTCTCTATTCTTTGAAATTTCAGAGATATAATAAACTGAACTGAAAAATGCATCGGATTCAGTTGCCAATTCTGTCATCACTACACCAGTAATATAATTTGAATGAATAAAATAAGCAATTCCATTATTAATCCATAAATAGCCAACATGATTATCTAATCCAACAAAATATAATCCAGATTTAATTTCATTTATAAATTTAAATATTGAGTCATGATCAAACTCCTTAAAATTAATTAAGTCAATAGCAATGCTTTTTGCCTCATATATTGGGGCTTTTTGTGCCAGTTTATATCTATTCAAATTCAACCCCATATCGCGTAAGGTTGTTGAGACAAAATATCCGCATGCTATTTCTCCTTTGTTTGGGATTGATGTATGCCCCTCAAAATCCCATGGGGTTCCGTACCAATGAGGAATTATTCTATTCAATAATTGTTTGGTGAATATTCCACCAATAGAATCCAGATGATTTTCTTTAAAGGATGAATCCAAATTAAAATACTTATTGGCTAAGCGTAAAGCCTGATTCTTCTCAAATGGGTAAGGATTTAAAACTTTAAAATTTAAACCAGAATTTATTGTATCAATTATGATTGGATCTATTATCAGTATTTCAACTTGTTCATTTTTAGTCTTTACAATTGATTTATCTTGATCGATATTAACTTTAATCGTTTTACGTTCAATAGACTCTTTACACGAAATGAATAATAAAATAAAGAATAAAAACAACACTCTTGATTTATACATTTTAATGTCGTTTAGGTTACTATTAGTGCAATCACATGATTGTTTTAAAATGAAAAAGTCATCCCATATACTATTTTAAAAATGTAGCTATGGACAGGGCGTAATTATTTTAAATACCTAAAATCTTGGCCGTTTTTGATGGATTTTACAGTTTCCAAAATCATTCTAATGCTGTTTTCAACATCATCCTTATGTACCATTTCCACAGTAGTATGCATGTAACGTAAGGGTAACGAAATGAGCGCACTTGTAACACCATCATTTGAATAAGCAAAAGCATCAGTGTCAGTACCCGTAGAACGAGAAACAACAGCACGCTGAAAAGGAATTTTCTTTTTTTCCGCAGTCGAAATAATTTGCTTTAAAAAATTATTTTGAACAGCAGGTCCATATGTCAAAACAGGTCCATCACCAGATTTAAGGTCTCCATTTTCTATCTTGCTAACCATGGGTGTATTTGTATCATGACAAACATCAGTAACCAAAGCAACATCAGGTTTAATTCTTTCAGCTATCATTTGAGCACCACGCAATCCAATCTCTTCCTGAACAGCATTCACTACGTATAAACTAAAAGGAAGCTTGGTTTTTGATTCCTTAAGTAATCTAGCAACCTCAGCAATCATAAATCCACCCATTCTATTGTCAAGGGCACGGCCCACATATTTATTTTTGTTGAGTATCATGAACTCATCTTCAAATGTAGCAACACAGCCCACATGAACACCCAAAGCTTCTACTTCTTTTTTTGATGTGCATCCACAATCCAAAAATATATTTTTCAAGCTTGGTGTCTCTTCTTTTCCTTTTCTCATGTGAATCGCAGGCCAACCAAATACAGCTTTAACAATTCCTTTATCAGTATGAATATTTACCCTCTTTGATGGAGCTATCATATGATCAGATCCACCATTACGCATTAGATAAATAAACCCATCTTTTGTAATATAATGTACAAACCAAGAAATCTCATCGGCATGAGCTTCAATGACCACTTTATACTTTTTACCTGGATTAATAATTCCAGCCACACTCCCATAGTTGTCTGTAATATAATCATCCACATACGGTTTCACATAATCCAGCCAAAGTTTTTGCCCTTCAGATTCAAATCCAGTTGGGCTAGGATTATTTAAATATTTTTCAAGAAATTTTTCAGATTTTGTCGTAATTATTTTTTTCATTCTACCTCATTAAAGTTACATTTCCTTTCACTATTGAATTTAAACCTCCAACACAAGTAACATCGAGATAGTAGTCATAGACGTCAGGTTGAAGTTGAACCCCACGAAATGTACCATCCCAACCTATATCTATGTTGGTTGATTCAAAAACCATTTCACCCCAGCGATCAAAGATCCTGAAAATCATTTTTTCAATATCAATCCCACGTACATAAAGAACATCATTGTTCAAGTCTCCATTGGGAGAAAATGCATTAGGTAAAAATACAGTTTGACCCTCACATATGTTTTCATAGATCTTAATCTCAACGGTATCATCTCTAGAACAGATACCATCGGAAACAGTAAGTGTATAGATAATATCCTGCTCAATAACTGCATCTGTTTGCTGATTTGACGGGGCGTTCAACCCTATTTCAGGTGTCCATTGATAAGAACTTAGCCCTGATGGTGACCCAAATAAAGTAACTGTTCCTCCCTGAGCAACTGCGTATTGAGATGCAGAAGCAATCACTAAAGTTGAATCAATATCTGAAACATTTATGAAAATAGAGTCCTCAACTACACAACCCTCAGGTGAAGTGCCTGTAATTGAAATATATTGAGAAAATGTTGGGTTTCCTTGTACTGTTTCTGTATTCCCTGGATTTATTAAAATAGAAGAGGGCTCCCACACATAGTTTAGAACGATGGAAGGGTTCAGGTTTGTCACAGTAATATCAATTACATCACCCACACAAATAGAATCCTGAGCACTAAGAGAAAGTTCTGGTTCAATATAAACTATTAATACACTATCAATTATCAAACAATCATCATTACTTGCCTCAATGTAATAGTATCCAGCTATTGGATTATCAATAGTGATTTCTGAATCAATTAATGAGCTATTCAATGTATCTGAAAAAAGATTTGTCGTAGACCAAACAAATTGTGTTGCTCCTGTGGTGATTGGATTTAAAGTTGTTGGTGAAGGAACACACAATTCAACAAAATCGATCAAATCTATCGTTGGCTGAGGAGTAACAATTACTTGAGCAGAATCTGAGGCAAAAACACCACAAAAGTCATCATAAACATATAGATAAACCAGATAAGATCCTTCGGTAACATAAGTTGCTGATGCATCAAAATTTAATGAATCTAGGATTCCATTCCCAAAGTCCCACATAAAATCAGAATCAGGTAAAGAATTATTGGTAAAATTAACATTAACAGGTGAGCATCCTTGATTGTTATCTAATGAGAAATCGGCTAAAGGTTCTTCAATAAAATCGACGACAACACTATCATCTATTGTGCAGTATCCATTTGTGAGCTGAATATAATACGTGCCCGCATTCGTAATCAATACTGTTGAATCATTAGGCAAATTCAGGACATTTGAAAAATCAGCTACATCAGACCAAATAAAGCTATTCGCAGATCCATTAGAATTGGCCATCAAGGTTGTATTTGGTTGATTACAAATGAATAAAGAATCCATGCTGGCAATAGTTACATCTGGTACAATTGTAACCGTAGCTTCCGCTGTATCTGATACAGGACAAACTGAATCATAAATGTATAAAGAGACATTATACTGACCAGGCGTTGTATATTCAATTACAGGTTCAAAAGTTGTCGAATCCACTGTGCCGTCGCCAAAGTCCCATAAGAAATAGCTGGTTTGTACCGATAGGTTATCAAATGCTACTGTCAATGGAGCACACCCTATGGTATCAGGCAAGACGAATTCGGCTTCCGGAGGAGAATTAAATTCAACATTAACGGTATCTTGAGTGGTACAAAAACCATTGGAGACCTGAATGTAATATGCACCAGGTGTTGTAACGGTAATGGAGGAGTCTCCAGGTGTATTTAAAGGGGATGAGAAATCAGGATTTAATGACCAAATAAAAGTTGTAGCTGTACCATAAGTATTAACAGACATGTCAAACGGATCATTATTACAAATGCTTATCGGATCAATAACTTCGGCAATTACAGAGTCAATGACGATAACCATGATTTGGGCCGTATCCGTAAGCTGACATATACTATCAGTAACAAAAAGGTTGATTTCATAAGTGCCTGCCTCTGTGTAAGTAATCACAGGGTTGTATGTTGTAGAGTCTAAAACACCGTCACCAAAATCCCATAAATAAGTATCACTTGCCGAAGAAGTGTTGTCAAAAGCCACTGTGAAATCATTACAACCTATGGTTTGGTCTACAGTAAATTCTGCGAGTGGCAATAATCCGGAATCAAATTTGTATACGACTGCATTACAATTCGAGCTGTTATTCACCGATGAATATGCGCCAACAGAGGTTGGAAAATCATCATTGCCACCACACCCAGCGCAAACACACTGATACACAATTCCATTTTTATCAAATCGAGAGGTACCTCCATCAACATGCTCATCAGATTGTGGGCCACCAATATATGATCCGTATAAAATATTAGACATATCTGCCTTCATTACCATCAAATAAAAATCTGCACCACCCGCCGGTGTGGCTTGAAGCGCATCTACTGTGACTGGCATACCATTAAGTTGCGTATTGGCCTGAAGAAGATTTGCACCCCATCCTGAAATATAAATATTACCACAATTGTCAACAAGAAATGCAGCTGGCGAAATTTGAATGTCCGGGCTACCGTTACCAAATCGAGTAGATGCCAAGTTTGAAGAAAGCATAGAATCCAATTTGATCACGAAATTGCTACTTGAACCATTTGAATAGGAAGCATTGTTGATAGGGAAATTTCCGCCTACGGATTGACCCAAAAGAAATACATTATTGATTCGATCGATTTCAACAAAAAACACTTGATCGTATTGATTCATTCCGATATAGCTGGCATTCATTATACTATTTCCCGATGAGGGTACCTTAACAACAAAACCATCTGTTGAACCACCTCCATTATTAGGCTGAAAACCACTTGCGGTACCAGGAATATTATTTGATTCTGTCCCCCCGGCAAACACCACATTTCCACTCAAATCCATTTTAACTGAATAGCAAGCATCATCCTGAGAACCACCATAATAACTAGAAAATAACAACTGGCTAAAATCTGAAGAAAGCATAAATACAACACCATCTTGGTTACCAGCGTTGTTATTTTGAAATGCATTGACAGTTGGGAAATTCGTTGATTTTGTACATGATGCCACAACTACATTGTTTGAAGCGTCAAGTGTAATTTCTCCTCTAAATTGATCTCCATAATTTGATACGATACCAGTGTAGGCACCTACATTGTCATAGGGCAATAATGCGGCCTCATAATTCATTCCATCATTACCGGATCCTCCAACGAATGTAGAGCCCATTAGCGTAGTGCCATCAGTACTAAATTTTGAAACATATAAATCGACTCCTTGGTTATTGTGAGTTACCCCATTAAACTGAAGCTGAGCAGCAGTTCCTCCATTGTGAGTAGCATCATAGGCTCCTGCACTTGTTGGAAAGTCCGCACTTGACGTTGAACCAAAAACGTAAATATTATCGTTAAGGTCACAAATTAAGCTGTGTGCAGCTTCTGTTCCAGCATTGTTATTACCTCCTCCTAAAAATGTACTCCATAACATATTCGCTCCATCTGGAGAGTATTTAGTGATAAATACATCTGTAACGCCATAAGCTCCATTGAGAACTGTGAAATTCGAGTTAATATCATAGGATGTTCCACTGGGCATTGGGTAATTATTTCCATAAACCATTCCTCCGGCGAATGCAGAACCGTCATAGCCGTAGGTAGCTGTCATTCCAAAATTGTCTGAAAAAGCTCCATTATAAGTTGCGAATATGAGAACGGGATCAATGATTAATGATTTACTTTCATCATAATTACCTAACTGAAACGAAACATTATCGCCATTTAAAATAAAATCACAAGGGACTTCAATTTTATTACCATCAACGAGCTGATATGCGTAGGGATGCTCTTCGAATATTTTACCAAGTTTTGTTGTGATTTCTAGGTCACCTGCTGAATTTAAATTAATCGATTCTTGACCGGCATAATTCAATTGAATTATATCGTGTGATTGATATGGGGCAATTAAAAACTCATATTTAAAAACACCTTCCTTATTTTGTACATTTAAATCGATTCCATTGTATATATTTTTAAGAATCGAATTGCCGTAAGAATGAACATTAGAAGCCCATTTCGACCGATCACTACCTTTAAAATAATTAAAATAAAAAGAGCTTTCATCATGCTTTTCAATTGACGATATTTTATTGCTTCCTACAAAATTTAAATGAACAAGATGCTCTCTTATTTCTTGACCTGCATTAACATCAAAATTTACATGATTTTCGTGCATGGACGAATAATCCTGAAGATGGTAAACAAACTTATTTTGCTGAACCCAAACTTTTCCACCATTAATTGACGATTGAAAAAGTACAGGTTTTGGCCATTGACCTTTATTCTCTAATAAATTAGATTTTATTTGGGCATGCTCGTGCTCGTGATGACTTTGATCATCAGTATGTAAAGGTTGTGCATTTAGAAATTGTAAACCTGCAATGACGCATAAAATGGAAAGAAGTATCGTTTTCATGAAAAGTGTAAGTATGAGCTAAGATACAACAAAATAATTCAAAAAAATATTTTATTGTTCATGGCTTTTGAGTGGGATAGATTATAATTAATTATTTTCGTTTTGTAAAATAAAATTCACCTTATGGATACAGCTATTACGAAACTTTTTAATGTTCAATATCCATTAATACAAGCTGGAATGATCTGGTGCTCAGGCTGGGAGCTTGCATCCGCTGTCTCTAATGCCGGAGGACTAGGTATCATTGGTTCAGGCTCCATGTATCCCGATGTTTTGGAAGAACACATTCAAAAATGTAAGAAGAACACAGACAAGCCTTTTGCAGTCAATATCCCTATGTTGTATCCAAATATTGAAGAGCATATTGATATCATCATTAAGAATAAAGTGCCCATTGTATTTACATCAGCAGGAAATCCAAAAACGTATACGAAAATTTTAAAATCAAAAGGAATCGTCGTGGTACATGTCGTTTCTAGCGTGAAATTCGCGTTAAAATCTGAACAAGCGGGCGTTGACGCTATAGTTGCTGAAGGATTTGAAGCAGGAGGACATAATGGACATGATGAAACAACAACTCTTTGCCTCATTCCAATGGTAAAAAAAGCAGTTTCAATACCTATTATAGCTGCAGGCGGTATTGGAGATGGAAAATCTATGCTGGCATGCATGGCTCTTGGAGCAGATGGTGTTCAGATTGGTAGCCGTTTTGTTGCAAGTGAAGAATCGAGTGCTCATATAAATTTCAAAAACGCCGTATTGAACTGTAAGGAAGGAGACACCAAGCTTACACTCAAAGAGCTCACTC
The DNA here is from genome assembly GCA_042094515.1 of Crocinitomicaceae bacterium. Classification (GTDB taxonomy): domain Bacteria; phylum Bacteroidota; class Bacteroidia; order Flavobacteriales_D; family Crocinitomicaceae; genus UBA952. Next base: position 73,580 of record JBELDA010000002.1, read on the forward strand.
CTGTAAGGTTAATTAAGAATGATTTTTATCATAAAATTGAGGGTGCATATCACGATAATGCCTCACCAGAAAAGCTTCAAGAATTGTTGGGTAGAGGGCGCGCCAAAAAAGGCATGTTCAATGGTGATCTTGAAAATGGAGAGCTTGAAATTGGTCAGATATCAGGCATGCTCGATAGAATTATGCCTGCTGGAGAAATCGTTTCAGAAATCATTAATGAATTTAATGATACCCAAAAACACATCAATGAATTTAAATTGTAGTCATGGTTAGCTTTGAGCGATACAAACTAAAAAATGGTTTAACTGTTCTTCTCCACCAAGACAAAACCACACCAATGGTTGTGGTGAATACTCTTTACGATGTTGGAGCAAGAGATGAAAACGAAAATAAAACCGGTTTTGCACATCTTTTTGAGCACCTCATGTTTGGAGGATCAATACATATTAAAGAGTTCGACAAAGCACTTCAAAAAGCAGGTGGTGAAAGTAATGCATTCACGAGTAATGACATCACAAACTATTACGATATAGTACCAGCCCAAAATATTGAGACAGCCCTCTGGTTAGAGAGTGATAGAATGCTTTCATTGGCATTCACGGATAAAAGCTTGGAGGTGCAGAGAAATGTTGTCATTGAAGAATTTAAGCAACGTTATTTAAATCAACCATATGGGGATGTGTGGCTTGAATTAAGACCACTGGCTTATGAAAAACACCCGTATAAATGGGCAACCATCGGAAAAGACATTTCACATATCGAAAATGCCACCATGGAAGATGTAAAAGCATTTTTCAAGAAGTACTACTGCCCGGCTAATGCCATTTTATGTATCTCAGGTAATATTAACGAAGTAACTATTCGTGAAAATATCGAAAAATATTTTGGATCTATTCCGAGTGGTTCAAAACCTCCCAGGATGAATCCTTCCGAGCCCAAGCAAGAAGAATTCAAGAGCAAAAGCATTGATCGAGACGTTCCTGCCAATGCTTTCTATTACGCATTTAACATGGGGCCTAGAAAAAGCTCCGATTACTATTTGGGGGATATCATGAGTGATGCTGTAGGTAAAGACAGCTCCTCTATTTTAAATATCACATTAAAAAAAGAGCTTGATTTGGTTACAGAAATCAGTGCTTTTATCACTGGCTCCTTGGATGATGGCTTATTCATAATTAGCGGGAAATTGGCTGAAGGGATTAGCTTTGAAGAATTAGACAAGCAACTTTGGCTTGAACTTGATAAAATAAAACAAACTGGGGTGGAAACTGAAAAATTAATAGGCATAAAAAATAAAATCAGCACTGCCAAAGCATTTCAAGAACAAGGCCTTTTAAATCGATCCATCAATTTATCCTTTTTTGAATTATTAGGTGACTCAAATGGGATCAATGAAGAGCCTCTTATTTATCAAAAAATAGAAACCAACGACTTGATTCTATTTGCTAAAAACACCTTTGTAAAAACAAATTGTTCATTATTAAAAGTTTGTAATAATGCTTGATAGAAATATTACACCTGCCATACAAAAAATACAAAAAATTAATTTTGTTGAACCTCAAGAGTTGTGGATAAATGATTCCGTTAAATTACTGTGGATGAAAGATGTACCAAACGAAACTTCGAGAATAGATTTGTATTTTAACGCTGGACTAAGACAGGATAGAAACGTGATTGTTTCTCTATGCTCATCATTGTTATTATCTGGAACAAATCAAAAGAGTTCAACTCAAATTCACGAACAAATTGATCAGCTTGGAGCGTATTTTGATATTGGACTTTCGCATGAAGGTGTATTGATATCTATTTTTGCGCTAAAACAAAACCTTTTAGAAGCTTTTTGTTTAATTTTTGACTCCATTCAAGAAGCCATATTTCCTGACAAGGAAATAGCAGAAAAAGTATCAGAAAAAAGAGAACGATTTAAAATCAGCTCAGCAAAAGTGGGATTTAGCGCCCAAAGAAAATTTCAAGAAAAAATATTTTTCAATACACCGTATGATGAGCTCACTCAGATTAGTGATTTTGATACCATCTCCAAGAAAGAAATTGTAGATTTTCACGACAAATGGATTAAAAAAGGCCTCTATAAAATAGCGGTAGTAGGAAATATTGACAGTAAAGAGTTAGAAACAATTACATCCCGTTGCCAAAGCACCTGTATAACATCCTCCATCACTTATTTCAAAGATTTCTGTAATTCTCCAGGTGTATTCCACGTTGAAAAAAAATCTGCTGTACAATCTGCAATTCGTGTTGGTAAAACCATGTTTAACAAAACTCATGATGACTTTTTTGATTTTTCTATTTTAAACACAATTCTTGGAGATTATTTTGGAAGCAGACTCATGAAAAATATTCGAGAGGACAAAGGGTACACCTATGGAATTGGGTCTGCTATTGCAGAAACAGGTGGGTCAGGGTATTTTATTATTGGGTCTGAGGTCGGAACAAAACATCGAGAAGCTTCTTTGGATGAAATAAAAAAAGAAATAGAATCGCTAAACACCTTATCCATTGGTAAAAGTGAGCTGGAATTGGTTAAAAATTATCTTTTAGGCCAAATGCTAAAAGCGGCAGATGGTCCTTACGCCATGATGGATTTGTTTTTGAGTGTTGACGCTTATTCTTTGGACATGGAATTCTACAATCGTTACATTGAAAGAATTCATCAAATCCAATCAGATGAAATAAAATCTATTTCAAAAAAGCATCTCCAATGGGACTCGATGTCCATTGTATCCGCTGGTTAGCAACTTTATTTTGTCACTTCCGTTATAATACTACGTATTATTCCACGTTAACCAACTATGAAAAAGTTCGCTTTTTTCCTCATTATGATTTTCACCTCCAATATGGTGTCGGCTTCTCACGTTATGGGTGGTGAGCTTACATGGAGCTGTGGTGCAGGAGGAGTATATACATTTGAGCTTGTTTTTTATAGAGACTGCAACGGTGCAGAGGTAAATGTTATTTCAGAAACGGTCCGAGTATGGAATCATCCATCCATTAGTCAAATCACATTAGATTTTGTGTCAAGAGCCGATATCTCTCCGAGCTGTACTGAAGTTGTCGGTTCGCCGCCAATGCTTGAGTGTGGAATAGGTAGTGCGGGAGGAAATGGATCTGGAGCAATAGAGCAAGTCGTTTACCGCAGAGATATCATTCTTGCCGGTACGCCTCCGAACGAAGGATGGATATTTACTTATGAAAATTTCTCGAGAAGTAACGCGTTGTCGAATATTGAAAATCCATCATCCTATGGAATCACGATTGCGGCTACCATGTACCCCTCACCAAATACTTCAATCAATTCATGTACGGATTCATCTCCTAAATTTTTGCAATCACCTTATTTTGTAACCTGTTCGGGTTCAGAATACAGATACAATATGAATGCGGTTGATCCAGATTTGGACTCAATGCAGTTTGAATTTGGAATACCCTATGATCACTTTCCTACTGGAAGCTATGATCCACCGAATAATCCAATTCCAGTTCCTTTTGAATCGGACTTTTCATTTTCATCTCCAACCCCTGGAATAATTAATGACCCAAATAATATTGAAGCTACCATTAACAGCGCGACTGGAGAACTGATTTTTACAAGTTTTACTTCTGGTAATTACAATATTAAAATATTGGTGAAATCGTACAGGGAGGGAATACTAATCTCCAAAGTTGAAAGAGAAATGCAGGTGGTCGTACTCCCCTGCTCTAGCACAAATGAAGCCCCGGAAATCACTGCACCTTTTGGTGCTGGATCCTTTGAAACCGACATTATAGCTGGTGATCTCATTTCGTTTGATTTAATCGCTAATGATTTTGATTTACTTCAAAATGGGTCTAATCAAAATGTAATCATTACACCTTCAGGCCCCATGTTTGGAAGCAATTTTACCTCAGATTTAGGGTGTGATATTGAACCATGTGCAACGCTCAACAGTATCCCTCCTATTGAAGCAGCACAAACGGTAAATACAGCATTTTCATGGCAAACAACGTGCGATCATTTGATTAACCAATTTGGAGCAGCAGCTGACGTAATTCCTTATGATTTCGTGTTTAAGGTGCAGGATAATTTTTGTCAGGTACCTAAAGTTACATATGCCACCGTGCGAATTAATGTCCATAATTCTGGAATACTCAATGCCCCTAAAATAAATTGCATACAAACGGATGACAGTGATAACATTACAATTTTTTGGAATTCAATATCAGACCCTGGGGGTTCATTCGTAGAATATGGTGTTTACTCTGTTCAGGATGGATTAATAGCATCCATACCGGATATTACTGTTGATAATTACACTGTCAACTCTATCACATCAGCTAGTGAATATTATTTAGCCGTTCAATCAGGTGTATGTGGTAATACCAAACGATATTCTGATACGGTCTCCAATATATACTTGAATATTAATAATCCCGGAAACGGAACGGCTTTACTGAGCTGGAATAATCCAAGTTCAAATTATTTTCCAGAATACAATACCTACACGCACATATATAGAGAATATCCTTCAGGTACCTTAACCTTAATCGATAGTGTAGAATATTCAGTAAATAACTATAAAGACACTATTGATATTTGTCAGGCCTTTATTAAGTATCAAATTATTTTACCTACCTCTGAATGTGCTTTTACATCGAATAAAGAAGGAGATGACTTTGAGGACATGCTGACTCCAGATATTCCAACTATTTTATCTGTTGGAATAGATACAATTACAAATGAAATGCTGATTCAATGGAATCAAAATAATCAAAATGACACTTATGGTTATGTGATATACACATTTGATTCAAATGGAATTCTTTATGAGCTAGATACTATTTGGGGGATTTCAAATATAAGCTATTCCTACAATGTAAACCTGAATGATGGCCCTTACTCATACTCTGTAGCAGCCTTTGATTCCTGTTCAACCAATACAGTGCCAGTTACTTTTCAAACTTCAGCAAAGGCCAGTATTAATACATCTATGATATCATCATCTGATGTTTATATGTGTGATCAAGAAGCAGATATTTATTGGACACCTTACATCGGACGCCCTGTGGACTTCTATGAAATTTGGAGTCTGGTTAATGGAAACTGGAATTTAGAAGAAATAAGTCAAGATACTATTGTAAGAATACCTGTTACAGGAAATCAAAATTATATCATTTACATTAATGCTGTATTCTTTGATGGATATAGTGCATTTTCAAGTCCTACTAGCTTTTTTGTACCTACCCCGGGCCTACCTGCTTTTCATTATTTCAAGCTCGCCACAGTGAATAACGACAAGGTTGAACTTTATGACTTTATAGATGAATCAGTGGGTATTACGGAAGTTATATTTCAGCGTAGAAATTTAAGCGGAGCATTTGAGGAAATTGGTAGAAGTGATGCCAACAGCAACGTCGTTTATTTTTTAGATGAAGAGTCAAACCCCAATTACCAATCTTGGGAATACCGCACAAAATATATTGACAGTTGTGGAACGGAAGGTACATTTGCCAATACGAATAAAACGATTTTCTTAGAGGGTTCAGCAGAAGATTATGACTTAATCAATACTTTGAGCTGGTCTGCTTATGAAGATTTTGACGGTGGAATTCTAGAATATCATATATACCGATCAATCAACGGTGTATATGATCCAAGCCCAATAGTAATTTTAGATCAAACTGAGCTAAGCTATATTGACGATGTAAACGGATTAGGTTCAGAGGGTAAAATTTGCTACCGCATAGAAGCTGTTGAAGCTTTTAATACCTATAATTTTTCTGAAATCAGTACCTCTAATGAGCTTTGCTTAATGTACAGCCCTAAGGTCTATATCCCGAATGCTTTTACACCACATGGTGTAAATCCTATTTTTAAGCCCATTGTATCTAATATAAATTTCTCAAGCTATCACCTATCCATTATAAATCGTTGGGGTCAATTGGTTTTTGAATCATTTGATAAAGATGAAGGGTGGAATGGTTTGATACAAGCCAACGGAAAAAAAGCAACAAATGATGTATATGTCTATATCTTTGAAGCTGAAGATGAAAATGGAATTGTTATGATTAGAAAAGGATTTGTCTCTTTAATCGATTAAATGGCTAAAAAGTATTTAATCATTCAAACCGCTTTTATTGGGGATGTTATTCTCGCCACTCCCATTGTGGAATCTCTTAAAAGAGAAGAATCAAACATTCTTATAGACGTTCTAGTAAAAAAAGAAAATAGCTCGGTTTTATATGGGAATAGAAATATAAACGAGGTGTTTGCATTAGACAAGTCTAAAAAATTAGCATCAATTTTTTCCCTTATCAGAGCATTTAGAAAAAAAAGATATGATTGCATCATCAATCTTCACCGCTTTGCCTCTTCTGGACTCATTTGCGCACTCAGTAAGGGAAAAGAATCCAGAGGCTTTAGTTCGAATCCTTTTTCAATGTTTTATACGAAAAAATTCAAGCATGTTATAGAGAATGGAATGCATGAAGTAGATCGCAATCTTGCCATGATTGAAGATTTAATTTCGAATCACGTAAGAAGACCTAATCTTGATATTACTGATGATATTCGAAATAAAATCACTAGCTATCAATCAAAAAAATATTACTGCTTAGCGCCTTCATCCGTATGGAAAACAAAAGAAGCACCAGTTGAGATTTGGGAGAAATTAATAAATCAACTCAATGCCACTCAAGATTGTCAAATATTTCTTCTTGGAGGTCCGGATGATTATGAAAAAAGTGAAATTCTTAAAAAGAATTCAAACTCCAAAAACATTATCAATTTATGCGGAAAGCTTAGCTTAATTGAATCCGCAGCTCTAATGCATAAGGCGCAAAGAAATTATGTAAATGACTCTGCTCCTCTCCATTTGGCATCTGCAGTAAATGCACCTGTAAGTGTTTTCTTCTGCTCAACTTCACCGAGCTTTGGTTTCGGCCCATTGTCAGATGATTCAAAAATCATTGAGGTTAAGGAATTGGAATGCAAACCTTGTGGCTTACACGGTCACAAAGCCTGTCCAAAAGGACATTTTAGATGTGGAAATGAATTGGAGCTAAGCTAAAACTTCTTTTACTTTATCTGCTGCTTCTTGAAGCAATACCGCAGAATGAACATTCAACCCTGAATCGTCAATTAGCTTCTTAGCCTCTACTGCATTCGTTCCTTGAAGCCTTACAATGATTGGAACAGGTATCTCTCCCATATTCTTATAGGCATCTACAACACCCTGAGCAACTCGATCACATCGAACAATCCCACCAAAAATATTGATAAGAATTGCCTTTACATTTGGGTCCTTCAAAATAATATGAAAAGCTTTTTCAACGCGCTCTGCATTAGCTGTACCTCCAACATCTAAGAAATTTGCAGGATTACCACCTGAAAGCTTAATAATATCCATGGTAGCCATAGCTAGTCCTGCTCCATTAACCATGCAACCAACATTCCCGTCAAGTTTAACAAAATTAAGCCCAACCTCATCAGCTTCAACTTCTGTTGGATCTTCTTCTGACTTGTCCCTCATCGCTTCATAGTCAGGATGTCTGAACAGTCCATTTCCATCTAAAGTTACCTTAGAATCAACGGCTATGATTTTATCATCAGCCGTTTTGAATAATGGATTAATTTCAAACATTGAAGCATCAATACCAACATAAGCCTTGTACAAAGAATTGACAAATCTCACCATCTCTTTAAATGCATTACCCGACAATCCCAGATTGAATGCAATTTTACGAGCTTGAAAAGCCTGAAGTCCCAAATGGGGATCAATAAATTCTTTAAATATTTTTTCTGGTGTATGCTCAGCAACATGTTCAATATCAACACCCCCTTCTGTTGAATAAATAATTACATTTTTACCGTAATCTCTATCCAAAAGAACAGACATATAAAATTCCTTTATCTCAGAAGGACCCGGATAATACACATCCTGAGCAATTAATACCTTATTTACCTTTTTACCCACACCATTGGTTTGTAAGGTTTCCAAATGACCACCAAGAATTCCTTTAACCTTATCTTCAACCTCATCAATTCCCTTGGCAATAACCACTCCATGAGAACCTGTTTCATGGACTGTTCCTTTTCCTCTACCACCAGCGTGAATCTGTGCCTTAACCACGAACCAACTTGTTCCTGTTTCTTTATTCAATTTTTCGGCAGCAGAAACTGCGTCTTCTGCCTTGTCAATAACTATTCCTTCTTGGATGGCTACGCCAAAACTTTTTAAAATCGATTTTCCTTGGTATTCGTGTAAATTCATTCTTTATGATTTGTTCGCAAAATTAATTGTTTTGTCTAAATATGCTCCTTTAATCTGACTTTTTATGAATTTGATTGGTTCTTCCATGATTCTGTGATTTTTTGAGATTTAAAATCTTTGTTTTTTCTATCTATCAAATCACACCAAATTTGATTTAAGGAACCCAAAAGTGCATCCGATTCGGCCTTCATTGATTTCGGAATATCCAAAGGGTCTGGCACGTAGGTTTTAATAAAGTTTGTATCAAAATCACCACTTCGAAAAGCCTCGTGGTTTAAAACAAATTGACCAAAGTCTAATGTAGTTTTCACTCCTGATATTTGATATTTATTTATGGCAGAAATACATTTTTCAATGCATTCTTCCCTGTTTTCGGCCCATACGACAAGCTTCGCAATCATAGGGTCATAATAAATGGGGATTTCCATACCCTCTTCAAAAGCATCATCAACTCTAACTCCAGCACCAGTGGGTCTAACATATTTGTTTAAACTGCCAATATCAGGTACAAATCCATTTAGTGAATCTTCTGCATACACTCTGATTTCAATAGCATGACCATTAATTTTTAGCTCATCTTGACATTTCGGAAGTTTCTCCCCTCGTGCAATTCTAATCTGCCATTCAACCAAATCCAAACCAGTAATTTCCTCCGTAACTGGATGTTCTACCTGCAACCTTGTATTCATTTCTAAAAAATAGAAATTCAAATCGGCATCCATAAGGAATTCAACCGTTCCTGCACCTTCATACTGACATGCTTTACAAACAGAAATTGCAGCTTCTCCCATTTTTGCTCTAAGCTCCGGACTCAATATTGTACTAGGCGCTTCTTCAATGACCTTTTGATGTCTTCTTTGAATCGAACATTCTCTTTCAAATAAATAAACGACCTCTCCAGATTGATCTGCGAAAACCTGTATTTCAATATGTCTAGGTTTTTCAACAAATTTTTCGATAAAAACGGCATCGTTTCCAAATGAAGATCTAGCCTCGTTCTGAGCCATTTGCATTTGTTCCTCAAATTCAGACTCAGCATTTACCAAGCGCATTCCTTTACCTCCGCCTCCTGCAGAGGCTTTAATTAGAATAGGATATTTTATTTCTTTAGCAATTGCCTTTGCCTCTTCAATGTCAGAAATAGCCTCATCAACACCCGGAACAAGTGGAACATTGAACGATTTAACCGCCTGTTTCGCCTTCAATTTATCTCCCATAACATCCATAGAAGATGCTGAAGGGCCAATTAATTTGACTCCTATTTCTTTGAGCTTATTTGCAAAATCAGCGTTTTCAGATAAGAACCCATAACCTGGATGAACACCATCTATATTTTCACTTTTACACAAGTCTAAAATTCGATCCTGACGTAAATAACTTTCTGAAGAAGGGCTTTTACCTACATAAAATGCTTGATCAGCCTCCAATACATGAGGGGCCTGCTTATCTGCATCTGAATAGATAGCGATACTTTCAATATTCATTTTTTTGAGGGTTCTTATTACTCTTCGTGCAATCTCTCCCCTATTGGCAATTAGTACTTTTTTCATTACTACAATTTAAATATTATTCTATTCTTGTTTGTTTCTTTTTCTTTTTAATTGGATATCTCTTTTTGTTTTTCGGTCTGAAAATATCAAAAAAGTATTGTAACAGCTTAAAATCTTTAGCATTATTAAAATCTTCGTGATAAGAAATACCTGCTCCTTGCGTAAATGCACCAGCATTCTCATTCAAGGTATTTGAATTTGATTGATTAAATGCAGTAGCTCTAAATGTTCCTGACTGATTTATTAAATATTCAACAAAAATATCTCCAATAAACCCGGCTTTAAATCCATCTTCTTCTTGCTGTGAATCAAAATCTGCTCGGTTTTCAATTCCAAAGCTTCCCGATATTATAAGTCTATCCTCCAAGAAAGCTTTTGAAACTCCAAATTCCAGAGAATTCTCACCTAATAATTCATCTAATGCACTGTTTACATTTAAATCATAGTTTTGAGAAACCTGTCCCAATAATGCATTGATTTGTGATTCAGCCACATCAATAGCAGCAGACCCTCCAGCTGTTATCGTTCCCTTCAAAGGTTGAAATTTCCTCAACAATAACAAGGAGAAAAACTGTCTACTCAGCTCATCATCATCATTCACTACACGTTCAATCAGCCCTTTACCCGTTTCTGGAGCATTTGGTGATTTGATATCAAAAGAAATCTCTGGTTTAAGTAAAGTTTCTGCAAGATTCAAATAGCATATGACTTCTTGACTCGTTAATGAATTGTCAATTTGCTCAGGACTTAGATCGACCAAAGACACCTTTTTCATTCTAAAAGAGGTTACCAAATCAATATTCGCATCATAGGGATTTCCAGTCCAGGTTAATGAAGAACCAGGTTCAATATCAAAATCCTGCTTTATAATACCCATGGCAAAGTTGTATTTACTGTCTCCTGAAATTTCATAGTAACCCGTTAAATTCACCTCGTTGTATTGATCCAAGGTAATATTTAAATCACCCGAACCAGTAGCTACAATCTGATCACCGATGTCTGGATCAAAAATGATTTTCACATCGGCATCTGGTGTTACTTTGAAATTTAAATCTAAATCTAAACCTGTTAAATCTGTTTTATTGTCTTCAATGGCCTCATTAATTCCCTCGTTAACAAAGCTTACAAAATCAAAATCCTCATCTATCTCAGAGATACCATACATGGGAAAGTCAATATTAGTTCCTTCTCTTGTTTCTATATCTAGAGTTATGGCCATATTGTTCGCATATCCAGATATATTTGCGGTTCCTCTTCCATAGGCTTTTCCATAGTATATATCACCATCTTTATAAGCGGTATTAAGTACTAAAAACTGATCCAACGGTTTTACATTAAATGGAAATTTGGGCTGTCGTGTCGTTACATCATCTTCAAAATTGACCTGAATATCAAAATTCCATTCTTCGAAATTTTCATGAAAAATTGAACCAATAACTGACCCTGTATTCCCTTCTTCATCTCTAAGTGGAACAGAGTTCAGTGCAAATAAATCTTCATAAACGTCAATGGCACCATCCAAATAATATTTTACACCTAGCATCTCAAGTTTAGCTTGTGCATTATTGACAGATAAACTTCCTTTCAGTTGTGGCCTAACTATTTCTCCTTCCAATTTAATTCGACCATTCAGCGTTCCGGCTATTTCACTTACATCTTCAGGATTAATAAAGGCATTTACAAAGGATATATCAGTATTATCAAAATCCAAATAAAGATCTAATGAATCTGTCTCTAACAAATAATTTCCTGAAAAATTAAAGGTTTGAATATCATTTACATCTAGCTCCCCAAAAAGCTCGATTCCATTTATAGAATTGTCATAATTGGTTTGGACCAACAGATCTCCAATTTCATGTTCATCAACATAAAATTCATTTAAGGAAAGGTCCCCAATATACCTGAAATTGGAATAAGGATTTGAAAGCGCACTCCATCCCGAAAGAGTTCCTTCAAATTGATTCTCAAGTCCTAAAATCAATCCAATTTCTGCCAAATCTATATTCTCAAACTGTGCTCGTAGTTCATCAAAATCATTTTCAGACAAGCATCCATTAATTTGAATGAGTTGATCATCTCGATTTAGCTCAAACTTGCTGATATGAATGTCCTCTGTAGTTATGGATATGTCAGATTCGTTCACAATTCCCCAAGACATTCCACCTAATGAAAAGAATGAAGGTTTCAAAATGACTTCTACATGATCATTATCATGAATTCTTGTATCCCAATTTATACTCGACGCTTCATCAGTGCCTGGGGCCCAGGTCAAATTAGAATTTAATACTCCTCCTGTTCCATCTGCAACAAATTCAATTTGATTAAACTTAAGTGAATCATTGTATGAAACATAATCGACAATATAGTCACAAAAAATACTGTCGTTACTTATGATCTGCGTGCCATAAATCTCATTTACGACTAGATCTCCGTATGATAAATATGGAGATCTAAAAACAATATCTAGATATTCGTTTTTCGAATTGTATTTCCCACTAAGTCCAGTTTCGTTTTGTATTTCTAATTCCGGAGCGAACATATGAAATATTCTTTCCATATCTTTCGTCAATACATTAAAAGAAATATCATTATAAATGTTTTTATTTCGTTTTTTCGTAGAAACTACATTTCCCACCTTAATCGTTGGAAACACTTTGGCTAAATCATCTGTAAAATCTCCCAATAAATTCTCCCAATCAAAAAGTCCTTTCATTTCCAAATCAATAATCTCACTTTTGAGGGTGTAATGCTCGTTAGAAGGACTGTTCAGAATAGAAATTGTGGTTAAAGGGATTAATAGGGTGTCATCTCCTCGGTAGTAATCAATACTTGATGACACAAGTTGTCCTTCAAAAACGGAACGTTTGGTTTCAATAAGTTCAATTTCTAAAGAAGTAGATACAATAGAGGTATCAGAGGTAAGATGTAAAGCATCTAAATTCGCCGATTCCACATTCAACACACCACTATACCTATGTTTATTTCCTAAAAACAATTCACAAGACATATCAAGCTTCACGTTTTCATCATTGATGACTACACCCGCCTTAAGCAAGTCATTTGTGTAGGAGCCTTCCAATATTTCTATTTGAGAAATATTGTAACCATTAAACCCAACATTAGAAATACTTGAACGTTGCAATTTGAATGATAATTCTCCTTCATTTGAAATTTCAATAATGGGCTTTACACTTCCGCTAATGTTTCCAAGTAAATCTTCACTTAAAAATCGACCCAAACGAAAATCTTTAATTAAAACCTCGCCTAAATAATCCTCAGATGGTGCAATTTTAATCATTTTCGAATCTCTAGAAAAGCTCATAGAGCCAGGTAAATTAAGCACTCCCAAATCAGACTTGAATTCATCAAATTGAAAATCGAATTCTCGCTCAGATCCATTAATAGTTAGGTTTGATAGCGATAGAAATTTATTTAGCTCCAATGATGGATCCAAAATCAATGGCCTAGAACTGTCAGGCATTTTAATGGATTTTAAATCATTCAGATCAATATATATATCAGAAAAATACTGAGTAAGTGACTGTTTGGATGTGTCAGTAAAATCAGGTAATTCAAAATCGCCTGTAATAAATGACGAGCTACCAAAACCTAAAGCTACATCCTTAATTTTTAACTGCTTGATTACATCTGAAACGTTAGCACTCAAGGTAATCACCTCATTCATTCCTTTTAAATCTCCAACAAAAAATGCGATATCTTCTAAGGAAACTGTTGAGCTGTCTATATTTATATTGAGTTGGACTTTCTCCTCAAATGCATCAAAATCATCCCAGGTCACAAAATCCATAGAAAAATAATCTGCCATTATATTTGAATTTCCCGTGTTCAACTCCAATGCATCTAGTTTAATCTTCCCCTCTTCTATAAACACAGAGGATGAGAAATCTTTCAATTCAAAACCTGATTTCTCATAACAAGAGAGGTGATGAATGTCAAATACGTATTGATCATCTTTCATGTTGAAGTTTTTGATGATTAAATCAACATCGGCCATTCCAATGTGATTGTAATCGACACCAAACTCTTTTTCGGGAGCTCTATAATCGTCGTAATTAAAGTCAACATTTGATAGCTCAATATCCTTTATTCCAAAAATTGTTGGTTGAGCATTAGGATCTTCAGTCTGTTCAAAATAATCAGCAAGAAACTGAAAATTATATTCACCTGTCAAAGGATGACGAGAGAGATTGACTTCACCATCACTCAGCTTCGCCTTTTCAATATTAAGAGGGTCTTGAAATAAGGCAAATTGATGCATCGTTACATGAACCTCTCTCAGGTCAAAAAGAACCTTCTCCTGCCTATCTTTTATACTAAAGTTTTTGAGTAATACCTGATTAAAAAAAATAATTTCGACCGCCTCAATTTTAATTTCTGCTTTAAGCTCATTAGATAAATAAGCGGCTGTTTTTTGTGCAATGAAGGTCTGAACAGGATAGGTTCTTATAGCGAATGCGAGAATCAAGAATAATATCAGGATCCATTCTGCAGATATTCCGGCGCTTCGACCTATTATTTTAAGTAACTTTGACATCCTAGATTAATTACAAAAATAACAATCTTTTGAGTGTAAAACACAGTATTATTCTTGGCATAGAATCCTCTTGCGACGACACATCAGCTGCAATTCTCGTTGGCAACAAAATTGTTTCTAATTGTACAGCTAATCAAAAAATACACCAAAAATATGGTGGAGTAGTACCAGAGCTCGCAAGTCGAGCCCATCAAGAGAATATTATCCCCGTTGTAGATGAAGCTCTTTCAAATGCTGGCATTTCTCTAAAAGATATTGATGCAATTGCTTGTACTCGTGGACCGGGCTTAATGGGTTCATTGGTAGTGGGAGTGTCATTTTCAAAATCTCTAGCACTTTCTTTAGATGTTCCAATCATTGAGGTGAATCATATGAAGGCCCATATTTTAGCTCATTTTATACAAGATGAAGGCCATTCAATTCCTAAATTTCCATTTATATGCTTGACCGTATCTGGTGGACACACACAGCTTGTAAAAGTAGACAGCCCATATGAAATGGAAGTCATTGGAACAACAATAGATGATGCGGCGGGAGAAGCCTTTGATAAGGCCGCAAAAATGATTGGTATAGATTACCCTGGAGGTCCTCGATTAGATAAATATGCTGAGCTCGGCAACCCCAACAAGTTCAAATTCGCCAAGCCAAAGGTTTCCAATCTAGATTTTAGTTTCAGTGGTTTAAAAACTTCTATCCTATATAATATTAGAGATTGGAAAAAGGAAGATGAAAGATTTGTTGAGAATCACTTCAATGACCTTTGTGCCTCCATTAGGCATACCATAGTAGACATCCTCATGAATAAGCTTGAAATGGCATCAAAACAAACAGGAATCAAAGAAATTGCAATTGCTGGTGGAGTTTCTGCTAATTCAGAATTACGTCGTAGACTAAAAGAAAAAGAAACTGAAGGATGGAAAGTTCATATTCCAAAATTTGAATATTGCACTGATAATGCTGCAATGGTAGCTATTGCAGGAAAATACTCTTTTGACAAGAAGATTTTTTCAAATCAACGCATAGCAGCGAACCCCAGATTACCTTGGTAAAAAATCGATTTTCTCATTGATATTCGAGAAATTATACTATTTTAGTAGGACCAAACATATACCCTATGGAAACATTGCTTGTAGAGAAAGAGACCATTCCTTCGTTATCCTTTAACGACAAGTCTAGGGTTAAACAGCACCCAAACCTTCGCAAGCAAATTGACAAAGCGACAATATTGGGAAATACACACAGAAGAAAAGTTTCTATTTTATTTCAAGATGATGACGGAATGAAAAGAGTAGACACCACAATATGGGCCTCAGGCACAAAATTTGTTTGTCTAAAAGGAGGTATTTGGATTCCAATCAATAGACTCAAAGAAATTCTAGTTTAAATCATGTTAAAAATCGTTTTCTCACTTCTAATTTTAGGAGTAAGCACTTCATATAGTCAAAATAAAGTGAAATGGAAGTTGGATTTTGATTACAATAGAAATGTACTTCAGATTAAAGGTGAAATTGATCATGGATGGCATCTGTATTCCTCTTTAACTCCGTTAGAAGCTGGACCGATTCCTGTAGAAATAAAAACAAACAAATCGAAAGGATTTCGAACGAAGGGAGAATTTGTTGAAAAATATAATGCCCTAAAAATTTTTGATGCCAATTTTGATTCTGATGTTTTTATCTTTGAACAAAATTATTTGGCAGAACAACAAATAAAATTGAAAAAAAACAGTTCAGTAAATATTACAGTTACTTACATGATTTGCAACGATGAGAGGTGTCTGCCTCCCATCGATGAAGAACTCTCAATTAAATTAATTATAGATGATTAAATTTCTTTCACTGTTCCTATTAGTGCTTTTTACAATATCTAGTAATGAGACATTCTCTCAAATACAAAATCCTGAGGACAAGGTAAGGTCCTCCATTCGTTTGGAACAAAACGATTGTGATCTGACCATTATTGTTGATGTTGATATTAAAGATGGTTGGCATATAAATTCACATGTGTTGCCTGAAGGTTCTTTTTCTATTCCTTCAAATATTCGTTTGAATAAAAGTTCAAACTATACTGTTTCAAAATTAATTGAACCAAAACCTATTTTAGAATATGATGAAGATGCTGAAGAAATGCTCAGCTATCATCATCATAAATTCACGCTTAAAAGAAAGGTTACCTCAAAATCATTTAAAGATTACACCCTTAAAGGTGTATTTTCATTTCAAACCTGTGATTCGATTAAATGTCTTCCCGAACACGAAGTACCCTTTTCATTTAAGGTCAAAAAATGCGGACCTGAAATGGAGCTTCGCGTTGAAGAAACGGATACTAATGCTACGGAAATAAACAAAGATACTTCGGAGCAGTCAAGCGATATATCTGACAATAATGATGCTGAACAGGATGAGTCATCTTCAAAAAATTCGAATTCAAAGAAAGAAGAAGAAGAGGAAGGAAAATCCATGTGGCTCATTTTCATTTTGTCCTTTTTAAGTGGATTTGCAGCCTTACTTACCCCTTGTGTATTCCCAATGATACCAATGACAGTCAGCTTTTTCACAAAGCAAAGTAAATCAAGAGCCGCTGGTATTCGGAATGCCATTATTTATGGAGTTTCAATTATTTTAATTTATGTGATATTGGGGACAATCGTCACCAGTGTTTTTGGATATGATGCACTAAATGCACTTTCCACTGATGTCACATTCAACCTCATCTTTTTCGTTTTATTAGTTGTTTTTGCCATTTCATTCATGGGAGCATTTGAAATTAGATTACCCAGCTCATGGCTAAATAAAGCTGATCAGGCATCTGATAAAGGGGGGATCATTGGGATTTTCTTTATGGCTTTGGCTTTGGCATTGGTTTCATTTTCTTGTACAGGCCCAATTGTCGGCACCTTATTGGTCGAGTCTGCTACTGTAGGTGGAATGGCTCCATTTGTAGGTATGTTTGGCTTCTCATTAGCACTCGCTTTACCTTTTTCATTATTTGCTGCATTCCCAGGATGGATGAATTCTCTCCCTAAGTCCGGAGGCTGGCTGAATACCGTTAAAGTGGTATTAGGATTTCTAGAGCTTGCATTTGCCTTTAAATTCCTTTCTAATGCCGATTTAGTTGTTGATGCTCATCTTCTCGAAAGAGAGTTGTTTATTGCCATATGGATAGGTATTTTCCTAACACTAAGCCTTTATCTTTTTGGTTTTATCAGGCTTCCTCATGATAGCCCAACAGAAAATCTATCAGTTGGAAGATCATTGTTAGGCATCAGTACTTTAATATTTGTGATTTATCTTCTACCTGGAATGTGGGGTGCTCCTTTGAATCTTATTAGTGGATTCCCTCCCCCCTCAACTTATGCCGAATCTCCATTTGGTGTCGGTGGTGGCTCTGATGCATCGGGTGCCTATATACCTGGGGAAGATACACACCCTGGACCGCATAAGCTTCCACTTTTTGATGATTTTGACAAAGCCCTTGCCTATTCGAAAAAAGTGGGTAAACCACTATTTATAGATTTTACGGGTAAGGCATGTGTGAATTGTCGTAAAATGGAAAATACAGTTTGGGGAAAACCAGGAGTTATTGAAAAATTAAGAAATGATGTGGTCATTGTATCATTGTATGTTGATGATAAAAAGGATTTGCCAAAGAAAGAACATAAAACCGTAGAATACGCTCCTGGTAAGTATAAAAAAATCACTCAGGTTGGCCATAAATGGTCTTATTTTCAGCAATCTCGATACAAAACAAATACCCAACCCTATTATCGAATGCTTGGGCCAAATGGAGAAGATTTATCTAATGGATCGGCAGACTATGAGCATCATGGATCAGCAAAAAAATTCCAAAAATGGCTTGAAGCAGGTTTAAACGCTTACAAAAAGATCAAGTAAACACAGCCAGCATATGAAATTATGTATTGCCGAGAAACCAAGTGTAGCCAAAGATTTGGCTTCAATATTGGGAGCCAAAGCTAGACATGATGGATATTATGAGGGAAATGGCTATCTGGTATCATGGACCTTTGGTCACCTTTGCACCCTCAAAGAACCTCAAGATTATAAGGAGCATTGGAAATATTGGAAAATTGAAGACCTACCTATTATACCTGAAAATTTCGGAATAAAAATCAAAAAAAACCAGGGTATTCAAAAACAATTTGAATTGATCTCAAAATTGGTAGCGAAAGCCACAGAGGTCATCAATTGCGGGGATGCTGGACAGGAAGGTGAGCTGATTCAGAGATGGGTATTGCTAAAAGCAAAGTGCACAGTTCCTGTCAAAAGATTATGGATTTCGTCACTTACAGAAGAAGCCATAAAAGAAGGATTCAAAAAATTGCAGGATGCATCCAAGTACGACAACCTTTTTGCAGCCGGAAATTCACGTGCAATTGGTGATTGGATCTTAGGTATAAATGGAACGCGTTTATACACCAAAAAATTTGGAAAGAATAAAACGACCTTATCGGTTGGACGTGTTCAAACGCCTACTCTTGCAATGATTGTTAGACGTCACCATGAAATAGCCCAATTTAAAGTAGAACACTTTTGGGAGCTAAGAACGATCTATCGAGAAATAGAATTCTCATGTCAAATCAATCGTCTAAATTCAAAAAAGCGAGCAGAAGAAGGCGTCTCATATTTAAAAGACAAGCCCTTTGAAATTATTTCATACGAACAAAAAGAAGGAAAAGAAGGAAACCCAAGATTGTATGACCTGACATCTCTGCAGGTGGATTCAAATAAAAAATTCGGCTACTCTGCAGAAGACACCTTAAAAACAGTTCAAAATTTATATGAGAAAAAGCTGGTCAGTTATCCACGTGTAGATACAACCTATCTATCAGAAGATTTACATGCCAAAGTACCAGGAATACTTGGTAATCTTAAATCATACAATAGCTTAACGGAGTCGATTTTGGCCGCTCCCATTAAAAAGAGTAAAAGCATATTCAACAATAAAAAAATAACCGATCACCATGCGATTATTCCTACCGGAATTCCTGCTCAGGGCCTTCAAGGAAGTGATCTGGCTATATATGATTTAATCTGTAAAAGATTTATCGCTGTTTTTTATCCTCCCTGTAAAGTGTCTAACACAACTGTTATCGGGCGGGTTGAAAAGCTTGAATTTAAAACATCAGGGAAGCAAATTATTGATCCAGGCTGGCGAAAAGTTTATTCTGGTAATGACAAAGGAAAGAAGCAGGATGACGACAACGTTCTTCCGCTTTTTGAGAAAGGAGAAGAAGGCCCGCACGAACCTTTTTTTCATGAAGGTAAAACAAGTCCACCTAAACAATATACCGAAGCTACACTATTGAGGTCTATGGAAACAGCAGGTAAATTTGTAGAAGACGAGGACATGCGAGAGGTTATGAAAGAAAACGGAATCGGACGTCCCTCTACAAGAGCCAATATCATTGAAACCTTGTTCAAAAGGAATTATATCGAAAGAAAAAAGAAAAATATTCAAGCCACACCATTGGGCGTACACCTCATTGGTACCATTCAAAATAAATTACTCAAAAGCCCTGAATTAACTGGACAGTGGGAATATAAGCTAAGACAAATCGAAAAAGGAACATACACTCCCCATGAGTTTAAATCTGAACTATACAGTATGATTAGAAAGCTTACTGACGAGGTGGTTTTTGGTCGAGGCCGTTAGAGCTTTTTGTAATGATAAGTTGTGTTGTCATAAGACTGATCCTTGTAAACAAGCTCCTTTTTACTCAATACACTAACGAAATTATTTCTACCGAAAATACTAGATCCATCATATTTAACTACAATGAACTGCTCATTCACTTCTCCTTCTAGGGCTTGGCCCCAAGTCCATGTCCCTTGAATGGTATCTAAAACTGCTGGATCAGGAGCGGCCGTAAAATACAAAGGATTCAATGGCCAATGGCTGGTGATTCTTTCAAAGGTGCCATCGCTACTAAAAGTAATTCGATCTTCTATCTCAAATTCAGTTCCGTCCTCACTTACTGCCTTTGTACAACCCCAGGTTTTGTCAACAAGCCGTTTCTCAGGGGATTGAAACGAAATAAATGGTCTTTCATATTTACCACATGATACAACTAGAATTAAGGTAGAGATAAACAAAATAACTTTCATAATATCTATTTTAAGTAGCTAATATAGGGAAATCACATTCGATTTGGCGCATAAATACCCAAAAGATTCAAACTGCGATTAATAACCTTAGCCGTTGATTTACTGATTAGTAAACGGTTGTTTCGAATTTCAGTTTCGTTTTCTGGCAGAATTTTTACGTTTTGATAAAACTGATTGTAGGATTTCACCAGTTCATAACAGTAATTTGCAATCACAGCAGGAGAATAGCTGCTTGCTGCTTCCTCGATAATATGTGGAAACTTATTCAGATTTTTAATGAGCTCTTTTTCTTGCGGTATTAATGACGGTTCGAAGCTGATATCAGAATCAAATAAACCCGCTTTAGATAATAATGAGCAAATTCTTGCATGAGTATATTGAATAAAAGGCCCCGTATTTCCATTTAGGTCTATTGACTCTTGTGGATTGAACATCATTCTCTTCTTCGGATCGACTTTTATGAGGTAATATTTAAGTCCCGATAAACCAATCTGCTGATAAAGCTCTTCTTTATCAGAATCATTCAATTCATCCAAATGACCTCGTTCTTTTGTCATCTCCGCTGCTTTGGAAATGACATCATGCATAAGCTCATCTGCATCTACAACTGTTCCTTCTCTAGATTTCATTTTACCCGTTGGTAGATCAACCATACCATATGAAAGGTGATGACAGTTATCGGCCCATTTGTATCCTAGCTTTTTAAGAATTAAAAAAAGTACCTTGAAATGATAATCCTGCTCATTACCTACGGTATAAACCATACCATTCAGCTCAGGGTAATTCTTATATCT
Source organism: Crocinitomicaceae bacterium (assembly GCA_042094515.1). GTDB lineage: Bacteria > Bacteroidota > Bacteroidia > Flavobacteriales_D > Crocinitomicaceae > UBA952. Next base: position 94,871 of record JBELDA010000002.1, read on the forward strand.
TTCAATTGCGGTTCCGATATCTTGTGTCATATAAACTGCTGTTCCGTCGGAGCGCAAAACGATTTTTTCATCAAGACCTTCATCTGTAAGGTCGATCCAGACAGAGCCGTCATTTTTTCGGTAAAAAACACCTTTTTCTAAGCCCTCAGTCACTACATCCTTTCCTAATAAGTAAGTGTCTGACTCGTAATAGAGCTTATCAAAATTAACCCCCATAATTTTATAGGTTTGCTCGAAGCCTTCATATACCCAACCATTCATGGTTGACCACAATAAATACACCTGAGGATCTCTCGCCTCCCATTTAATGAGCATTTGTTTTGCCTCCTTTAATAATGGTGTGTGGTTTTTTGCAAGCTCTTTGATCTTAGCTTCTATTTCTTTAAGCTGGGAATCTTTTTTACCTTCTCTCGCATCAGATAGCTTTTTGAATTCTTCTTGAGCAGCAGCAGCAACATTTCCTTTATTCCATTCAGACAACACCTCTTGAACTTCAGCATTCATTTGCTTATCGAACTCGACATAGTACTTACCGACCAACTTGTCACCCTTTAAACTGGTATTATTCGGGGTCTCTCTTTCGCCTTTTTTGTTTACAGGAGAAAATCGTTCCCATGCCAGCATACTTTTGCAAATATGAATTCCGCGGTCATTTATAATTTGTGTTCGAATGACCTCGTGACCATTGGCCATTAAAATAGAAGCTACAGCGTCACCTAAAAAAATATTTCTCAAATGCCCTAGATGTAATGGTTTGTTTGTATTTGGAGAAGCATATTCAACCATCATCATAGGTGCCGATCCTTCAGCTTTAATACCAAAAGTATCCGAAAGCGTTTCCTGAGCTCGTTTAAGCCAATAGGTATCGTTTAATGATATGTTTAAAAATCCACGGAGCGGTTCGACACTTGAAATCTCATCAATCTTATCCGATAAAAACGTTCCAATTTTTTTCCCTACTTGCTCAGGACTACATCTCAAAACTTTAACAAATGGAAAAACAACAAGCGTTAAATCTCCATCAACATCTTTACGAGTGGGTTGAAACTGAATTAGATTTTCCGAAATCTCACTTCCGAATAATTCAGTGCTGTGTGCCAATATCAACTCTTTGATGCGATTTTCCATTCTATTGTTTAAGATGCGCAAATTTAAAGAATTCCATTCAATGATGAACCCACAAAAAAATAATCTGATAAAATACTATATTTGCGGTTCTCGGGGATGTAGCTCAGCTGGCTAGAGCGCTTGACTGGCAGTCAAGAGGTCGTGGGTTCGACTCCCATCTTCTCCACATGAAAAAAGCCACTTAAAAGTGGCTTTTTTCATTTTGAAAATCAAGTGTATTTCAATGCGTTTTAAATATAACATTGTTTTCATCACAAAGCTCTTCAAGCTCTGTTTGGTACTCACGCAATAGTTTCTTCGCCTTATCCAGCTTTTCGTTAGCCTTAGCCATTTCATTAAAATCCTGATTTTCTAATGCAGATAATATTAACATAAATCCAGTAAACTGAGTATTGGCTGCCTCAATATATTTCTCGTGAACTTCCCTAACTTCTGCTGTTTTGAGCTTACCAGAAATAGGCTCCAATTCATCAATAAAATCCCTGTAAGCTGGAATCACCTCATTTTTAATCGTGTAATACATGGTTTCATCATCTGTATAATTTTCACCTCGAACCGACTCATACAAGTCCAGTGCTTTGGCTTCTTTATCGGCAACCTTGGGGATGTATTTATTTATGTAATCGAGTAAATCATCTGAAATTTCATTTGAACATGACGAGAGTCCGATGAATAACAAACTGAACAAGAATATACGTTGAGTAAAACTGCTCCTTATATGTACCATATCTTAAAATCTAATAGTTAAGCATCTAAACTACAGCATTTTTAGTTACCCCTTATAATGCAAAATACAAGAAATAGTTCGGAAGTAATTTCAAAGATTCAAATCTAAATTGTACGTTTTAGTTTTGTAAATTGCAATCAATTAAAATTATTGTAACAATTAAAATAAATTATATGACCAGATTACACTCCCTATTCATCCTTTTTTTATTAGTCTTTACCTATTCTTGTGGGGATGACACCGCAGTTGATAAACTAAATGATATCAAAACTGATGCGTCAAATTTTGAAGACGGTGTTAGTACAGCAATCGACTACAATGATGGTGTCATTTCGGAAATATCTCTTTTAGATTTAAAGATGATGGCACTAAATGAACAAGCCGAAAAAGGTGTAGATGATGCTTATCCTGGATTATATGAGGAATGCTTAAATGAATATCAAAGAGTCTCTGGTGTAATTCGCAAGGTTGCTCCGGCCGGTATAGGTGGTGCTGATTTCAAAATTTCTGCACTTGCATATATAGATAGTTATGGTGTGATGTTAGAGTATTTTACTCCAGAGAGTATCACTGGAATATTAGAACAAATGGAAAGTGATGAGCTACAAACTATGGAGGAATTAAACTACATAGATGAATTCTTTAAAGCTATGCAAGATGTAGATCAAAAATTCGATATGCTGTCTGATGCGCAGCAGGTATTTGCAAAGAGAAATGACAGCTATGTAAAAAAAGATGAAGTTGATTTAGAAGAAATCTACGAAGAAACCAAATAACAGTCAAATACAAATTACATTATGACACCTCTTGCGAGGTGTCTTTTTTTTTGTAAAAACCCCAGTACACTAAATCAATCAAACCATCGTTTTGATTTCATGAGGTTCAGTCTTATTGTTTCACTATGTATTGTATCATTTATAAATTCAAGCCAGGAAGTTTTAAATCTAGAACAAAATGATAGGGATTTGTATCTTTAGAGTATGCGAATACCTTTAATCATCTTATTTCTCCTTATTGGAATTGTTTATTCAAATCGCATGGTTGCCCAGCATATTCATATTGA
>JBELDA010000003.1:0-51076 GCA_042094515.1 Crocinitomicaceae bacterium
ACGGCTTGACGCACCGATAAATTACCCCAAGCCAAGTAAGGCGATATTCTTCCACAAGATTTGCGGCTCTCTTTCGGTTTGGAAATATGACGGCTGTAGTTCGAACCACGTCCTTCACAAAAGGAACTTATATAACGCATGGCATAACTTTCTCCAGCCCTCTGAAACGATTCAGGATAATTTTGCAGTGACTTTAGAAGTTTTTCTGGTAAGTCAAAGGGAAAGCTTTTTTCAAGAGCTTCGTTCTGCGAGTACACATTCAATATCAGAGGAGAATTTACAGCAGCAAACCAATTTTTGTCCCAATTGACTCTATTTTTAATACCTCGAATAATTCCATCACGTTGAAATTCTGTCCATTTAATGCCTTTTCTTTTAAATAAGGAAGAAATATTTTTGTCGCGATCCCAAGTCATTTTTACACCGCTTTCCTGATAGGAATATACATTTTGGATGTCAAATTTTTCTATTAAGAAATTAAAAACCTCTATCGCCTCTCCATGCAGAAGACACACCTTTCTGTTAAAGGCCTTCAAAACCCTATTCATCTCCACAATAGAATGATATACAAACTGTAAATGTCGTAAAGAGCAATCCTGATATGCCATGGCTGATGGCTCCATAATATAAATAGGCAGGTAATTGCATTTTAAATCATGTTCAGCCTCAAAAAAAGGAAGGTGATCCTGCAAGCGCAGGTCCCTCTTTAGCCAAACAATATTCAATGCTTCTTTCACTTGACAAGCTCCTTTTTTGCTTTGTTCCAAAACTTAAAGAACCCCGGGAAATAGCCTTTAACGGAAGTCATCCAATCTCGATTCTCTTGAACACCATGGTAATGGGTATTTAGGGGATGTTCTTTGAAGACAATTTCTGAATCTTTTAGCTGTGTTTGAAGTGAGGTAAAGGACCCAACAAAAATCTTAATACCCTTGATATTAGCAGAAAGTCCAACTGCAAAGTCCATACACTTTTGACTGATTGGATAACGCTCAAAAACAGCAGGCTCAATTAATAAAATACGTTGTACATCTTCTCCTTCATACCATAATGGGTCAAGATTATAATAATTGTAAACCAAAGTTTTCTTCTCTTCTAGGTCTACAGGTGAAATGGACTCAGGGTAATTGATTTCGCTTATACTATTTTTACTTTGCAGTAACTCAGCAGGGACTTCTAGATTGTTAAATGCCTCATAAGGAACATCCAAAAAAGTATTGCGCTGAGCACTGTTGAAGTACTTATTGATGTTCTCTTGATTCGCCACATATTTTCGATTGGAAAACGTACCGGCAACCCATTGCCAGCTCAGATGATTGCTTGCCAAATCACCATCAAGAAGGTGTGCATACATCCACATGGCTGGTGCCCTCCAGTGGTACTTCCCGATATTACAACATATTGCTGAAATATACATACGCATATGGTTGTGCAAATAGCCCGTTTTATAAAACATTTCTATGGCTTCATCAATGGCTTCAATCCCTGTATTTGCCTCAACAATTGCAGCGGGTACACCTGAATGCAAAACCGCTTTTTGCTCAAAATTAAGGTCTGACTCAATCTGACTTTGCTTTTCCACCCATACCTGCTGCCAATAATCCCTCCACGCCAATTCTTGAATTAGTTTTTCAATTGGCTTCCATTCCAAATCCAAGGACTTGATATGCTCGAAAATAGATTTTGTAGAAATTACACCACGAGAAATATAAGGCCCCAATAAGGTCAATGCTCCATTCTCAAAATTACGCGTTGATCCATATTTAATCGGTTCAATTTCCTGAATTCGATCTTTAATCGAGTTCCAATCGGTAGGAAAATCATATTGTTGATGAGTTGTAAGGGTGCTCATATACCTTTACAACAAACAAATCTGACTTTTGATTAATGTTGTCCTATTATTTCCTTCCAAATGAATAATAAACTCCTGTATTCAATCCAAAACTGAAAAATCTTTGTTGAATCGGAGCATCTACAGCAGTAGATAAGGAGGTCCTATAAGTAGGTTCAAATCTTAAAGACCATGAATCATTCAAATTAACATCTAAACCAATACTAGAATGAAATATAAAATGAATTGGTTCAAAATTAAATGGATTATCATAATAAGAGGATGAAGTTGAAAAACTTGTTCCATCATCATAATCTATGCGACTTAAAAATCGATAGGATAGAAAAAAATGAGTGCTCAATCCAGGTGATATGAATAAGCTGAAACGTTCATTTAAATTGATTGAATAAGCCAACTTTAAAGGAATGGCAAGATAGTCGTGATACGTGACAAAATTGTTTTCAATGGAATACATTCCACTCGCACTTATAATTTCAATATCCTCAATCTTATCCCCGAACCTTGAATATTGTAGACCTGCCTCTATGAAGATTCCTTTTCTAAATTTATGATAAAAAGAAAAACCACCATGAAACCCAAAGATTGGCTTTTCCACTTCTTCTCTGGAGTCAACTATCCATTGTACATCTTCGGTATTTTTCAAAATTCGATATGCATAATCCGTTGAAAAATTCATTCCCAAAAAGGTCTTTGATCGATCATTTTGAGCCCACAAAGAATTGACAATTAAAAAAAATCCGATTAAAATTTTACAACTATTTCGCATTGATTTCTATCTTAAAATGGTGCAATCTTTAAAAATCCAAAAGAACCATTATCTACAGCAACAATAGCTCCGCCGTCTGCAGTTAAATCAATATCTTCTCCGGCCCAATCACCACCCTCAGCGTCGCCATAGGTCTTTTGCCATTGAACATTCCCATTTCCATCATATTTCACCAAATAAACATGCCATGTATTGGAATCATCTCCATCATTTCCACAGCGTTTGTTATAAGTGCCATACTCGTCTCCTGTACCTGCAACGATAATACACCCTCCGTCATTAGTTCCCTTTATACCCCATACCTCATCGTGAATGTACTTGGGATCAAACCCTCTTGGGTTTCCTCTTTTGACTTCCCAAAGTTGATTACCCGCTTCGTCTATTTTCATGGTGTACGTGTCCCAGTTTTCCGTTCCTGAAAGCGTATGGCCTGTCACCAACACATTTCCATCCGATGAAATATCCATACCAAAACAATGATCTAAATTCGACCCTCCAAATGTCTTACTCCAATTTATATTTCCACTTGACCCCATTTTAATTAAGGCATAATCATTTGCCCCTTCGGTCAATCCAGAAATCATAAAGTCATTCCCAAGCAATTTAATTCGATAGGCATGTGCCATTTGATTTTCAAGATTCAATTGACTTGTGATATTTCCTTCTAAATCCATAAAAGTGATATATCCTTGACCTTCGGTAAAAAAAGTATTCAAATTATCTTCGGCTTGAATATAACCCACAGCAATAATTTGATTTTGAGAAACAACCAAATGCTCAAAAGCATCACTTCCTCCATTGTCATGAGTCTTTTCGAATATGATACTTCCATCCGTTTTATTGAGTTTTATGATCGTGCTGTTTTCATTCAAGGAGCCACAGATTAGATAACCATCCTCGCTCTCATAAGCTGAGTTTCCTAAATTATGACCTGTACCTCCTGAAAATTCTTTTTTCCATAACAGCGCACCGTTTTGATCTGTTTTTACAATTAGGAGCTTGGCAGAATTGGGAATAAATCCGGTTTCACCGACCTGTAGATAACCTCCATCCGAGCAGCTTAGAATAAAATGTCCATGAGATTCCTCTTCCGTCCCATTAAATGAAGAAAACCATTCACATTTAGGAGCATCAGGATAATCCTCAACCATACAATTGTTGTTTACTTTTCTACAGCTTGAGAAAAGAATTACCACAAATAATATAAATAAATGGGGCTTGATCTGTCTAACTATGTTTCCAACTCTCATATACCTTTAACGACAATACATCCAACATATTACATATTAAGGTAATTCATAATCTTCTAGTTCACCGAGTGCATTTACATTAGCTCCGTTGAGTGCAATTAATCTAAAACTCACAGAAGAATCTTCATGAACATCAACAATGATAAAATTATCTCTAATTCCTCCCCCCATTCCACTTGCGATTAAGGTAATGTTGTCATATCTATGATACATAAACTCACTTCCAGTACTAAAAGCCCCAACATCACCCGCAAACATATAGGTACGATTAGACAAATTGTTAAATAAAGGCTCTACCTCTCCCCAGAAATTGATTTGATTCGCTCTTCCTTCATGAGAATTCAATGACACCTTTTTATAAATATTATTATTCTCCCACCACAATAGCTGATGAAAAAACACAAAAATATTGTTTACTCCTGAAGCTTCGTTCTTTAAAACATCCTGTAGAAACTTTAATTGCTTGCCTGAAATATTCCAATCGTCTAAATTGGGGTCTAAAACGATTACGAGATCAGAATTATGATGAAAGCTATAGAAAGTTTTACCGTAACGAGACTCATATAGCTTTCTGCCTTTCATGTCGTGGTTTCCCACAGCAAAATAGACAGGCATCCCAAGAGTCTTTATATCTACATCAATTTCATCCCAATTTTTTACAGTTCCAAATGGGACAATATCTCCTGTAAAAACGCCAAAATCGAGGTGCTTATCATTTTTAATAAAATCGAACTTGTTTTTGAATGGGGGATGAACCCCTTCATTATCAATTCCTGGAGCTCCATATGTATGACCCGCAATGAAAAAAGAATATTCAATAGGACTTTTCTCAATATTCCCCTTGTCCTCATCACTACATGAAACGATAGATAAACCCAAAAAGAATACAACGTATTTAATAAACCTCATTTGGTCGAGTATTAGAAAACGCTTATGTCTAGGAATTATACGTAACCCTTATCCTTGGCCCAGCTACTTAATTGAGCTGAATTTGGCATTTCCAATTTCTTAAGGATATTGTGACGGTGTGTTTCAACCGTTCTATGCGAAATAAACAACTTTTCAGCTATCTCTTTCGAGGTAAGGCCTTGAGCAATATGTTTCACGATTTCAATTTCTTTCATCGTTAACTCCTTTTTGGCTTCAGCCGGATTCACATTCAATAAAGAAGTAAAATAACGGTCCTTAATATCTGCAGCAATAAATGTTTCACCATTATATACAGCATGAATCGCTTCTATTAACTCACTTTTTGAAGTGTTTTTTGTCAAATATCCCTTAGCGCCAATGGATAAAAACTTTTTGACATATGTGATGTCATCATGCAATGACAACCCAATTACTCTCGTTTTAGGAAGACTATTATTAATCTTTTCTGTTGCATCAAATCCGCTACCTGCACCCAAGTTAATATCCATTAATACAATTTCGGGCTTATGTTGTAATGACATGTCGTAAGCATCATCCACATTGTCTGCAGTACCCACCACTTGAATATCTGGAGCATCTTTTAACAGTGAAGACCATGCTTCGCTGATAAGCTTGTGATCATCTACAATCAGAACTTTAATATTGGCATCCATAGAAGAGTTTTTTTACTAATTTAAGCATTCAAAGCTTCCGCACCACCAACAATCTCTAAAATTTCATTGGTAATAGCCGCTTGTCTTGCTTTATTATAGCTCAGCTTCAGTGTTTTTTGCAGCTCATTCGCATTATCTGTGGCTTTATGCATGGCTGTCATTCTTGCTCCATGTTCTGCAGCATTTGAATCTAAAATTGCCTTAAATAGCTGTATTTTTAGAGACTTTGGAATTAAATCCTCAACGATTTGTTCTTTTGAAGGCTCAAAAATATAGTCCCCAGACTGAGCTGAACCTTCTGCTTCTGGAGTTTGAACTGGTAAAAACTGTTCTGTTTCAACCACCTGAGTAGCAGCATTCACAAAACGGTTATATACAACACATATTTTAGAGAATTCACCTGTTTTATATAAACGCATCAACTCTCCTCCGATTTCCGATATATTATCAAAAGTCAAATCTGCATAAACATCTTCTCTAGATTGAAGATATTCATTTGTATAATAGTAATCAGTTCTCTTAATTACATCTCGTATTTTTTTACCTAAGCATAAAACATGAACATCATCTCCACTGTTATCAGTTGCAACTAATTCATTGACTTTCTTAATCACGTTGTTGTTGAATCCACCGCACAAACCTCGATTAGAAGTAACTCCAACTACCAGCACTTTTCCTCCTTCACGAACTTCCGAATAAGCATTGTCAGAAAGATCAAGTGTCGCACTAAGGTTTGTAAGAATCTCTTTCAGCTTAGAAGCATAAGGCCTCATTTGAGTAATGGCATCCTGCGCTCTTTTGAGCTTTGCAGCAGAAACCATCTTCATTGCAGAAGTGATCTGCATTGTCGATCCAACAGATGAAATTCGATTTCTTATTTCTTTTAAGTTCGCCATAAACTATACTATTTCCAAAACAGTTTTCTTAATATTTACTCGCTATCTCTTTAGCTACTTTTTCAAGTACAGAAGTGTTTTCGTCTGTATATTTACCAGCCTTTAATGACGCCATTACATCTGCATGTTTAGCCTCTAAGAAATCCAAATATTCATTTTCGAATTCCTTTACTTTATTAATCGGCACATTTTGAATTAATCCTTTCGTACCTACATAAATAATAGCGACTTGTCTTTCTACAGTAAATGGGTCTCCCTCACGCTGCTTCAAGATCTCAACATTCCGAGCACCTTTGTCTAATACAGATTTAGTAGCTGCATCAAGATCAGAACCAAACTTGGCAAAAGCTTCAAGCTCTCTATACTGAGCCTGATCAAGTTTCAAAGTACCTGCAACTTTCTTCATCGATTTAATCTGCGCAGATCCACCAACTCGCGATACTGAAATACCTACGTTAATTGCTGGACGAATTCCAGAGTTAAACAAATCTGACTCCAAGAAAATCTGACCATCAGTAATAGAAATTACATTGGTTGGAATATATGCAGATACATCACCCGCTTGAGTTTCAATAATAGGAAGTGCTGTCAATGAGCCCCCACCTTTAACTTTTGATTTTAACGACTCAGGAAGGTCATTCATTTTCTTTGCAATATTGTCATCAGCGATAACTTTAGCTGCTCTCTCCAATAATCTAGAGTGAAGGTAAAATACATCTCCTGGGTATGCTTCACGGCCTGGAGGTCTTCTCAAAAGAAGTGAAACTTCACGATATGCAACCGCTTGTTTTGATAAATCATCATATATAATCAAAGCTGGTCTTCCAGTATCTCTAAAATACTCTCCAATTGCAGCACCCGTCATAGGCGCATAAAACTGCATTGGTGCAGCATCAGAAGCGTTTGAAGCAACAACAGTTGTATAGGCCATTGCACCTGCATCTTCTAGCTTTTTAACAATACCAGCAACTGTTGATCCTTTTTGACCAATAGCTACATAGATACAGTAAACAGGCTCCCCTCTATCATAAAATTCTCTTTGATTGATAATTGTATCAATCGCAACAGTAGTTTTACCCGTTTGACGGTCACCGATTATCAACTCTCTTTGACCTCTTCCAATTGGAATCATAGAATCAACTGCTTTAATTCCTGTTTGAAGTGGTTCGTTCACTGGTTGTCTAAAAATTACACCTGGTGCTTTTCTTTCAATGGGCATATTGTGTAATTCTCCTTGTATAGGACCTTTTCCATCAATAGGCATACCTAGTGTGTCAACTACACGACCTACCATGCCTTCACCTACTTCTACAGAAGCAATTTTTCCAAGTCTTCTAACGGTATCACCTTCTTTAATACTTGAAGATTTACCAAGTAATACAGCACCTACATTGTCTTCTTCAAGATTCAATGCGATTCCTTGCATTCCACCGTCAAACTCGATCAATTCACCGTATTGAACTCCAGTAAGTCCATAAATACGAGCAATACCATCTCCAACTTGAAGTACTGTTCCAACTTCTTGCAATTCTGCTTCAGACCTAAATCCTGAGAGCTGCTCTCTCAAAATTGCTGAAACTTCTGCTGGTTTAATATCTGCCATTTTAATTTATTTTATTTTTTAATTAGCCAATTCTTGTTTCATTCTATTTAACTGTGTCAAAACAGATGCATCAATTTGTTTGTCATCCATTTTAACAATGAATCCTCCAATTAAGGACTCATTAACATCTTCTGTAACTTCGAAATCTCCTTCTACGTGAGATTTCAATTTATTGAGTATCTGATTCAATGTTTCTTTCTCAAGCTTACGAGCACTCGTGATAGATACAGGAATGATTTGCTGATGCTTCTTTAATAAGTATAAATATGCTTCTGCAATCTCCACCAAAAGATATTCTCTCTTGTTTTTTGTAATTAAATCAATAAAAGAGCTTGTCAGACTTTCAAAACCCACAAACAGCACTTTTAATATTTCAATTTTTTTATCTGATTTAATAACAGGAGAACTCAAAAATACTTTAAAGTCATGGGTCTCGTTCGCAGACTCCACAATTCGCTTCATATCTGAAGATACCTCATTCAGATTAGAATTCTCTATAGATAATTCTAATAGAGCTTTTGCATATCGAATAGCTGACTTCGTAGATTTCATAATTAATTCATATTAATATCAGATGCCAAATTGTTTGCTAATGCTTTTTGTTTTTCATCAGAAGACAATTCAGTTCTCACTACTTTTTCTGCAATCTCTAAAGATAACGCGGCGACATGTGTTTTCAATTCCGCCATAGCTGCAGCTTTTTCAGAACGAATTGAATCTTTAGCCGCATCTACAATTTTTTGAGCCTCAGCCTTCGACTTGTTCTTCGCATCATCAATCATTGCTGTTGCTGTTGATTTTGCATCTTTTAAGATTTCATCTCTTTCAATCTTGGCTTTTTTCAAGATTTGATCATTTTCAGCTTTTAAAGATTTCATTTCTTCTCTTGTCTTTTCAGCAAGTTCCAAAGCATCTGAAATACTTTTCTCTCTTTCATTAACAGCATTAAGAATAGGCTTCCATGCAAATTTTGCCAATAAAAAAAGTAAGGTACAGAAAACAATTCCTGTCCAAAACAACAATCCTAAATCTGGTGTTACTAAATCCATTTTTTTTCTTTTTTAAAAACGTTAAAAAATCCGCCATTACCAACCGTAATAGCGGAATTAATCAATTTACGCTTGGGCTCCTAAAAGACCAACTACTACACCGAAAAGTGCAACTCCCTCAATCAAGGCTGCTGCAATAATCATTGTCGTTGTAATTTTACCTGAAGCTTCAGGATTTCGAGCGATACCTTCTACGGCTTTACCACCGATTTGTCCAATACCAATACCTGCACCTAATACTGCAAGTCCTGCTCCAATTGCGGCTATACTTCCCCACATAACTATATAGATTTTAAAAATTACTAATTAATGATGCGCCTCTTCAACTGCGGCACCGATAAACAAAGCTGACAATAACGCAAATAAATACGCCTGAAGAGCAGCTACTAATAATTCCAACACAGATATAAATAATGCCATAGGAACAGAAAGGGCTCCCCAAGCTTCATGTTTATTTATAAATATGAGTGAAATTAATGCTAAAATAACAATGTGACCCGCCGTAATATTGGCAAACAAACGAATCATTAAGGCAAACGGTTTTGTAAATATTCCGACAATTTCTATAGGAATCATAATAGGCAATAGCGCTTTGGGCACTCCTGGAGGCGCAAAAATGTGACTCCAATAATTTTTATTCCCATTTACCAAGGTAAGAATCAAGGTTAAGGTGGCTAAAAATAAAGTTATAGAGATGTTTCCAGTAAGATTTGCACTACCAGGGAAAAAAGGAATTAAGCCCAATAAGTTATTTATCCAAATAAAGAAAAATATCGTCAATAAATACGGAACAAATCTTTTGTAATTTTTTTCGTTAATATGTGATTTAGCTATTTCATCCTGAACGAACACGATGAGCGGCTCCATAAATTTAGCAAGCCCTTTTGGAGCAACAGCTCCATTTCTTTTGTAATACCTGGCACAAGAGAACATCATCATAAAAACAATTAATGAGCCAATGAAAAGCGAAGTCACATTTTTAGTGATTGAAAAATCCATGGGCTTTACATTTCCATGAACGTGACCATTGTCAAAGTGAAGTTTGCCATGACTGTCTAATTCATAAATTTTTTCATGATACATGGCCAACCCTTCTGCAGGTCCTTCTCCTTTGTAATAATGATTTTCACCATCATGAACAATATCACCATGATAAAAATGGGAAGATGAAAACACCTTTATTCCCTCACTTGTTTTTAAGATCACCGGTAAATAAATCGAAGTTCCGCCATGTTCCGGACCCCACAAATGCCATTCGTGTGCATCCTTAACGTGATGCATAATCATTTCACTCACGTTAAACTCTTCTTCGGCTCCATGTGCTGTGCTATCTTCACTTGCTGAAACAGAAAATGAAAACAACGTTATCAGAATCGTTAATCCAAAATATTTTACTGCTCTATTCACCTTCAAAATGACTTTTCAAAAATTTGGTGCAAAGATAACGAAACTTTTACAAGTAGCAATACTATTTTTTTAACAATTAAAAAGGTCTTAAGTCCTAATTCTGTTGATAATTTTCACTGCTAGCATTAATAAAATTCCGAAGGAGAAAAAACCTATAATCCCATAAATCCAATTGATATTGCTTTTCAATACGACAATAAACACAATTGAAACTAAAAAAAACGTGGCTAATTCATTCCATAGTCGAAGCTGGGTACTTGTGAATTTATATTGATTAAGAGCCAGTTGAAACATAATTCGTTGGGTTAAAAAATGATAAATAAGCAACAATACAATAAATCCAAGCTTTATATGCATCCATCCTTGATTAAGATAATAGTCTGGATCTTTGGCTATCATCCAAGTACCAAAAACTACAGTAAGTACCATAGCAGGAGTTGTTATTACCCACCATAATTTCCTTTCCATAATTTGAAACTGATCCGAAAGCGTTTTTTTTATAACTTCCTCTTTAAGCTGAGCTTCCGTGTGATATATAAACAAACGTACCATGTAAAATAGTCCGGCAAACCAGCTCACAACAAAAATAATATGCAAGGCTTTGAGGGCGTCAAATGTCATTACACAAAAATACATTTAAATGTCTATTTTGTACTATATTGGTATTTCATTTGTTATGACTTACATAAATTGCATTATAAACATCAAGCTCATGAAGGCTGTAATGATTTCTCTTTTTCTTCTTCCCCTCACATGCACAGGTCAATATAAATTATTGTCAACTGAAGGAAAATATCAAGGGAAAAACATCTATGTGAACAATCCACAGCAAAATGACGGATTTGGTTATTGCGTTATAAAAGCTACCGTAAATGGTGACGTCCTACCAGCTTCCATTCAATCTTCGAATTTTGAAATTGATTTTGATCTTTTTGATTTGGAAATTGGAGACGATGTTTTTGTTGTTATTGAACATTTTGAGGGCTGTACTCCTCGTTTTTTGAACCCTGAAGCATTATTACCTCAAAGCACCTTTGAAATTGTTGATATATCAATAGACAAAAATGCTACTATCAGATGGAAAACAAAAAATGAAGGGGGTATTCTTGATTTTCAAATTGAAAAGTTTAAATGGAACAGTTGGATTAGTGTTGGTCAAGTCAGAGGGAAAGGTGGTTCAGCTCAAAACCAATATTCATTCAATCTCCCCTTGCACTCAGGTAAAAACAAAGTTAGAATATCACAAATTGATAACACCGGAAAAACCAGGTCTTCAAAGGCACTCGAATACCCCTCGAAAATTGCTCCTTTTACAATGGGACCATCAAGTGTGAGAGATTATCTATACTTCTATTCCAACAATAAAAAATCAAAAACCCGATTTGAAGTATTGGATGCCTATGGGAACCTATTGAAAGCGGGATATGCAAACAATGTCGATTGCAAAAACATAGTGAATGGGATTTATTACATCAATTACGACAACACGACCGAAAAGTTTATAAAAGTAAATAAGTGATTAAAAAAATAGAACACATTGGCATTGCTGTAAACTCAATTGATGACGCTCTCCCCGTATTTGAGGCTTTATTCAACAAGAAAGCATATAAGACTGAAATAGTGGAATCAGAATTCGTTAAAACTGCTTTTATAAAAGTTGGGGATTCAAAAATTGAGCTTTTAGAAGCTACGAACGAAAATTCGGCAATAGCCAAATTTCTTGTAAAAAACCGGAGTGGGTTTCATCATATTGCATTTGATGTTGACGATCTTGAAGCGGAAATTAATCGCCTCAATAATGAAGGGTTTACCTTGATTCACCAAACGCCAAAAAAAGGAGCTGATAATAAGCGAATTGCTTTTTTACATCCAAAATCCACTGAAGGAATGCTTATTGAGCTTTGTGAGGAAAATTCTTAGTCCTTATACTTATTCTCTTCGTAACGGACAACAACGCTCTTTAAGTTTTCCATTTTCTTTTTCCTCCTAGAGTTAATTGAAGTTCTGGTAAAAAATTTATGACTCTTCAAAAACTTAATTTGGATTTCATCCCATTTACGATCACTGTCGATTTTTTTCATTCCACGTAGCTCTCTTCTCAATCGATCGGATATTTCATCGAAATCATCTCTTCCCAAATAATCTAAGTCAGCGTCACATATGATTTCTTGTAGCTTATTTATAGGCCTGTGAGGAATCTCTGTTACATGTATTAGCTCAACAATAGTTTTTATATGCTGCTCAGTATATCCATATTTAGGCAGCCACTCAGCAGCCATTTCTGCACCTACACTCTCATTGTTTTCATATTGTTTTACAAAGCCCGCATCATGTAGAATCGCCGCCGTCTTTAATAAAAATAAGCCTTCATCAGTAACTCCTTCGAGTAAGGCAATTCTCTCCACAGCTTGAACCACATCAATAGAATGGTTTACCGAGTGATACAGTAATTTTTTAGACAATCCATTTTTAAGGTAATCCAATACAAAATGTTCTGTTTTATAATATTTGATGGAGCTAAAATGATGGAGCTGAACGATTTCACCGAATTTCTTGTTGGGTATGATTCCGTTTCCTCTTAGAGAAAGTTCAGCTTTAATTTGCTTAACTGTATACATATCCACATCTACATTTCCTTTTGTAGTCACCTTTCCTAAAAACTCACATTCAAAATAAGGCTCGATATAGTTAAATGTATTTCCAGTAATAGTAACCTCTCCTGGCTTTCCTAGCTTTTCCATTTGCTGAGCTTCATTTACTGTTGATCCCCAAACATCATAAGCCAACTTCAGGTCTCCAATAATTCCAGCTGTAACGGGACCCGTATTTATACCAAGTCGAATCTCCCAGTAGTCTTTATAATTTGCAATGGCATCAAATTTAAGCTTTGACATATAATCCTGAATTTGAATCGCAGCAATACATGCATTCATTGGATTTGTAGAGTTCTCAATCGGAATCCCCCCAGCGCACATGTAGGCATCTCCAATGGTTTTTATCTTTTCCAAATCATTATTTTGAACAATCTCATCAAACTTTCTAAACAATATATCAAGCCTATGAACGAGTCTGCTTGGTTTTATTTTCTGAGAAATTTTAGTGAATCCAACTACATCTGTGAACATTACCGAAACAACCTTAAATGCATTTACCTCCACTTTGCCGTTCACCTTTAATTCACGAACAACCTCTTCTGGAAGGGCGTTTGACAACCACCTTTCTGCATTATCTTTTTCTACTTGGAGAAGTTTTTGTTGCTGGATTACTTTGTCTTTTTCATCTTCAATTAACTTGCTTTGTTCTTCAATCTGCTTATTCTGTTCACGTATCTCACGTGTTCTTTCTGTTACCTTAATTTCAAGCTTGACCTGCTCTCTTCTTTCAGATTCGATTCTTCTCCTAAAAATCATAAAAGCAATTATGGTAATCAGCAACGCTGCTATAGTCCAAAACCACCAAGTCCACCAATATGGCGGCTCAATTGATACATGAAGAATAGATGGATTAGAGCTCCATGGGCCATTTCCAATACGAGCGTATATTTTAATAGTGTAATCTCCGGGAGACAGCGAATTAAACGACAACTCATTTTGTTCCCCAATTAGCTGTTCTCCAGTTTGTGAGCCAACTAATTCATATTTATAATTTGTCAACCTCGGATGTAATAAATCACTCGTCTGAAATCGGATGGTAAAGCTTCTCTCATTGTAGGATAGGACTAGATTTTTCGTCTGTGAAATAACTTTTGTTAAAGGAGACCCTTTATCTCCTGGTTTCAGCCAATCATTATTTAGTTTAAACTTCGTGATGATCACTTCAAGGTCTGTATTCTTGTTACTTAAAGTTTCAGGTTTAAAAAAATTGTACCCGTATATTGACCCAAAATACAGGTCTCCACTTTTGGATTGAAAATATGCGTTTGTATTGAACTCATTACTGACAAGCCCATTGACCTCTTTATATGAATTGATCTCCTTCGTTTCAATGTCATAAGATGCAATACCTCTATTGGTACTCATCCAAAGTGTGCTCCCTTTTTTAATTAAACCATACAGCACATTGTTTGGCAATCCTTTCTTTTTATTAATAATATCAATGGTTCTATTTTTAAGATCAAGGTACAGTATCCCTGAGCCAAATGTTCCCAGATATAGATTCCCTTTTTCATCATCACATATTGTCGTAATTTGATTTTTGGAAGCCTTTAATATCTGACTGTTCATACTGTGGGGAATGATGCTGTATTTCCCATTTTTTTTGCTTAAAATATTCAACCCCTCAGTTGTAGCAAACCAGAAATCACCTTTCTTGTCTTTATATGAAACACGACAAAATCCATTGGTTATACTTTCTTTTGACTTATCCCTTTGATGCGAGAATATTTGACTTTTTCGTGTTTTTAAATCATAATGAATTACCCCTCCTTTAGTAGCTAAAAAATAAGAGTGTTCTTTATCCTTTTTTATACCATATACCCGATTGAACTCAGGCATCAGCTTTTTATCTAAATAATTAATTCGTTCATACTTATATACCGAATCGGAAGATATAATGAGATTAAACAATCCATCCTCAAATCCCACCAATAAAGTGTCATCGCTGATATAATAGGATGACATTACAGTATATTGTTGCTCCGAGTTGCCGGAACCATCAATTTTCCAGCGATTAAGATGGTTGAACATTCCAGAATTTTTATCTAGACGAGAAATACCAAGGTCCGTTCCAACATATAAGTATCTAGAAGAATCATCCTCACAAAAACTCCATACATTTTGAGAAGGAAGCGATTTTTTTAAATTAGACCCTGGGCCTACACCCATGAAACCAGTATAATCTGGATCAAAACTAGACACTCCTCTATCACTTCCTATCCAAACATTTCCATTCAAATCTTCGTATAAAAAAGATAACTTATCATACATTAAAGCACTCTTTTGAAATAAATCTTGAGTGCTGTTGAAAAGCTCCCCTTGTTCATTTAACGTAAATAAGCCGCTAGTAGCAGTAGCAAAAAACCATTTCCCGTTTGAAAAAAATAAATCCTTTATTGCCAGGTGCTCGAGTTTTTTGGTGGTTTGAAAGTCCCGTTGAATACTTTTATTCCTTTGGTTGTATTGATATACCCCATGAGTTGTACCCAATAGAATCTTACCCTTGTCCGTTTGTCTAATTCTCAAGATTGAGAAATCGTCATATCCCAAATTAGATGACTCTATCTGAAAGGACTCTAGCGTTTTGGGACTGTAGTGATAAAGCTTTTCATCTTCGGTGTAAACCAATAAATCGCCATTATCTAAAACCGAGAGAAGACTTATTTTTTTTGAACCGTCAGGCCATTCAATTATAGTGAATTTGTTAGTAGATGGATTAAATCTTACCACACCATACCCAAGAGTCGCAATATAGAGCTCTTTATTTTTGGCGATTGATATATCCTGAATATCAAATATTTTCTTTTTGTCTATAGTAAATGTTTGAAATTTTTCCGTAGTCGGATTATATAAGGTTAATCCATTTCGAGTTCCAAACCACAACTTACGATCTTCCGTTTTGACAGATTTATTTATGAATGGGCTTTCTATTCCATTAGTCTCATCGGGATTGAAGATCTCAAACGATTTTCCATCAAATCTATTCAAACCATCCTGTGTACCTATCCATAGACCACCATAATCATCCTGGACAATTGTATTGACACTACTCTGGGACAACCCATCATTAATATTGTAATTATTAAAACGGAAGTCTTGTGCCCTTGTGATGAAGGGTAAAAGAAAAAAAAGAAAAATGAACTTTTTCACCAAAAAGATTTTCTATTGTGCTTCAGGCCCGCTTTCAGTGTTGACTTGAATCAATGAATTTTCTAGGTCTCTATCAAACATATACATTCCTCCTGCATCTGTTCCTATCAAATTTAGTTTATCTAAAATAGTTCTAGCTAAAGCTTCTTCCTCGAGCTGCTCAGAAACATACCATTGTACAAAGTTGTGTGTAGTGTAATCTTTTTCCTGTAAACAAATATCTACCAAGTTATTGATGCTCTCTGTTACTCCAATTTCATGCTCTAATAAAGATTCAAACACATTTTTCAAATTTTTAAAATCCTTAGGTGGAGCATCTAACTGAGGGACAAGAGCTCTTCCTCCCCTTTCATTTACAAACTTCACGAGCTTAAGCATATGAAAGCGTTCTTCATCAGAATGGGTGTACATAAAACTTGCTGTCCCATTTAAACCATTGGATTCGGCCCAAGAAGCCATAGACAGGTAATATTGTGAAGACGATGCCTCTTTTTTTATTTGGTCATTTAATGCAGACTCTATTCTCTTGTTCATAATACAGGTATTTATACAAATTTAGGATTTATAGTTGTAATCAAACAAGAATACCAATACAAGGTTCTAAAATTTAAAAAACCAAGACATCGTTGGTAATGGAAATGTGAATATATCGCCATTATCCCATACAGACACACCAGCTATGGCAATTTGAAAGGCGCGATTGTCATTTTTTTGAAAACGCATACCTGGCATAATATAAAGAGCTACGGTTGAAAATTGTGATTCTGTTACAGTTGACACAAATGGAGAGGTATTACCACTGGTTCCCGTAACAGGATCATAAACATAATCTCCTCCGGTAGTAGTTCTTATGTTTCGATTACTATTTGCCAAAGCTATCATAGAATCAAAAAAGAAGCTAGCCCTATTTGTTACTTGGAAAATACCTGCAACGGAAAAAATTGGAGCTTTTATCAAATTGGGTTCGCTATTTCTCGGAACATCTGGATAATTATAATAAGTAGTCGTTGTTCCATCAGAATTGGTGTATATAGTTGAATCACCAACATATACACCCAACTCGTAGTTGTACATATCATCTCCTGAATTAAAATACCCATACCCAGCAGAAAAACTGATGTTGTTTTTCCGATCACCATAGGTGAGAGTTGCCCAGTGTAGTCCTCCGAAACCTCGAAATGAATTTAAATAACCGCTTGTCCCCAGCATGGTTCCAATAGAAAAATTCACTTTTTCATTATTGGTTGGGATGGTATATTTGCCCACAGCGACAAGAGGACTCCCGATCCATGTGGTCATCACCCCGATATTTAAGCGATCTGTGACTGCAAAATGAATTTCGGGACCAAATAGATTTACCATTGCATAATGTTGATTTTTCTTTATCGCTAGCGCATTATTTGTAAAGGCATATCTGGTAGAAAAAGGACTATCCTCTCTAAACTCACCATTTTTAATCTCACCGACATCTTCAATTTTAGAAATGCGTTTTACCTCTGACTTGGGGAGATAAAGCTTTCCTAAGGCTTCTGTTTGTAATAATAACTCTCGACCGTCGTCACTGATAATTTTTGCTATATACTTTGTGCCATCATGCTTTTCAACCAAACGGAGGGATGTATCCTTAGCTATAGATTGAGCATGAGAGTTAAATGCGAATATAAACGAACATGTAAAAAAGAAGATTAAAAAATATTTCATGACAATTTATGGTTTTTTTTATGTATAAAACTAATACAAAGTTCTTCTACCAAAAGTTACATTTCAAACGCAGGTCAATCTAATTTATTATATAATTTCGGTGTACCCGATTAGATAGAGAAGTAAGAACTTCATAGGGTATGGTGTCAAGAAGCTCTGAAAAGTCTAGTAAGCTTTGATTTGGACCTATAATCTCAACCAAGTCACCTTCTTCGACTATTGTTTCAGTAACATCAACCATAATCATATCCATACAAATGTTTCCAATCGTGCTAAATCGTTTCCCATTCACATAAACATGCCCTTTACCATGACCCAATGAACGTCTGTACCCATCCGCATAACCAACAGGGATAATTGCAATTCTCAAATTCTCATTTGCTGTAAATGCCCGTCCATAGCCAACACTTTCTCCTTTTGCAACGGTTTTTATTTGTGCGATCTGACTTGACCAATTAATTACAGGTGTCAGCTCCTTAGTAATTTTTATATTCCTTGATGTGCCATATACCACCAGCCCAAGTCGAACCATATCGAGCTGAGCACTTGGGTGGTTTAAAGCACCGTCAGAGTTACTTATGTGACGTATGAAAGAACCTTGCACACATTCTGAAATCTCAGAGCAAATCTCTAAAAAAGATTGCAATTGCCTCTGAGTAAATTTGCTGTCTTTGGTATTGTCAGATTCAGCGAAATGTGAATATACTCCCTTTAAGTGCAACTCTGGCTGTGATTTTAAAAGGGTAAGAAACCGACCTATTTCTTCCTTATGAATACCGAGCCTCTTCATTCCTGTTTCTACTTTTAAATGAATCGGAAAAGCAGTTTGTTTATTCGCTATCAATATTTTGACAAAATCATCGAGAATACTTAAGGAATAAATAGAAGGTTCAAGTCTGTTTTCTATACATTCTTGAAAATCATCCACACCCGCATTCATAACTAAAATTGGGCATTTGACTCCACTTTTTCTCAACTCAACACCTTCATCTGTATATGCCACCCCTAAATAATCAGCGCCAATCTGTTCGATGTATTGGCCCACCTTAACGAGTCCTGTGCCGTAGGCATTGGCTTTTACCATAATCAAACATTTGGTGTCATTTGAAAGACGGTCTTTCACAAGGTGAATATTCTTGCGAATGGCACTTAAATTAATTTCGATTTTTGTTCGATGCTGTTTCAATTTTAATTGTCCGGCAATTTTATTCATTACGGAGGTCTTGCCTCCTTTTACTAGAATCACAGCATTGTTAATTGAAAAATCCACATCCTTAATCGATTCAATAAAATAGAATTCATCAACACCGTTTTTTTTCAACACACCTATAGCTTCTTGTTTGTTCTCGATGCCCACTTTTGGAAGAAGAACTATTTTCTTTTTAGTTTTTGCCAGTGAATTGAGGTATTGTAGTGATGCTTTTAACGACTCAATGTCTAGTGAATAAGTATCATTTATAATGGTTGTGTTTTCAATTCCCTCGTAGGACTCCATTCTCATTGCCAAGTCAGGAAGGGTTCTCTCATCCAATTGAATAGCGACATTAAAAAAAGTGGCGACGTACAAGCAAACAGAAGCATTTCGCTTTTTAAGCTCTTGCGTGAATCGTAATTGATTTAGCTGTTTATTGAAATTTGAAACCTGAATTTCATGGTGATTTTGATCTTTAAATAATTCACGGTAGAAATGAGATTCATAAAACACTTGTTTTGCATTTTGAAAAAGTCGCTTATACTCCTCTAATTTATCCTCCTTGGATTCAAAATTATTATCGTACTTGTCTCCTGCAAACGCAAGAACACCATGCGAAGGATTTAAAAGTTCTTGAAAAATCTTCCCCTCTCCTGGATCTGTAATCGAGACCTCGAAAAGACCAAACTCTGAATCGTGATTTAACTCCAATAAAGATAAAGCCACACCTAACTTCGAATTAAAACTCTTTGGTGACTTAACAACCCTGTGTTTTTCACTTAACAAAATACCTAGCCACTCCTTTAACATAGTTTTTCCATGTGTACCAGCAATGGCAACGACAGGAATATCAAATTTATTTCGGTGCCACTTAGCAAGGATTAAAAGAGAATCCAAGGGATTCTTCACTGTGATAAACACAGCATCATTGTATTGTTCATCTGGAGTTTGTTCGAGCACAAAAACCCGAATTCCTTTAGAATAAGCGTCTGAAATAAAATCAGATCCCTTTCTAAATTTACCCTGAAGGGCAAAAAAGGCTTTGTTTTCTCCAGACTGAATCAATCTGGTATCATAGGCAATAGAATGAACTGATACCTCTTGGATTGCTCCACTAATCTCACCATTAATAACCTGGGCTAGCTCCTCTAAAGTAATATTGATTTTCAAGATTCTGAATTCGTAAAACAAGCCCTACACAATGGTCGGTATTTCTCAACTGCTCCTACAAGTACCTGCGATGTCTCCGAAACTGTTCGGTTTGAAAATTGCGCGAGATTACCACATGAAACACATATCGCGTGCACCTTTGTTACGTATTCCGCTACGGCGAGTAAATCGGGCATCGGCCCAAATGGTTTTCCTGTGTAATCCATATCCAATCCAGCCAAAACGACTCTAACTCCTTTTGATGACAGGGTTTCGCAAACACTGATAATTCCATCATCAAAAAATTGTGCTTCATCAATGGCGACTACCATATGTTTATCGATATGGCCTAAGATTTCTGAAGAATTTTCAATCAAAACTGCCTGAAATTCATTACCACTATGGCTAACAACATTTTTTTTACTGTAACGGTTGTCTATTTTCGGTTTAAATAAAATGAGCTGTTGATTTGCAAATTCGGCCCTCCTCAATCTTCTGATAAGCTCTTCTGTTTTTCCTGAAAACATGGACCCACAAATTACCTCAATCCAACCATTTGACTTTTTCTGCAAAGGAAATTGCTCTAAAAACATATATTATATTAGTGATTTGTATATAATAAGGTAAAAGTACTTTTATTTGAAGAAACGACTTCAATTAAAGCCAAGATAACAACTTTTCATAAAATTTTTGTCGAAAATTGGCTTAAAAAGACGATTCTTAATTCCATGAATGTTTATTTTTATCCATAGTAAACAAATCAACTATGACACGCATTTTTTGCCTTCTATTATTGTTCATCGCCAATTGCACTTTTTCTCAACACCATTTTGACTACAGAAACTTTACTAAAAAGATGTGCTCTCCAGAGTTTCATGGGAGAGGTTATGTAAATGAAGGAGATTATGTTGCTGCCAAATACATCCGCAAGCAAATGAACCAATTGGGAATCGATTCTTTGTCCTCAGGATATTTTCAACCCTTTAATCTCGAGGTGAATACCTTTCCCGACTCCTGTTCAATTCACATGAACAATCAAGGCCTCACTCCAGGTCTAGATTATATGATAGATCCAACTTCAAATGGAACCTGTATGGACAACAAATGTAAAGGAGCAAGAAACTTTGATTCCAAACACATTGAAGTTATGGACATGAGGAAGTTGTTTGAAGAAGATTGGGATCCGAATCGGTGGAGGAATTATGACGATGAAACACTTTATATAATAGATAATAATGTTACTGAAGACAGCCTTTCAATTTATGCTCATCAGGTGGCCCAAAACATGTCAAAATATTATGATGTGATTGAATTGGTGAACACCAAGTTCACATGGTCTGTAAAATCTAAAGCAAAAGACCGTTTATATATTCAAATGAAAAAGAACATTTTCGACTCATTATTCAATGATCAACTGAATATTAAAATCCACCTCCACAATAAGCATTTAGTTAATTATGAGTCTAACAATGTTGTTGGTCATATCCCTGCCAAAAAGAAAGCCAAAGGAACAATCATGATCACGGCTCATTACGATCACCTCGGAAGAATGGGAACTGGTACTTATTTCCCGGGGGCAAACGACAATGCGAGTGGAGTAGCCATGCTACTTCAACTTGGAGAAATGATAAAATCCAGACCAATAAAAAGGTACCATGTTCTTCTAGTTGCATTTGCCGGTGAAGAAGCGGGACTAATCGGCTCAAAACACATGTCCGAAAATCCTTTATGCGATATAGCCAAAGTTCGATTTTTGCTTAATCTAGACATAATGGGAAGCGGTGAAGAAGGCATTACTGCAGTCAACGGTCGAGTTTTTATAAAAGAATTTAAGCTTCTTCAAAAGATGAATCGAAAAGTGAAGGCCGTTCCTGTCGTCAAAGCAAGAGGGAAAGCTGCAAATTCTGACCATTACTTTTTCACTGAAAAAGGGGTGCGATCATTCTTCATATACACCATGGGAGAAAACAAAAACTACCACGACATTTACGACACTTATGAGAACCTTTCCTTTAGCTCTTTTGAAGGTTTATCAAAGCTATTCGATGCCTTCCTGAGAAGGTTCTAAATTTAATCTAGCCAGATATATAGATTGAAGGATAATTAAAACAATACATTTTACAAGAGCATGAAGTGCAGCCCACCACATGGCACCTTGAAATATCAAAATCAATTCATAGATCAAAAAAGCCAACAGTTGTAAAGTGGTCATCACTATGAAATTGCCAATAAAACGTTTTGGATTTTTCTCGATTTTATAATTGACAAGGATTGTGCTTCCTAAAAAGATAAACAACAAAACGAAAGAGCTCAATAGGTTATGAAAAAGGCTCACCTGATGAATGAGTATAGACGTAAGTATTGAGCTAACAACAAGCCAAATAAAAAGAGGTGTGAGTTGCCTAATGATTCTTTGAATCATCGTTTTGATTTAATTTTAAAACTTCACGAATAATAAGGAATAGGGATCCGATAACACCAAATAAGGACAACACTATAGTAAGCCAAGGAGTCTTATTCTGAAAATAATCATCTAAATACACGCCCAACCATGTGAATAAAAAAATAATCGCTCCCATCTGTATGCCTATCGATGAGAATCTGATATAGATATTACTTTTCCTAACAGGAGATGGTTTTTTCATTCTTCTATAATGTCCTCCTCCTGAATAAGATCAGACATTAACGTGTTGCCTTCATCAACTGTCGATTTTGATGAGGATGATGACATTTTGCAGCTACCTTCAAAGAAAGCTCCTTCATCTATCTTGAGTTTGGTTGTAAATATGTTTCCATAAATTTTTGAGGTATCCCTTAAATTAAGTACATCTTCAACCTTAATCTCCCCCTCTATTGTTCCAAATATTTCTGATGTATAACAGGAAATATTGCCTTTAACCAATCCTGTGTTTCCTATTGTAACCTTTCCTTTACAAGCAATATTACCGAGTATTTCACCCTCAATAAGAATGTTGTTTTCGGATAAAATGTCCCCTGTAATTCTTGTTCCTGAAATGATGTAATTGCCATCTTGATCTGCTGAATATCCCATATCTGAAGTAAATGTTTCTTTTCTTTTTAACATATTAATTTAATAAAAATCAATGAAAAACGATTTATATTCCTCAAAATTAGAAGTTTCTATTAAAATTTTGAGGTTGTTTTTACCAATTGAATAAATTTTATTGTCCTGATACTCGTCTAAAATTTCATATCCAGCTTTATACGAGTTAATATACTCCTGTGCCAATCGTATGTTTTCAAATTCTTTAACCAAAACAAAAGCTGTTTTATTTACAGTTAAATTGGAGCTTGTTTTTAACTTTTTAGCTTTATGTTTCTTTTTATTAAATGCGGACACCCCGTATTTAACATCCTCCTCATCATCATCTTCGTCCAATAATACAATTACAAAGTGCTTCTCACTATCATCATATTTATATATATATTCAGGATCAAAATTAATTGAGTCATTTTTACTGAAACCATTTTTAAGAATGTCTAATAATTCTTGAGCAATGTCAGCCTGAGGAGTTCCTGGTTTTTCATCAATCACTCGATTAATCAAAGGAACAATTTCTTCTTTATTTTCAGTAACCTGGCCATAGGCAAATACATTTAAAAGAAGGTAATCAGCCCTGTAGGCATTAGACAGGTCGTCTTTAATAATTCGATTGGTAGAATCAATTACGTCTCTATACCGACCGTCATAATACAGATCTACCAATTCCACATAAGCCATCTCATCCCTTTTTTGAGACTCCTTTTGCTTCACATAAAAGTCAGGATCATTCAAGTATTTTGCTGCATCAGAGCTTGGATAATAAGTCAAAATATGGTTCGCATAAATCTCTTTATTTCCAGTGGCTTCATTTAACTTATACAATTGAAAAGCACAAGATAGATCGGTAAGGTTTCTTTGATTGATATCCAGCACCCTATTGAATTGCGTTTGTGCCAGCTCTGATTCATTTAAGATTTCCTTATAAAGTATCCCGCTTTGATAAAGGGCCTCTAGTAATTTTATTTCTGAAAGAGCGAAAGCACTATCTGATAAAGGAATATTTTTCCTCAAATCATCAACAGTCAATGAATCTATACCAATCTCTTCTACCAGCATAGAATCTACAGCGCTTGAATCTGATAATTCTTCAGTTGAAAACAGAATCTTTTCACTTCTTCTCCAATGATCTTCATTTTCTCTTGAGCCCCACGCCTTGCGAAAGTCATTGTAACCTTCTTCTCTTAGCTTAGGATTGGTGAAAACTGACTTATTCGTAGAGTTTGAATTTGCATTGTTTTGCTCTTGCAAGGCCAACAGCTTTGCAGCCTCCATTTCTTTTCTTTTTTGTGCCTCTCGTTTAATTTGTTTTAAAGTCTCTTTTAAGAACTGCTCTCTTTCTTTTTCATCCATTTTAGCAATTCTTTGAACACTGTCCTCAAAAATGACTATTTCAATAGCATCAACCAAATCAGACAGCTTAACAGCTTTTTCCTTAACCTGATCTCCATTGGGATATTCTTCGGTAATAAATCGCGAACAAGAATCATAATATTTCTGAGCGAATACATAGTTCTTTTCATAATAGCTCAAATCGCCTAGTTTTTCATATGACATTGCTTTTTGACGCGCATTTCCATTTGAATAGAAAGCCGATTCCGTTAAATAAACTTTTGCCTGCTCTTTATTATTTCTATTGATTTCAAGATTGGCAAGAGCATAATATATTTGGTCTTTATATTGAGCGTTTTTTGCATCCTTCAACATGCGCTTTAAATCCTTGCTAAGCTTATCGCCTCCTCCACTGATGGCGCGATTTAAGCGCGCATTGAAGGAAATCTCAAAAGGGGCTGACGCTTTTAAGGCCTTTGAATAATGTAACCTAGCTGAATCCAAGACATTGCTTTTTTGATAAAGCTGACCTAAAATAAAATGCAAACGTGTTTTTTCACCAGGAGATGGGCATTTCGTAATCGCAGAGTTTAACCCCTCAATGGCCTCCGGGTATTCTTTTCTCTTAATGGCAAGGTCTGCATAGGTTTTATAAATATCATATTGTAGCTTCCTACTCATCACTGGAATACCTTCCTCATCTTCGGTTTTATCCTTTACAAAAGGAATGTAATCCCTAAATGTTTTTTCTTTTTGCTCAAGAGAAATCGCATTTAAATCGTCCAAAATTATTTTTGCATCAGCAAACTTACGTTGCTCAATATGAATTTTAGCAATCCATAATCTAGCTATGTAAAATGAAGGATCCTTGGCAAATAATCGTTTTACGAATTCAAAGTTTTTCTTGGCCTGTTTATACTCTCGTTTATAGTATAACGCTCTGCCAATAGTAATCCAATTTTCATCAATCCATTTATTGTGCTCCACATCTTTGTAGTACATGTCTTCTGTACTTGGCATACTGTGATTCTTAATGACAATTGAACACTTGGAAATAGCGGTGTCTATAGCTGGGTGCATCCCCTTAGATTCTTCCTCATTTGGCAAAAGTGTCACAGGTAAAACCTCATAGAAATCATCTTTTTTAGAGCTGTAAAATGTGACCAAAGATTGATCTAACAATTCATTTGCATTAAAATGACCATTAAAGCGTGCTGTCGTAGAATGATATGTCCGATTCAGAAAAGAATTTTTCTCCGTGGAGCATGCCGAAAAGAGCAACAAAGTACAAAGGCCGAGATATGTAAAAGGCTTTACCATCATAAACGTCTATCTATAACTAAATTAAGTGTGTTTTAGTATAAATGATGGGGTATATTTATGCAATGTTGGTGAAAACCTGCTGAATGTCGTCATCATCTTCAATTTTATCTAACATTTTTTCAATCTCAATCAATTGCTCTTCATTGAATTCTACTGGTGATGTAGGAAATCTCTTTAAGCTTGATTTTTGTGCTTCTAGCTCCATTTCTTCAAGAGCTTTTGCAATGGTTCCAAATGCGGTATAGTCTCCATATATAAACAATACATCCTCCCTAAGCTCGAGTTCTTCAACACCAGCATCAATAAGGTTAAATTCAAGCTCTTCAATATCAAGTTCTGCAGGCTTCTCAAGTTCAAAAACACTTTTTCTTTGAAACATAAACTCTAAAGATCCTGTCGGAACGATTCCTCCTCCTGCCTTATTAAAATACGATTTGACGTTTGCAACAGTTCTTGTAGGGTTATCGGTAGCGCATTCTACAACTACTAATACACCATGCGGACCTTTCCCTTCATAATTCATTTCACTAAATAAAGCCGTGTCCTTTTGAACTGCCCTTGAAATCGCAGCTTCAATATTGTCCTTAGGCATATTTTCAGCTTTTGCATTTTGAATGGCTGTTCGCAATTTGGCATTTGATGCAGGGTCTACACCTCCCTCTTTAGCGGCAAGGGTTATTGCTTTTCCAAGCTTCGGGAAAATCTTGGACATTTTGTCCCATCGTTTTTCCTTGGCTGCTCGTCTATATTCAAAGGCTCTTCCCATAGTTGTGTTTTAGCAAAAATATACATTTCAAGGTGTATATTCAAGAACGTGATTGACTAAAAGAATTGAGGATCTCATTCAAGTAGTTCAAAATGGATTCGCGACCGAGATTTGACTGACTCGAGCTTATAAATACTGGAGGTAACTCCTCCCAAGATTTAAGCATTTCTTTTTTATAAAAAGATAGTTTTTTTTGGAGCGCCGAGCTGGATAATTTATCTGTTTTGGTAAAGATGATTGAAAAAGGTATTCCCTTAGATCCACACCAATTCATGAATTCTAAATCAATCGCTTGTGGCTCCAATCGCGAATCGATAAGAACGAAGGTAGTCAACAAAAATTCTCGATGAAGTAAATATTCAGATATGAAATGCTCCCAGCTCTTACGGCTTTTTTTTGAAGCTTTGGCATACCCATAACCAGGTAAATCAACCAAATACCATTCATTATTTATGGTAAAATGATTAATAAGCTGAGTCTTTCCGGGTGTTGACGATGTTTTTGCTAGCTTTTTTTTACCCGTAATCATATTAATGAGCGATGACTTTCCCACATTGGACCTACCAATAAAAGCGAACTCAGGCTTCTCATCTTGAGGACATTTCTTAAATGTCGTATTGGAAATTAAAAATTCTGCACTAAAGATATCCATTAAGCAAATTTATAATATATTGTAAGTATAAGAACAATTAAAGATATGGCTTGTTTCTTATTGTAAGAGTAAATTGGTATGGCGGAATATAAAATCAAAGATCTGGAAAACCTTACGGGAATTAAATCTCATACGATTCGTATATGGGAAAAACGTTACAGTATATTAACTCCAGATAGAACCGACACCAAAATCAGAACATATTCAGATTCCGAATTGACTCATTTACTTACGATTAGTATGCTTAATCGAAATGGGATTAAAATTTCCAAAATTGCGAAGCTCTCACAAGAAGACATGAACAAGCTTTTATGGGACATAAAAGTAAACAAAGAGCCTGAGTATAGCATGGAAAAGTTCATCTTAGCCCTCGTAACGCTTGACGAAGAAATGTTCAAAGAAACGTTAAATGGCTTATTAGAAGCTGTAGGTTTAGAAAAAACATTTACAAACCATCTCATACCCTTTTTAGATAGAA
This sequence comes from Crocinitomicaceae bacterium, assembly GCA_042094515.1. GTDB lineage: Bacteria > Bacteroidota > Bacteroidia > Flavobacteriales_D > Crocinitomicaceae > UBA952. Next base: position 27,865 of record JBELDA010000003.1, read on the forward strand.
TTGGCATCATGTGGTTAATTGGCTCTGTGAATCCAGCACAAGAACATTTCATGTCAAACCTTATTCGTCAGAAAATTATTTCTGAAATAGATAAACAGAAAGTTCCAGATTCAACAGATAAAGCTGTACTCATGTATCTTCCAGAACATGAATGGCATGAAATAAGCCTATTGTTTTATCATTTCTTGTTGCGTTCCAAGGGCATCCCTACATTTTATTTGGGACAAAGTCTACCTTATGAATCTCTAGTAGAGTGTATAGAAAAATTGAAGCCCGATGCGATACTTACTTCTTGGCTAACTGCTGTAGACAATGATTTTGTGATTGGATATTTCAAAAAATTAAAGTCAGACTACCCGAATTTGGATGTTTTTGCTGGAGGAGCTCAAATTAAATCAAATTCAGCTTCCTTAAAAAATTATATTGTTGAGGTAGAAAACTTATCAAGTATATTGACAAAGCTCAAAACTCAATAATTAAACTACAAAATTTACGATTTTTCCTGGAACTATAATCACCTTTTTGGGTTCTTTTCCGTCCAGCCATTTTATGGTTTGATCCATTTTCTCCAATTCCTTTTTAAGCTCATCTTGCTTCAAAGACAATGGCAGTTCTACCTTGAACCTCATTTTCCCATTAAATGAAACGGGATATTCATAAGTGTCTTCAACCAAATAATCCTTATTGAATTCTGGATAATTTGACTCGTATAAAGTCCCAACCCCATTACCTATTTTTTCCCATAGCTCTTCACAAAAATGAGGAGCATAAGGCGCCAGCAGTATAATAAATTGTTCTAAAACTTCTTTGTTGTGGCACTTTTGTTCAGTAAATTCATTAACAGCTATCATGTATGTGGAAACGCATGTATTTAATGAGTATCGATTGAGATCTTCACGAATACGCTTAATTGCCTTATGTAGGGTTTTCATATATTCTTTTGAAGGAATGTCGTCTGACAATATTGAATTCCCATCAGAATCACAATATAATCTCCAACACTTTCTAAGAAAATTGTGTACTCCCGAGATGCCCTTAGTGTCCCAAGGCTTACTTTGCTCAATTGGGCCCAAAAACATTTCATATAGCCTGAGGGTATCCGCTCCAAAGTCGTGAACTAGGTCATCAGGAGTTTGAACATTGTATTTCGATTTTGACATTTTTTCAACTTCAAAACCACAAAGGTAATCTCCATTTTCCTCGACTATAAATGTAGCGTCTTTATATTCTGGCATCCATTCTTTAAATTTTTCCTGATCTAGCACATCATTATCAACTATTGCGATATCTACATGAATAGCAGTCGTATCATACTCTTTGACTTTACTTTTAGTGACATAAGAATTTGTGCCATTAATTCTGTATACAAAATTACTTCTTCCTAAAATCATTCCCTGATTAATCAGTTTTTTGAATGGTTCTTCAAAAGGAATAAAGTTTAAATCAAATAAACATTTCGTCCAAAACCTCGAATACAAAAGATGTCCTGTTGCATGCTCTGATCCGCCAATATACAGGTCAACGTTTTTCCAATAGTCTACTTTTTCTTTGGATACAAATTCTTTTTCATTATATGGATCCATATATCTCAAAAAATACCAAGAGCTTCCTGCCCAACCTGGCATTGTATTGAAATCCATACGGTCTCCCTCAGCATGCTTCCATTGGTTCTTATTAGCCCTTGCGAGAGGTGGTTCCCCTTCTTCAGTTGGCAAGTATTTATCAACCTCTGGAAGCTCAACGGGGAGATGTATGTCATCAACCATATAAGGAATATCATTTCTATAATATATCGGAAAAGGTTCTCCCCAATACCTTTGTCTTGAGAACACAGCATCCCTTAACCTATAGTTTGTTTTTCTCTTACCGATTCCTTTACTTTCGATTGCTAAAATAGCAGCTTCGATAGCTTGATCAATTGAAAGATTATTTAAAAAATCAGAACCTGTGATTTTACCGGTTTTTTCCTCATATGCGCACTTGGAAACATCCGTATTTTCAAAAATATTGACAATGTCAATTCCAAATTTTTTGGCGAATAAATGATCTCTTTGGTCACCGCAAGGCACAGACATAACCGCTCCGGTACCATAGCTAGACAACACATAATCGCCTATCCATATTGGGATTTCTTTACCTGTAAATGGATGAATGGCATATGCTCCCGTAAACTCTCCAGTGATATTCTTAACATCTGACTGCCTGTCCCTTTCTGATTTACTTGCTGACTTTTTTATGTAACTTTTAACAGCATCTAATTGATTACTTTTAACAATCTCCATTACCAATTCATGTTCAGGAGCCAATACAATAAAGGTAACACCAAAAATAGTGTCAGGTCTTGTGGTAAAAACATCTACATTGCTTCCCTCATGTTTTGAAATTTCAAATGATACGGAAGCTCCAGTAGATTTTCCAATCCAATTTCTCTGCTGCTCTTTTAAAGAATCACTCCAATCTATACCTTCCAGATCATTTAACAACCTTTCCGCATAAGCTTTAATTCTCATTGACCATTGCCTCATTACCTTTTGCTCAACAGGATGACCGCCTCGAACGGATAGGCCATTGGAGATTTCATCATTCGCTAGAACTGTACCAAGTTTTGGGCACCAATTCACCTGAGATTCTGATAGATATGCAATCCTATAGCATTGTAAAACCTCCTCCTTTTTTTCAATATCAAATTCTTGCCATTCAGTAGAGGTGAAATCTAGATGCTCATCATGATAAGCATTTACCCCTTTCGAACCCTTTTCTTCAAAATGAGTTACCAAAGATTCTATTCGTTGAGAACTGTTAGAATGAAGGTCATAGTAAGCATTAAATAATTGCTTAAAGATCCACTGCGTCCATTTATAATATTCAGGAGAAGATGTCTTTACTTCCCGATCCCAATCATAACAAAAACCCATTTGGTCTAGCTGTTCTCTATAACGCTTTATATTTCTATGAGTAGTAATTGCCGGATGTTGACCAGTCTGAATGGCATATTGTTCTGCTGGTAAGCCGAAAGAATCATAGCCCATTGGATGCAGGACATTAAATCCCAATAACTTTTTATACCTAGCAATTACATCAGAGGCAATATACCCTAATGGATGCCCTACATGAAGACCGGCTCCAGATGGATAAGGAAACATATCAAGCACGTAATACTTTTCTTTAGAGGTATCCTCAATTGTTTTGTAAGATTTATTTTCTTTCCAGAATTTAATCCACTTTTTTTCTATTTCCCTGAAATTGTATTCCATCATTCAATAATAAGTTTGTAAAGATAGCTAATGTGTGTAATCATTTAACGTACCAAAACCCAAAATAAAATTAAATCAACAAAAAACACATAGCGATGTAATTGTTGGCATAATTATTGCAGTAATTGATTTAAAATTTGGAGAAAAAACTTCCATATTTTTGGTTTTTAACACTTTTTTTCATAATTCAATGTTTTTAACGAAACATATAAAGGCCGGGGACTCCCCGGCCTTTTGTATTTACATAAATCGTAAAAATGCAGCTGTAATACCAATGAGCATAAATGTAAAATCTGCAAAGACGAAAAAGTACTTATACCCTATTTTTTTATAAATGAAAGTCAATAAAAGGAAATATAAAAATCCAAAAATCCATGCGGGAGCATTATTTACTTCTTCAAAACGAAAAGACAAAATTAAAATAGAAAGTAGGACTATAAGCTGAATAACTCTCACTGATTTGTTCAATCCTATTATCTGCGGAATCGTCCTCATGTCTTTAGGGTCAAAATACACATCTTTAATATCTGAAGGAATCAATATAATCAGTAAAAACAAAAAGCCCAGTAACCATGGCTGAGGGGAATCAAAAATCATGAAGGGGAAGACAAAGAACAGAAAATACCATATTAATATTACGAATATCACCTTCATGTAAGGGATTTCTCTCAAGGAAAGCTTACCTAATCTCTTCACATAAAACACACTAATTAAAACACAAATGACAGCTAAAAGATCTTGAGTAGGGTTGCCACCAAAAAAAGAGTAATATAATAGCGCAGCAAATATGGTTGGGATAAAGGCAAGAAAGTAAAGAGATCTTTTATTCACCGAGGTCCATTCTTTCATGTATTCAGGCAATCTGTTTTTACCATACTTCCATAAACGATGAGAATTATAAACTCCAATGATACCCATGGAAATCATTAAAGCATATATCCAAGATAGGCTAGATTCCTTTTGTAAGCCAACTAAAAAGATGAAGCTACATAATGCCAAAAAAAGATGGCTTCTAATAAGGTATTTGAATATGCTATTCATTATCCAATTTTATTGAAGAAACCAGAATAACCTGCAACACATTATTTATTTTTAGTCTTGTTAAGTCTTTTTAGTTCCTTATACTTTAAATAATTTGAAGCAGCACTGATCTTGGCAATTTGAAACCCATTCACCCCATCCAGCATGCCTTTCTTAAAAAATAGAATGTTGACAAATTTGGTGAATGCGCTAACAGCAGGTTGAAATATGTATGTCTTTTTCCCTGCATTAAAATATTGTTGAGCCGCAAGTAATGCATATTTATTTGCTCTATCTATATGCTCCTTTTTATTATAGTATGAATAATGCTCTAAATGTCCGTTAAGGGTGTAGGTTTTTATTGCAGCATCGTAATTTAGAAACTCATGTACAAGTTCTCCTTTCCAGTTTGCTTTCGTTTTTGGGAAAATTCTTGCTTTCGGCTCTGGATACCAACCACAATGCTTTATCCATCGACCACAATAATTAGTAATTCGATTTACAATATAAATGTGCTCATTTTTAGCGTTTTTAAGCTTTAATATCTCACGTTGCAAAGTCTTACAAGGTACTTCATCCGCATCTATAGAAAAAATATAATCGGCATCAATAAGCTCGTTCAATTTGTTCTTGGTTTGAGCATAGCCTTCCCAGCTATCTTGAATAAACTTCACATTGTATTTGCCACATATCTCTTTGGTCCCGTCAGTTGAAAAGGAATCCAAAACAACTATTTCATCAACACAATCCACAAGACCCTTGATACATCTTTCAATGTTTTTTTCTTCATTAAATGTAATTATTGCTGCAGCTATTCGGATCATCACAAAATCGTTACGCTCTTCCAGATGGCTTGAATTTCTCTTATGGCATGAGTCCAGCTTGTTGATGAAGGAGCATCGACATAACCGCTGACACAAACAAGCTGATTTGTGTTGGGTTGTAAAAAGTGAAATGACCAAAAGGCTCCTCCTGTAGAATGTTGAAACCTGCCTTTGAATTCAAACATCCCTCTTACCTCAATTCCATTAATCGTTTCTTTAAAATTACTCTCTTCAGAAGAATGAGGATACACAAATTCATTATACTGAGTCCCCATATAAAGTCCTTGTGTTTCATGGGGCACATTATATTTTAGCATTGTATCCCTTGCTTTTAATAATTGATCTATTCCAAGCTGACTTGAATCCGTATATGGATATTGATATACCATAATTCCGGAAAATATGGTCCCCAAATCCTGCTTCGAAGCACCAACAAACTCAATTGGTCTAGATGCTGCGGGAAGCTCTATTCGACAAAAATTCTTCCTTGATGACACCATTTTTGATGCATTCGGGAGATCAATATGCACTCCAAAATTTTGTTTAAGCTCACTATCTATTCGATTATTCTTTTCTTCAGCAAAACGCTTTCTAATCCGATTCCAAGATTCGTATTCAAATTTTTCATGAATATGATCTGCCCCAGCGTTAATGGTTTGAACCAATTGTGTATAATCTTTTGCGATTATCTCAATCACAAGCTGATTATTAGCCCACACATCATCTCTGTATTGTAATTTTCCTTTATTCCCTTTGTGATTCTGGTCTATTGTCAAAAAAAGAACATTTCGGTGACGCTTCACTGCTCCAACAAAGTTTTTGTCGTTGTAATGTAAAAGCTCAAAAGTCGCCACATCAGGAAAGTATGGCATGATAAATCGCGTAAGGTTGGAGTCTAAATCAGAATGAATTGAAGAGTTCCAAATGGCATCATCACAGACCACCAATATTTCTCCTACCTTTCCTGTCACATACACCTCTGAAGAAAAGAATTCACCACAACCATTTAAATGAATGGCTAATATTATGGTAGAAAACAGCTTCAGCAACCTCATCGTTATCTTATTCGTATTTTTTGTCCTATATCTAAACGGTTTATATTTATCCTTGGATTTAGTTTGCGTAATCTACTTTGTGAAACCCTATGCTTTTCAGCAATATGTCCAAATGTATCACCACTCCTTACCGTATAATATTTTCGGGTAGCCGCAGGTTTGGGTTTTGGCTTTGGCGGGGTAACCTTTTTTTCAGATTCTATTCTTAGATGCTGACCAATGTATATATTTGTCGTTTTTAAACCATTCCAGTTCATAATTTCGTCCTCACTAACAGCATAATAAGTAGCTACTTTTTTCAGCACTTCACCAGCTTGAACTTTGTGATAATATATATGTATGGTTTTTTGAATAGTATCGCCGGTTAAAGTATCTCTAACAAAAATCTTTTTTAGCTGTACCTCATCTGTTCCATAAATAGAATTTTCTAGCTTGATTAAAGAATCCTCCACACCCACAACCAAATTGATTTTTTCATGTGGCCCTGTAATACAAAATGCTGGATTTGATTTTGGAATATAAGTGGTTTTGAAAATGGGATTAAAGGCTTTGATATCTTCTAATGGCCAATCTATTAATTTTGAAATAGTTCCCATATGCATGGCAGATTTAAAACACATAGTGTCTATGGTTACATTATGAGCATTCATATTTACGGGTAAAATAAGATGTTCCTTATGATACGTCATTAAATAAGTTACTGCTATAAAATTAGGGACATATCCCTGAGTTTCTCTTGGCAGATATGGCCTTACCTCCCAATACGTTTTCTTATCTCCAGAACGCTTTATGGCTTTATTTACATTCCCAGGGCCTGCATTATAGGCTGCTAATGCGAGATTCCAATCTCCATAAATACCAAACAACTTTTTTAAATATCTACATGCGGCATCAGTAGCCTTTATTGGATCCATTCGTTCATCGATGTACGAATTTTCTTTTAATCCAAAATATAAACCCGTCCTATACATAAATTGCCATAGCCCTAGTGCACCAGCTCTTGATTTTACTTGGGGACGTAATCCGCTTTCAATTACGGCCAAATACTTTAACTCAATGGGTAATCCATATTCAGAAAGTTTTGATTCAAACATATCAAAATATAAAGGAGAGCGTCCCAAAACAACCTTAATAAAACCTTTTCTTTTATCTATAAAGTATTTAATGATTGAAAGAGCTGTTTCATTACATTGAAGCTGAAAAGGAGTCATTGTATTTATCCTGTCCAACCTTTTACAGATGGTATCATCTGAAACTTTTATTGATGAACCCCCGTTTTGTTCAATGGCTTTTTTTAGAGAATCTAAATTGATATTATTTGCATATTCTGCATAAAAAAGATTAAGGCTTTGCTCAATCGTATTTAAAAAAGAGACCTTATACAGAGAATCCTCTTTTGGATCAGATGTATTTTGAGCAAGGGAAACGATTCCAAAACTCATAAATAATATAAATAACAATCCCCTCATCTTATAAATAGCTCTTTAATATTCTTGAATAACTAAATAATTCCTTTTCGTTAAAACGATCTGACATCAGCTGCAATCCAAAAGGCATGCCATTTGAATGGATACCGAAAGGGATACTAATTGCAGGATTACCACTTAAATTAGCATGAACGGTAAAGATGTCCTGTAAATACATTTGAATCGGATCCTTAACACTTCCTTGCTCAAACGCTGTAGAAGCAGTCGTTGGAAATAGCATGACATCGACATTTTTAAAAAAACAATCTGTGGACTTTTTTACCAATTGCCTTACTTTTTGTGCTTTCGTATAATACGCATCATAATAACCATGTGAAAGAACAAAGGTACCAGTCATGATTCGTCTTTTGACTTCCTTACCAAAACCTTCAGTTCTCGATTTCTTATAGGTGTCTTCAACTCCCTCAGCAGCATCGCTTCGATGTCCATAATGTACCCCATCAAATCTGGACAAATTCGATGATGCTTCTGCCGTGCTTAGCACGTAATAAGTCGGAACTAAATAATCTAAATACGGGAATTCACACTCCACCAACTCTATATTATTCGATTCTAGTTTCGATTTTAATTCATGTAGCTTTGTCTTGATTTCAGGATCTATACCCTCATGATTCATGTACTCTTTAACATATCCGATTCTTAGCTTTTCCTTTTCTTGTTTTGGATTGTTGATTTCTTTAGAAATCGAAGTTGAGTCCATTGGGTCCTCTCCTCTACTAAGCTCAAAAACCAACTCGCTATCCTCAATACAATTAGAAAAAACACCTATTTGATCAAAAGATGAAGCATACGCAATTAAACCATAGCGACTAAAGCATCCGTAAGTCGGTTTTAGCCCAAAGGTATTCGTCCATGACGCTGGTTGACGAACGGACCCTCCTGTGTCGCTTCCCAACGCAATTGTGCATAAGCCCGCTGAAACTGCTACTGCAGAACCTCCTGAAGATCCTCCCGGGACATACTTCTCATTAAAATTATTATTTACATTTCCGTAAAATGAATTTTCATTTGAGCTTCCCATGGCGAACTCGTCACAATTGAGTCTTCCAATAATAATAGCGTCTTCATCGATAAGTCTTTGTAATACCGTAGCTGTGTAGAGTGATTCGAAATTACTGAGTATTTTGGAAGAGGCAGAAACCTTATGTCCTTTGTAGCAGATATTGTCCTTTATACCGACAATGACACCTGCCAATTTACCAGCATTTCCTTTCTTTATTTTTTTATCAACCGCAGCGGCTACTGATCTTGCAGATACCTCAAATACTTCAACAAATGCATTTAAGCTAGATTTTTCTTTTATTTTTGAAATGCTAGTTTCAACAATCGAAGACACAGTTTGTCCTGCGTGTAACGCCTCATTTATGTCGGCAATTGTCTTATACATAGAATTACTTTGTCTCTATCTTCTCGTTCTCTTCCGAGCTGTCCTCATTTACTACTTCTTCTGCTTTAGAAGCATCCTTAAATTCTTTAACTCCTTTTCCAAGGCCTTTCATTAATTCTGGAATTTTTCTTCCTCCGAAAAACAGCAATACTATAACTAAAATAATTATGATCTCCGTTGGACCAAACCAACCTGCCTGATTTATATTTTCCATATTATATTGATATCAATGTAAATTTATTTAATCTAAATAGTGTAAAAAAACTATTAAAGCTTTCTTGCCACTTCCACTTCTTCGTAAGCTTCAATAATATCTCCTACTTCAATATCATTGTACTTATCTATGTTCAATCCGCACTCATAGTTGTTTTTCACTTCCTTAACATCATCCTTGAATCTTTTTAATGATCCAAGCTCGCCAGTATGGACAACAATTCCGTCTCTAATGATTCTAATCTTAGAAGATCTTTTTATAGTTCCTTCCAGCACAAAACAACCTGCTATAGTACCGACCTTTGTAATGTCAAAGGCTTCTCGAATCTCTGCCGAACCAACAACTTTTTCTTCAATATCAGGAGACAGCATCCCTTCCATGGCCGCTTTGATTTCTTCAATCGCTTTATAAATAATAGAATAGAGTCTAATGTCTATTTGTTCATTATCTGCAAGCTTTCTTGCACCAACTGTCGGTCTTACCTGAAACCCTAATATAATAGCATCGGACGCAGAAGCAAGGTTCACATCCGCTTCAGATATCGCTCCAACGCCTTTGTGAATAATATTTACCTGAATTTCTTGAGTAGATAAGTTCAATAATGCATCTGATAGAGCCTCAATAGAACCATCAACATCTCCTTTAATTATTAAGTTTAGCTCTTTGAAATCTCCAATTGCCAATCGTCTACCAATTTCATCAAGAGTAATATGTTTCGTTGTTCTTAGCCCCTGCTCTCTGTATAGCTGTTCTCTCTTAGTAGCAATAGACTTCGCTTCTTTTTCATCAAGCATTACATTGAAATTGTCACCTGCACTTGGCGCACCGTTTATTCCAAGAACTGAAATCGCTTGTGATGGACCAGCTTCCTTCATAGAAGCTCCCTTTTCATCATGCATCGCACGAACTCTACCATAGTGACGACCAACCAGTAATACATCTCCAATTTTCAAGGTTCCTGCCTGCACCAGCATATTCGTTACATAACCCTTACCTTTATCAAGAGAGGCCTCAATAACAGTACCTACTGCAGGTTTATTTGGGTTCGCTTTTAGATCGAGAAGCTCTGCTTCAAGTAATACTTTTTCAAGTAATTCTTCAATATTCAAATTCTGTTTTGCCGAAATCTCTTGACATTGGAATTTTCCACCCCAATCTTCAACCAAAATATTCATTCCAGAAAGCTGTTCTTTAATCTTATCAGCATTAGATCCTGGTTTATCTATTTTATTTATGGCAAAAACCATAGGTACATTTGCAGCTTGCGCATGCGAAATAGCTTCTTTTGTTTGAGGCATTACATCATCATCTGCCGCGACTATAATAATAGCAACATCAGTTACCTGAGCACCCCTTGCACGCATGGCTGTAAATGCTTCGTGACCTGGAGTATCTAAAAATGTTAATTTCTTTCCGTCTTTTAAAGAAAGTGAATAGGCTCCTATATGCTGGGTTATTCCTCCGGCTTCACCATCAATTACATTGGCATTTCTAATTCTATCAAGTAAAGAAGTCTTACCGTGATCCACGTGACCCATAACAGTAATAATCGGAGGTCTATCTATAAGGTCCTCCTCTGAATCTTCAACTACAGGTATGGCTTCTTGAACTTCAGCACTTACGAACTGTGTTTCATATCCAAATTCTTCCGCTACAATTTGAATAGTTTCTGCATCTAATCTTTGATTGATTGAAGCAAAAATACCCAATGACATACAAACCGATATAACTTGTGTAGGCTGAATACTCATCATCGATGCCAATTCAGAAACAGTAACAAACTCAGTCAGCTTCAAGATTTTTTCTTCAAGCTCAGCCATTTCCATTTCTTCCTGGCGTTTTTGAGCCACACTTTCTCTCTTTTGTCTTCTGTTTTTGGCAGCTTTTGACTTCCCTCCCTTATTCGATAATCGAGCTAAGGTTTCCTTAATCTCTTTTTGAATATCCTGCTCTGAAATTTCAGGTTTATCCGTTTTGGGATTCTTAAATTTATTTCCGGCTCCTTTATTTCCAGTAGAAGGTACTTCTACCTTTTTAATTCTTTTTCTCTTTCTTTTATTTAAATTTTCTGGTCTAGAACTTCCCGCAGGTGATTTTGGTTTTTCAACTGGCAAGTCAATTTTACCCAATACAGTTGGTCCAGAAATCTTCTTTCTTTCAATCTTTATGGTCTCAATCTGGCTACTTGGTGCCTCACTCGCAGGTTTCTCTTTTTTCTCTTCAGATTTTTTCAGCTCTTCAGCTGGTTTTTCAGCTGGTTTTTCTTCTGTTTTCTTCTCTGGTTTGGATTTTTGATTTAAGGCATCAAGGTCAATTTTTCCAACAACTTTCACATCCTTTTCAGGCACCTTAACGGATGGTACATCCTCTGGCGCTGCAGGTTTAGAATCGTTAGAAACCACCTCTGCCTCTTCTTTTGGAGCTTCTTCGAGCTCCTTAGAATCTTCGATAGACAAAGACTCTCTCTTTTCTCTATGACTTAAAACTCCTTTTGACTTTTCTTTAAGATCTTGATCCGCAGCAAACTCATCACACAACAGCGAATAATTCTCTGGTGTTAATTTGGTATTCGGATTCTTATCAATCTCAATACCTTTTGAGCTCAAAAATTCAACAAGGTTTTCTAGACCCACATTGAGTTCTCCTGCTGCTTTTCCTAATCTTATTGGTCTACCTCCCATAATTTAATCAACGAATTTAACTATGATTATCAAATTTATTCAAATTCTGCTTTCAAAATACGAAATACTTCTTCAATCGTCTCTTTTTCTAGATCCGTACGCTGTGTAAGGTCTTCAATACTGATCTCGAGAACTGATTTTGCTGTGTCACACCCTATGGCTTTCAGCTCATCTATAATCCAACCATCTATTTCATCTGCGAATTCCTCTAAATCAACATCCTCAATATCAACTTCACCGTCTCTGTAGACATCAATTTCATACCCACTAAGCTTTCCAGCAAGTTTAATGTTATTACCTCCTCGTCCAATTGCCAACGAAACCTGATCTGGTTTTAAATATACTTTCACTCTGCTTTCCTCTTCTATAATTTCCATTGAGGTTACTTTCGCGGGAGACAACGATCTTTGTATCAAAAGCTGATTATTCGTAGTATAATTGATTACATCGATATTTTCATTTCTAAGTTCTCTTACGATACCGTGGATTCTGGAACCCTTCATACCTACACAAGCTCCAACAGGGTCAATTCTGTCGTCATAGGATTCAACAGCAACTTTTGCTCTCTCACCTGGCTCTCTTACAATTTTCTTAATTGTAATTAGTCCATCAAATACCTCTGGTACCTCAAGCTCAAACAATCGCTCTAAAAATTCCGGTGCCGTACGCGATAAGATAATTACTGGAGTACTGTTTCGCATATCCACTTTTGCTACAACCGCACGAACTGTTTCTCCTTTCTTAAAGAAATCAGATGGGATTTGTTCAGACTTAGGAAGGATAAGTTCATTATTATCGTCATCCATAACGAGTATTTCTTTTTTCCAAACTTGATATACTTCTCCAGTTATGATTTCTCCAACACGTTCTTTGTATTTTTTATAAATATGATCTTTTTCAAGCTCTAATATTCTAGATATTAAATTTTGTCTTAAAGAAAGAACATTTCTTCTCCCAAAATCAGCAAAACGGAATTCTTCTGTTACCTCTTCACCAATTTCAAAATCAGGTTCAATTTTAATGGCATCAGAGTAAGCTATCTCAGTGTTTGGATCTTCTACCTCTCCATCATCAACAATCTCTTTATTCAAGAAAATCTGAACATCACCTTTGTCTATATTAACAATGATGTCAATATGTTCATCGGTATTAAACTTTCTTTTGAACATGGCCCTAAACACATCCTCGAGAATATGCTGCATGGTCTGCTTATCTATGTTTTTAAGCTCTTTAAATTCTGAAAACGAATCAACTAATTCAATACTATTCATAAATTATTATTTAAACGATACTACAATTTTTGTTTCTTTTATTTGATCGAAGTCAAATTGAAATTCTTCTTCAACTACTTCTTTCTTTTTTCTTCCCTCAATCCGCTTTTTCTCCGAACGGATTAATGTAATTCCTTTATCATCAACATTGGAGAGTCGTCCCTCCAATTTTCCAGATTCAATAGACTTCACCTGTATCATACGTCCAATATTTTTCTTGTATTGGTTGATATGACGAAATGGTTTATCTAAACCAGCAGATGAAACATGCAACTCAAAGTCCTCTTTTTCTCTGTCCAAATTATGCTCAATATTGCGTGAAATAGAAACACATTCATCAACAGTAACATTCCCATCCACTTTATCAATTTCTACTCGAATCACATTTTTTGCTGAGATAGACAATTCCACAACATAAAGATCCTTTTCTAAATCTCTAATCCGCTCATCAATAAGAGCTGTGATATTTTCTTTTGAAATCATGTTATTTTAGGACAATAAAAGAGGGGACTTTCGTCCCCTCTTTCTTTAATCTTATGTATTTATGCCTACAAAGATATACAATTATTCAAAATAAAAAAGAAAATTAGCTTTACTTTTATAATATGCTAGTTGAAATTGAAGATAAAATAGTATCCACAGAGCTCTTTTCTGAACAATTCGTTTGTGATTTAAATAAGTGCAAAGGAGCCTGCTGTGTCAAAGGAAATGGAGGAGCTCCGCTCACTGACAAAGAAGCAGAACTGATTTCAAATAACTTAGATAAAATTAAGCCTCACATGAGCAGCTCTGGTATTGAAACCGTTGAACGAGAAGGTGTTTTTTACTTAGACGAAGATGATGTGCCAGCAACAAACCTCATTCACAAAAAAGAATGCTGCTTTGTGTATTTTGATACAGCCAATACAGCCAAATGCTCCATAGAAACCGCATACAAAGCAGGGAAAATAGACTTTAACAAGCCTCAATCCTGTCACCTGTATCCCATTCGAACGAAAGACTTCAATGAATTTACTGCACTAAATTATGAGGTCTGGGATATCTGTTCGCCAGCTTGTAGTTTAGGTGAGTCGTTAAAAGTTCCTGTATACAAGTTTCTTAAGGAACCCATTATAAGGGTCTTTGGTGAAACATTCTTTGAAGAACTTTCGAAGGTAGATAAAGAATTACAGAAAGGGCAGTAATTAATGCTCCTCTTCACCTTTTTTAAGCGGTACCGTTTGAGGTATAAAATCCTCATCAGCTCCTGGCTTTGAATAATCATATGGCCACCTGTGAACAGTAGGTAGCTCTCCAGGCCAATTCCCGTGAATGTGCTCTACAGGAGTTGTCCATTCCAGTGTATTTGATCTCCACGGATTCTGGGGAGCCTTAGGCCCTCGGAATATACTGTAGAAGAAATTGAACAAGAATAAAATCTGACCAATTGCCGCGAAAATAGCGAAGAAAGTAACGATGCCATTGAGGTCCATAATCATGTCATACGCGCCTTGATCAAATTCTTGATACACAGTGTAATCATAATATCTTCTTGGGGCTCCTGCCAAACCAACGAAATGCATCGGAAAAAACACCCCATAGGCTCCGATAATTGTGATCCAAAAATGAACAAAACCAAGCCTCATATTCATCATTCTTCCAAACATTTTTGGGAACCAATGGTAAACCCCTCCAAACATTCCAAATACTGCAGACATCCCCATAACAATATGGAAATGTGCTACTACGAAGTAGGTATCATGTATCGCTATATCAAGAGCTGAATCAGCCAAGATGATTCCAGTAACTCCTCCAGTAATAAAAGTTGAAACAAGACCAATCGCAAACATCATTGCAGGTGTAAGAACCAAGGATCCTTTCCAAAGTGTAGTCAGGTAGTTAAATACCTTAACAGCTGAAGGAATCGCAATCAAAAGAGTCGTAAAGACAAATACCGAACCAAGGAACGGATTCATCCCTGTAACAAACATGTGATGCCCCCAAACAATAAAGGATAAGAAACCAATCGCTAAAATCGATCCAATCATCGCCTTGTAACCAAATATCGGTTTTCTAGAGTTTGTCGCTATAATTTCAGATGATAATCCTAACGCGGGTAAAAGAACAATATACACTTCAGGGTGCCCTAAAAACCAAAACAAATGCTGATAAAGTAGGGGTGACCCACCATGATTTGCCAACATTTCTCCTTGAACAATTATATCCGATAGATAAAAGCTAGTACCAGCCATTCGGTCCATAATCAGAAGTAATACCGCTGATAGAAGAACTGGGAAAGACAATACCCCAAGAATCGCCGTTACAAAAAAGGCCCAAATGGTTAAAGGCATTCTTGTCATTTTCATTCCTTTTGTTCTCAAGTTGATAACGGTAACGATATAATTCAAAGAACCCAACAAAGAAGAAGCAATAAAAATGGCCATAGAAAACAACCATAAAGTCATTCCTAAACCTGAACCTTGCTCAGCATTTGGCAATCCTGAAAGAGGAGGGTATATCGTCCAGCCTGACATCGCAGGGCCTGAACCATCCCATACGGTATGGTCCGGTAGTGCCGAAGAAGCATCACCTAGTTGAATTCCAAAGACCGCTCCATCAAAGACAAACAAAGACGCGAACATTAATATGGTCGATAGAAAGAAGAACCAATAAGACAACATGTTTAAGAATCCTGAGGCCATATCTCTGGCTCCCAACTGCAGTGGAATAAGTATGTTTGAGAAGGTGCCTGACAATCCCCCAGTCAATAAGAAAAAGACCATTATCGTACCATGTATTGTGACAAGTCCTAAATACATGTTTTCTTTCATAATGCCATCAGGAGCCCAATTGTCTCCTAAAAAAACATTCAAGAAAGTAGACTCCTCTCCTGGCCAAGCCAGCTGAATTCTAAAGAATATAGAAAGCATCATGGCTACAATTCCCATAAAAACTGCAGTCATTAAAAACTGCTTACCAATCATTTTGTGATCCTGACTGAAAATGTACTTTGATACAAATGATTCTTCGTGATGGTGTTCATCATGATGGTTGTTATCGTGTGCTACTGTTGACATCGTAGAATTTTTTAATTTTTAATTTCTGAATTTGCAGGAGCTTCACTTTCTTCACCTGCAGAATATGTATTCTTAAATGTGTTTTGTTGTTTGGATTTCTCCCAATTCTGATATTCCTTTTTAGGTAATACCACAACGATCATTTTCATCTTGTAGTGAGCTGTTCCACAAATTTTATTACACATGAGAATAAAATTGAATTTAGAATCAGCTTTCTTTTTACGCATCTCTTCAGTCGTTAACGAAGGGGTGAATTTAAATCTTGTAGGCATTCCTGGAACGACATTCATCTGAGCTCTAAAATGGGGCATATATGCAGAGTGGATTACGTCCTTTGATCTGAAACTAAATTCATATTCAGTCCCTTTGCACAAGTATAAAGTATCGGTTTGAATGATGTCATCCCATGCGTAGTCATCATATTTTGAATCATGATTTTGTTGCATTTGAACAATTGACCTTAAGATTCTACCCTTTACAATGAGCTTTTCCTCAAGTCTGTCCATTATTTTCTGCGTCTCTGCATTTGGCTCAGGAATCTCAACTTCAACATGACCATTAAGACCTTTGGAATCAGCATAAATATGCTTAAACGACTCTTCAACTTCTACAAGGTTAAATTCATTTTCAACCGCCTCATTATATGCCTCTTCAATGTGACTTTTATATGAAGAAGAACGCAATAGCTTTCGGTAACCTGAATTCAAATGATCTAGTTGAGCTAATTTTAACTCATCCTCAAGTGATTTAATGGCTTTTTCTGTTTCAGCCCTTGCTGATTCGATGGTTTCAGTTGTCATCAGTGCCAATGGGTTGCTTCCTTCATTTGTAAGCTTGTAATCATATTTTCCTAGCTTTCCATTTGCGCCTGAATATCTTGCTGTCCAATCAAATTGCTTAGCAAACAGTTCGATTCTTACCGATTTTTTTGTTGGTCCTGATGTAAGGTCATTCCATGATTGTAAACCAAGAATAATAATAACCGCTAAAACAATCGCTGGAACGACTGTCCAAATCGCTTCCAATTTATTGTTATGTGAATAATATGTCGCCTTTACTCCTGGCTTTCTTACATATTTGTAGGAAAAGAAAAACAAAAGAAAATTGGTGATAAAAAACACAATGATAATAATGATAAAATTCAAATTTAACAACCAGTCTGTTTCTACACCTTGTAAAGAAGCAGCTTCACCTCTACCCGTCCATCCGTAGGTTAGCATCAAATAAATAAACCCAAGGAATTGAAACATCATAAAGCCTAGCATCAATTTGGCATTTAAATGATTGTCACGATCATTGACGTCATGCTCTCCTTTCTTTTTTAATTTCGAGCTGAGCTCATAAACTCTAACAAGTTGAGCTAAAGCAATTACTCCGGTAACAAGGACAATAAGAATTATTAATTTTTCCATTTCTTTTTATCTACTGGTTCATTAAATTTCATGATGGACACTCTCATCCAAAAATGGGTGATTAACAGGCGTCAAAGGCGACTTGGTCAGGTTTTTTAGTATTACCCATATAAAACCTCCCATAACCAAAAGGGCCATTCCAATTTCTAGAGCTC
This sequence comes from Crocinitomicaceae bacterium, assembly GCA_042094515.1. GTDB lineage: Bacteria > Bacteroidota > Bacteroidia > Flavobacteriales_D > Crocinitomicaceae > UBA952. The sequence goes on from JBELDA010000003.1 coordinate 45,681, forward strand.
CAATATGAGCAGTTGATCCCAAAGAACCTCCTGAAACCATAATGTAAACATCTAGCCAATGCCCGCCTAAAATAATCAAGCCAACGAATGTCAATATTCCTGAATGTCGTTTCGCATCACGAGACATTAATATTAACATAGGAAAAGCAAAATTGATCACAAACATTGCAAAATATAAAAACTGATAGTTTTCTATTCGCATTTGATAATAGGATACTTCCTCACCGATATTGGCATACCATATCAACATAAATTGAGAAAACCATAAGTATGACCATAAAAATGATGTTGCAAAAGTCCATTTTCCCAAGTCATGGATGTGAGATTCATTAACTTTTTCTAGGTAACCATGTTTTTTCAAATGAAGAGTTACTAAAATCAAAACAACCATAGTAGTACACCACATTCCTGCAAAGGTATACCACCCAAATAGAGTGGAGAACCAATGCACATCAATCGACATCAACCAATCCCAAGAAGACGTTGAGCTAAATACAGCAAAGAACACCAAAAAGAGCGCTCCACGTCGATAATTTTTAAAGTGTAGCTCCGTCCCACCTATTTTATCTTCTTCTAATGATCGTTTTCTAAATCCATTTAAAAAGATTAAATACACTGCAAAATATACGATGGTGCGTATCCAAAAGAATGGTTTATTCAAATATGCTGCTTTACCTTGAATCATTTCATCATGGGCCACAACCTCTGGGTCCATCCAAGAGTAAACATGAGCACCATCCATCATGGTAATAACCAATAAAACAATACCAAATAGACCAATACCATATGGTAAAAATCCAGCTACAGCTTCGATTACTCTTTTAATAGAAGCATACCATCCTGTTTCCGTTGCATAAGCAAGAGCAAGAAAAAAGAGTGCTCCTAAACCAAGAGCAAAAAAGTAAAAAGCATTAATTAATCCGCTCGCCATAAAACGAGTCCAAAAATGATGATCATCAAGACCTGTAAATATTCCTATCAAGGTCAATAACAACCCTCCCCCTGCGATTAACAAGGTGTTTCTTTTGGCTTTTTTTGTTATTTCAAATTCCATTTTCAACTATTTATTACTTGGTATCTCCTTCTTCTGTTTCTACTGACTCTGTTTCCTCTATATCAGTAGAATCATCTTCAACAACTTCCTCTTCTTTTCCATAACCATCAATTTGAAATTGACGGACATAATGAACGAGAGTCCATATTTCTTTTTTATTCAAAAGAGATCCGTGAGCTCCCATATATCCTTTTCCATAATATATACTATGAAATATTTTACCTTCGGACAATGTGTCAAGTGACTTATAAGCAGGTACAACACCTAGGTCTCCATAAGCACCACTTTGAATCATCGGGCCATTTCCATCTCCTTTCTCCCCGTGGCAATGCATACACATTGATGTATACAGTGTTTTACCTTCAGACAAAATCCTATCAGCGTTTTCTGCGGTCATTGTGTATGGATTAACCGTTTCATTTCTCGTCATTTCATATTCACTTTCTTCACTTAAATCCCAACCATACAATCCATGAGTCTCTTCCCAAGCCTTACCAGCTTTAAATTTGTTAGGCATCATCATTTTGACATGAGCCTCATCTGTTCCTACAAATGGAATGGTATATTTAGGGGTTTGTCTAGCAGACAATTTTGTCTTTAGGTTTTTATTTTCCCGACCGCGAATTTCTCCATAATCAACATAGGTCTCAATTGCCGGCGATCTATACATATCAGGCATAAATTCTGTGCCTGGACTATCAGGATCTGACTCACAAGAAGGAAGCAAAAAGATGATTCCAAAAAGCGGTAGTACCATGGTTAAAATAAAATTCCTTTTCATACTGTTTTAGTTTCTCTAATTACTAAATGTTTTTTTTATCAATTTCAATATAGCCCGTGTCTTTGATCAACTTATCAAGCTCTTTTTCATCCATTGAATTGTCCGCAGTCCTAATTTCCAACACGAACTTATCATCAGTTGTACGAGGGTCTGGATTTTGAGCAGGCATTCCTGGCAAAGTCCTATTCTTTAAAAGATAAGTAATGGCCATACCATGAGCTGCACACAAAACGGTAAACTCGAATGTAATTGGAATAAACGATAGAATGTTATCTAAATAAGTGAAGTTTGGTTTACCCCCAATATTCATAGGCCAATCAACAATCATAAAATATCTCATTCCTACGGTTGCGAGGGTAAGACCAGTTAATCCATAAATAAAAGCCATAATTCCCAAACGCGTATTTTTCACACCAATAATTGGGTCTATGCCGTGAATAGGAAATGGTGAAAACGCATCAGCAATCTTGATTCCTTTAGAAACAAGCTTTTTTGCTCCGTCTTTCAACACGCCATCATCATCGTACATTACATAAATTACTTTATTCGCCATACTCTCTTAATTAATGGTTTTTATGATAATCAGGTGATTCCTTATACGACTGACCAGATCCTTTTAGGATTGACTTGATTTCATTCAAGGCCAATACAGGGAAAAATCTAGCAAACAATAAAAAGAAGGTAAAAAACAAGCCAATTGTTCCTATATAAACACCTATATCAATCGGACTTGGGTAATGCATACTCCAAGAAGATGGTAAATAATCTCTGTGAAGGGAGGTCATTATAATTACATAACGCTCAAACCACATTCCTATATTAACAACTATTGATATAAAGAAGGTAAACAATAAGCTTCTTCTTAGTTTTCTAAACCACATGAGCTGAGGTGATATCACGTTACAAGTCATCATCGCAAAGTAAGCCCACCAATATGGACCGGTTGCCCTATTTAAGAAAGCATAAGCTTCATATTCAACACCTGAATACCATGATATAAATAGCTCCGTAATGTAGGCTGTCCCAACAATTGAACCCGTAACCATAATTACAATGTTCATGTACTCAACATGCTTGGTGTGAATATAAGCCTCAAGGCTCATTGCTTTTCTCATTATTAAAAGCAAGGTCTGAACCATAGCAAATCCAGAAAACACGGCTCCCGCAACGAAATATGGAGGAAAAATAGTCGTGTGCCATCCGGGTATAACCGAAGTGGCAAAGTCAAAGGATACAATTGAGTGAACTGAGAATACAAGTGGTGTCGCTAATCCTGCCAAGACCAAAGATACAAGCTCGAAACGATTCCAGTGCTTTGCTCTTCCTGACCATCCAAAAGAAAGAATGGTATACATCTTTTTAGATAAAGGCTTTTTTGCTCTATCACGAATTGTTGCAAAGTCTGGTATAAGGCCTATATACCAAAAAACTAAAGAAACGGAAAGATAAGTTGATATGGCAAAAACATCCCACAGTAATGGGGAGTTAAAGTTTACCCACAATGAACCAAATTGATTTGGAATTGGAAGAACCCAATATCCTACCCATAGTCTTCCCATGTGTATTAGAGGGAAAAGACCCGCCATAAATACCGCAAAGATAGTCATCGCCTCAGCGGAACGGTTAATGGCCATTCTCCATTTTTGTCTGAACAACAACAGAACGGCAGAGATTAAGGTCCCGGCATGGCCGATTCCAACCCACCATACAAAATTGGTAATATCCCAAGCCCATCCAATGGTCTTATTTAATCCCCAAACTCCAACTCCTGTACCTAATAGGTATAATATACATCCAACACCGTACAATCCAATAATGAGGGCTATTCCAAATAAAATATACCACATTTTGGGTGCTTTGTCCTCGATAGGCCTACAAACATCTTCTGTAATGTCATGGTAGGTTTTGTGTCCGAGTATGAGGGGTTCTCTTATTGCAGCTTCCTTTTGCATACTGTTTTTGTCTTAATGATGTTTATTATTTGATCCATGATGAGATTTCTTCTCTACTTGCAGCTTAGAAAGCAGGTTGTTTTGCTCATTACGGACTTTAACTTTATACCAAACATTTGGTTTGATACCAACTTCTTCGAGCGCTTGATATGACCTTATGTCTTCTGAACTCTTTCTGATTTTCGAATTTATGTCGTTCCAATCTCCAACAACTATTGCGTTCGTTGGACAAACATCAGCACAAGCTGTAGAGAATTCTCCATCAGCTACCGGTACCTTATCAATTTTCGATTTCAATTTGGTTGCCTGAATACGCTGAACGCAGAAAGAACATTTTTCCATTACACCTCTTGATCTGACGGTAACATCTGGATTCAACACCATTCTTCCAAGATCATCCTGTGCAGGATTAATCTCCGTAAATTTCTTGTATGATGGGTAATTAAACCAGTTAAATCTTCTCACTTTATAAGGACAGTTGTTGGCACAATATCTTGTTCCTATACACCTGTTGTATGTCATCTGATTTAATCCTTCGTTACTATGCGTTGTGGCTGCAACTGGACAAACCGTTTCACAAGGAGCGTGATTGCAGTGCTGACACATCATAGGCATGTGTACTACTTTCGGATTTAAAGCCGCGATTTCCGCTTGATCATAAGAAAACGAATCTTTATTTTTCTTGGTTCCTACGGCAGCTTCCTCATCTGATGCAAAATACCTATCAATTCTCAACCAATGCATTTCTCTTCCTCGACGAACTTCATCTTTCCCAACAACAGGAACATTATTTTCTGACTGACAAGCTACAAGGCAATTAGAACAACCAATACATGAAGATAGGTCAATTGACATTCCCCAACGGTGACCAACATTTTCTACAGGATGTTCATCCCAAATGTCAAACTCACTCACGGGTTTCTCGACATGATTTAAATTATCATCTAAGGTTTGTAAAGTATGTGCAGGATTGTAAGCTTCTTTCCCTTTATTGTCAAAAATCTCTTTTGTTGTCTCTCTAACTATTGAGTGACGCCCCATCACTGTATGATGGATTTGCGTAGCAGCAATTATATATTCGCCATCTACTTTTGCTACTTTTCCTGAGTTTGAATAAGTAAATTCATCATTTTCAGTAGATAACATTGGGAATACATTTGCCCCTATGGCCTTTGGTTTTCCATTCTTGGAAACTTCATAACCACCGTATTCAGCCGTTTGATACGCAGATTTTCCAATTTTCTCTCCGTTACCTCCTCTTCCGTATCCTAAAGCAACACCAACAGTTCCTGGAGCTTGACCCGGCAAAGGATAAACAGGTAAGGTCTTTGATACGCCGTTCACGGTGATTTTAGCCATTGAAAGTCCATTTTCCTGGTCATATGTTGTTTTGTAACCTGCTTTAGTCATTTCAACAGGGTTCATGGTGATATAATTATCCCAAGTAACCTTTGTAATTGGATCTGGCAATTCATGAAGCCAAGGATTATTGGCATGATTCCCATTACCAATGGCTGTTTTCTGATACGTGATCACTTCTGTTCCTTTACCAATATTTGGCATCGGAGCATAATCTGCACGGTTAAAAGAAATACTGTCTTCCAACATT
>JBELDA010000003.1:51176-93564 GCA_042094515.1 Crocinitomicaceae bacterium
CTCTTCTGATTGGAAGAGATGAAGCTCGTTATCTAAAATTATTGTAGTGCCGTTTGCATTGTTGTGATTATTAATCTCATTAACCAATTGCTGAAGACCCGTATTATTTGTTCCACAAACTACTAATGATTCATTGCCGTTTTCCAATAATGACTTAACAGCAAGGTCTGCCGTTTTCTTTAAATTAGAAGAAAGCTTCACTGTACTGGACATTCCCTTTATTCCTGCCAAGATGTATTTCAAGACATTTTCTTCTTCAGAAGGCTTCGTCATCCCTCGATAATCAGCATTCGATCCTGTAACGCTCATTACCGCCTCAAACTGAAAATGTTTTGACATTCCATCCTTATTGTCTGGATTTCTAGTTTCACCATATTGCGCTGCAAACTCCGTTGGCATCAACCAAGTACTTAAAAAGTCGGCATTTACACCAACAATTGTTTTTGCTTTAGAAAAATCATAGCTTGGAATAAATGACTTACCAAAATTTGATTCATTAGCACTTCTAATGGCCGAATAAGAAATTGGGTCATATTGAATGTGCTCAAATTCACCTTCAACAGCTGATTTTAATTCTGAAATAGCACCATGAATGGAAGGGCTGATTATCGTATTCGAAATTAAAGCAACCTTGTTCGCATTTTTAATCGCTTTTGAAATCTCGTTATCCACCGCTGTCCAGGTAGATTTTTTTCCGCCTTTTAAAGGGTGCTTAATTCGCTCACTGTCATAAACACCAAGAACTGACGCTATAATAGATGGTGTAACTGAACCTTCAGTTATTCCAAAATGCTTATTCCCTTTAATAAAGATCGGACGAGCCTCTCTTGTCTTAACGAGTATACTTGCATATGAAGAACCATCGTAATAGGTAGATGCATACCATGTAGGCATACCTGGAGTAACATTTTCTGGTTTCATTACATAAGGCACTGCTTTTATTACAGGGGCCTCACAAGCTGCAACTGTTGCCGCTGCAACAGAAAAACCGAGAAACTTTAAAAAATCTCTTCTACCTGTTGACGACTCGTTCAATTGGTCGTCAGCTAAAAAGCTCTCAATTGAATTTGATTGTGAAAACTCAGATTCTTTTGATTCCTGAAAAGACTTCGTTTCATTTAACTCATCTATTCCTTTCCAATATTTTTTCGTATTTGCCATACTTCTTTATGCTTACAATAGAAAATTTTCAATTAATAATGACACTTAGAACATTCCCATCCTCCAAGCTCTTTTACTGTAACTTTACCATCATCATTGTAGCTATTTAACAAGCTATAATCATTCTTTTTAAGTCTGTTATGAATCTCAGTATAATATGCGTTGTCTGTTCCCGCAATATTAATCCCAGATTGACTGTGACATTCAATACACCAGCCCATAGTTAAAGTTGGCTTAGTGAACTCAATCTTGCTATCAATGTTTTCTTGAATCTTATTTAAGGCTTCGTGAGGCTGAACCTTTGCTGTTTCGTTCATCTTAGCCATATCGCCATGACACTGCTTACAATCTAAGCCTCCAACAACAACGTGCTGAGAGTGATTAAAATAAACATGGTCAGGTAAATTATGTACTTTATTCCAGACTATAGGAGATGTGTTTCCCTTTTCAGGATCCTTATATCCTCCGGAAGGTCCAAGAGTAGGATCCCACCCAGCGGCAGCATATATCTTTTCGATTTCTCCTTGAAACTCTTTCCCTTCTCCATTAATTTTTTTATGACAATTCATACAAACATTCACAGTCGGAATACCCGCTGACTTGGACTTTGTAACTGAATTATGACAGTACTTACAATCAATCCCATTAATACCAGCATGAACATCATGAGGAAACGCTATTGGCTGAGAAGGTTGATAATTCTCCATCACATTTATACTGTATAGCATTTTAAACAATCCTACAAATAAAGTAAGAACAAGAACTAATGATACAAGCCCTACATAAAGTCTATACTTCCAAGCCCATGTTTTAAATTCTTCGATGTACGTCAATGAATCTGTTTCATCACCACTTTCTTTAGTTGCAATTTTTAATTGCCTACGGACTCCACTAACAGCCATAATAATGACGACAAACATAATTCCAAGTATAATCCAGGTCCATGGAGTCCCACCTTCTTCTTCTTCAGATGCTCCGTTTTCTATATTAGCCTGATTACCACCACCACTGGCAGCGTTTGGATCTTGTGAATCTACCCATTCAAAAACTGATGAAATTTGCTCGTCGCTCAGGTCGGCAAAAACAGTCATGACACTACCTTTATACTCTGCAAATATTTCAGCAGCCCTTTTAGATTTTCCACTGGCTCTTAATGCAGCATTATTTCTTACCCACTCATAAATAAGTTCTCCCTCTCCTGCATCTTCCCATCTTTGTACAGCACCATATAATTTTGGCCCTGTACCGTTCTGAAAAACAGCATGACAAGTTGCGCATTTCGCCTTAAATATGGCTTCACCTTGGGAATGGTATGATGGGGATAACGATATGAACGTTAATAAGAGTATTCCCATTAAATGGGACCTTATGCTCTTAACCCGTTGAGTATTAGTTATTTTCATGAAACGTGAACTAAATTGGTCAAAATTTAAACTATGTACATACATTTTAACAGGTGCAAAATTATCAAGATTCCTTGTTTATATGACACTTTTATGACAAAAAGAAGCCGAGAAATATTAATTTAAAATCATTCTAAATAAGTGAACGCATCAAAATGAAACTATTTTAATTATTTTCGTAATAATTAATAACGACATGTCTAACCGACGACATTATGACTAAAAACATTATTCTTTTTTCGATATTATTGGTGACAAGCTTATGTTTTGCTCAACAAAATATTGATTCGGATGGAATCAGTGTTCATGGTGACAAAAGAATTAATCAACTTGTTGAAATTGAAAAGAGAATTGAGCAAATTCAGGGCTTTCGTTTGCAAATATGTTTTGACTCAAATAAAGATATTATTGACGCTGCGCGTGATAAATTTCTTAAACTATATCCGCTAACGGATACCTATGTCGTCTTCGAGAACCCTCATTTTAATTTAAAAGTAGGTGACTTTCGAACTAGACTAGAAGCTGAAAAAGTGAAAAGAGAATTATTCGGTGAATTTGTAATCTGTATTATTCACGAAGAGCTCATCATGCTTCCTCGAATTGATTAGAAATGTCTCCAACCTTGGGCATTGAGGGTTACAGCTGAATCATTTTTATCTATCAATAAATTGGCGTTAGATTTGTCAGTTGCAAAACCGATTATTGAGAAATTAGGATTGTTCTTAAACTTTTCAAAGTCCTTTTGATCAGCTGTAAACAAAAGTTCATAATCCTCTCCCCCGTTTAAGGCGCAAACAAAAGGATCAATGCCAAGCTCTTCCGCTGTAAGAATGCTTTTTTCCAGAATTGGCAATTTATCAGAATAAACAGAAAAGCTACATCCACTGGACTTGGCAAGGTGCATGATTTCTGATGCTAAACCATCAGAAACATCAATCATTGAGGTTGGAGTAAAAGACAATTCACGAAACATTGAAATGATATCCATTCGAGCTATAGGTTGTAGCTGTTTTTTAATCAGCTCATCATATCCGTCTAGCTTAGGTTGTATATTGGGATTGGAATTAAAAACACCTTTCTCTCTCTCCAAAATCTGTAAGCCCAAATAAGAAGAACCAACATCTCCAGACACAATCAACAAATCATTTTCTTTGGCTCCAGACCTTAGTGAAACATTGCTCTCAGAGGCAAATCCTAATACAGAAATGGAAATGATCAGCCCAGAATAAGATGACGTTGTATCTCCACCAATAAGGTCAACGGAATAATACTCACAAGCTGCATGAATTCCAGCATAAAGCTCCTTTAAAGCTTCTACCGGAAACTTACTCGAAACTCCAAGCGAAACGGTAATCTGCTCTGGCATTCCATTCATTGCATATACGTCCGAGACATTAACTGAAACTGCTTTGAACCCAAGTGACTTCAAGGGCATATATGATAAATTAAAATGGACCCCCTCAACTAGCATGTCTGTAGATAGCAGTTTGTTCTCTCCATCTTTTCCGGATATAACCGCACAATCATCACCAATACCTTTAAGGCTGGAATCATTTCGAAGTACCGTATCAGAAGTTAATTCATCAATAAGTCCAAACTCTCCTAGGGTCTCAATTTCTACGTTTTTATTGTTCTCACTCATCATTTAAGGCTTAAAAAAAAGAGTGAATGCACCTGCATTCACTCTAAAGTAATGTGTTGACCCACTAGGGCTCGAACCTAGACTCTTCTGGACCAAAACCAGACGTGTTGCCAGTTACACCATGGGTCAATAAATTGATTAAAGTATATAATCAAGCCTGCAAATTTAAGAACTTAATTTCATTAATCAATCCCGCAGTAAAAAAATTATTATTTCTGCATTCAGATTTTGACCACTCTAAATCTTTTAACTCAACGCTAATATTCGTAAATTCGCAAACTATTTAACGAATTAAAGAGAAAATGAATTACAATTTCATCAATAAAATAAATGGTTGGGTGGTGTTCGCTATTGCCACCATAGTCTATTTGCTCACAATAGAGGATACAGCAAGTTTATGGGATTGCGGAGAATACATTACTGCCGCATACAAACTTGAGGTGGGTCACCCTCCAGGAGCTCCACTTTATATGATCTTGGGACGTGTGTTTTCGTTTTTCGCTGCACCTGAAAATGTAGCATACTACATTAATTGTCTTTCGGCACTTTCTAGCTCCTTTACCATACTTTTCATGTACTGGTCAATTACTTTGTTGCTTAAAAAACTGATTTTACAGGGCAAAAACGAACTCGAAAAGCATGATCAAATAGGCATTTTTGTTGCCGCCACAATCGGTTCTCTTGCGTACACCTTTACGGACTCATTCTGGTTTTCAGCTGTTGAGGGCGAGGTTTATGCCATGGCTTCTTTGTTTACTGCAGTAATCTTTTGGGCCATTCTCAAATGGGATGAAGAAATGGCTGCACTTCAAGCCAACAGGCTTTCGAATGATGTTGCTCCCAATAGATGGTTGCTATTAATTCTTTTTTTACTTGGGCTTGCCATAGGGGTTCACCTTTTGGGTATTCTTGTTATTCCTGCAATAGGTTATGTAATTTATTTTAGAGTAAAAGAAACAACCACTAGTGGTTTTTTTATAGCGGGAATCCTCTCTGTGGTAATATTGGGCTTCATTCAAGAAGGCATTATTCCAGGAACAATATCAATGGCATCAAGCTTTGAAGTTGCCTTTGTGAATGCCCTAGGAATGCCATTTTACTCTGGTTCTCTTTTCTTCTTTGCCTTGCTTATTGCTGCTTGTATTTTTGGCGTGTATTACGCCCGCAAAAATAATTTAACACTACTATCAAATGCATTGATGGGCTTGGTATTTCTTCTAATTGGTTATGGCTCTTTTGCCGTTATTGTCATTCGCTCAAATGCCAATACACCTCTTGATGAAAATGATCCAGAAAACCTTGTAACCCTGCATTCTTATCTAAAAAGGGAGCAGTATGGTAGTTCACCCATTTTATCTGGACCTTCTTGGAATTCTAAAGAAAATCCAAGAGCTGATTTTGAGGACATATCGGCTTATCATTTAAGAAGATGGGTGGTTGTCGACAATGAATCGAATAAAGATTTAAAAGGGTTTGTAAATGAAAAAGATGCAAAAAAATGGGCTCAAAAGGAGTTCGGTAATAATCTCTCCGAAAACATCGTAATCAAAGAGAAATACTTCGAAACGAATTCCAGTATTAGAAAAAATGCCACTCCTACCTATGAGCAAAGCCGTCTTTTCCCTCGAATGTATGCTCGATCAAAAAGGCATATCGTCGGATATAAATTTTGGTCAGGATATGACCCAGAAGATGGGACAGAAACAGAGCTTGGCAAAGATGATAAAAGACTACCATCAAGCTCGGAAAACATCAGGTATTTTATAGACTATCAGCTTAATTGGATGTACTTAAGGTATTTTATGTGGAATTTTGCAGGACGGCAAAATGATTTTCAAGGACATGGTGACAACATGCGCGGGAACTGGATTTCAGGATTTAATTTTATTGATGAAAGCAGGCTGGGCAGCCAGGAGTTTGCACCCCATTATACAAGTGAAAACAAATCAAATAACAAATACTACTTCATCCCCTTAATATTCGCATTAATTGGATTAATCTATCACTACTTAAAAGCGCCAAAGGACGCCTTTGTCTTGACTCTCGCATTTCTCTTTACCGGAATAGCGATTGTTATTTATTTAAATCAAAAACCATTTGAGCCAAGGGAAAGAGACTATGCATATGCAGGATCGTTTTATTTCTTTGCCATGTGGATTAGCTTCGGCGTTTATGCAATTATTGATTTTTTAACATCAAAAGTGAAAATGAAAAATGCCAATATGCGTATTGGTATAGCGGGTGTATTGGGTCTTGCTGTTCCATTAATTCTAGCTACTGAGGGTTGGGACGACCACAACAGAAGTGGTAAAACAACTGCTCGTGATTTAGCAAGAAATTATCTCGCATCATGTGAAAAAAATGGAATCATCTTTACCAATGGAGACAATGATACTTTTCCTCTCTGGTATATACAAGAAGTCGAAGGCTATCGAACTGATGTAAGGGTTTGCAACCTGTCTCTAATGGGAACAGATTGGTACACCAATCAAATGAAAATGAAGGCCTATGAATCAGCCCCTTTGCCAATTAAGTTTTCAGAAGACCAAATCTTAATGTACGGCGGGAATACTGATCAAATGTACTTTTTGGATTTAAGTAGTATCATTTTAGGCTCTACGGTTAATTCAAATAAGGTTAAAGAGATCATTAAGTTAAGGCTTGAAAATGGACAAAACTTGGCAAAAGCCAAAGGTAACTTTGAACAGTTTCAACAGGCACTTCAGAGTATCATGTTTCAGGTCATTAGTGTCGCTCCTAATTCAAAAAACGAAATAGAAAAAATTAACAGAAAGATCAATAGGTATCTTCAGGAAAATCAAGAAAAGGACTTTAGTGAGAGCTTGTTTGCCCAATTTATGACCATTAAATACCTCTATCCTATTTTAGAATCAAAACTTAAAAACACTTCTGACAGGGAAAAATACAACCAAATTGTGACCCTCATTAAGCAAATGACAGATATTTATGATCGCTATGAAAACTCATGGAATTCAATGGATCTAAAAAAAGCAATGAAATTCATGTATGATGAAAAGGGATTGATTCAGATGTCGAACGGAGGCGAGGTCAATATTTTTCCATCAAGTGTGTTTACTTTAAATGTCAATAAAGAAAATGCAATAAAGGCAGGCATTATTAAAGCTTCTGACTCCTGTCCTTCATCGATCACATTGAATTATAATGGCGAGACTATGATCACCAGGGAAGAGATAATGATGCTCGATATTATGTCAAATTTCGATTGGAAAAGAGGCATCTATTTCTCAAGCAATAGAGGTTCAAAGCTTGCAACAAGACTGCTATCTCAAGGATGCTTAAAACAAGTCGGTGTGGCATATGAGCTTAACCCATCTATTGTAAAGAATCAAAACTTCATCAATCAGAAGCAGAAGTTTTTCAATGTTGACAAAATGTATACAATGCTCATGAAAACATACGAGTATGGGCAAATGTCTAACCCGGCAGTTTTAACTGATTATTATGCCCGTAGACATACATCACACTATCGCCAAGACTTTGTCCTTGTGGCTGAGCAGCTTTATTATCTTGGGGACACCTTGAGAGCCGTAAAAGCTCTTGATAAATCACTTGCCGTAATGCCGCCTGAAACTGTCCTCGATTTTGGTGAAATAGGAGGTTTTGACCCCATCACATCCCTTGATATTAATCAAGCTAGAAATGATAATTATGCAGCCAGAACAAGTGGGAATCTACATGAACATGTTCAGCTTTACTACATGCTCGGAGAAGCAGAAAAGGCAAGTAAACTCGGAAAAAAACTGCTGAAGAACTACGGAAGCATCTTTAAATATTTTGAAAAAAGTGATGCTACTTTTGCAATTGTACCCGGAGTAATCAGTAGCAACTACGATGACTTGTTTGCTGCCACCGATGCCTGCTTCAAGATGTATATGGTGGCTTCTAACCCAACCTATAACCCAGAAGGCAAAAACCTGAAGGAAATTACGGATATGATTGATTATGTCTATACGATTGTTTTAGAAAAAATTGATAATGAACTTGACGAAATGGAACTTGAAGATTCATATTCTGAAATGCGCAACGTTCTAGATGGACAAATGAATAACATGCTCTTGGAATACGATTATACAGTGAAATCAAAATAACAATCATGTCTCTTTTCCGCGTTCCTGTTATCATTCAATCTATATACAGGAGCCGTCAATGGAAGGGAGCTGGAAAAGATGGTGTGTACCTAACTTTTGATGATGGTCCAGAAGAGATAACAACTAAATGGTTGCTCGATATTTTAAAAAGAGAAAACATTAAGGCTACTTTTTTTTGTTTAGGAAAACAAATAGAAAATCATCCCGTTCTATTTCAAAAAATTCTTGACAACGGACACGCCATTGGAAATCATACTTTTAATCACGAAAAAGGAAGCATTACGGAATGTAAACAGTATATAGATTCTATTGTTAAAACAGATGATTTAATGAGCTCTCGGCTGTTTAGGCCACCATATGGCAGGCTCAACTGGAAGCAAAGTAAATCCGTCAAAAAACTGGGAAAGAAAATAATTATGTGGACATGGAACTCTCATGATTATGACCAACATATGAAAGAGGAAACCATCATCAAAAAGGCAGCTCTTATTAAAGGAGGAGACATTCTACTTTTTCACAGCAGCATTAATTCCGCAAATCAGATGATGAATTGTTTGCCGCAAATTATACGTATAATTAAAAAGAAAAATTTAGTATTTAAAACCTTAGCATAATGTCTAAAAGATCTAACATACTTATATACTTATTAGGCTTATACGTTGTGCTCCAATTCTTATGGTGGGGATATCAAATCATTGATCTCGGGTCATTAGTCGATTCATCTGATGCGGAAAGTTCCAGAAGAGTATTTATGATTCTCGGAGAAGGGGCGGTTTTTATTATGATTCTATTGGCAGGATTTTGGCAAATTCAAAAATCCATAAAAAAAGAAATTGAGCTTTCTCAAAGCCAGAACAATTTCATGCTCTCTGTCACACATGAGCTAAAAACCCCTTTAACTTCAATACAGCTGGCTCTTCAAACTCTTTCTTCAAGAAAGCTTTCTGATGAACAAATGAAGAATCTCATCGAAAAAGCTATTTCTGAAAACGACCGATTGAAAGTTCTAATTGATAACATTATTCATGCTTCCAGCATTGAAAACAAAGGGCTTACAGTAGATAAAAGCAACATGGATCTCAAATTAGTTTTAGAGAACATTACTGCAAAATCCAATAAACGACTGGAAAAGAATCTTGTACATTTAGATTGTCCAACACCTGTTAAATTATTTGCCGATACTTTTATGATTGAAACGAGTATCATCAACATCATTGAAAATGCAATAAAGTATGCCGAGGCGCACCAAATCCATGTAGTTATTAAAGAAACCGAAAAAAAATGCCTCATATCCATCAGTGATATGGGTCCGGGAATTGATGAAAGAGAGCAGCCCTATATTTTTGATAAATTCTACAGAATAGGAAATGAGGAAACCAGAATGAAAAAAGGAAGTGGCCTAGGTCTTTATATCGCAAAACAATTTATTCAACTGCACAATGGGGATATCAATTATGAAAAAAACAAACCTCATGGGTCAATATTCACAATAAGCTTACCAAATGAAAGATAAAGTAGGTCTGATTATTCTAGATGGCTGGGGAATAGGAAATAAAGATGGTACAAATGCCATTTATAAAGCAAAAACGCCATTTTTTGATTCTATAATGGAAGAGTATCCCAATTCCACTTTAAAAACATACGGAGAACATGTTGGGCTCCCTGATGGTCAGATGGGAAATTCTGAGGTTGGACATTTAAATGTTGGAGCAGGAAGAGTCGTTTATCAAGAGCTATCTCGAATCAATAACTCAATTAAACAAAATGAGTTTAATAAAATCCCCGAGCTTCTCAAAGCTTTTGAACAAGCAAAAAAAGAAGGAAAAAAAACACACTTAATTGGTCTCGTTTCTGACGGTGGTGTTCACAGTAGCCAGAATCACCTCTATGCGCTTTGTCGACTTTCTAAGGATCTAAATATGCAGCATGTATATATACACGCTTTTACAGATGGAAGAGATTGTGACCCCAAAAGTGGATTGGGCTTTATTCAAAACCTAGAAAAAATAGCTGCTCAAAATCAGGTCAAGATCGCCAGCATAATCGGACGTTATTATGCTATGGATCGGGATCAGCGCTGGGAAAGGATTAAGAAAGCATACGATTTAATGACCAATGGAGCTGGACAGATACATAGCACCGCGAGTGAAGCCATGACTTCATCCTACAAAAATGGTGTTACTGATGAGTTTGTTGAGGCTGCCATGATTGATGAAAATGGCATAATTGAGGATGGTGATACGGTAATTTGTTTTAATTTTCGGTCCGATAGACCTCGAGAAATTACAAGTGTTTTAACACAAAAAGATTATCCTGAATTTGGGATGAAAAAGCTCAATCTTAATTTCTATTGTATGACCAGATATGATGAGTCATTTGAAGGTCTTGACGTTATTTTCGATAAAACAAATATTACAAATACATTAGGAGAGGTTTTATCTGAAAATCAAAAAACCCAATTGAGAATCGCTGAAACAGAAAAATACCCTCACGTGACTTTCTTTTTTAATGGGGGAAGAGAAAAACCTTTTTCAGACGAAAAAAGAATTCTTGTAAATTCACCTAAGGTCGCTACCTATGATTTGCAACCCGAGATGAGCGCACTATCAGTCACTGAACACGTCATTAATGATTTATCTACAAATCAACCTGACTTCATTTGTCTAAACTTTGCTAATCCTGATATGGTTGGTCATACGGGCGTTTACGAGGCTATTGTAAAAGCCGTAGAAACTGTTGATCACTGTCTCGAACAAATAGTACTTGATGGATTGGCTAATGGATATACATTTATTGTAATCGCTGACCATGGAAATGCCGATCTCGCCATCAATGTGGATGGATCACCTAACACCGCTCACAGTTTAAATCCTGTGCCGTGTATTGTTGTTTCAAATCCACCTTTGCAGTCAATAAGCAATGGTGTTTTGGGGGATATCGCTCCGACCATTTTACATTTATTTGACATTGAAGCTCCTCAAGAAATGACGGGACGATCACTTATATAAATGTGATTTTCAAAGTGTTATTCCTAAATTCCAACGAATTATGATTAAGTTTAAGAATCAAAACTTAAATTATGAAAAAATTATTTGTTCTTATGTTGGCAGGATTTTTCTTGAGCTCCTGTAACAGCTATCTCGGAAAAAAATTGACAAAAAAATCTGCTGACGATATTAAAGTGGAAGAACTTAAAGACGAATGCGATTGTATTGAAGCGTTAGATATTATTGCAAATGATTATTTAGACCTCGTAGGGAATCATGATAAAAAATCTATTAGGGAAATGAGCGACGAAGATCAAGAGGCACTTGAAAAAAAGGCAGAACCGATAATGAATAAAATGGGAGAAGTTAATGACTATTGTGATGAAAAATTCGGAATAGATTATCGACAATTCGATAATGGTTCAGAGTGTAAATTATATGACGACCTCATGGAAAAGGTAGAAATAATAGAAGAAAAATTCTAAAAAATTAAATAATCGCAACACGATAAAATTTAATTTTCATTATTGTAAATAACGATTTTGTTTCTTGGTTGACATTTATTTCTTAATATTGCGCAATCAAAAAAAAAAAAATTATGAAAAAAATATTTGTACTATTTATTGCAGGAACTGTTTTAGCTGCCTGTGGAGGAAAATCAGCTGAAGATGTTAAAGTTGAGGACCTTAAAAGCGCTTGTGATTGTGTAGAGGGAATAAACATTCTTCTTGAAGATGCATTAGACTATGCTGGCGAAAAATCTGAAAACGAGCTTGAAAAAGATGAAGCTTTCGTTAAAAAAATGGATAAAATAGATGAAATCGGCAAACATTGTAGAAAAGAACACAAAGTGAGTGAAAGAAAGCTTGATGAAATCAAAGATTGTGATGCCGTTAAAGATTTAGAGGCAACCATGAAAAAGTTTGAAGAAAAGTTTTAAGCTATTAAAAATCAAAATACAAAGCCACTTTCAAGTGGCTTTATAACCAGAATTTATATTATGAAAAAATTATTTGGATTATTGTTTGCCGTGGCGATTTTGACTTCTTGTGGAGGATCTTCTTATACTACGGATAAAGAAGAAGCTCTTGAAATGAAACAAGAGCAAACTGAAAACTACAAAGCCTACTATGAAAGTGCTTTTGGGATTGAAAAAGACTATTATGAAGAAAGAAAAGAGATCCTAGCTGATTATGGTGGAAAAGAAGAAAACCTAATGAAAAAGGCAAAGACTAAAGACGAAACAGCTTTAGATGCTCTTGCTGATTTGAGAAACCTTCAGTTGAGAAAAAGACAGGATGAGCAAACTCTTGGTAGAAAATACGAAGATCATGATAGAGCTTTGCGTCAATCAATTAGTGATATTAGACAGCTTAATGATTCAAAAGATCTAAAAGAATGGAATGAAAAAATTAAAACAGAAGAAAAGATTCAAGATGACTTAAGCGATAAGCATTATGAAGCAGTTGAAAAATTGAGGAAAAATTAATCTTCTAATTCAAATTCATAAAGCCACTCTCAAGTGGCTTTTTTTTTGCCCAAAAATATTTTTTTTTGAAGAAAATTATTCGATATTTTTTTAATTTAGAGAATCATGCTAAAATCTAGAATAGAAGATATCCCAAAAGATGGTTTTACAGGATTAAAAAATCATTGGAGAGCAGATGCAACAGCCTCCCTGAGTGTTGCACTTGTAGCGCTCCCCCTTTCTATGGCAATTGCCGTGGCATCTGGTGTGCAACCATTATCCGGACTGCTTTCGTGTGTCATTGCAGGATTGGTCACAACCTTTTTTCGTAGTGGTAAACTCACTATAAACGGTCCAGCCGCAGGAATGATTACGGTAATTTTTGGTGCCATCATTTCATTAGACGACGGTAGCGGTCATGCTATTAACTACGTTCTTGCTGCAATTGTTGTTTCTGGAATCCTTCAAGTATTACTTGGCTTACTCAAACTTGGTCGAATTGCAGAAATATTTCCGTCCTCTGTGATACATGGGATTTTGGCAGCAATTGGTGTAATTATTTTTGCCAAACAAATGCATGTTGCTATTGGCACTTCTTCTGATGCTGGAAATGCAGTTGGTATTTTACGAGACCTTGTTGATCAACTTCCCCATGCAAATCCTTACATCGCCCTTATTTCTGTAATTGGAATCTTTTTATTGTTTTTCCACTCTAAGATAAGCTATAAAGTATTCCACATAATTCCTGCACCAGTATGGGTGTTGGCTATTTCCGTGCCCATTGTGCTTTTATACAATTACTTTGATGGTCAGCATATCGAATATTTAGGTCTAACCTTTGAAAAACCTACAAATTATTTGATATCTATTCCGTCAGACTTAACCGATGTTTTTTTATACCCTGATTTTTCTAAACTAAATACTGGTGTTTTTTGGTTGGTTGTCCTATCGATGACTCTTATATCATCCATCATTAGTTTGGCAGGAGCTAAAGCTGTAGATAAGCTTGATCCCTATAAACGAAAAACAAATTTAAATAAAGATTTGATGGGGCTAGGAGCTAGTACCATTGTATCTGGTATGCTTGGGGGGCTCCCTATTCTGAATGTAATAGTTCGAAGTACGGTAAATGTTCAAAACCAGGCGAAAACAAGATGGTCCAATTTTTTTCACGGCTTTTTAGTTCTTCTTTTCATTGTGGTTTTGCAACCTGTAATGAATATGATTCCATTAGCAGCATTAGCGGCTGTATTGGTGTTCGCTGGTATCAAATTGGCTTCCCCAAGGGTGTTTAGCGAGGTCTATAAAGAAGGGGTTGAACAATTGGTTTTTATGATCTCCACACTTTTATTTACTGTATATAACAATTTACTTTTTGGACTCATTGCAGGTATTCTGATTACACTCATAACACATATTTTAATCGCACGTATTTCAGTGCCGCAATTTTTCATCTATGTCTTTTCTCCAAGAAACATTGAGCTAAAAAAGAATGGTGAGGACTTTGAAATAAAAGTGAGAGGGGTTGCAAATTTCTTAACCTTATTAAAGCTACTCAAGAAGCTAGAAACCATAACTCCTGGAACAAAATTAGAGATTGACTTTTCAGGTGCAAAAATTATAGACCTCACTGTTCAAGAAGCCATAGATAACTTCCAACGTTCACATGAGCTTACAGGGGGAAGTGTCACATTAATAGGAATGCATAAACATGTTGCCTCTACAAAACATAAATTTGCTTTAAAGAGTAGCACTGCTCCAATTGCCAATAAAACATCGCCCCGTCAGAAAATATTAAGGGCTCTTGCCAATGCCAACAAATGGGCATTCGATTTGGGCCAAGACAACCGTTTTAAAAAGCTTCAAAATTTTCATTTTTTCGACTCGAGACCTATTGAATATAAAGAAAACATTGTTCAAGGAAAATATGAAGAAAATGGATCAGAATGGGAAATTTCTGATGTAACTTTTTCTGAAGGAGCTATGCTTGCCAAGGAGGTCTATCACACCACTATGCAGTATATAAAGCTGCCTAAGGAAATTCCTCCTTTTATACTGAGGAGAGAAGAGCTTGTGGATCGCGTTTTTGATAGGGTGCGAGTTTTTGGATCATTGAAAGACATCAACTTCAAATCCAATCCTGAATTCTCAAAACAATATTATCTGAAGGGAGAAGAAAGAGAAAAAATCCGAGAGTTTTTTACTCCTGAAATTCTTGAGTTTTTTATCGACTACCCCATAGAACATATGGAGTGTAATGGAAGAGAGGTATTAATTGCCGGAGGTCTAGGAATAACAAAAACAGAGGATATCGTCCCAAGAATTAAATCACTTGGTGAGCTAATGTCAATAATTGATAAATCTTAATGATTATTTGGGGTGGACTAAATACTTTAGTTAAAAATTTGAGGTTTCTTTTTTTGAGCTTCTTAATTGTCAACTTTATAGGGTCGTGTATATCTTTAAAAAGTGTATTTTTAGGACACCCTGACTCAAAAGACCGTAAGCGCTTCAGGAACGCCTCAATGGACGCTGACAGCTGTTTTAATTTTACCGAATCCCCTATTCATACTTCTCTTTTTATTAATGACTGGACCTCAGACATACCTGAATTCAAAACAGTTCAATCTGTTTGTGAAGAACATGCTGTTCGAGCATTTACCCTCATTCAAAATGACACTATTAAATTCGAATACTACGCAGATGGACTAGACAGAACATCTTTGCACTCTTCCTATAGTCTTGCAAAATCTTTTGTATCCTGTTTGGTAGGAATAGCCATCGATGAAGGATTTATAAAAGGTGTTGATCAAAAGGTTCTTGAGTTTCTCCCGGAAATGCCTGTAAATGAAAATTCAAAATTGTTAACCATTCGACATTTGCTTAATCACACCTCTGGTATAAAATTTAGCTTAATACAAGACGGTCGTTTGTATTACGGAAATGATTTAATATCTGAGCTAGGTAAAATTGAATTTGAATCTTCTCCTGGAAAAAAACAAGAATATCTAAATATGAATTCACAGCTACTAGGTATAATCATTAATCGCAGCTGTAAAGAGTCTGTCTCAGATTTTGCACAGAAGAGACTTTGGGCTCCCATTAATATGTGTTACAATGGATATTGGTCTGTGGACCATTCCAGCACAGAAAAATCATTTTGCTGTTTATCAGCTACAGCCTTAGATTATGCAAAATTCGGAAGGTTATACTTAAATAAAGGAAAATGGAATGAGAAACACATCTTTAGTGAAAATTGGTATAATCAATCCATTTGTAGAGATACAACAGAAGGCAGTAGTTATAACTTTAATTATTCTTGGCATATCGGCCTAAGCGAATACGAAGACTTTATGGCGATTGGGTTATACAAACAGCATATCTATGTCTCTCCAAAAAAAAACATCATAATGGTGCTATTGAATGATAGAGAAAACAAGGTGAAAGCGGAGCGAATTAATTGGTGGTACATCTTTCGACAAGTCGTCGATCAACTTTAAATAGTGTCATTTAGTTTTGTCTTTTTGTTGTTTTATGGTTAATTTTCTGAAAGGTCTGAACCTGTTTTAATATGCATAAACAATACCTCTTGTATAGAAATATTATTTTTATTGGCCTTATTCTATTGTATTCATGTGACAGCCAGTCTCCAACTAGGAAATCATCAAGCAATGTTGAGCTTCTTCAGAGGAAATACGATACCAATAGTCCATATACCACCAATCCCATATTGGGAAATGAAATATCTTCTCACGTTAATTCCAAAAATGAAATTATTAAAGGAGAGAATAAGATTAAAATCTCAGGCAAAAAAATAGAACTTAGTACCTACGGCCAACGGTCATCCTTTAGGCTTGAAGAACCAAAAAAAATCAAAACTGACGGAATCATTAATTTTGAAAAGAATTCTTTTGAGGTTCAAAAAAGATACCTTCAGGTGACAAATTTTTCTAAAACTCAACTCAACTTTAACAGCACTGAATCCGTCAAAAAGAAAGGCTTAAGGCTACGCAAGGTCGACACAAAGATTCCGGTATTAGTTGATGCAAAAACTCCAATCTATAAAGGCAAGGCGATTAAAAACATAAAATATCTAGATGTTAAACAAGGAACAAGTTCTTCCTACATTTGGGATGTATTTCATGACAGGAGAGATCAAATTTGGATGGGCACAAATGGTGGAGGCGTAAGTGTTTATACAGGAGATAAATTTCGTCACTTCAAAAAAGAGCATGGATTGAGTAATAATTTCATCTGGTGTATTGAAGAAGACCGCAAGGGTAACATGTGGTTTGGAACGTTGGGAGGTGGACTTTGCATGTTTGACGGAAACAACTTTTTTCAATTGGGACTTGAAGACGGATTCGAGGCGACAGATATACATTTCATACATGAAGATCATGAAGGGCTTATCTGGATTGGTTCTAGGAGTAAGGGGGTTTTTATTTATGATGGAAAAGAAATTAACCCGTATCCAACACAGGAAGGTCTTATCGGAAAGAAAACTTTGTGTATATACGAAGACGATGATCATAGAAAATGGATTTCAACTGAAGAGGGCCTTAATGTAATTGAAGGAGATTCTGTTTTCAGAATAACGATGAATGATGGTCTTAAATCTCATGACATAAATAAAATTGTCCAAGATAAATCTGGAAACATGTGGTTCGCATATAATGAAAATGGGGTAGATGTCTTCGATGGGGTTTCTTTGACAAATTATAATTCAACTAATTATTTAATTGCAGATAATATATATGACCTTTTAATTGATTCATTTGATAATGTCTGGATAGCTTCATATAGTGGCGGATTGTGTCAATTTGATGGGAATGAGTTTATTTGGTTGGATGAAACTAATGGCTTAAGCGGAGAACATGTTTTATGCATTGCAGCCGATAATTCAGGAAACATTTGGGCTGGAACCGATGGGGATGGTATTGACATTGTTAATTTAAATTCATTCCAAAACTTAAATGAAGGAAATGGTATAGTTAATGACTATATCTATGCCATTTGCGAAGACCAACATAATCAAATCTGGTTTGGTGGAGAAGAAGGTGAGCTAATGATTTATAAAAATCACGACTATTATGTTTATCCTCAATTCGATTCTTTGCTGAGTCGGCAAATCAATAAAATATTCGAAGATTCCAAAGGGGACATCTGGATTGCCACTAAAAAAAATGGAATCATTAAAATCCACAACTCCAGTGTAGAGCTATACACCAAAAATAATGGTCTTATTTCTGATGATATCTACGAAATTATTGAGGACAAAAATGGAGTAATGTGGTTTGGGTCTCCGCAAGATGGCCTATGTTCATTCGATGGTGAAGTTTTTACGCATTATAATGAAGAGAATGGTCTTTATCACAATCAAATTAGGACTAGTGCCATGGATTCAAATGGCCATTTATACTTTGGAACCTGGGATGGTGGAGTGATTAAATACGATGGGACTTATTTTTATCACATCACTGAAAATGAAGGATTAAATAGCTCAATCATTATTTCATCTTTTAGTGACTCTAAAGGCAATGTATGGTTTGGAAGTCTTTCACACGGCGCCTGTATGTTTGATGGAAGCACCTTTCACTATTTTTCACGTAAAACAGGGCTTAGCGACAATAAAATATGGTCTATTGTTGAAGATACAACAACAAACTCCATATGGATTGGAACTGAAAATGGACTAAATCAGCTACAAAACTTTAATTTCAAATCAAATGATTTTAAATGCATGACATACAATTGGAATGATGGAATCCGTTGTGTTGACTTTTTAAAATCAAGTGCCATAATAGACCACTCTGGAGCTCTTTGGTGGGGCACGGGAAAGGGGCTAACTACATTAATTAGAAAAGACCTGCCAAAGAGCAGTTCTACACCAAAGCTCAGGTTAAGAAATATCTGGATAAATAATAAAAACATTGATTACTTAAATCCTCCAGATAGCTTAAAAGCACAAGTGTCTTTTACTTCCATTAATAAATATGAAAATGTTCCCAATGATTTGGTTCTTTCTTATGACAACAATCACCTTACCTTTGTTTATTCTGCAATAAACTGGTTTAAACCACAAGGGATTACCTACAGCTACATGTTAGATGGTTTGGATCCAAATTGGAGCCCTCCAACTAGCGAAACTCACGCCGATTTTACAAATATCCCTTATGGCTCATATACTTTCAAAGTAAAATCGAGAATATCAGGCGGAAAATGGTCTCCCCCCTTGGAATATCATTTTGTGATTACTCCACCTTGGTGGTATACATGGTGGGCAAAAACAAGCTACGTGGTTATAATCATCATATTAATTTGGTTATTGATACTTCAAAGAACACGAAGACTCAAGTTACGTCAGCTAAGGCTTGTAAAAGAAATTAAAAAAGCAACCAAAGAAATTCGAGAGAAAAAAAATGAAGTAGAGCGTCAGAAGAGTTCAAACCTCGAAATGTCAAAGAGAATTCTCGAGCAGGATAAACAGCTTATATTAAGTGCCACAGCGAATACAGTTGCTCATAGTCTTAACAGCCCCTTGGGAGCTATAAAAGCAGGAGCCGAAAGCATCAGCTTCATCTACAATGATTTGTTTTCCAATATTATTGAGAAATGTTCTGCACACCAAATAGTTTACGGTTATACTTATGCAAAAAAGTTTAATGGCAAGTCGCTTGAATCGGGAAAAGAGCTGCGCATAAAAATTAATAAGATTAATGATTTTTTGAAAAGTAAGTATTCGATAGAACAAAATGAATCTAGCGAATTAAGTATTAAAATCAGCAAAATATATCTTGAAGCTGAATTGAAACCGCTAATTGAATTTGTCATAAAACAAGAAAACAGAATAGACGTTCTTAATATGATTATAAGCCTGGTGTCTTTTGAAAAAATAACCTCAAACACTTTGAATGCCACTGAAAAGTCTTCTGAGGTTGTAGAATCACTCAAAAAAGCATTAAAACAGGGAAGAGTTGAAAGTAAAGGCCTAGTCAACATTAATAAAAGTATTTCCGCTGTGATAGAAGTCTTATATGATGAGATTCAAAAATCAGGTAGCATAAAGAATACTCTGGAAGATGAATTATCCATTAATAATGTAAATGAATACAAGTTTTTTCAGCTTTGGTCTAATGTATTTACATTGCTATTAAATATATCCAACGACAAAATAAACATTGAAATAACCGCGAGTAAGAACAAACAAGATATGAAGGTCGCCTTTCAAGTCGATACAAAACTCAATAAGGGCCTATTTAAGGACAGTGTTTACGAGATGATTATGAATCAAAAAGAAAATTCTGTTGACCTATCTCGAGCTGTGATTAAAGACATCGTTCAAAAACATCAAGGAAACATTGAAATTAAAAACAATAAAGAGACTAGTGTTTTAACATTGCAAATACCGTTCAATCAAATATGATTGAAAATTGATTGAAATGATGGGTCAAATGCTTGCTTAAAATGCGATCCCATTGTATTCTATTTAATGGGCCATAGTTTGGGTGGTTGGTAATCAAATTAGGCTCATTTAAAAATACCTTTTCGTAATGCACCCATGCCTTTTGCAATTCTATAATCGCATCATCAATGTTTTTATTTCTTATGGTTCTATTTTCTGGAGCAAAATTCGCTTTAAAATTTTTCGGAAATGGCTTATCTGAGTTTAATATTTCCAACATTTTTTTCCAATATTTTTCCGGAACCTCAATAATTTCTTTGGGATTTCCTGAAGCCATATTTAAAGAGTCTGTGAGATGCTCAACCATCCCAATAGGTGTCAACGACCCCCACAAAGGATTACGGTCTGCATTGAGCTGCTTTAAGCATGAAATAACAACTGTAAGATTAGGTTCAATGAAATTCATCCTAAAAAACTATTTAATAATAACGCCTTTATGACCAAGCATTTCTATCATCTGCATGTTTTTCGTAGATATGGATTCTGCTGGAAAGACAAAGCGTTTGTCATACATCACCTCATTCACCCAGAAACTCACCCAATATTCATTTGAAAGACCAAATACGTCGGGCATAATCGGTTCTATTCTAGCCGCCTCATTGGGTAATAAAATCTCAATACAATGTCTCAAGGTGGATGTTTTAACCGTCTCCCCTGTTTTTGTATTTTGACCATAGCCTGTGCTTGATATTATAATGCCTTCCATAATATCATCTCTAAGATTGAGCAAATAGGCATAATAAGTCTTCTCATTCTCAACCATTATCTCAACAATAGCTACCGAAACGTTTTCAACCTTTGGCCCTCTCAATTCATCCTTCATTACTTTCTGATTTGAGAAACAATTCTATCAGACATATCTATATAACGATACAAATCGATTGTATGTCCTATTTTTTCATTATTCCGCTTGCGATATTCCTTATCCTTAAGCTTGCTATCTGGAATCTTATAATGTGCATCACGTTTGGTTCCTAATCGAACAATAACTCTATTTTTACTAGGGATTGAAATCATATATTGTCCCTTTAGGCCTCTACAATAATATATAGGGTTCCCCTTATTTTTATAGATCCAAGTATGCCACCCATATCTCATATTAGGCACGTTTTCCTTGGTCCTCATTTTAGGAGTTTCGAGCATTTTTTCCATATACCATCTTGGAATAATCTGTGAACCATTATAAAAACCATTATTTAAAATTAATTGTCCGAGCAAAGCATAATCTCGAGCCGTTGCATACATGCAACAAAATGCCTTTTCGTCTCCTCCCTCTTTGTCCAAACTCCAAAAAGCATTATCTCTAGCACCTAGAGGACCCCAGAGCTTCTCTTCTGCATATTCGTTTATTGATTTTCCTGTAGCATTTTCAATAATGAAACCTAAAATCTGCGAGTTTCCACTTTGATAGTTAAACTTAACTCCTGGTTTCTCTATTACCCTTAACCTTGTAACCAAACCGTACAAATCAGTCCCATAATACCCCTCTGCGGCTTCGGACAAAGGATTTTTTCCACTCTCAACCCAATCAAACCCAGCTGACATCGTTAACAAGTGCCTAATGGTGATTTTTTCTCGTCCATTTTTATTGAACTCTGGAATATATTTTCCTGCTAAATCATCCACACTGTTTATTTTACCTTCTTCAATTGCAATTCCAACAAGCATTCCTATTACAGTTTTAGCTGCAGAAAATGAATTAGAAACAGCCTTTTCACTGTGCTCGTCCCAATACTTTTCATAAATCAAGGTATCGCCTTGAAATATTAAAAAAGCTTTAGAATCCATTTCCTCATGATATTCAAGATCCGTTTTCGTCAATTTCACGGAAGGATTCTTTTGAACAATGAAGGTGTAAGGTTTATTTGATTTCTTTAATTTGCTAACAGGAAAAAGCTCTAAATCATAAATGCTAGGACCCGTTTCCCCTCTTAAATAAGTTTTTGCAATACCAGAATAGAGATAATACCTACCCGTTAAGAGAATGAATACATTCACAACAACCACCAGGGTGATAATACTGTAAATGAAATACTTTAGTGTTTTTTTAATCAAGGGAATAATTATTTATGCTTTACATCAAAGCCAAATAGCGATTTAAATTCATCTATTATAATGGTTTCTACCTCTTGCATATCGATCTCTCTACCAAGCTCATTTTGCATTGAAGTTACAGCTTTATCATCTATTCCGCAAGGCACAATATGAGAAAAGAATTCCAAATTTGTGTTGACGTTGAATCCTATACCATGCATGGTTACCCATCGAGAGCTTTTTACGCCCATTGCACAAATTTTCCTTGCAGTGGGTAGTGCTGAGTCAAGCCAAACTCCCGTCATTCCATTAATTCGAGATGATTGAATGTCAAATTTTAATAAGGTATTGATAACGGCTTGTTCTAAAAACCTCATGTATTTGTGGATATCTGTAAAGAACTGCTCCAAATCCAAAATTGGATATACAACAAGTTGTCCAGGACCATGGTATGTAATGTCTCCTCCTCTATTTATTTTGTAGAACGAAGCCTCTTTTGATTTCACTTCTTCTGATGATAATAAAAGGTTATCTTCTTTTCCACTTTTACCAATTGTATATACATTTGGATGTTCGCATAGTATTAAATAATTCGAGGGAATAGGTAGGTCTTCACCATTTCTGCGGGCAATTTTACGATCTATAGCTCGCCTAAAATATTGCTCTTGAATATCCCAAGCTTCCTTGTAATCAACTAATCCAAGGTTAACGATTTTAACTTCAGGAAGGGCATTCATTAAAATTTAGCTAATTCTCCTTTCAAATAATCGATGATTTCAATATCAATGATATCTGCTCCATTCATTTCACAAAGATAGTATGAAGCCCAATCAACAATATTTATAAGATAGATAGACCTCTCAATAAAGGAATCGCCTTTCGCATGAACCAAAAGTACCTTACCACATTTTTTCTCAACGGCCTCCTGAGAGATTTCAAATCTTCTATAATTTCTCGGATGGAGGTCTCCAGTATTAAAAAATATCGGAGCAAAGCGTTCATCTCCACCTGTCCAACCTACGAGCTCGTTGTGATTCATTTCAGGAATGACATGGTGCCAGCCCAAATATTTCGAATTCTCATTGAATTGTTGACGAGCTCTAACAATTACGCCCTCATATTTTGCTTCAGCATAATAAATTCCAACCTTCTTGTACAAGTGAGAGGCCATTTCCTGTGCCATTTTATGAATAGACTCTTTTTCCCTGGTGATCAATTCTCCTCCAAGAAGCATGCTTTTTTTATGATCATGAGACACAAATCCCAAATCGGAAAAAATATGCAAGAGCTGAATTACCGAATATGCTAATGCGCTTCGTGGGGGATTACCTCCAGGAACAATGATACAATCATAATTTTTTTCCAAACAAAACGCTTCTAGCTTTCCACCACTACAAATACAGATGATATGACTTCCTTTAGAATCCGCCTGCTCAATGGCTATCGTGGTTTCTTCCGTATTTCCAGAATAGCTCGAACCTATGACTAAAGTGCTCTGATCAACAAACGCTGGTAGTGTATAATCATTTACGAGTGTTATGGGTAATTTAATTTCATCCATCAACCAGTTGGCGACCATTTTCGCTCCGATGCCTGAGCCCCCAAGACCACACATAACGATATTCTTAATTTCCTGCTGAGGCTTATTTAAACTTGTATTCTCTGCAATTTGGATTGCTTCTTTAATGTTATCGGGAAACGCTTCTATTAATTCTTTCATTCAATATCTTTTTACAATGGAATATTTCCATGCTTCTTATTAGGGATTTTTTCTGTTTTATTTTCGAGCATTTTAAACCCAGAAATCAATCTAGACCGGGTTTCTTTTGGGAGAATAACCTCATCAACAATACCTCTTTCTGCTGCTCGGTATGGGTTAGCAAACATATTGGCATACTCCGCCTCTTTTTCCAACCATTTTTCTTCTGGGTTTTTAGCCGATGCAATCTCTTTCTTAAATATAATCTCTGCAGCACCCTTAGCTCCCATAACCGCAATTTCGGCAGTTGGCCATGCGAAATTCAAATCCGAGCCAATACTTTTCGAATTCATTACGTCGAATGCTCCTCCATAAGCTTTCCGAGTAATTACTGTTATTCTTGGGACTGTTGCTTCAGAAAAAGCATATAATAATTTTGCTCCATGAGTAATGATTCCTCTCCACTCCTGATCGGTCCCAGGAAGAAATCCAGGAACATCTTCAAATACCAATATGGGAATATTAAAGGCATCACAAAAACGAACAAATCGTGCTCCTTTTCTTGATGAATCAATATCCAAGACTCCAGCCAATGAGATAGGTTGATTAGCTACAACTCCGATTGTTCTTCCCTCTATTCGGGAAAATCCTACTACAATATTTGTTGCAAAATCTTTATGAACCTCTCTAAACGAATTCTTGTCAATTACACAATCAATTACTTTACGTATGTCATATGGAACACTAGAATTTTCTGGTAAAACATGTTCAATCTTATCCAAATTTGTTTTGTCGAAATCAAATACGGGTGGATGTGGTGCCAATTCTTGACAATTCTGTGGAATATAGGTAATAAAGTCACGAACCATTTTTAAACATTCAACATCATTGCCTCCAATAAAATGATTTACTCCTGATTTTTCAGCATGTGCTTTCGCTCCTCCCAAATCTTCAGATGAGACCTCCTCATGAGTTACTGTCTTAACAACATTTGGACCAGTAACAAACATATAAGAGGTTTCTTCAACCATAAAAATAAAATCAGTTAACGCAGGAGAATAAACAGCTCCCCCTGCACATGGACCCATTATTACAGAAAGCTGCGGTATCACACCAGAAGCTCTAGTATTCCGATAAAAAATATCTGCATATCCTGCCAAGGAAACAACTCCCTCTTGTATCCTCGCACCTCCAGAATCATTCAACCCTATTAAAGGAGCTCCATTTTTAACCGCCAGATCCATAACGCGACAAATTTTGCCAGCATGCGTTTCTGAAAGGGAACCTCCAAGAACTGTAAAATCTTGAGAGAACACATATATCAATCTTCCATGAATTGTTCCATATCCAGTAACCACACCATCTCCTGGAATCTTTTGTTTTTCCAAACCAAAAGCAGAGGATCGATGCTCAACTAAACCACCAATTTCATTAAAAGAATCTGAATCAAGAAGCACGGCTATCCGTTCCCTTGCGCTTAGCTTTCCTTGAGCATGTTGTTTTTGAAGTCTTTGTTCTCCTCCTCCTTCTTTGGCTTTTGCCCTTTTGTTTAGTAAATGTTCGTTTTTATCCATGATGATTTGAAACTTAACAAAAATAGGGAAAATTTAGTCTCTATTCGCTTAAATATGATGCGTCAATTTATATTTCGAAATACCAAAAATGGTTGAATTACAAAAAAGATGAAAAAGGTGCTAATTAATACCAATTCATCGACAGGAAAAAACAAGACTATTAAATAGAGCAGAACCCACAACAAAATTCGATATCTCTGAATATTTTGGGTATTCAAGATGACTTGAGCTCTCACAGAATATGGAATTCCCATTTTATTTTCATTTCTCATCTTCATAAGCTCATTTAATAAAAGGAGAGGCAATAGAACTACTCCTTGTGATACACCCAATTCCTCATAGCTCAAAAAAGCCATAAATGAATCTCCAATACTCAATTGGGCAAATGTTCCTATAACGATACAATGAATTAATAATACCTCTAAAAAAGTAAAAAGAAATCCTTTAAATAAAATTCTATTTCGATTTTCCAACTCTATTAATGGCGTCAATCTCCGTCGTAAAAACAATGTTCGAAAAAACAAATCAAACAAGAAAAACAAAGAGATAAAATAAAAGCCCCAATCCCAAAATAAGAAACCAGCCAAAGGAAGAGCTACATCTCCCAACAAAGCACTAATGATTTCTACCTTTTTCACAGCTTCTTTTTGAGTTCGTCTGCTCGCTCTCTAGCCATTGCCTGCTGAGCATTGAATTGATTCAGACTGATCATCGCATTTCTTTCTTCTGGCTTAATCGCCAATGCCATTCCATAATTCTTTAATGCATTGGTAACATCTCCTTTATCCTGATAAGCAATACCCATATTAACGTAGGCATCTAAATGATTTTTATCCTGATCAACTACCTTTGAATAATAATACAAAGCACTATCAAGCTCCTGATATTTGAATTGCAAGATTTGACCAGTCTGACAATAGGCTTCATAGAAGGTATCATCTTGCTTTATCATTTCAGCATAAATTTTAATTGCTTGACGTTCTTTTCCGAATTCTCCATATGCATAACCTAACGCGTATTTATAATCCAAATTAGTTGGCTGAAGTTGAACTGCAGATAAATAATGATCTAAACACAAAGGATCCTTTCTCTGCTGGAATAGAAGACCTAAATGCATGTAGGCCGCATGGTATTCAGGATCAATCTGGGTAATATAGGAATAGGTAGTTACCGTACTGTCAAATAATGCCTCTGAAAACCTTTTCGACTCTGGATCTCCTTTCACAGCATAATATCTAATCTTAAAAATACTCCCCTTTAGTCTATATGCATCTATATATTTTGAATCTATCTCTAACGCCTTTTCAACCCAAATATTTGCGTTTTCAAAATCCTGCAATAGGGCATATGAATTCGCAAGTCCTACAATAGCATCAGTACTCTTGGGTTTTTCGTCCACGAGCTTTAAGAAATGTCTTTGAGAAACCAATTTGTCTTTTTCTGTACTTGTAGGCCTGTTTAGTAAAGCCTTAGCATATAATAATCGCGTTTCAAACTGGTTACTATCGAGCCGGAATGCACGAGCAGCATCGGAAAAAGCATTGGAGAAATCATAATGATCTAACTCCAAGTTCCCTCGCTCTACTAATGCGTTCACATCATCAGGGTTCATAGTAATCACTGCATTTAATTTTTCAATATTCAGCTCGTAATTATCAATAGAATTGGATTTTGCAACAAAATCATTGCTAATGTCTTGACTATCGGTATTAGAACAAGCACATAGCAAGGAAATAAATAAGGAAACAAGTATTAATTTAGTCTTCATTAGCACAAAAATAATGGTTTTTGTTTTGCCCAATTAATTCTTAATTTTGTATTTAACTTTTTAAGCAGCAAAAATGCAAAATAAAATCATTTTAGCCATTGCATTTGTTTTCTTCTGGGGATACAATACCTTCTCCCAAGGTTGCTCTCAGTGCAAGCTTTTATCAGAGCAGGGTAGTGATTTAGAAGAATCTAGTTTTGGCAGCAATATTAATGTTGGAATATTATTCCTTATGGTTATTCCTTATTTAATATTGATGTTTCTTTTTCGTGAACAAATTAAAAAGTTATTCATTAAAGCTTTTGCGAAAAAAAATTAATCCCATCTTACCGAAATTTTTCCTGTTGATTTTCCACTTTCAAGAAGATCATGAGCCTTTTCAATTTCATTTACATGATATACTCCTCCCAAACAAACCTTTAACTTTTCGCTCTGGTAAAGCTTAATAACATGACCAAGTGCCTCATGCATAATCAAAGGTTGATGGTCTGCGATTTTTAGCATGTTTACACCAAGGATACTTCGAGAGCTCATCATCAATCCGGCAGGAATAATCAATCCCATTTTTCTTAAAAAATTCAAAGCTGATAAAACACCAAACTTTCCACCCGAAAGAGCTGACCCACCAAATAACATCAGCCTGCCACCTGCCCCAAGTAGCTTCCAGTCCTTTTTAAAAGTAGCACCCCCGACAGGGTTATAAGATATGTCCAAAGACTTTCCTTCTAAATAGAATTTAATTTCTTTGTAATACTCTTTTTCTCTATAATTTATGACGTGATCAGCACCTAGCTCTTTGACTAAACTCATTTTCTCCGATGTACCAACCTTAGCGATTACCTTAGCTCCTCTATTTTTTGCAAGCTGTATCAAAATAGAACCGACTCCTCCAGCTGCGGCATGAACAAGAACTATATCGCCTTCACGGATAGGTGCCAAGATATCTGTCATATAATAAGCTGTGACGGCTTGTGTGCAAAGAGCCAATACTTCTTCACTAGGCAGGTCTCCTATTTCAAAAGCCGCATTACTTTTAGTTATCACATGCTTCGCATAACCGCCAAATCGGCAAAATGCCAGTACCCTTTTACCCAGTAAAGATTGATTTACCTCACCTCCTATTTCTTTCACAATGCCAACAGCTTCATATCCAATTACACATGGCATTGGGGGAGCATCTCTGTACAACCCATTTCGAGCCATTACATCTGCATAATTTAATCCAAATGCCTGATTTTCAATAAGAATTTCATCTGGCTTAAGTGCTGGAAGTTCAATGTCCCTAATTTCAAAAGCCTGGTTTGACTTTCCTTTACTTTTTAAAACAACTGCTTTGGTATTCATCTTAGAATCTAAACGATACGCCTCCCATTACCTGTATGGGTTGTACCGGGTAATTGTACCAAGAATAATATCTCTGAGAGAACATATTATTGAATTGTAAAAATGCCGTAATTCGTTTATTATATCGGTACTCTGCCCCAAAATTAAAATCAACAATAGGTCCAAGACTCAAATAGTACTGGCCATCTTCTTCAATTACATCATCATCCAGATCATATACAATAGCCTTTCTACCTGTCTCTATTCTTCCATTTAAGTTTAAGATGAATTTGTCAAATAAATTATATGTTCCACGAAGCTGAAATTCCATTATCGGAAGGTTCGGAGCGTAAGCATAGTTCATTAATTCATAGCTATTAAAACGAGCCAAACCATCAATTTTTAATTTCTCATCAAGCTGATAAAAAATTGAAGCCTCAATGCTGGTTTGATTTAGACTGTCATAAATGACATTAAATGTATTGTTATATGTGCCCATTGTGTCAGTTAAGAAAAAGGCCTTATTCGTTATTTTCTTAAAGCTCGCATTAATATTAAAGCCCATCCGCTTACTTAAAGTTCCCTTCACCCCTCCATAAATATCATAAGGATTGTTCTCATTTAATAATTTTGCAGAAGTATTCATGAATTGATTCTCTTCCGCAAGACCACCAAAGGTGGTTTGAGTTAACCCCCCTCCTATTCCTGCAAAGGGAATAAAAATATCATTAAAGAGGGAATATTTGATTTCTGCTTGAGGGTAAATGTAAAACTTGTTCTCCTCAGCTATATCCAAAGCTAGGGCAAAGCCCACATCAATTTTAAACTTATCATCCATTAGTTGAGTAAGAACTCCAGGTTTCAGGTCTATTATTGTATTAGTCGTTCGTCTACCGAGAGATGTTGGATTTAATACTTCATCCTCTAGTCCATATTGGTACAGGTTATGGCGAGCACCGATTACAGCATAAAAAGTTTCACTCTTGTATTTATACCAACCCTTAGTTTTAAAGTTTACATTATGCTCTCGAACCTTCCAAGCTGATAACGAATCTTCAATTGGCGCTTTTGAGAATGAATATTTATAATCAAGATCCACTGCATAATTCATAACCTCCATTAATCCGAAATCCGAGGTGTAGTTAAAAGCTCCTCCTATACTTTGAATCCGCTGGCGTATGTCACCCTTATCAATCGTATCACTTTGTATTCCATAATAATTAAACCCATTATTCACATAATCTACCTGACCACGAACGGTATACGTGTTGTCTACTATTTTTCCATATATAGAACCTAAAGTTCTGTCATAGTTTGCAGGTGCATAAACAATCCCATCACGGTTTTTGATGGTCGCAAAAGAGCTTACATGATCTAAGGTCAAGCCATAATGGTAACCCTTAGAGCGTGTCGAATTATAAACCAACTGACCCAGCGGCATGATTCCTGAGCCCATTCCTACCTTTGCATAGAATGGATACAATTGTTTTAATTTATCACTTGTTTCTATCTCCGCCGCCTTAATTTTATCAAGGCCTATTGTTGTCGGTTGTTGATAAACCAATAGAGGATATGAGGGAACTTGAGAAGGTTTAACAGAATCAATGATTCCAGGAGGACTTGTTATCCTAAACGAAGGTTCTACGACCCTACTCCCCCTGCCATCGATGGTAACATCGGGAGGTTGGCTATAACCAATAGCAGTTACAGACAAGAACCAAAATAACAGGAGCAATTGTTTTTTAATCTTCATCGATTTCAATTTTTGTTTCAGGATCTTCTTCCGTCTCTTCGTTTACAGGATTTTTTAATATCTCAATTTTTTGCATTAATTCATTCGCCTCTTCAAGAATGCCATCGTCCTGAATAGGGTAATGTTCAATAACAGCCTTGAGATTTTGCTCTGCTTGAAACAGGTCTTCTTCTTTAACAAGTATTTTCGATTTTAAAATGAGCCCTTTAGCGATCCAGAAATCATAGCTAGGCTTCATTTTTAATAGATCTTGAATATCCATTTTTGCAGACTCAAGATTATCCTGATCAAAATGAATTTGAGCAAGTGTAAACTGAGCTTCAGACCCCATAAATGTTGTGGTATTTTTTACGAGCCAGCTCAAAGGCTCTACAGCTTCATTGTACAAGTTTAAATGATAACAAGACATCCCCATTGCATAATTGGCTTCACCCTTAAGGTTCTCCGTTAACGATGGGTTTTCCATAACGTAAATCGCATTTTCTTTGCTCAATTGATAATTTTCAAGGAAAAATGCACATCTCATAATTCCAAGTCTAGCCCTGTTAAGCGCCGAAGGTGTTGAAGCCAAGCTTTCAAGGCGCTGATAATAAATTAATCCCTTTGTGAAGTCCTTTATTCTATAAAAATATCCTGATACTCTTAATGCTGCTGTTTCTTTGAAACTTCCGGAAGTAGAATTCAACACTTGCTCAAAATTTTTGACTGCATTTAAAGTGTCTTCTGTTTGCCAGTAAGAATCACCTAAATAATAATAAGCATCACCAATATGTTTTCCTGTTTCTTGAAAATTCTCAACATATACATTGAATTTGTAGATGGCTTCGTTATAATTGGTATCTAAATACGCCTGTAATGCTGGACCATAGAACAAATTTTCTTTCTCATCGTCTGAATAATCAATACAAGAATATCTTTCTACTACATCTGCGGCCTTACTGGGTTTGTTTTGAGCTGTATAAATATCCAGAAGCCCTTTTGCAGCAATTTCACAAATTTCTGACTCAGATTCATGTTCTGAAAGAATTTTTAGATAAGCAGTCTCAGATTTTACATATTCCCATTTTTTAAAATAGGAGTTTGCAATTCCTATTTGAGCATCAATTACAAATGGAGAATTAGGATAGTCCGAAAGAAGGTTCTCATAATAAGTTAATGCCTTATCATTTTCCCCTATAGATGAATATGTTTTTGCAAGCTCATAGGTCGCATTCATAGCATATTTGGACATAGTATAATCCTTAAGGATTGTGTTCAAATGGTTTAATTTATCCTCAGTTCTCCCGCTATACCCACAGGTTTTAGCCATATAATAAAGTGCCTTATCATTAAGAGCTGAATTATAGGACAATGCTTTTTCATAAAATTCCAAAGCTAGTGCATTTTCTTTATCGATGTAAAAAATGTCTGCCACTCTAAAACAAGCGTCCACAGCTTTATTAACATCATCGGGTTTGGATTGAATATATATTCTAAAATTTTCTGAGGCCCGAGTAAATTCCTCTCTTTTATTATAAGCATAACCCATATTATAATAGGCATCCACCTTTTCGGAAAATGAATTTGACGCTGGTGAGGCAATGAAGTCTTTGTAAAAGCTTATAGACTCCCGGTATTTTTTCAATCTATAATAGGCATCTGCCATCCAGTATTTTGATATTGCGACCAATTGCGGGTCAATCGGATGCTTAGAAACATCAGCAAATGCTTTAATACTTGAATTAAATCTCCTTTTCAAAAAAAGTTCTACTCCGTGATTGTACGAAATGGTCTGATAAACCCGTTTTAATCGTGCGTCTAGGTTGGGTAGCTTATTTAGTGACTCTATAGCCTTTTTATAATTACTGGTCGAAGAATACACATTGATCAGGTACTGGTATACGTCTTTCTTGCGCGATGAATTTGGATAGCGCTCTAAGTAATTTTCGAATGCGCGTACAGACTCATCATACGGATTAATATCAATATCAAACGAAATCACTGCAAAATTATAGAGGGCGTCTTCTTTAATTTTTTCTATTGCAGTCATTTCTGAAGCACTCTCAAATGCACTTCTTGCGGGTAGCAGTTTTTCGCTAAATAAATAACTTTCGGCAATTTGATACATAGCAATCTGACCCAAGCTATCATCAAATCGCGCTACCTGATCTAAAAAGTTTATCGCATTTTCATAATCTTTAAGGCTGAAATAAGAATAGCCCAATTCATATGCGTCGTCTCTCGTGAATTTTGATTTTCTTGCATACTTAATTAAATACTCTGTCGCTTCCTTGTAATTACCCTTTTTGTAGTGAGCATGTCCTATAATGTGGTTCACATCTGCTTCATGATTTACAAGTTTACAGGCAAGAACTTTTGGCGCATAAGAAATTACCGCATCGTGATTTTCTTGTTTGTGGTATATCTGAACTACATAATAGGGGACTATCCCGCAATAATTCACATTTTTTTCAAGATCTAAAAATTGCTCAAGTGCCATCTGATATGATCCCCGCTCATAGCATAAGTGAGCAAAAAAGTATTTGCTGGGAGCTGCATATTGTGATTTTCCATTGAGGTTTTCGCGAAAAACTTTGATGGCAAGCTCGTGAATTCCATTTTGTAGCGCGCAATACCCCATTTTAAAATTATATTCTTCTCTATAATTAGAATCTAAATCTGCTGCTGTTAGCTTTTCAAACCAAAGCTGGGCATCATCATATGTTTCATCATGAAAAAAGTATCTTCCGATTTTAAAGCTAATCAGCTTTCTATGAATATTCTCCGGGTAAAGACGATTATACTCCATAAGCAAAGGAATAGCATCGCTATTATAAAGCTCCAACGCCGATACTCCTTCATAATAAAGGGCCTTTTGATAAAGAGGGTCATTTGGATTGTCACAAGTATTTATGAAGTCTCTAAACTCTTTCTTTGCCGCGCCATACTGCAAATGAGAGTACAATTCTTCTCCTTTATAATATGTTTCGTAAATACTATTGTACTTTTCTGTTCGTTGTGAAAACAAAAACAATGGGAAGAACAAGAACCCAAAAAACCAATACTTTAAACCAATTATGCGCACTTGACAAATTTAAACGGTCAAACAAAAGATGCCATTTAAAGCTTCAAAAGTTTTAAACCTTATGATGTTAAGATAAAAACAGTACACACCTAAAAATAGATAAGATGATTCTGCAAATTTGTATAAACCCATAATGATAATGTCACAAGTTGTTACTTTAACGAATGCTCAAATATTTCAAAAAGGGAATAAGGTATTGTCCGATGTTAATTTTGAAATTGAGGAATCTCAGTTTGTGTACTTAATCGGTAAAACGGGTAGCGGAAAAAGTAGTTTATTAAAAACCATTTATGGTGAACTTAAACTAAATGAGGGAGTTGGAAGCGTCGACAGTTTTGATTTGACTCAGCTTAAGCCTAAAGAAATTCCTTATTTGAGAAGGAAAATAGGAATTGTATTTCAAGATTTTCAGCTGCTAATGGACAGAAATGTCATCCAAAACTTATATTTTGTTTTAAAAGCAACTGGTTGGAAAAAGAAAGAAGAGATACATGATAGAGCAATGCACTGCTTAAGACTTGTAGGAATAGAGGAACAGGCACAAAAAATGCCTCATGAATTATCTGGAGGAGAGCAGCAAAGAGTTTCTATTGGAAGAGCCTTATTGAATAAACCAAGGTTGATTTTAGCAGATGAACCCACTGGTAATCTGGATCCTGAAACCTCAGAAGAGATCATGACACTACTTATTGCAATTGCAAAAGAAGAAAAAACTGCCATACTAATGGCTACCCACGACATGCATATTGTCAATAAATTTCCGAATCGAATTGTAACTGTGAGAGATGGATCGGTTCTAGAGAATAGCTAAGTCATTTCGCCGGCCATTGATTCGGATAACAGTGACCTTATTTCAGACATATCATCATAATTACCCAATAAAAACATCAATTTAGTAATAGCTGCTTCAGTAGTCATATCGCGGCCACTCATAACTCCAGCTTTATTAAAAAATGAGCTTGTCTTATAGGCCCCTTGTTTTACCTCTCCAGAGCTACACTGCGTAATATTCAAAATTACCCCCCCTTTTTCAATAAAACTTGAAATATACTTTTGAAATTTAGTGCTTGATGGTGCATTTCCAGAACCAAAGGACTCAATAACAATAGCTTTAGATCTATTTACGTCAAATAATTCTTTATAAATCTCAACATCAAATCCAGGAAAAAGCTTGATTAATGCAACATTACTAGAAAACCCTAATAAGAAATCGGGACGTTCTTTTTTGGTTCTGAGTAGTGAGCCCCATTTGTATTTAATGTTCACTCCCGCTATGGCAATCTCCGGATAATTTGGAGATTGAAATGCTTCAAATTGATTGGAACTAACTTTCGAGCTTCTATTTCCTCGATATAACGAATATTCAAAATATACAGCAACCTCCTGAATAATGGGCTCCCCATTTGTATCTTTTGCAGCAGCAATTTCTAATGCAGTAATTAAGTTTTCTTTTCCATCAGTTCTGATGACTCCAATAGGTAATTGAGATCCAGTAAATATGATCGGTTTCTTGAGATCTTGTATCATAAAGCTCAATGCAGAAGCCGCAAAAGACATGGTATCTGTTCCATGAAGAATTACAAATCCGTCAAAATGATCATACTCTTTTTGAACAACTTTTGCCATTTCAACCCAATCTTCAGGTCGCATTTCAGAGGAGTCGACAGGATTCCTAAAGCTTTGTGTTGTGATTTCAATTTGCAGCCTGTTCAGCTCTGGTATGTGTTCGTATACACTAGTGAAATCAACACTGCCTAAATGACCAGATTCAGGGTCTTTAATCATTCCAATTGTACCTCCGGTATATAATACTAAAACCTTACTCATAATGTGAACTTTTGAATTTGAAATAGTTCATGTGCATTCATCGTTGTCTGGTCAATAATTTCTTCTTCTTTGACAGAATAAATATCTGAAAGCTTTTTAACTATATACGTCAAATAGGTACTCTCGTTTCTTTTGCCTCGAAAAGGTCTTGGAGCCAAAAAAGGGGCATCTGTTTCCAGAAGAATATTTGAGAGATTAATGTTTTTAATCACATCTGGTAATTTAGACTTTTTATAAGTAATGGTTCCACCAATACCGAACTTAAATCCTCCATAGGATAGAATATGCTGGGCATCATTTTCCGATCCAGAAAAACAATGAAAAACACCTTTTAATTGTTCAGTATTTTCTTCATCCAGTACCTGGAAAATTTCCGGATAAGAATCTCTTGCATGTATCACAATTGGCAGCTCCAGTTCCTTAGCCCATTTTATTTGATTTCGGAAGACATCAAGTTGTTCTTGTAAAAATGTTTTATCCCAATACAAATCAATTCCAATTTCTCCTACCGCAATATATTTATGCCTCGAATCATATAATTTGGACTTTATTTGTCCCAAAGTTTCAGCGTATGCCCCATCTACTGAACATGGGTGTAAGCCCATCATCGGAATACATTTATCATACTCGGAACAAAGATCAAGCATTGAATCAACAGACTCCAAATCAATGTTTGGCAATAACATGTATTCAACTCCGCAAGCAAATGCTCTTTCAATTACCTGAATGCGATCCTCATCAAATCTCGAACTATAAATATGTGTGTGAGTATCAATCATTTTTAAAATAGGGAAAGACTTAGCCCCAATTGAAAAGGCATTAATTGAACACTTTGCTCAGAAGGGAATAAATGTAATGGATGAAATATTCCAACTAGTGACCAATTTCTAATCCCTAACCTGCAGTATACGGCCGTATAAAACCACCTCATATCTTGCATCCTCTTTTCTTCATACTGCTCAGCCTCATTTTCCCAAAACTTTGTTTTTGAAAAGATCATGGGCTGAACACCTACCCTAGCTCCAAGAATGAACTTTACATGTTTCCACCCTAATGATTTTAACCTTAATTCTAAGGGTACATAAAATTGATGTATAGTCAATTTGGAAAAGATTAAACTATCATTGGGATTGGGAAACTCTGTATCAACTGACTCCTGTTGTGTGTTGAAAAACACCCTGTCCAAAGAATGATTTAAATATGAATATCCAAACCCAAACCCAAAAGTTACCCGTTCGGTCGACTTGAGCTGAATATCTTTATTTAAGCTAAAATGATACCCTATCGAATTCCATTTGTTTTGAAAGGGATTAATATCTCCAAGCCATGAATTATATGTCGCTTCAACAATACACCTATCATATTTTCTATAATCTGCATCCTTAATTGGCCTGCTTCCATTAAAAAACCAAAACAATCCTGGTCTACTACGCGAAACAAGTGATTCATCCTGCTGTGCATGAAGAAGTATTGGAAGAAACAATATTGCGATAGCTAGTCTCATTGCATTTTTCTTAATGATTTCTCCCATTTCCATGCATCTCTTACAGCATACTTAATGTCTCTTTTAGCTTTCCAACCTATTAAGGACAGGGCATAATCGACATTTGCATATATTTCAATAACATCACCGGGTCTCTTTGGACCAAATGTATAATTCAATTTTATGTCATTCTCTGTCTCAAAAGTTTGAACGAGCTCCAATACACTTGTGCCTTTTCCTGTTCCTATATTAACTATTTCATTACACCCATTTTGACAAGAGAAAAGATAATCAATCGCCTTAACATGAGCTTCAGCGAGGTCCACAACATGAATGTAATCTCTTACACAGGTGCCATCTTTGGTTGGGTAATTATTTCCGAAAATCACAAGTTTGTCGTGAAGCCCTGCAGCAGTTTGAGTTATAAAAGGCAACAGATTATTTGGTTTACCCACTGGGAGTTCTCCAATCATAGCTGACTCATGTGCACCTATTGGATTGAAATACCTTAGACTCATCATTTTCAGCTTCTTCTGTGAATTAAACAAGTCTTTTATAATTTGTTCCCCCAGCCATTTTGTATACCCATAAGGCGATGTAGGAATTGCCTTTTTAGCATTTTCATCTACCTCCTTTATTCCGTTTGGCTCACCATAAACTGTGCATGACGATGAAAAAACAAATGGAATTTCGGGGAAGTTTTCAATGATTTTAAGGATTGAATTTAAGCCCGAAATATTATTAGAATAATACTTTAAAGGATTTTCTACGGATTCACCAACAGCCTTGTATGCCGCAAAATGAATGATACCAGATATAGAATATGTTTCGAATACGCTCTCTAACTTTTGTTGGTCACAAACATCACATACAATGTGCTCAGGCTCTTTGCCGATGATTTGTGCAAGACGTTTTATAACTGAGGCGTCAGAATTTCTATAGTCATCCAAAATAACAGGTTCATACCCAGCCTTAACCAACTCTACCACAGTATGTGATCCAATATAACCTGCCCCTCCTGTAACCAAGACCTTCTTTGCCATATTTCAAAGGTAGAGAAATTCAACTATTTTTATGGTGTGAAAGAAAATGAATTTAATTTCAAATCAAGACTTCCGAAAAGGGCTTCACGACTGACCTTGTTGCGTCTGGTTATATATGCAATTATATCTATCGGTTTATTGATCTACATTTATAGGTACTATTTTTAATATTTAAAGGTTATAAAATGATTAAACTAATAATGTGTTTATTGATAGCTGGAAACGCGAATGTATCGGATTTAAACCTAGTCATTAAGGGGGTCGATGATATTAAAGGATCCATGTACATTGCTGTTTTTGATAATGCAGAATCATTCCCGGATTTTGGCAAACAATTAGTGCAAAAGGTCTTGCCTGTCGATGCAAAGACTCTCAACTATACCTTTAAGGATTTGCCCCATAATGATTATGCCGTTGCCATATTTCATGATAAAAACAATAATGGCAAGCTTGATAAAAATGCATTTGGTATTCCACTTGAACCTTATGGTTTTTCACAAAATGCTCGAGCCCGATTTAGTGCGCCTCCATTCAACGATGCTAAAATCGAGCTTAAAGGAAATCAAGCTATTGAGATTGTAATTCAATAAAAATTGATTCTATTCAAACTCAATGAGGACTTCTCCCTTATCTACGACTTGTTCTTCATTGATGTAGACCTCCTTCACAATACCTTCTCCATCCGACTTTAAAATGTTTTCCATTTTCATCGCTTCTAATGAAAGTAAGGAATCTCCTATATTTATTTGATCTCCAGTTTTTACCATAATTTTAAGGACTCTTCCCGGCATTGGTGAAGAAAGCTCTTTGAGTTTTTTCACTTTTTGCTGATCTAAGCCCAACTGAGAAATTAAGTCTAACAGTGCATATTTCCTTTTGACCTCAAAGACCCGATGATTCAATTTTAATTTCAGCGTGTGGTCTTCTAAATTTTGTTCCAAAATTTCCCCATTAAACTTTTTACCATTGAAAGAAACAATGAAAAATTTTCTGTCCAACCATTGTACCTTGGCATTTCCTTTTGGGGTTTGAACCTCTCCGTCAATTAAAAAAACATTATTATCTGACATATTGT
Source organism: Crocinitomicaceae bacterium (assembly GCA_042094515.1). Classification (GTDB taxonomy): domain Bacteria; phylum Bacteroidota; class Bacteroidia; order Flavobacteriales_D; family Crocinitomicaceae; genus UBA952. The sequence goes on from JBELDA010000003.1 coordinate 90,076, forward strand.
AAAGTTATCATTTCTTATTCTACTTTGGAAAGGCTGTATTTGATGTCATTTTCTGTTTCTATAGTCTCTGTATAGTATCTTTCGTCGGTTGGCTTAAAGAGAATATCATTTGCCAATACCTCATCAGAAATGTATTTCTGATTCTCTTCAATCGCTCTTTTTATGGTGTCAGAAGATTCTATACTTACCGAAATACGATCGGTAACATCAAAACCTTGCTCTTTCCTAGAATTCTGAACCCTATTTACCACCTCTCTTGCAATTCCTTCAGATTTGAGATCATCAGAAATTGAAATATCCAAGGCCACGGTCAAACCGTCCTCGTTGGCTACCAGCCACCCTGGAATATCTTTTGTGTCGATAACAAAATCATTTGTGTTTAAAGTAATCTCCTCACCATTTACTTCACCTTTCCACTCACCCAGACTCTCAAGGTTGGATATTTCAGCAGCAGACCATGTTGCTATAAGCGCAGCAATAGCTTTCATATGTTTCCCGTATTTCGGACCTATCGTCTTAAAATTCGGCTTAATACTTTTTACTAAAATATCATTGTCTTCTGTAATCAATTCAAGCTCTTTTACATTGACCTCTGATAAAATAAGACTTTTTACGTGACTTAAATTGTCTGCCGTTTCTTTACTTAAAACGGGGACCATCACTTTTTGAAGAGGCTGTCTAACACGTATTCTTTCTTTTTTACGTAAACCTAAAACCAAAGAGCAAACACGCTGTGCTAAATCCATTTGAGTTTCCAATTTGCCATTAATAATATCCTTGTTGACCTCCGGAAAATCAGAAAGGTGCACCGAGGCATGATCTGAACCTATCGACCCCTTATTTAAATCCAAATAAAGACGATCCATAAAAAAGGGAGCTATCGGAGATGCGATAACAGAAACTGTCTCTAAACATGTATAAAGAGTCTGATAGGCCGCTATTTTGTCCTGAGGATCGTCATTTTTCCAGAACCTTCTTCGGCACAACCTTACATACCAGTTGGATAGCTGCTCAGTCACAAAATCTTGTATCGCTCTTCCTGCTTTAGTCGGCTCATAAGAAGAATAACTCTCATCTACATTCCCTATCAATGAGTTCAACTTTGAAAGAACCCAACGATCTATTTCTGGACGCTCATCTAGCGAGATTTCCTCTTGTGAATAATCAAAGCCATCTACATTTGCATACAATGAGAAAAAGGAATAAGTGTTGTATAATGTACCGAAGAATTTTCTTTGAACCTCCACAATTCCTTCGAGGTCAAATTTAAGATTGTCCCAAGGTTGAGCATTGGTGATCATATACCACCTTGTGGCATCTGGGCCATATTTTTGAAGTGTGTCAAAAGGATCTACCCCATTACCGAGTCGTTTAGACATTTTTTGACCATTCTTATCCAAGACCAGTCCATTGGAAACCACATTTTTATAAGCCACCTTTTCAAATACCATAGAAGAAATAGCATGGAGGGTATAAAACCAACCACGGGTTTGATCAACACCTTCTGCTATAAAATCAGCAGGGTAAGAGGTGTTGTTTTCAATTTTTTCTTTGTTTTCAAAAGGATAATGCCATTGTGCATAAGGCATGGAACCTGAATCAAACCAGACATCCATCAAATCTGATTCTCGCTTCATAGACTTTCCAGATGCTGAGACGAGAACAATGGAATCAACAATATGCTTATGTAAATCCACTCTATCGTAATTGTCCTGACTCATGTCCCCTGGGGTAAACTTAGCAAGTGGGTTTTCTGACATTAAGCCCGCTTTAACCGATAATTGACATTCCTTTTTTAGTTCTTCTATCGAGCTGATACATTTTTGCTCCAAGCCATCCTCTGTTCTCCAAATGGGTATTGGAATTCCCCAATATCTAGATCGGGATAAATTCCAGTCGTTTGCATTTTCTAGCCATTTTCCAAAACGACCAATTCCTGTTGATTTGGGTTTCCAATTGATCGTATTGTTCAATGCCACCATTTTATCTTTGTAATCAGTTACTCTAATAAACCAGGAATCCAATGGGTAATATAATATGGGTTTATCTGTTCTCCAGCAATGTGGGTAGCTGTGCTCATATTTTTCAACCTTAAAAGCCTTATTCTCTTCCTTGAGCTTAACAGCAATAAGAACATCTACGGATTTGTCCGGCACTTCATCTGCTGAATAATATTCATTTTTGACATACATTCCAGCAAAATCTGAGACCTCCTTTCGAAATCGACCTTGAAGATCAACCAAAGGAACCAAATTGTCTTGTTCATCTTTTACTAGCATTGGAGGTACTCCAACATCTTTAGCCACTTTAGCATCATCGGCACCAAAAGTTGGTGCGGTGTGAACGATTCCTGTTCCGTCTTCCGTTGTTACAAAATCACCTGGAATCACCTGAAATGCATTTTCTGGATTTTCTGCTGGAAGACAGTAATCAAGTAATTGCTCATAACGAACCCCTACAAGATCTTTTCCAGTACAGCTTTTCCCTACATAATAAGGTATCTTTTTGTCTCCCTGACTATAATCGTCCAGTTCATTCAAGTTTTCTACAGCAAAAAATGCTTTTGAAAACTGATAAGCAACCAGTTTTTTGGCAAGTACAACATTCGTCTTCTTAAAAGTATATTGATTATATGTTGTTACGCATACGTATTCAATTTTTTCACCAACCGTTAAAGCAGTGTTTGATGGTAATGTCCAAGGAGTAGTCGTCCATGCTAATAAATATAATTCCTCACCAATATTAAAGGGTGTTTGAGAATTCTTAGCTACTTTAAATTGAGCAACTGCCGAAGTATCTTTCACATCTTTGTAACAGCCCGGTTGATTGATTTCATGTGACGATAGTCCAGTACCTGCTTTCGGAGAATAGGGTTGTATTGTATAACCCTTATAAAGTAAATTTTTACGATATAATTCCGAAATAAGCCACCAAACAGATTCCATATATTTGGACTTATAGGTCACGTAAGGATCATCCATATCCACCCAATATCCCATTTTTTTAGTGAGATCATTCCAAACATCAGTATACTTCATTACCGCTTTTTTACAAGCGGCATTATATTCATCAATTGTGATTTTCTTTCCAATGTCCTCCTTTGTTATTCCAAGCTCTTTCTCTACACCGAGCTCTACAGGAAGTCCATGAGTATCCCAGCCAGCCTTTCTTTTTACTTGATAACCTTTTAAGGTTTTGAATCGACAAAATATATCCTTAATCGATCTGGCCATAACATGATGAATGCCAGGCATTCCATTCGCTGAAGGGGGCCCTTCAAAAAAAACATAAGGCTGGGCTCCTTCTCTTGAAGACATCGATGCTTCAAATATCGAATTGCGATCCCATCCATCTTGAACCTTTCTCGAAATCTCCGGAAGGTTTAGCCCCTTATATTCGGGATACTTTTCATTCATTGTAAAATCATTAAAGAACGTGTAAAATTAGGAAGATTCGTTGAATTATAGAACAACTGGGCAGTGAAATCAA
>JBELDA010000004.1:0-88584 GCA_042094515.1 Crocinitomicaceae bacterium
TGAGTCACATCCATTGGCGGCACCCCCTGGAATATTAAAAGTAGCAGTGTTGTTATTTGAAATATATGTGTTTCCGTCAATCCAAGTGAAGCTGTTGCAAGCAACTTGGATGTCATTTGAAATTATATTAGGTTGAACGTAAACAATGAAATCAGCTGAATTTCCATCACAAAAAGAGGGAGAAGGGCTAGTCGGAGTAATCGTGTATGTAACGGTTTCTGTTGTTGTTCCCGAATTAGATATTAACTCATTTAACGGGCCAGAACCAAAATTGCTAAATCCGCTTAAATTGCCAGAGGAGGCAACTGTACTCCATGTAAAAGTACTACCCAGAATGTCAGCTGTTGGGTTAAAATTTGGTGAGCTACCACTACATATGGTTGTACTAAAAGGAAGTGGAGTATTTAGAATTGGATTCGGATATATAGTCACATTAACGGCCTCAATATCTTTACAACCGTTATCACTTTGTATATAGTAGATACCAGTTGAAGACACCGAATTTGGGTTAATTAACGGTGTCGTGGCACTGGCATCTTGCCAGTAAGTTAATGTTCCAGCACCTGTTGATCCAGCTGTTATCGAAGGATCAGTTAAATCAACGCTTCCCGGTTCACAACGTGATGCAGGATCAGTGATTACCAAAACGGGCGGTGGTGGCTCGGAAAGTAAAATAGGTCCTGAAACGGATGATACACAACCCAAAAGTTCTGCATCAAAATTTGTGTACGAGCCAGCACCTAACCCAATCAAAAGATAATTGCCAAAAGAATTTGTTGTAATCGATAAAGGGCCGATTGTTATTCCGTCAAGCTCATATGTAAAACTATACGTTGAATTCGGGTCAAGTCCTCCAATGAACAAGCTGCCATTTGTGCCATTGCACGTGGACGGAAAAGAATTGGTTGTTACAGTCATTGACGAACTACAAGTACAGGTAGGATTTGAAATATTTGTTTCCATCACAATATTACAAACAGATTGATTTTGAGGAGCTCCTCCACTAGCTGCTGTAAACCCCCACCAAACATCAGATGCGTTTGGAAAATAGGGTCTTATATCACCGTTAAATCCACCGATCTGAACCCCATCGAAGTAAATATTATATTCAAGAACACTCGGCTCCCAGGTGATACAAATTTCATGATCTAAACCATCTAAGACGCTTGTCCCACTTGGAGTCAAACAGGAAGGACCTTCTATCGTCGCGGCGGCGCCAGTTGAACCATCTATTTGAATAGACATGTGGTTACAAGGAAGATCATTGTCTAGCCAGGCTGATCCATCGTAGGTATCAAACTCAACAGCAACTGACGGGTCAATTGGGCAAGCACCACTTTGGCACCCTACACCATCACCCACAGCATATCCAAGTCCACCCCCTCTTCCTCCAATTATATTTGGAAGTGCTTCTTGTTGAAGAAGAAATGCAATTCCATCTCCCGTCGAGGTATTATTTCCGAAATTAGCATTAAAGGACACCTTAAAGTTTTGATTAAGATCAATGCCATCACAAACCCAAACCGCACCTGCTTCAAAACCTCCCGAAGTCATATTTATACAGTTTCCCGATGTTGATGCAGTCCCTATAGCATTGTATGCTCCTGGAATACATACAAAATCGGAGGAAGTGATTTCAAACGACGAAATACCGTTCACACTAATACTTTGAGCGTACAGATTCATACAGCCCAATAATCCTAAGAATATTGTTAGAAGTAGCCTAGTCAAGAGTTATAGTTTAGAAAACGAAGATATAATAAATAAGTGTATAAATGACATTAACTAATTATTTTTGTGGTTTTCACCTCGCCTAGTCTGCCCTATATCTATTTTAATTCCAATAGTTTTTTACAAATAATTATTTGAGCTAAACAAGTATTTTGTATCTTAAATTACTTAAACCCATGTATGAAAGAATATTCCTCAATATCGACAAAGGACAATTTAAAAATTGCCATATTTTCAAATCAGCTAAAAAGCGATAAAGGGGTTTTAGTGATTACTCATGGAATGGGGGAGCATGCCAAAAGGTATTCTGAAATGGCAGATTTTTTTACGAAACAAGGGTTTGTAGTGGTTGGCTTTGATATCCGCGGACACGGCATGTCTGGAGGAAGGCGGGGTCACACGCCTGGATATGATTTTTTAATGGATGATATGGAACGTGTTTGCTCGAAAGTAAAAACAGATCATCCTTCATTACCTATTTTTTTATTCGGACATAGTATGGGTGGTAATCTAGTTTTAAATTTCTTACTCAGAAAACCAAATATTTTTGCGGGAGCTATCGTAACTGGACCCTATTTGAAACTTGGGTTTGAACCTCCGAAATGGAAAATAAAACTTGCAAAACTGAGTGCCAATATTTGGCCATCATTATCACAGCCAACCGATCTTGAATTAGATGCGCTATCCAGAAATAAAGAAGTCATTCGAAAATATGAAGATGATGAATTGGTCCATGATAGGATTACTTCAGCATTTTTTGTCAATGTTCATTTTGCGGGGCAGTATGCTATAAACCACGCAAACGAGATTAAAACACCCTTGCTTATTATGCATGGTGAAGATGATCGTCTCACTTCACCGGAAGGCAGCAAAGAGTTTGCTTCAAATGCAAATTCAAATGTTCATTTAAAGCTTTGGAATGGGTTATATCATGAGCTTCATAATGAGCCGGAAAAGAAAGAAGTTTTCCAATATGAATTGGAGTGGATTGAGGAACTTCTAAAATAAATCAAATGGATAATATAAGTTGCAAATAAATGCAATTATAAAAGCGATACACCATCCCAAATAAACTTGAAAAGGAGAATGTTTGTTTAGGGCTAACCTTGCTGACATAATCAATCCTGAAATAATGAAACCAATCAATATAATGATGTAATTAAAGTTAAGTTGTTGTATAGAAAAGGCACATAAATATCCAGTCAGTATGCCTCCTCCTGCTGCATGTAATGAAATTTTTGTCCAATTATTAATGACTACAAAAATGATCGAAAGAATTGTGCCAGAAAGAGGGATGGCGTATATGTATTTTGGTAAAACTCCATTTGGTGCTTTAAACCAAAAAAGAAGAAATAAAATGAAGCAATATGAAAAAACAATAAATAAGGGAATTACTCTTTCTGTTTTGTCGTCCATTTCAATAGTACTGATGAGTCGTCTTCTGTACATCAGAATAAATGAAAACCCTGGTGCGAGTGTGCCAAAAACAAGAAAAAGAAGAATCAGCTGATCTTTTATTTCGGGTGCTAATAAAAACAAGGAGGGGTCACTCAAGTTTTTTTCCTCAGATGGAATATACATTGTGATGAAAAGAGCTATTATTGGTATGAATAAGGGTAAGAAAGCCCAAGAAATAAACTTTGCAAAGTTTACAATCATAATTCTTTTCTCATTCTTGCTACAGGAATATTGAGCTGCTCTCTATACTTGGCAACTGTTCTACGCGCAATATTATACCCTCTATCCCTCAAAAGATTCATTAACTTTTCATCTGTGAGTGGCGACTTTTTATTTTCAGAATCTACAGCATCGGATAATATTTTCTTAACCTCTCTCGTTGAAACTTCCTCTCCACTTTCCGTAGATAATGACTCTGAGAAAAAAAACTTTAAGGAATAAATCCCAAAATGAGTTTGGACAAATTTGCTATTTGCAACCCTAGAGACAGTCGAGATATCTAAATTCACAATGTCTGCAATATCCTTAAGAATCATTGGCTTTAGCTTGGTCTCATCACCAGTAATAAAGTATTGATCTTGATATTGCATAATAGCCGTCATGGTCATTAGTAGTGTGTGCTGTCTTTGCCTGATAGCATCAATAAACCATTTGGCATTATCAAGCTTTTGCCTTACAAAAGTAACCGCGTCTTTTTCTGATTTTGAAGTTTTCGCTCCCTCTGAATAAGATCGAAGCATGTTTTCATATTCTTTACTAATTCTTAGCTCTGGAGCATTTCTGGAGTTTAATAAGAGCTCAAGTCTACCTTCATTCTCAGAAATGATAAAATCTGGAATAATTTGTTGAAAGTTTTTACTTGAGCCTTTTGAAGATCCGCCGGGCTTAGGGTTGAGCCTTAGAATTTCTTCCATCGCTTCTTTTAAGTCTTCATCATTTATTTCAAGCTTCTTGGAAATTTTATCGTAGTGTTTTTTAGTAAACTCTTCAAAATGGTTCTCCAGAATTTTTTTTGCGGTGAATCGTGAGATGTTTCCATCTTGTTTCCTGTTGATTTGAATCAAAAGACACTCTTGTAAATCTCTTGCTCCAATCCCTGCAGGGTCAAGTTCCTGAATCATTTTTAGAACTTCAACAATTTCGTCCTCCGTTGTTTGAACATTCATTGAAAAGGCCAGATCATCAACAATAGCTTCAATATCTCTATTAAGATATCCTGCTTCATCCAAATTTCCTATAAGGACATTTGCAATTACCTTTTGATTATCATTTAAAATAATTAATTGAAGCTGTTCAGAAAGTCTTTCCCTAAAGGTGTGACCTCCGGAAAAGGGGATGACTTTATCGTCATCATCCTTGGAATGATTACTTGATTTTGTTTTATAATCTGCAACATCATCATCCAAATAATCAGATATATCAAACTCTTCTCCTTCTCCATCTTCGAAAGAATCCTCATTCGAGAAGTCATCATCTTCAAGTTCTTTACCCTCCTCAAGTGCTGGGTTTTCTTCTATTTCTTGTTTGATTCTTTGATCAAGCTCCATAGTAGGCACCTGCAATAGCTTCATGAGCTGAATCTGTTGAGGAGACAGTCGTTGTTCTAGCTTTTGGGAAAATTGTTGCCGTAGCGCCATAGTTTATATATCTATCCAAATATATGATTTTAAAAAATCAAAAAAGAAAGAAATGCTACTGCAATCGTTAAAATTTAGTTAAAGTAGCTTAAGGCGTGATTTTCTGTTTGATTACCTGATATATTTCCCAGCTCTCAGTATTGAAGGCATATATTAATAAATGCATATTAGAAGCATTATATTGCTCATCTAATTGATCTGGTACAATAAAACTATAGTTAAAATAATATTTATCACCATTCAAATCATCACTAGATACGGGACGTCCAAATGAATTGCCATTTAAATTACCACGATGAATATCACGGTGTATGTAGCTTGAATTGTGGGAATTGTCACTCATTTTTTGATCTCCAACTAGAGAATCTTCAAGAAGATAAACCACGATTCCTAGCTTTTCAGTTACACTTGCATCAATTGGATCCAGTTCTACATGTAAAAAAGCCCCTTTTGTTTGCTCATAATAATTGAGCTCCGATTGAATATTAACTTTCAAATTGTTTGAGCTTAATTGATCATTAACCATACTGGTCCATTGGGTTGGACTTTGAAAAATTGTTCCATTATTAAATCTATTTACAGCTCCTCGAGGATTTCCAGGAAAGCCTTCGTCATTTTCTCCAAAATACAATCCGATCTCAACACCCTGAGGGTTTGTGAAATCTAAGGGATAATCTGGTGGAGAAACGGATTGGAAATCTCCAATGCCATCCGGGCCTGCGTGAATGGATGCAATATAAACTCTAGAAGGATCGGCCTCATGGAGCTGATGAGCAAGATCAGCAGCAGCAGGACAGAATACACATTTGTGCCCGGTAAAATCTTCAATCAAAACATTTCTGTTGGTGTTTGTGTTTTGAGAAAAAGTAGGCCATTCATTGTTTTCATAATCAGACCATAAACCAGGGTATAAGGTGGTGTCAAGTTCAAGATTTACTTCTGGTGGATAAGGGTTTTTTACATGATCACATGAATAAAACACCCCCCCTAAAACAATAATAAAAAGTAGTATACGCATATTTAAAAACTTTGGGTAAAACTTAAGGTAAGGCCATTGTTTGCAGGAACAAAACGACATACTCCACCAACGCAAAATAACCCGGCTCGTTGCCGCCCATATGAAACCGTAAACCTCGTGGAACCTCTAATATAGCCACAGGTCATTATGGGATAGTTTACTCGTTTTTCTTTGTCGGGATTACCATAATTATATTGATTCATAAAACTGAAGAAGTAGTGCGGAGAAATGGTATATTCAATAAGAGCAGTAAACCAATTCCCTTTGTCATTAATTTCACCATCTTTATCTGCAACAAATAAGCCTTGTAGCTCTGTTCTTATAGAATGTTTTGGCTTAAGTTTGAAAAGCATTTCCAAGACACCAATGTGGGCATTAATAATTCCCTGTGCATCATTAGAGATTTTCGCTACATCATTATTGATTTGAATGTTGTAATAGCTCGCAATTGCAGAGAATTTTTTATTGAATTTCTTAGAGATATTAAAGTTTATATCCTGCCAATATAAACTGTCATTCATCACAAAGGGAGTAGCTTTATAGGCTATTCCTGTGGAGTCAGATGGGTAGTTTGCGTTTGGAGTCATTTTAGGCTGATAGGTAGTCGAATAATTGAACCCGATTGTCGTACCGTATTTCCCACCTAATTTCGTTTTTCGAAGAAAGGTGTACATGATGTCAGCCTGATAAGCGACTTCTCCTACAGGTTGAGTAGCATAAGGATAAAGTGTGGCAACTAAATTGTAAGTGTGTGTTTTATTTAAGGCAGGCAAGAAATTAATAAAGACGTCTTGAAGGTCCTTGGTTCGATCTGAGCGGTAGCTCATATTGTCGACTGACTTTCCAGAAACCAAAATACCTAAACCTTTTCGCGTATAACTCAAATTAAATACACTCGCATGTCCGTAATTGTATATGTTTCCATTATCATTACTAGGGTCTTGTTCTTTTTGAATAAATTCTCCATCAAAATAAAAATTCTTATACAGGGCTTTTATTCTCCCTCCATAGGCTCCGACATTTTCAGGTAATATTAGTGTTGAATTGTCATCTTTTTGATATTTACTGACAAAAGACGCTCCAAGGGTTAAATCTAAGGGTGCGTTTTCCATTTTTTTAAATATTTCATTTAAATGAAATTCTGCATCCGTTCCACGAACAATACCATCACCATGAACAATTCGACCTTCTTGGAATGACAATCTTTGATATCCATAGACCCCCTTTAATACAATGCCTTTTCCTGGCTTCACAATGATCCGGGCACCATCAAGTAAATTGTCATATCCTAGAGCACGATCTTCATAGGCTCTCAATGAAAGACCAGCCCCAAATTGTTCATAAAAGGAACCCAAGGTCACATCAACAAAGTCATTCGCATAACCCACATAACGCATTCCCAATCCGGTTCCGTCAAATCTATTTGGATATCCTTGTATTCGAGGCAGATACGATTCCAGTCTCATTCCTGCTTTGAAATTTCCATTGGTATAAAAAACATTCATATATGAATTAATCAACGCTTTAGAAGGGGGCTGATTTGCTCCAATTACTGTATCTTCATTCAAATATTGAAAGGTGCTTTCGGCGTTTCCGCTAATCGTCCCTTGAGCAAACAAAAAAGAAGCCCCCAAAAAGAAGGGAGCTAAGAGAAATAACTTTATTTTCATGTAAACGTCATTTGGAGCCAAGTTCAAGCACATGTTCATACAATTCATCTTCATCACCTGGTGCATAATTGTTGTGTGAATATACAATATTTCCGTCAGTATCAATTAGAAATGTATGCGGTACGTTATTGACCCCCATAGCACGTTTGAAATCGCCGTTTGGGTCTAATAAGATTTGATAGTCCCAAGCTTTTGCATTAGCATATGGAGAAACTCTAGCCTTCGTTTTTTCATCATCAATGGAAACAGCAACAAGAGTTACACCTGTTTCATCCTGCCAATCGGGATAAAGGTCATGAATGGTATTTAATTCTTTTTTACATGGGGAACACCAGGTAGCCCAGAAGCTTATGATTATGGGGCCTTCAAATCCCATTTCAGCAGTGTTAATCGATTTTCCTTTTAAGTCTTTAAGGACTACGGAAGGGAGCTTTTTCATATTGTTTTTGGCCTCCTCTTGTGCAAAAGAGAAGCCTATTAAAAAGCAAAATAATGTGACAATTGATAATTTCATAATTAAGATTTATTTCATTCATAGCAAATAAAATGCCAAGCCAAAAGTAAACAAAATTACATTCCTTTTTATTTGGCACTGAATTTGTTGATATTTTGTGATTTTATATTTAAAACCTATATTTGTTACTACATTATGAAAAAACTATACTTTATCCCGTTCTTATTGTTTCCATTGATGGTGACAGCCCAAACAACGATTAATATTAATGGTGCGTCAGAAGTAATTTCAGGAGGAACTCATGAGGTTGTTGTTTCAACGCCTGAATCTGTTGATGTTTCGTTTGATATTAACAACTCTGGCTCCGCAACATCGTGGAGGGTTACCCGACTTCAAATGGATGTTCCAAATGGTTGGACAGACAATATGTGCTGGGGGCATTCTACCGATCCTTTTGGAGGAACATGCTATTCTTCTAGTCAAATGAATGGTAATCCATGGACAACTCCAGCATCAGGTGCTTTTCCTGTTCAGGGAGGAGAATACGGAAAGCTTAAGGTTTCTATTGATCCTGAAGATTTGACATATGGCCAAGGACATTATCGTTATTACATTTCTATTGATGGTAGTAGCTTTATTGATTCTGTAGATTTAGTTTTTGAATATACATTGGGCGTTGAAGAGGCAGAACCAGTTTCAGTATCCATTGCACCAAATCCAGCATCTGATTACATTCAAGTTTCAATTAATGGTGTTCAGGGAGCTCAAATGAAAATGGTGGATGTACTTGGAAACCTTGTAATTCAAAAAAGTATTTCATCGTCAGAGAAGGTTGATATTTCGTCTTTTAAAAGTGGAATTTATATTATTTCTTTCGATATTCCTGGAATGAAATCCATCATGCGTAAAGTAATCGTTAAGCATTAATCATTACCATTTGATTTTTCTCTTTGCTGACAATTAATTGTCTAATTTTGCCGTATGTCTAAAAAGAGAAGAAAACATTCTAAAAAAGGGTTTAAAAGAAATTCTATAAGGCCCCTTTTGATTCAGGTATTTGAGAGGAATCAAGAGAGTCCACTGACACACAAAGAAATATGTCAGATTATAGATGCCAGGGACCCTAATTCAAGACAAAATGTATTCGATGAATTAAATATGCTTGTGAAGCATGGATCGATAGAAAGAATCAATCATTTTACTTTTCGGAGCTCAGGAAATTCTCAATATTTAGAAGGGAAAATTGACATTACCCAAAGGGGAGCAGGCTTTGTATCTATAGAAGGACAGGAACGAGATATTTATATTGCACCACCAAATACAAATAGAGCACTTCAAAATGATCAGGTAAAAATCAAAATTATTAAAGAAGGAAAATCTAGAGATGAGGGAGTGGTTGTTGAGGTTTTGAAACGAGACAAAGTTCTCTTCGTAGGTGAATTGAGAATATCGAGAAAAGAAGCGGTCCTGATCCCTGACAATAGTAGAATGGGAATAGAAATATTAATCCCTTTATCTAAAATCAATGGAGCAAAACATGGTCAGAAAGTGTTGGCAAAAATCACAACTTGGCCAAAAGGCTCTAATACCCCATATGGAGAGGTGTCTGCAGTATTGGGGGCATCTGGAAGCAACGATGCAGAAATGTTATCTATACTATACAACCACGGTATAGAGCCTGAATTTCCTCAAGAAGTAATTGATGATGCTGAATATGTCAAAATTGAATTGGATGAGGACGAGATAAAAAAGAGACGCGATTTTAGAGACGTTCTCACTTTTACGATTGACCCCTTGGATGCCAAAGATTTTGATGACGCTATTTCTATTGAAAGATTAGAAAATGGAAACCTGGAGATAGGTGTACATATCGCAGATGTAAGTCATTATGTCAAACCTGATAGTCCTATGGATAAGGAGGCAGTAAAGAGGTCTAATTCAGTATATTTAGTTGATAGAGTGATCCCGATGCTTCCCGAACAGTTATCTAACGTAGCTTGCTCATTAAGACCGAATGAAGATAAATATTGTTTTTCTGCGGTATTTGAAATGGATGAAACCGGAAAGGTATATAAGGAATGGTTTGGAAAAGGGGCCATACATTCAAATAGAAGGTTTACATATGAGGAGGCGCAAGAAATTATTTTAGGGGGAGAGGGAGACCATGCATCAGAACTAAAACTTCTAGATAAAATCGCAAAGATCATGCGCAAGCGCAGATTGAAAAATGGTGCCCTAAGTATTGAATCGGAGGAAATGAGATTTAGGCTTGGAGAAAATGGTTTTCCAGAAGAAATTTTGATTAAATCTTCAAAAGATGCGCATAAATTGGTCGAAGAATTTATGCTTTTGGCAAATCGTCATGTGGCTATGTTTTTGGGTAAAACTTCTGAAAATGAGCAAAAATCAACATGTATTTATCGTGTTCACGACACGCCCGACCCAGCTAGACTTGATATTTTTTCTGTTTTCATCAATAAATTCGGATACAGTGTAGATCTAACTCAGCCTGAAAGCATTTCTAAAAACATCAATAAACTTTTGGGTGATATAAGATTAAAAAATGAGTATTCGATGATCCAATCAATGGCCATTCGTTCCATGGCAAAGGCAACATACGAAGTGGAAAATATTGGTCATTACGGCCTGGCTTTTCCATATTACACACATTTCACCTCACCAATAAGGCGCTATGCGGATTTAATTATTCATCGCATGCTTGAAGATAAATTAAGGAAGTCAGGTTATAAATTTGATAATGGTCTTGAGAAAGTTTGTAAGCATATATCAAGTAACGAGAAAAAAGCATCTGAAGCTGAACGAGAATCCACGAAATATTTTCACACCTTATTTGTTCAAGAATTTATAGGTGAAGAATTTGAAGGAGTAATTTCTGGAATTGCGGACCATGGAATGTACGTGCGTATGGATGAAAACCATTGCGAGGGTATGGTACCAATGAATGCTATTCCAGGTGACCGTTTCCATTTTGACCAAGATGCATTTAGAATTATCGGTTCAAGAACCAAAAAGGAATATAATTTTGGAGACCGTGTAAAAGTTAGGATATACGAAGTGAGTCCACGTAAAAGACAAGTAGATTTGGAATTAATTGAAGAATAAGATGGCTTTGATCAAATCTTGTAGAGGAAACACTCCATCATTTGGAGACAACTGCTGGTTGGCAGAAAATGCCACTGTAGTTGGTGATGTAATTATGGGGAAGGATTGTTCCGTATGGTTTAATGCGGTAATACGTGGTGATGTAAATGCCATACAAATAGGAGACAAGGTTAATGTGCAAGATGGAGCAGTGATTCACTGTACCTTTGAAAAAACAAAGGTAAATATTGGCAATAACGTATCTATTGGTCATAATGCCCTAGTTCATGGGAGTGAAATAGGTGATGATGTCCTGGTTGGAATGGGTTCCATTATAATGGACAATTGTATTGTTGAATCCAATTGTATAATTGCGGCTGGTGCAGTTCTTTTAGAAGGAACAAGAGTGGAGTCTTGGAGCATTTATGCTGGTGTCCCTGCAAAGAAAGTAAAAACCCTTTCTCCTGAATTATTTGATGGAGAGGTAAAGCGAATTGCGAATAACTACTTGAAGTATTCAGATTGGTTTAAATAAAAAAGCGGGACCGGAGCCCCGCTTTAAACTAAATTAAGTAGAGAAAAAATTCTTAAGCTGTCTCCTTAGATGTAGAAGCAACAGCCAAGCTGTATACTACCAGTCCAAATCCAATTTTGTTGATGGCATCACCAATGTTATAGATTACATTCATGTCGACACCAATATCACCCATAAATGAGTACCATTGGCCATCGGCCGTACCAATCATATATCCTAAGGGATAAATGGCCCAACCAATAAGAACAAATTTCACGAGCATATTATGCGCTTTCAAGACACTGCCTCCAGCTTTGGTGGCTAAGTCTTTTGCTTCTCCAAACATAATCAGATATACAATATAGAAATATGCTGCTCCTGAAATGAGTCCCCATAGAGCGGCATTACCTTGATAAACGGCTTCTCCAAAGTAACCGGTAACCAACATAACTACTGATGCTCCGATTAGGGTCCACATGAGCTTTTTTGTTGCTCCTGCAACTTTGAGAATTAAGTAAAATTCAACACACATTAAGGGAACTGTCAATACCCAATCCACATATCTAAAAAATGTTGGAGAACTCCCCACAATGTTTCCATCTGTATCTAAATGTACAGATCCTCCCCAATAGTCACGCATGTAATAATAGTGCACTGCAGCAATAAACGTGATTAGACCGGAAACCAGAATTGATGTTTTCCATTTTCGGTCAAATGAATTCATTGATAAAAAGAAAAAGGCTGAAGCAGCCATCATGGCCATGCACCCTACAAAGAAGGTGAAGCCTACATAGTCGTTTGGTAACATTTCTTTAAAGTCACCAGTTAAAAGTAAATTATTCATTTTGTTTAAGTTTTTAATTCAAACATTAAACAATAATAATTATAAAAGGTTCATGGAGTTCAAACAATATTTTTTGAATATGCGTACTTACTATGAAAATATTGAACGGAGGTGGCCCAAATGTTCCTTTAATAAAAGAAGATAAATTTACCTTTTAATGATAGTTTGGGTTGTTGTATTTCCATCATTCGAGAGAACTTGTATCCAATAAGATCCGCTTGCCAAGGTTGATATATTGATTGCCGTTGTTGTCGAGGATATTTGACCAGTCATGAATTTTTTACCTGTGAGGTCAGTAATTTTGTAAAAGGCATTTCCGTCATAAGCTGCAGTAGTCAGAAAAAGAACATCTTCACTTGGATTAGGAAAGACAGATAAATGGTTATTGGAAAATTTACCGATTGTAGCGATGAGATTTCTTACTATACCACTTTCATCTCCTCCGAAATCCGCAGCGCTTATCGTATAAATTATATTACCTAGGTTATCCTCAACGTTCAATGCACCATCTGTTCCTCCCCATTGTGATGCTCCTATACCGTCGCCATAAAAATCATAAATACTAAAGGTGTAACACTCTTGTGAGGCTAAAGGAATGTTCCAATCATATTGCGTATTATTGGCAAGCGGAGCAGTAGGGTCTGCAGGTGGTGGAAAGTTTCCGGTTCCAAAATTACCCTCCACTTCTTCATTACCCTCGGACCAAATTACAGATCCTGAACTATTTGTAAGCTCCATATACGTTTCGTCAGCGTAATCATCTGAGAGAAAAGAAACTGTTAGAGAACCTGAAGTTTCAGGAATGGCATCAATGGTAAGAGTTGCACTTGACTCATTATTAATGTTGTTTTCATCAGTATTAGCATTGGGATTACTTACCTCAATAGTAAGAGAATGTGTTCCTGTTGTAAGAGAAACCTGTGAAAGAGAAACTACTTCAGACTGTGCTTGAGATAAGGATCCGTTCCAATTGTATGTGGAAGAAGCACCTCCATCTATATCGTAAGTGATGATTGCGGAAACTAGTGTTTCAGTTCCTAGATTTGTAAGGGTAAAGCTTGGTGTGAAATAGGTGCCGCATACTTCTGTTTGAATAAGAGCAGCATTTGAAGCTCCAGCATCATATTGTGAAGAGCTAGCTCCTGGGGGGTCTAGTCGTATGATTTCATGCGTATTTGGGTTTGTGTTAGACCACGAAGTCCCATTGGTGGCTAGATAGATTTCTTTATTTGGTCCAACGCAAATATCCCTAAGTCGACCAAATTCATTTGTCAAATAATGCTGTTCTCCGAGAACAGATTCACCATCAGCGCTTAGTTCCATTGCTATTATTTTTTTATCCTTTAAAACTGTCATTAGCATTCTGTTGTGAAATTCAGGAAATCCAACATTATCATAAAATAAAATATCAGAAGGAGCAACTGTAGGTGTCCATACAGCTAAGGGTTCTTTAACATTGTTTGCCGTACAAAAGGTCATCTCTCCAGACAAATCACAAAAGCCCTCTACATTTGGCCAGCCATAATTTCTGTTTATTTCCAACACCTGAAATTCATCATCCGTAGTAGCGCCATGTTCTGAAAGGTAAATTTTTCCCATTGGTCCCGCAGCGATACCTTGCGCATTTCTATGTCCATAAGAGTAAACATAGCTATTAGGGTCAGGATTGTCGGCAGGAATAGTTCCATCTAAATTCATTCGAAGTATTTTACCACTTAAAGATTGCAAATCTTGAGAGCTAGGAGGGTTTTGCGCATCGCCAGTCGAGGCAATCATTGTCATGTCAGGAAGAATGAACAAGCGACAGCCTATGTGTGTCGTATTTCCTTGAATATCATCAATCAGTACCGTTTCATTAATAAGGTTCGAACCATCATATTCAAATTTCACTATTCTTTCTGTTGTTCCATTAATTCCATTATACGTATAGGCTAAAAATACTTCTGGAGTATTAGCAAAGTCCGGGTGTAATGCCATTCCAAGCATTCCGGATTCAGCCGTTTGATACACCTGACCCGTTAAGTCCAGTATTTCATCTTTTGCCCCTGTAGCTGGATCGATCCGACTCACGATTCCCTTTCTTTCCGTTGTCCATATTTTATCATCTGGACCGTAAATGATTTCCCATGGAATATCTAAATTGGAAATTAGCGTTTGAACACCAACTGTTGTTGTTCCAATATTAATTGAGCTTTGGGCTTCAATAAATAATAAATTCAATGTGAAAAGAGCAAGACTTATATATTTCATGCGAATAAAGTTAAAACATATTTATTGGATATTTTAATTACATACACCATCCTTAGTCCTTTTTAGGTATTTTAGCTGAAAAATATACCTGATGAAATACCAAAGAATAAAGTCTGATTTATATATTAATAACAGGAAAAACTTTACTTCAAGTATGGAGGCAAATACACTAGCTGTTTTTAATTCAAATGACATATTTCCTATAAGTGCAGACAGCACAATGCCATTTCAGCAGCACAGAGATATCCTACACTTGTCTGGTGTAGATCAAGAAGAATCAATACTCGTTTTATTTCCTAATTCTTCTAATCCCAAACACAAAGAGGTTTTGTTTTTAAAGGAAACCAGCGAGCTTATAGCTATATGGGAAGGAGAGAAGCTAGACAAGAAAAATGCTTTTGAAGTTTCGGGGATTCAAACCGTGTATTGGTTGCAGGATTTTCCTGTAATTTTTAAGCAGATGATGGCGGAATCGGATGGCATTTATTTAAATACCAATGAGCATTTAAGAGCAAATATTGAGGTGGAAACCAGAGAGGATAGGTTTATAAAAAAGGTGAAGTTGGATTACCCGGTGCACAAAACGTATAAGTCTGCACCCATTATGCATAAAATCAGATCTATTAAAGATCCAATAGAGCTGGAATTAATGCAGAGGGCCTGTGATATAACAAAAGCAGGGATTAACAGGTTATTGAAATTTATAAAACCAGGAGTATGGGAGCATCATATTGAAGCAGAATTGGTTCATGAATTTATTATGAATTCCTCTCAAGGATTTGCTTATACACCCATTGTGGCCTCTGGTAAGAATGCGTGTGTATTACATTATATTGAAAACAATAAGGAATGCTTAGATGGAGATGTAATCTTATTGGATGTTGGGGCAGAATATGCAAATTATGCCTCAGACCTTACTAGATGTATTCCTGTAAATGGACGTTTTACTGATCGTCAGAAGGAAGTATACAATGCTGTTTTACATGTGAAAAATGAGGCTGAAAAGCTTTTAGTTCCTGGGGTTATGATGAATGATTACCATAAACAGGTAGGTCATTTAATGGAAGAACAACTCGTGAATTTAAAATTAATTTCACTCGATGAGATTAAAAATCAAAACCCAGATTGGCCCGCTTACAAAAAGTATTTTATGCACGGCACTTCACATTTTATTGGCTTAGATACACATGATGTGGGTCTATGGAATACACCTATTGAGGCAGGAATGGTATTTACTTGTGAGCCAGGAATATATATTCCAGAAGAAGGATTGGGAATTAGGCTTGAAGACGATCTAGTCGTACAGCAAAACGGTGCACCTTTTAATTTAATGTCTGAAATTCCGTTGGAAGTAGAAGAAATTGAAGATGCCATGAATTCTAAATAAGCATCCTTGTTACATTATAAAGTTTCGGGTGAGGGTCCCGTATGTGTTTTTCTTCATGGGTTTTTGGAATCCATCAGTATGTGGGAATACCTTCCATTAGAAGAGCTTAATTGTAGAAAGATCCTTATCGACCTTCCTGGACATGGAAAATCCAAAAATAACATCAAAGGAAAGCCGAGTATCGACTTTATTGCTGATGAAGTAATCTCTATTTTGGATAAAGAAGGGATTGATGAGTTTCATATCATAGGACACAGTATGGGGGGCTATGTTGCTCTTTCAATAAAAGAGAAGAAGTCAGGATGTCGCAAGGTAATTCTATTGAATTCTAATTATTGGTCGGACTCCATTACCAAACAAAATGATCGAGAGCGGGTATCAAAAATCGCATACAAAGCCAAGGACTATTTTCTCAATGAGGCCATTCCAAATTTATTCACGGATAGAATAAAATACAAGCGTCAAATAGAGCATCTGATTTTGGAATCAAAACGGATGACTCCCGATGCTATTGCATTTGCTTCAATTGCAATGAAAAACAGGGAAGATAAAAGTAGCCTCTTAAATGCAAAGGATTTTATTATCATCCATGGGGCGCTTGATTCTCTTTTAGATCAATCCCAATATAATCTTGAATTGATTAACCCAGCTTTTTTTCACAACATTAGTAATGCCGGACACATGAGCCATATTGAAAATAATGGCGAGGTAATTGATGTATTAAAACTATATTTGAAAGATTAAAATTGTTATGGAACGTAAAGGAATTCTTCTTTTATTTATCTTTTTTAGTGCTCCATTTCTTTCTTATGATCAAAAAAATGAGATGAATACCGATCCGGAAGAGCACATATATCAGCTTCCATTTGAAAAAGGAAAAACCGTTTTACTTATGCAGGGTTATAATGGTAAGTTTTCACATAAAAACAAATATGCGTTGGATTTTCGACTAAGAAAAGGCCGCAAAATATATGCGGCAAGAGGCGGTAAGGTAATTAAGGTGGTTCAGCACCATAATGAGGGGGGAGCAAATAAAAAGTATTTAAATAAAGGAAACCATGTCATAATCAATCATGGAGACGGTACGTATGCTGCCTATTGGCACCTGATGTTAGATGGCTCTCTTGTTAAAAGAGGTGATGTTGTAAAAACTGGAGATGCGATAGCAAAATCGGGAAGTACAGGTTATTCTTCAATGTCTCATTTACACTTTATGGTCTATCGATACGATAAAAAGGGTTATCGAAAAACCTTCCCAACTAAATTTCATACTTCAAAAGGAGAGATTCTATTAAAATCATATCGAAGGTACAAGCACCCATAGCAGATTAGTTATCTCTGTCTTCGAAATTTTCAAGCTTCTTACTTTTGATGCGCTGCACTATGAAGTATATCAAAAGAATCAATAGAGCCAAAAAACCAATTCCGTATATAAGCAAAATAATTTCTGGCATACTAAGCTAATTTAACAGCCGTGCCATAGGCCAAAATCTCAGAGGCTCCCTGCATCACCATTGAAGTAGTGAACCTAATATTAACGATGGCGTCGGCATTTAAAGCTTTGGCGTCATTAATCATACGTTCCATAGCTTGCTCACGAGATTGGGCTTGTAGCTTGGTGTATTCACTGATTTCACCACCTACAATATTTTTAAGGCCAGCAAAGATATCACGCCCAACATTTCTTGCACGAACAGTGCTGCCTCTTGCAATACCCAGAATTTCTATTACTTCTCTTTTAGGAACAGTTTCAATAGTTGATAGTATCATAATGAAATTTTAAAATAGACGCCCGAACATTCAGGCGTCTATAAATTTAGTTATTAATCGTTGTCACCGTTTATCAGAACTGGAGTTTTTCCATCCGTAAGGATTAACTTGGCATTGGGAGACATTGAAATTTCTTTAAGAACTTCGAGACTTTTCCATTGAATATTGCCTTCAGTGATACCTTCTTTGATAATCAATTGGGCATCTCGAATTCCAGCAGCTTCGATTCTTTTACGTTCCGCTTCTTTTTCTTCTCGTTGAAGGATGAATTTCATTTGTTGTGCCTCTTGTTCGGCTTGCAGTTTGGCTTCAATAGCAGAATACAGGCCTTTTGGAAGGGTGATGCTTTTCATAAGCACAGCTTCAATAATAAAACCTCTGTCATCCAATAATTTGGACATTTGATTTTTTATCTCTTTCTCGATTTCACCTCTTTTTCCTGAGTGCATGTCTTTGGCATAAAACCGGGCGCAAACGTCGGCAGAAGCTGAACGAAATGTACTTAAGATTAATGTTCGTTCATAACCCTTTCCGACAGTCGAAATGATTTCTGAAACCTTATTTTCTTCTATATGATAGAGTATAGAAATTTCTGCCTGAACATTTAGACCTTCTTTTGATGGAAGGTTGAGCTTTATTTCTCTGTTAATTGTTCTTATTGGAACACGAACAACACTACTTGTAAAAGGGTTGTAAAACAATAGGCCTTGAGTTTTGGTTTTGCCTTTTAGTTTTCCGAATTTTTGCTTTATTCCTACCTCGCCGGGTCTAATTACAGCACAAGAACATAGGACAGCTGCCAAACAGCTAAGAATTATTATTTTTTTCATTATTATTTAATTTAAAGGTTTATTTTTTTGTCGAATTAATTGAAATTGATTTTTAGATCAATTCTGGAGGAGGCGTTTCTGTATATGGCGGTCTATCAATTGTTTTTAACGTAAGATCAGGGTCAGTAATGGAAACAATTTTGAAATCAAGATTCATGCGGAATAAATAGATGTTTTCATCATTTTGTTCATCTGTATGGTCTTCTAAAAAGGCAATAGTGTCTGAATCAGAGTGAAACTGACTAGCGGGAGCATGTGTTGATTTCAATAGAACTCCAGCGAATAAAAAGATAATTATAAGTCGAGGTAGTAGCATTTTATATAATAGGTCTTTCAACAAAAAACATACCATAAAAAAAGCCGGGTATTACCCGGCTTTAATATTGTGAATGGAAAGTGTTTAGAATTTCATAGAAACACCACCATTAAAAATACTTCCTTGTCCAAAACCAACACCAAGATTGATTCCGATATTCTCTGTGAAGAATATACGGGCGCCAACACCTACTCTAGCCGCAATATTCAATAGACTTAAATCAATTGAGTCAGTTGTGTAATTAGGATCATTTGTAGTCGATGTAAGTGTTCGGTTTTTGTATCCACCACCGGCTATAAAGTAAAAATCAACGGTCTCTGTCGTAACAAAATGGTAGTTCATAGTAGCCATGATTCCAATTTTCGGGGATCTAAGCTCATATGAATACATCATGCCATCTGAACCCATTGCATCTTCTTTCACATATGCATCACTGTAACAAACATCTATACCAACACCAAACTTTTCAGCTGCCATCCATTCCGCCCTCAAACCAACGGGACCTATTCCTCCGCTTTGAACATTTATTGCGTCAGTTGCCGAAACTAACCCTTGAAAAGTAGATTTGTAAAGATTTGGCATTCCATAATACACATCAACAAGAATACTCCCTTGTTGTACCTGAGCTGATGCCGAGAACGTTGTTCCAGCAAACATTGCGAATACTAATAAAATTTTTTTCATTTTTTCTTAATTTAAGTTTATAATTACCCTATACGAGATGTTTTAAATATAGTTACTTTTTTGGTACTATATAACGGGTTTCGACTTCTCCAAACTTCATGCCATTTTTAACATATTTTAAAAACCAAGTATTTATTTCATTAGATGCATGTTCAGCATTTTTTCTAATGCCGTGATTGTCACCCTTATATTCAATAAATACATGATTTATGTTATGTTCCAAAAACTTATTATGAAGCTCTCGAGGTTCTTCGATGGATACGGCTTCATCATTAGTCCCGTGTAAGAATAAAAATTTTGTTGTTCTAGGTAGCTCATCCGCCCAAAATGCAGCAGACCTGTTTTCGAGTTGATTTTCTGAATCATTTTCGTAGCCTGGTATTAGAGCGCTATATACATGTGATTCCATATCGGGACGGTTTCTTTTCATCGTGAAAAGGTTCGACATGCCTCCCACTACTGCAACTGCTTTTATTTGGGAATTATTTCTAGTAGCCATATATGACATCATGCCTCCTCGGCTGATACCGAACATACCTATTTTTGAGGTGTCTGCACCTTCGATTTGCGATAACGCAGGAATTAAATTAAGTACATCGTTTACATCGGATCCACCAAATTCTTCTTTACCTTCACTGTTAGAATTCCCTCTGTAGTTTGAAGCAATTACAACAAAACCTGCAGCTGCAATCTTCCCCATATATACTACTGCTGTTCCAACAAGCAGACTTCCCATATCTCTATTTCCGCCTCTATTATATATAATACACGGATAATTACCCTTTTCTTTTGGTTGGACGACAAAACCCGTGACCATTAGGCCATCACTGTCATAAACGAGTCTATCTATCTTAATTTGATCGACATATTCGTATCCTGAGCGCAATTTGCCTTTTTTGAGAATCTTTTTTCCAATAAGTGTGTTTTTATAGTTAATGGGGTCCATTTTAATAAGCTCTCCCTCTACAAATTCTCCCCAGTCTGCACGAGCCGTGCTGGGTTTTGTTTCATGAGTATGTTGGGCACCTATATTTACTTGGATTAAAATGAAGGCAATAATAAGTCTAAATTTCATAAGGATATCTTTTTTTAATACTAGCGTTAAATAACAATAATGATTCTAATTACTTATTAACCCGATAGATAGCGGTTAAATTTAATGAATTAAAGATAATGCAATTTGACACATTCATGAAAAAAAGAAAAATTAGCTTATCTTTGTCCCGTGTTGCGGCAAATCCAAGTGATTTGCCAATGTTTAATCCGGTACTTTTAAGCTTGAATCTTTTTTGTGTCGCTAATAAAATAAAATGATGCAAAAACAGAATTCTTCGTTCAACCATACCCTCGATAAAGGGGTTCTTGGCTTGAATCAAGTTTTTTGTGATACATCTTTAAATACGTCAGGATTATAATATGGGAAGGTCTCAAGAAACATTTAATAAAAAGCAACGCGAAAAAAATCGCAATCTCAAGAAAAAAGAAAAACTCGAAAAAAAAGAGATGAGAAGACAGTCTTCTGCAGGTGGAAGTGAAATTGATTGGGACAGTGCTCCCGTCAATAATACATTAACACAAGATGAGGAACGTCAGAAAGCGAAACATAGAAATCAGAATAAAGATTAATAACAACTAATACAAGTACAATGAAAAAAGGAGTAGTAAAATTCTTCAACAATGAAAAAGGATTCGGATTTATTAAAGATGACGAATCAAATGAAGATGTTTTTGTTCACAAAACAGGTTTAGTAGACAACATCAGAGAAGATGATCAAGTCGAATATGACGTGGAACAAGGACAAAGAGGCTTAAATGCCGTAAATGTGACTAAAGTTCAATAAACATAATTGAATCAGTTAAAAACCTCATGTTTTCATGGGGTTTTTTTATGTCAAACAATTTTTTTAATCCAATTAAACCATTTGAATGGGGGATATTTAAATGGTAAATCAATCCAGGTTGGAGTCTGTAATATAGATTTTGGATTGCTAAAACATTTGAAGCCTTCATAGCCCCGATAGGAACCAATCCCACTATTTCCAACTCCTCCAAATGGTAGATTATGGTTTACAATGTGAAGAAGGCCATCGTTTATACACGCTCCTCCGCTACTTGTCTTATACATTACTTCTTGGGCTGTTTTATCTGAGCCATAATAATATAGAGCCAAGGGTTTTTCGAATTTATCGATTATTTTAAGTGCATCGGATAGTTCATTAAATGTAATAATAGGTAAAATGGGTCCAAAAATCTCATCTTTCATCACGTCATCATTCAGTCCAACATCAACAATTATAGTTGGTTGAATATATCTATTGGCTTTATTGGTTTCTCCTCCGGACATAATAATACCTTTAGAAAGTAATTCACTTAACCTTTCAAAGGCAGTATCATTAATAATTTTCGGATAAAACTCACTTTGCATTGGGTTTTCGCCATAAGCTTTTATCCAATATTTATTGATTTTTGAAATAAGGTCATCTTTTACACTTTGATGCACGAGAATATAATCAGGAGCAATGCAGGTCTGTCCTGCATTAATTGCTTTTGACCAAGCTATTCGTTTTGCACTAATTTCGATGTTTGCACTTTGATCAACAATACAAGGGGATTTGCCACCTAATTCTAAAACAACAGGGGTTAAAAACTCCGATGCTGCTTTCATGACAATCTTTCCAACTTTTGAGCTTCCAGTAAAAAATATATGATCAAATTTATTTTTTAATAGTAACTGTGTTTCTGCTTTATCTCCGTGAACGGTGCTAATGTAATCTTCTTCAAAAGTCTCAGATATCATTTTTTCTATGATTAAAGCAGTATTCGGAGCATCTGCAGAAGGTTTTAATATGGCACAACAACCAGAAGAGATGACTCCAACTAGTGGGCAAAGCACAAGTTGGAATGGGTAATTCCAAGGAGCGATTATAAGAGAGACTCCAAGTGGTTCATATTGAATTCTACTTCTTGAAGGTAAAAGATAAATAGGGGTAGATACACGTTGTACCTTTGTCCATTTTTTTAGGTTTTTAAGATGAAATTTAATTTCTGATTTAACCAAGCTTATTTCGGTAAGATAAGCCTCCTGAAATGACTTATTTAAATCTTTTTTTAAAGCGTCTGCTATTTCACTTTCGTAATCTTCAACGACCCTAAGGAGTTTTTTAAGTTTTTCTTTTCTAAAGGAAACATCTTTGGTTGTATGACTTTTAAAAAAAGTTCTTTGTTTATTTAGGATTTGGTCAAGTCTATTCTCGGTGAGTAGGTTCATACCCAAATGTAGCAAAAAGGGTCCTTATTCTTTGTTTTTGGAGTCGATGATTATGGTTACCGGACCATCATTGATCAGACACACTTCCATATCAGCTCCGAAAACCCCTGTTTTAACTTCGTTCTGTAAAATAAGATTTAATTCTTTTACAAAATACTCATATAAAGGGGTTGCATAATCGGGTCTTGCGGCTTTTATATAGCTTGGTCTATTCCCTTTTTTAGTAAGAGCATGCAAGGTAAATTGACTTACAACAAGCGCCTCACCATTGACCTCTAGAATAGACAAATTCATTTTCCCACTGGAATCATTAAATATACGTAGAGAGGAGCATTTAGCTGCGAGATAGTCTACGTCAGATTGATCATCATTATCTTCGATTCCAATAAAGATTAATAAGCCATGCCCTATTTGAGTGTGTATTTTCTCATCAATTAATACAGATGCTTCACTAACGCGTTGAATGACTATCTTCATTTAAACTCATTTCTACGATAAGGATCTCCTTTGTCTTCGTTCATAAGCTGTAGATAGCTGATATATCGTGATTCATAAATTCCACCATTTTGTACCGCTGACTTGATGGCACAGCTTGGCTCTTCGAGGTGCTGGCAATTGTGAAACTTACATCTTCCCAGTAGTTCTCTCATTTCGGGAAAATAATGAGCATAATGCTCTTTTTCAAGATCGACCAATCCAAATGCACGAATTCCAGGCGTATCAATGATATATCCACCACTATTTATGGCGTGCATTTCGGAAAAAGTTGTAGTGTGTTTGCCTTGCTCATGCGCAGTAGAGATTTCGCCAACACGAAGCTTTAATTCTGGATCGAGGGTGTTTACAAGTGTTGTTTTTCCAACACCACTATTTCCTGAAATCATCACTTTTTGATTTTTAATTTCTTTTTTCAAAAAAGAAATCGATTGCTCTTTTTCGGCAACAATGCTGTGACAAGGGTATCCGATTTCGGAATAAATCTTTTTTAAAGCCTTTAGCTGTTCTAGTTCAGCTGTATTGTAAAGATCTGTTTTGTTAAATAGAATGGTCGTTGGGATTCTGAATGATTCTGCAGCCACAATAAATCGATCGATAAAAGCAATTTGTGTCACTGGAGATTTTAGGGTTGCAATCAAGTATACTCGATCAATATTTGCCGCAATAATCTGCATCTGTTTGCTTAAGTTCGTCGATTTTCGAACCAAATAATTCTTTCTTTCTTCTATGGACTGAATGATATAATGATCCTCGTCCCCACTGTTTTTAATCATCATTTGAACAAGGTCTCCTGCAGCAATTGGGTTGGTGGTTTTAATTCCTTGTAGGCGAAGCTTGCCTTTTATAGTTGCATTCACAGTAAGGCCTGAATCCAAAAGGACTTTATACCATTTTCCAGTTGATTTGATAACTAAACCCTGCATGATGCAAAAGTAGTTTACTTCCTCTTCATTGAAAAGAAAACAAAGGAATAGTTGTATTTTTGAACATGTCAAATCACCAGTTTGGACTTATTGGGAAGTCATTAGAGCATTCTTTTTCCGAGCAATTCTTTTCAGAATATTTCTCAATAAATAATTTGAATGCGACATATAAGAATTTAGAATTTAAACATATCGAGGCGTTGGGAAAATTCTTTGAAGATGAGGTGTGTGAATATAAAGGTCTTAATGTAACCATACCTTATAAAATGGAGATTATGCCATTCTTAGATGAATTAAGTGATGAAGCAAAAAAGATAGGAGCAGTTAATACCATTAAAATAGTTAACAAAAAGATTATTGGATACAATACAGACGCTTTTGGATTTCATCAAAGTATTAAACCTTTTTTAACCAATAAACATGAGAAGGCACTGATTCTGGGTACGGGAGGAGCGTCTAAGGCAATTGAATACGTACTAAAACGAATTGGTATAGAGGTTCTCTTTATATCAAGAAAACCCAATCTACAGGATCGTGTTTTTACTTATGACGAAATCAATCAGTATATGGTAGGTGCATGCAAATTAATTGTGAATTGTACTCCTGTAGGAAGTTATCCGTTGATTGATGACGAGGTTGCCTTTCCTTATCAATACCTTACTACAGAACACCTAGTTATAGACCTAATCTATAATCCTTCTAGAACACATTTTTTGAAAAATTCTGAGAAGAAAGGGGCACAAATATTAAATGGTGCGAGCATGCTTAAAGAACAAGCAATGAAAAGCTGGCAAATCTGGAATAAAACGTCTTAAATATGTAGCGGTCGATTTTCAGTTGCTGCTAAAGCTGCTTCCTTAATGGCTTCTGTATAAGTTGGGTGGGGATGACAGATTCTTGCAAGATCTTCTGCAGACGCACGATATTCCATTGCCGTTACCGCTTCCATAATTAAATCAGCTGCCCTCGGAGCAATCATATGAACACCTAGAATCTCATCCGTTTTTTTATCGGCCAAAATCTTAATCATGCCACTAATATCCATACTGGCACGTGCTCGGCCCAGGGCTCTAATTGGGAAAACGCCTGATTTGTATTCCACATTATCATTTTTCAGCTCCTGTTCTGTTTTACCTACAGCTGCCACCTCGGGCCAAGTATACACTACTCCAGGGATTAAGTTGTGGTTAATGTGGGGCTTTTGACCAGCTAAAAACTCGGCAACATATACGCCTTCTTCTTCTGCTTTATGCGCAAGCATGGCGCCTTTTACGACATCTCCAATAGCGAATATATTAGAAGCTGAGGTTTGCATATTATCATTGATGTCGATTTGGCCTCTTTCGTTTACTTTTAACCCTGCTTTTTCGACATTTAAACCGTCTGTATATGCTCTTCTTCCAACAGCTACAAGACAATAATCAGCTTCCATTTCAACCTCTTGACCTTTTTTATTGAGGGCCTTAAGTACAACGTGTTTTCCTTTGTTGACTACATTTTGAACTTGATGCTCTAGGTGAAGCTTAAATCCTTCTTTTTTAAGAATCTTGGTAAACTCCTTACCAACTGTTTCATCCATAGACGAAAGTATTCTAGATGAATATTCTACAACCTCTACTTGACTTCCTAGTCTTCTGTAAACAGACCCTAATTCTAATCCAATTACACCGCCACCAATTACCAACATTTTCTTTGGAATTTCCTTTAAGTTTAAAGCTTCGGTAGAAGTGATAATACGTTTCTTGTCAGGTTCCATTCCAGGGAAAAAGTTAGGTTTGGACCCAGTGGCAATAATGAAGTTTTTCGACTTGTACTGAGAAGCTTTTTCCCCTTTAGGCGTAACCTCTATGGTGTTTTTATCAATAAAAGAGCCCAATCCATGAAGCACATCTATTTTGTTTTTATCCATGAGAAATTTGACGCCATCACAGGTTTGGCTTATTACTTCATTTTTCCTTTTCATCATTTGATCCAGATTTACTTTTAAATCATTAAGATCAATCCCGTGCTTTTCAAAAGTATGTGATGCATTATGGAAATGTTCAGAAGAGTCTAATAGGGCTTTGGATGGAATGCATCCTACGTTGAGGCATGTTCCGCCTAAAGTGTCATACTTTTCAACCAAAGCTGTTTTCATGCCTAATTGGGCACATCTTATTGCGGCTACATATCCTCCTGGGCCAGATCCTATTACAATTACGTCGTACATATCGATGAAAATTTTTACAAAGTTAAAAATACTACAAACAAATCATTGAGATGAACGGTTCTATTTCTTAATTCCTCTCTTTTTGTTTTTCTTTGTTAAAAAATTCAGTAATTACTTTGAGTAACAGTATAAATAAGAAAAGAATTCTTCTATTTGGAGTCGGATGGCTTGGGAAAGAATTGATCCATTCTTTATTAGATGATGAGCATATACTCCATATTGTCACTCGGGATAATTCAAAATGGTCGAATTTTGATGCTAAAATTGAACAAATACATGTTTACACTGATACAAATGAGCTGGACCCCAGTATTAAGA
The DNA here is from genome assembly GCA_042094515.1 of Crocinitomicaceae bacterium. GTDB lineage: Bacteria > Bacteroidota > Bacteroidia > Flavobacteriales_D > Crocinitomicaceae > UBA952. The sequence continues at coordinate 26,882 of JBELDA010000004.1, forward strand.
ATCTCTCATTTGACCTTGTGTGCGTAATGCTTCCTCCTAGTAGTTTTGACGGTTATGAAGAGGTCATAAAATGGATTTGTAAACAAACTCTAGAGGTAAAACATTTTATATACACTAGCTCCACTAGCGTTTATAAAGCAAATGATGGTGTAGTTAATGAAGAGTCGATGGTAAATGAACAAAATATAGTCTATAAAGCGGAGCAAGAAATCAAAAAAGTATTCCCAAATAGATTTACTATTTTGAGGCTTTCAGGATTGATTTCAGAGGATCGTCACCCTACCAAATATTTATTGAGAAAAGAAATGATAAACGAAGGGTCTTCCCCCGTAAATTTGGTGCATCGAAACGATGTCATTCGAGCCATACAGATACTTACGAAAATGAATGGGTCTGGAGAGATTTTTAATTTAAGCTATCCAGACCACCCTTCCCGAAAAGAATATTACGGAGCATTTGCCAAAAAGTATTTTGGACAAACGTTATGCTTTATTGACGATGGAAATGGTAAAACAATAGATGGCTCAAAATTTGCAATGAAATACGAGTATAAATATGAAATGTCAATTTGGGACGTAGAATTAAACAACAGATAGCTCATTTTTACGTCTAACTACTAGCTATGAAAGGAATATGTCTTTTCTTCTTTTTTCTTTTGGCTTTTAATAGCCGTGCCGATCATATTATTGGCGGAGATATCTATTATGACGATTTAGGAGGGGGGAATTATAAATTTTACATTACTATTTATAGAGATTGTAATGCAGAGGGAGCCTGGTTTGATGACCCTCTTAAGCTCGCTGTTTACAATAATAATAATCTTATTCAAAATGTAGATATTTTCTTCCCAGGGTATATTACATTGCCAATTGATTTCAATAATCCATGTGCCACGGCGCCAACGGATGTTTGTGTCCAAAGAGCCATTTATGAAAAAACCTTAAACCTCCCTCCAGTGGCTGGGGGTTACACAGTGTCTTACCAAAGGTGTTGCAGGGGTCCAAATGTAATGAATATAGTCAACCCTGATGATACAGGATTAACTCTTACAACCCATGTTCCTGGAACGGAGACAGGTATTTCCAACAATAGTAGTCCAAGATTCTCGAACTACCCACCTACGTTACTGTGTGTAGGAGAAGAGTTGGTGTTTGATCATTCAGCCATTGACCCAGATGGTGATGAATTGGTATACAGTTTAGTGTCACCATACATAGGTGCAAGTTCTTTTGATCCGGCTCCGGGACAGGCTCCTCCTCCACCTTATTTTCCAGTCCAATGGATTGGAGGATTTAATGCGAATAGCCCACTTGGTCCTGGTTCGACTAGCTCTATTGACAACAATGGAATGTTTACCGTAAATCCTAGTATAATAGGCCTTATGGTGGTAGGTGTTAGGGTGCAAGAGTACAGAAATGGTCAGCTTATAGGAGAAACCATTAGAGATTTTTTGTTTAAGGTTTTTGATTGTAACATTACCATGCAGGCCATTTTACCTGATCAAGATGAACTGTCTAGCTTTATTTCCTATTGTCAAGGTCTTACGGTACAATTTGAAAATAACTCATACGGAGGCACAAATTATTCATGGGACTTTGGCGTTTCTGGGACGAACTCGGATGTTAGTAATTCATTCACACCAATATTCACTTACCCCTCTCCTGGAGATTATGTCGCTCAGCTTATTGTCAATCCTGGTTCGGAGTGTACAGACACAGCTTATATGAATATTACAGTTAATAATCCGTTTTCTTTGTCATGGGAGGCTCCCGATTCACTATGTATTATCGGAAATAATTTTGAATTTAACGGTCTGTCTAGCAACATGTCAGCTGAATTCCAATGGCAATTGGATCCTGATGCTAGTGTAGATAATTGGAATGGTATTAACATTCCAAACATTTCATTTTCTAGTCCTGGTTATCATACTGTGGTTCTAAATGGAGATGATGGAGATTGCAATACTTCTTTTGAAGATTCGGTTTATGTTGTCGCTCAGGCCGAAGTTGATATCCTTCTTCCTGATGAAATTGAATGTCTTGGTTTGACAATCGATTTTGAAAGTGAGTATTCAAATGTAAATTCACTTCTCTGGAGCTTTGGAAATAATGGTTCGAATTCAGACGAAAGTGGTGTGGCAAATCCCTCGTATACATATTCATCTCCAGGGGTCTATTCCATACAGCTTATTGGTGAATCGGTCTCCAATTGTTCTGACACGGCATCAACCGAAATCACCTTAAATGACCCTATTCTTTTAGCTTTTACAAATAATGATTCTTTATGTATTACAGATGGGTTATATGCTTTTCAAGCACAGGTTAGCGGGCCTACAGGCTCTTTATTTGAATGGGACTTTGGGGGAAGTGCTTCAACGAATTCATCCACAGAATTATCCATTTCGGGAATACAATTTGACATGCCTGGATTTCATGAGGTGCAGCTAAGTGGAACATATGAAAACTGTTCCGATTCCATAAGTGAAATGATTTATGTCTATGCAGAACCAACAATTGATTTTGATTATGTAGATGGAATTCACTGTGCACCAAGCTTAGCTCAATTCATCAACTTGAGCACTGTTGACGGCCTAGGATTGTATTTCTGGGATTTCGGAGATGGAACTGGTTCAGAGGAGTTCAGTCCATCACATGTTTACACAGAAGTGGGGAGCTATAGTGTAGGATTAACTGTAATTTCATTGGAAGGTTGTATGGATACTTTATATGAAATGCAGCAAGATATTTTTACAGTTTACCCTTCACCTATTGCAGGATTTCAGGTGAACCCTCAAAAGGTAGATGTTTGTGATAATGAGGTTTCGTTTATTGATCAATCTGAGGGGGCAACAAATTATTTCTATTTCTTTGATCAAAATCAATTTACGAGTCCGGATGCAAATTTCACTCATAACTATTTAAACGCTGGAACGGATTACCCTCTTCAGGTTGTTTATAATGAATATGGTTGCAGTGATTCAATGAGGCAAGAGGTTTTTGTGGAGCCATTTGTAATATACGCACCCAACACTTTTATTCCTGATGGTGACGGGGTAAATGATGTTTTCAATGCAGTAACAGATTTCGAAATGATCGAATGGGAGCTAACTATATATAACAGATGGGGTGAATTGGTTTACAAATCTGAAATCTTTCAAAATGGATGGGATGGTTCATTCAATGGATTCCCGAGCCAAGACGGCGTTTATGCTTATGTATTTAAATACAGAAGTTGTGCAAACCCTTTTGTTACAGAAATGAAAAGTGGTTTCGTGAACTTAATCAGATAGTGTTTTTTTCTTTAGCTCAAAATTCCTTCCTAAATAAACTCTCCGTACCTGCTCATCATTTGCCAACTCTTCCGCTGTTCCGGATTTTAAAATACTACCTTCAAAAAGTAAGTATGCACGGTCTGTGATGGACAGCGTTTCCTGAACATTGTGGTCAGTAATGAGTATTCCGATGTTTTTCTTTTTAAGCTCAGATACGATACTTTGAATGTCCTCAACCGCAATTGGATCGACTCCTGCAAATGGTTCATCCAACAAAACAAACTGCGGGTCTGTTGCCAATGCCCTTGCAATCTCCGTTCTTCTTTTTTCTCCTCCCGAAAGTCGATTTCCTAGTGTTTTTCTAAACTCTGTAAGATTAAATTCCTCCAGTAGTTCTTCAAGTCTTCGCTTTCTTTCTACTGCAGATTTTGATGTCATTTCAAGAATAGCCATGATATTGTCCTCAACACTAAGCTTTCTAAAAACTGAAATCTCCTGAGGCAGATATCCCAAACCCATTTGTGCCCTTTTATACATAGGAAGATGTGTGATTTCAGTATCATTTAGAAAAACCTTACCACTATCTGGCCTCACCAATCCCACAATCATATAGAATGAAGTAGTCTTACCCGCTCCATTAGGACCAAGAAGTCCAACAATTTCACCCTGCTTGAGCTCGATAGAGACATCTTGAACTACTTTTTTGCCTTTATAGCTTTTAAATATGTGTTCTGTATACAAATTCACTTGGCCAATGTACTAAAAATTAAGAGCAAGTCTTGCTCTAATACCTAACGGATTTGAACCTGGATCATTATGCGTCATTCTCCAAACTAAATCTACTCTAATGAACTTAAATAAATTTTCTATACCAATTGCGCTCTCCAGGTATGGTGTTTTATTAAAATATCGTATAAAATTCGGATAAATCATTTCAGCCTGATGCCTCGAGCTAAGACTTCCATAAGCAACTCGTGCAGAGCTGACTAACCTTAAATTCAGGTTTTTAATGAGAGGAACCTTATTTAAAAAAAAGCCATCCCAATGGTTTTCAATATACCCTTCAACATATTGATCACTAATAAATTCTAAAAAATTGAGCTTATTGAATGCTGAGGACATCAACCATAGAGATTGATTTCCGGGATGAGCATTTAATAGCGGGTAGGCAAGAGTTCCAAAGATATAACCGGTTTTTGCTCCGTAATTGAACCTTCCAAGGACTCCAATTTGAGCATTATGCTCTATTTGGAGTTCAATTTTCTGATATGAATATTGACTTCCGAAAACCCCTTTAATCCCAAAAACCCCTTGAATAGCAATAATAGGATATTTTGACCTTAGGCTTGTTCTGTCAAATGCGCCAGAGATAAATTCCTCGTTTTTCGCCCATCTTAAACGTGCGGTAATTTCGCTGGTTTTAATACGAGAGATGGTGTCAAGAAATCCATTTGTGGGATTGACTCTTAAGTAGTTAGCAAGGCCTAAAGGCTGGTATTCTTTCCATTCAAAACCAATGAATGATACGAGGTCTTTTTTGATGTCTTTTTCCAAATTCGCACCGGCTTTGGTTATAAAAGTTAATTTATCGAACGGAGCCGTACTCAGTACAGTGGCAAAAGTATTACCCATAGAAACAGCATAAGGAGAAACGCCAATTTGTTCAATGTCATAATTATAGAAAACAGAAAGAAGGGCTCTTTTTCGTTTTGATAAATTCCATCTGATAAGGCCACCGTATTTGAATTGTTTGTCACCAAAACCATAGGCTCCGTTTACCCCAAATTCAATTCTCTTTGAAAAGGCATTTGACGTTCTAAGCGAGAGTGCCGTTCTAAATCGTTCTACTGGGTTGACGCTAAATAATGAGTAGATGTTTCCAATTTCAAGTTTGCCCATAGGATAGTACCCTGTAGTGCCGAGGTAGGCGAGGTTCTTTAATCGTTTAAAATAAGGTGTCTCATTAAGTGAATCTATCATATTGCCAATGCCTATTTCCTGGGCATTTAGTTGAACAGTTCTTAAAGAGTCCCATTCCTGTTTCGTTTTGTCATTTGCTCCTGCAATAATCTCAACAGTATTATCTGTTTTGTAGAATGAATTGTCTTGCTTTCGATTTATTTTATATTCATTTCTGTCACTAAACTTTCGGGCATAAAACCCATATACTTTTGATTTTTTTGTAAGCTGAATATCTGCAATAAACCGTTCTTGTTTAAGCATCCAAAAGGCATTTTGAACCTTTTCAAAATCATGTCTAAAATAGAAGTCTTTAACAAAATTTAGATTTGCATTTGGAGATACATTCGCCTCGATTCGCTTAACGGCAAAGGAGCTGTCATTGATCCAAAGGTCACCAGTAAAGCAAAGGTCTCTTTCTCGTTTTGGTATATAATGAAGTTTATAGCACCAAGCATTATCTATAAATGCAGAGTCTTCTAGGTAAAACTTATAATAATTTTGACAATTATTAGAAATAGGACTGATAAAAGACTTTCCGAAAATCGCATAAACATTGTCGTAAACATTAAGCTCTAAATACATGTCTCCCAAAAATTGATTTACTTGGATGTTTTCAATCCCTGTTGTTTGGCTTGCCTCAATTATTTCTCTTTTTGTTTTGGGTTTATTTTTATAAAAATATCGTGATACAGATTCACTGAGAATCAAAGGCAAAAAAGATTGGCCTCCATCCGTAGAATCTAAATAATTGAAAACAAGATCCAGCTTATTCAGCATCTTTTTTGATTTGAAATCTTCGCCAACATTATTTAGGTCAAATTGTATTTTATTGTACAGCCTATATTCATAGGCATCAAGTTGGTCCTTGTTATTGTTGTCTTTGTTAGAAATAACATTTCGAATTAAAATTGTCGAGGGAAGCTCATCAGGAGCCTTGACTGTGACTTCGTCAAAGTCCTTGAAGATGCTTTTGAGATTGAAATTAATATTAAGTCGAATATCAGCGGAATGGGATGATTGGGCCTTTACTATCAGTTGAGAGTTATTATGATACCCTATAAATGATGCAATAATGGAGTCCGAGTCATTCTCATGCGAATATTTTAAACGATAGTTACCTGCTGAATCTGCTAGTGTAGCTTTTTTACTTTTTGCGACTTGAATTTTTGCGAAAGGAAGGGGTAGGCCTGTTTTTTCATCTGATATTTTTCCATAAATCAGAACCTCCTGACAAAAAAATGAATTAATCAGGCTACAAAAAAATACAGCTAAAATATAGTTATACATATTCTTTATTCGCTTTCTTTTTTGGATGCTCTTTTTGAAACAAGGATTCCTATTTCGTACAAAAAGAGTATCGGAATTGAAACAATGATTTGTGAGATGACGTCGGGAGGGGTAATGAGTGCAGATAAAATTAAGATAATCACAAGTGCATGTTTTCTGTATTTTTTTAGAAATTCAGGGGTAATGAGTCCGACCTTTGATAGCAAAAAGATAATAACAGGTAGTAAGAAAAATAACCCCGTATAGAACACCGTAGATAATATTGTGCTCATATAAGAGCTAATTGTGAAATCATTTCTTATATCTGGACTAATTTGATAGGATCCAAAAAACTGAATACTTAAAGGAGCGACCACTAAATAACCAAAGCTAATCCCTAAAAAGAAAAGGAAGCTAACATAAAACACAATCCCTTTGGCCATTTTCTTTTCTTTGAATTTTAATCCTGGTTTTAGAAATGACCAGACCTGGTAAAATATAAACGGGAAACCCAACACAAGCCCTCCCATAAAGCTCATCATAAGAGCATATCCGAACTGACCAGAAACGGTCATACTTTGAAGCTGAACAGGAATATCTCCAACACATGTTCCAAACCATTGACACATTAATCGAAATGAAATGAAATCACTGCTTTTCATGGACATGAAGACATTTTCCATAATCCATTCTTGAAAGATCCAAATAACAATTCCAATACAAACTACAGCTATCGCACTTCGAACAAGTCTCCACCTTAGTTCCTCAAGGTGATCTAGAAAAGACATCTGTCCACCGTTCTTTTGATTTTTTTTTTCTGTCATATGTATTAACGAATACAAATTTAACCAAAAGGCTAGACTTGTTAGGGGATTATTTCATAAAGAATAGTAAGTCCGTAAATTGTTTACGAACTTAAGGTTTAGATTTGATTAAAAATTACAACATGGATCTACAATTTGACATAAAAACAATTAAGTTCAACTCTTTAAGTGATTGGTTAATCCTAAATGGAAAGCTCAAAAAAGGGGGGCTCAGCAGTGAATTGTTATTAAAGGTTGAACAATCTTTTCTAAATAAAATTCTTAATCGCATTCAGGGCATACATCCTGATAAATCAATTCATGATTATTTAACTACACATCAGGATGTCCATCTTGATGATTATGAATTCGATTTTAATTCATTTAATGAAACAAGCATACCAATGAAAGAGCTGAAAATGCTCACAACATTGAATGAATATAAATTTATACGAGCTTAAGGTTGAATAAAGACGGTTTCCTCATTGACCTGCTCAGGTTCAATTTTAATAATGCCTTGTCCAATCTTATTAAGTTTTTGAGCTTTGATGTCTAAAACAGCAACACCTGCTTGGCCCAATTGATAGATGTCATTGTAATTGAATGAAGCCAATCCGGCCGCATTCGTATATGCCGTGTCAAAAATTGCCACAACCTGAGGCGTTCCTTGAGTATTTGTGCCATAGAGGACCACCATAGCGTCTTCAACTATGGCATTTGATTCATCACGAACATAGATGTTTGCAATTGTATCTGCTTTTTTCCTACATGAGTAAAAAGCTCCAGAAACGACTAGAGCAAGCATAATAATTAAAAATTTCTTTGAAGATTTCATATCTCTTTTCTTAAGGTAAATATATCGTTTCTACCGATGTGGTATTAATTCTACATCTTGTATATCCAGTTGCTTCTTTATTATTTGATTTTACAAGAATATCAAAATAACCGGTCGTGTTTTCTTCTCCTGACGTGTTGAAATATTGATCCATATCAACGGTCGTGAATCCAGATGAATTTGTGTAAGATGTATCCACAAACTCTAGGGTTGCGGGATTCGATTGTTGGTCCCCAATAACAACCACTCTGGCTCCATTTACCAGTTGATTTGTAGAAGACCGAACAAAAACCTTTAAAATAGCAGGATCTTTAGGTCTACAACCTGTTATCAATAAAGCCGAAAACAGTATCGTAAGTAAGAAGAGTTTTTTCATAGCCATAATTCTTAATTCAAAGTTAAGTTATTATTTTATTATATAATAATATCGTATACGATTCTTTATCTAAAGTGTTACTCGATAACGACATCAAGTTTATTATTTGTTTCCTGTGAAAGCTCAATAACGGATGAACCTGTTTTGTCATTTTTTTCTGCAATTACCTTTAAAATAGCCACTCCGCTTTGTCCAGGTTGATAAATATTACTTAGCTCAAACAGCACTACGCCATTGGAATTGGTTTCCGATTCATATATCGCCTCAATCGCTGGAGATGGAGAAACTGTAGGTTCTCCATCAACATAAACCAATGCATTTGGAACCACATTTCCAGCACCATCTTTTACGGTTATTTCTAATGTTGTTGGTTCCACTTTATAGCACGAAGCCATTAGGAAGGTCAGACAAAATATTAGTAATGATCTCTTAAGAAACATTTGATTTACTTTTGTTGTACTTTTGTATAATACAATTAACTAGGTCAATAAGTTACAGTTTAGATTCATGATTGAACAAATTCAAAAAATAGAAGAAGAGATAGCTGCTTTCAAAGTAAACGATGCTTCGGAAGTTGAAAAATTTAGAATACATTTTTTGGGATCTAAAGGACTCATTAAGGGCCTATATGCTTTACTAAGAGAGGTTCCTAATGAAAAAAAGAAGGAAATAGGACAAAAGATAAACGATTTAAGAGCAACTGCGGAAACGAAATTAAATAGTGTAAAGAAATCAAGTAAAACCATTGTCAATAAAAAAATAGAGGAAGATTTGTCTAAACCGGTTGAAGAAAACAGTTTGGGAAGCCATCACCCTTTATCTATTATCAAAAGAGAAATTGTGGACATTTTCAATAAGATTGGTTTTTCAATTTCTGAAGGACCGGAAATCGAGGACGATTGGCATAATTTTTCTGCATTAAATTTTCCACCAGAACATCCAGCGCGAGATATGCAGGACACCTTTTTTATTCAAAAGGGAGAAGACGAAATAGCACTTCGTACACATACCAGTTCGGTTCAGGTCCGCGTAATGGAAAACAATCAGCCACCGATTAGAACAATATCTCCAGGAAGAGTGTATCGAAATGAGGCGATTTCAGCTCGTGCTCATTGCTTCTTTCATCAAGTAGAGGGCTTATATATAGACGAGGATGTGTCATTTGCAGATTTAAAACAAACCTTACTTTATTTCGCAAAAGAAATGTTTGGTGAGAAGGCTGAAATTCGACTCAGACCCTCATATTTCCCGTTTACTGAACCTAGTGCAGAGGTAGATGTGTCGTGTACTATTTGTAATTCCAAAGGATGTAATGTTTGCAAATATACGGGTTGGTTAGAGATTTTAGGATGCGGAATGGTTGATCCAAATGTCCTTGAATCAAGTAATATAGACTCTAAAAAATATTCGGGATTTGCCTTTGGCATGGGAATAGAGAGGATTGCACAGCTCAAATACAAGGTCAATGATCTGAGAATTTATTCAGAAAATGATATTCGATTTTTGAATCAATTTACATCTGAACTTTAATGGCCTGGTTAGAGTTGCGAGAGGATGTTCAAATGCATAATGAGATTTTTAATGCATCTGGTAGGCACATTATTTTTAAGCACAGTCCAAGGTGTGGGATTTCCTCTATGATACTTAGAAGGTTTGAGCAGTCAGACTATTTCAAATCTTCAAAAGATTCATTTTGGATTCTAGATGTACTTTCATCCCGAAATATCTCAACTCAAATTGCCAATGATGTTAATGTTAGACACGAGTCTCCTCAGGTACTTTTAATAGTAGATGGCAAATTATTGCATCATTCTTCCCATTCCAATATTGACGCTGATTTAATTCTTAAAATAACTTGATTAAAGCTTATGAATAGACATTTATATATTCTCCTTTGTGCAACAATGTTCATTTTTTCATGTTCAGATGAATCAGATGTGTCGGATAAAGAAGTTGTTGAATTTGGATTTGATTCAATGGCGGCCAATTACACTGTAAAAAAAGGATCTACATTGTCCTTTGAGTGTAAAGGAGCTCAATCAATGGATCTCATAGAGTTGTATGTTAATGGAGAGAAAACAGAAAGCTGGACCAACCCTTCAGTATCTATTTTTGAATCAACTATTTCACTTGGTTTGGGAATCTATTCAATGGAAATAAGGGGGTATCAAAAATCTAAGGTTATTGCTGCTGATGGAAGGAGTTTGATTGTTAATGCTACACGTGCTCCAGAAGATTTGAGCATTGAGTTTATATCTAGCCATCCCCATAATCCAACAAATTTCACTCAGGGATACGAGTTTAATAATGGGAAGCTATATGAGTCAACGGGAAACCCGAATAATGATGGCTCGACAAAAATCGCAGAGATTAATTATCGGACAGGTGCTTCAACTCGTGAAAAAGGACAACCTAACCCTATTTTTGGTGAAGGAATAACCATATTGGATGATCAAATCTTTCAGATTTCATGGCAAAATCAAAAGTGTTTTGTCTATGACCTTAACACCTTTGAATTAGATACTTCTTTTATTTATCATGGTGAAGGTTGGGGGTTGTGTAACGATGGTCAATTCATTATAATGTCTAACGGAACACATGAATTAGTGTATAGAGATCCGCAAAGTTTTAAAGTGAATAAACGGATTTCTGTGCATACAGATCGCGGTCCTGTCACGAATCTTAATGAGATTGAGTTTTATGATGGCGATGTATATGCAAATATTTGGACAGGAGAGCAAAGGCGTCAGCAGGACGCTCGAATTGACCTCACTAAAATAGTGCGAATAGATTCAAATACCGGAACCGTTACGGGTATTATCGACATCAGAGAATTAATAGAAAAATCATTCAAAAAAGGGGTGCCGAATGGTATTGCTTATCGAAAAGCCGCGAATACATTTTGGCTTACTGGAAAATATTGGAATGAAGTGTACGAAATAGCTATTGAGGCTAAAAATATATAGGAGAAAAATTAAGTTGTCCTTTGGTGTAATTCAATGTTGGAAATGGCAGTTTGATACAATTGATGATTTCAAATAATGAGGCGATAAACTTAGATTTCACATTTAGCTCCGTTAAATCGATATCCAAAGAAAACAAAAATTCTCGACTGCTTGAATACCCCATGTATTCTGATGAATTTCCTTTAAGCCGCCCATCAATGCTATGCCCGAGGCTTAGCATGAGCCATTTTGGCCATGAGGACACACCTAAATGACCTGGGGAAAATGAAATCCAATAACTCTGACCATTGTAATCTTTAAGTATGGTTTCTGCCAAATTATTCCCTAAAATTTCTGGTCTTATTGCTGAATACGAGGTGGGATGAAATGAAAATTTGGGTTGAAAAATTTGGGTTGAAAAATACTTTTCTTGAAATAAGAATAAACTCGGACCTATTAAATTTGCCCCCATGTCACTCCATGAGAAGCCCCAATCTGAACTATAACCATCCATGATTTCAATTGCGCCAAGGTAACCAATGGTTATAGAGGATGATAATATCATACTTTTTCTTCGAGAAAGACCGGTCCACATATATGCCTGAGTCATTGTTTTAGTCAATTCATAAGCGGACATGGCGTGCCCCATTTTATCCATTTGCAACCAATTTCTTGAATCGTCAAAAAAATGAAAGGGTTCTTGAGTATCATTACTGTACCATAATTGTTGCAGCCCTATTATGCTTCCAACGGATAGTGAACCAATAGCAGTATTCGCAATAATGAATCGTTTTGGATTTGTTTTTGTAGTATCAGTATTTTGCGTTTGAGATGTCGAATAAAACAGTAGAGAAATAAAACAAAGAAAAAATAGAAATCTCATGTTTCGAATTTAGAGAATATTATCTATAATATTGCGTTTGAAATAAAGGGAACTCTTAATTAAAACAAATTTTATGGGGAATAATAGAAAAGATTGGAATGATATTAAAAGCAATGATAGCTGGTCTATATTTAAAATAATGTCAGAATTTGTTGAGGCCTATGATCGAATGGCAAAAATAGGACCCTGTGTTTCCATTTTTGGTTCAGCGAGAACCAAAGAGGATAATCCATATTATCAATTGGGTGTTACCATCGCAAAAGATTTGTCAGAAAGGGGCTATGGAATCATTTCTGGTGGAGGACCAGGGATTATGGAAGCTGCAAATAGAGGCGCTCAGCAGGGGGTAGGTCCTTCTGTGGGATTAAATATTGATTTACCATTTGAACAAAATCACAATCCTTACATTGATCCTCCACACAATCTAGAATTTGATTATTTCTTTGTGCGAAAGGTCATTTTCGTGAAGTATTCTCAGGCCTTCGTTATTATGCCGGGAGGATTTGGCACTTTAGATGAGCTATTCGAGGCATTGACATTGATTCAAACCAAAAAAATTGCAGAGCGACCGATTGTATTGGTAGGTACTGAATATTGGGAAGGACTAACCACTTGGATTAAAAAAACGATGCTTGGAGCCGAAAAGAATATTTCTGAGTCTGATTTGGATCTTTTTAGAGTTGTCGATACCTCAGAAGAAGCGGTAGAGTATATTGAAGAATTTTTCCGAACAAACTCTTTGTCACCAAACTTCTAATTGTTCAAAAGACTTTATATTTACATGGTGAAAGAAAAGCTCAAAACATCTTTTGATAACGTGAAAAAAAATCTTAAATTATTTTTTCAGCATCCTTGGGTTAAGTTAGTTTTAATTAATCTAGGTATTGGAATACTCTTTTATTCAATAGTTGTTTTTTCTACTATTAAATATCTTGATGTATATTCAAATCATGGAGAAGAGATAGTGGTTCCAAATTTGGTTGGTAAAAAGTCTTCTGTTGCGAAGATGAAGCTAGATGAGCTAGGCTTGAGCTATGAGATATTAGACAGCATATATGACCCAAGTCTTCCAAATGGTATTGTAAAGCAGCAAATGATCGAACCAACAACCATTTCAAAAGTTAAAGTCAAAGAAAACAGAGTTATTGGTTTGAGACTTTCAAAAAAAACAGAGCTAACAGAGATGCCTAATTTGATTTTTAAGCATGTTGATTTTGCTCAAGGAATATTGGAAAATAGAGGCTTTAGCTCAAAAATTCAGTATAAACCCACAAAGGAGGCAAACGGTTCTGTTTTAGATCAAAAATACAAGGGGAAATCAATTTCTAAAGGAAAGCGCATACCTATTGGTTCTGAAATCACCTTAATAGTAGGGCAAAATGAGGTAGGTGTATTGGTTGATTTACCGAATGTAGTTGGTATGAATTATCAAGATGCCTTAAGCTTGTTGGGGTCAAAGGGTTTGCAGTCTATTTCAACCATTTGTAATGATTGTGTAACACTTCAGGATTCCCTTACCGCAGTTGTTTTTGGACAGTCTCCTGAATATGTTCCTGAAAAAACGGTTGAGCGAGCACAACAGATTGTTGTACTCATCAATGCTGGAGTAAATCAAATTGAAGTACCGATAGAATGATTTCCAAAAACGTAATACTCCCCATTTTTTTATACCTATTGTGTTTTTCATTAAGTGCTCAGCATTTGGAATTAGGTCCTCTTTCTTCAAATACCGAACTATCGAAGACTTATGATATAAAGAGCATGTCTATTGACAGCTCGTTTATTTATTTTACAGATACTATTAACCTTCCTTTTTTTGACAACTTCACAATCAATAAGCAACAGGATTACTCTCCGGATTTCTCTAATCCTTTAACGACCAGCGAGTTGTATTATTTGCTTTTAGATCAGAACACAAATCTGCCTATTGACAACGATCTTTATTTTACCAACCAGGTGACATTTCACCGTTATGTTGATTTGACAAACGATACCTATTCTGATACTGTTTTCAACCCGTTAAATGCCGAGCTAGCAGATTTCACTGCGTATCCGGTTTTATATTCTCCAATTGACTTATATCCACCATATTACATTTACGATACCATTGGAATTCCAGACACACCAGATACAATCTGGATTGAGTCACCACCATATTATCAAGACTCTGCAAGACAGTTTTTCATGCCAGTTTATGATTGGGAGAAGCTATGGATAGACGATTACGCTTATCATAATTATAGATTTGGATTAAACCCTAGAACCTTGGGAGTTATGACCTTTGATGGGCTTGATGCAAATGGGTATCCTTATGCTATTGGAACCGCTACAACAAATTATGCAGATTACCTGACGTCTAAACCTATTGACTTGAGCGGATATGATTTGAGCGACTCTATTTACATTTCATTCTTATATCAATCAGAGGGATTGGGCGATGTACCTGAACCTTCAGATTCTCTTGTACTGGAGTTTTACTCAAAGAGTCAAGGCCAGTGGTTTCATATTTGGTCGGATTCAGGAACAGTCGTTGCTCCATTTCGACTGGTTCATATTCCTATCCTTGATTTGAATTATTTTTCAGATGCTTTTCAATTTCGATTTAAAAATTATGGTGGACTTTCAGGAGCTTTAGATCATTTTCATCTTGATATGGTTTCTCTTAAACCAACTGAGTATTCAGATACGCTTTTTAGTGATTTTTCTTTTGTTTA
Organism: Crocinitomicaceae bacterium; assembly: GCA_042094515.1. Taxonomy (GTDB): domain Bacteria; phylum Bacteroidota; class Bacteroidia; order Flavobacteriales_D; family Crocinitomicaceae; genus UBA952. The sequence continues at coordinate 41,937 of JBELDA010000004.1, forward strand.
CCCCATGAATAGTTTGCTCAAAGATTATACTTCTGTTCCATGGGATCATTATAAATCTTCAATCGATAACAAATTAACGGACTCCCTATTTATTTCTCTTTATAATGGAAGTGACACACCTGAGAACTATTTAGATGGCAGTATAGAGGTTTTTTACAATGGTTTAAATGAGGGTTCGTATACCCTTCCGGGGTTTGTTTTGGCCGAAGAAGAAATCAATTATTCTCCACTTGATTATGCAGATTCATACCATGATATAACAGGAGAATATGAATATGACAAATCACTCACAGGAATCTCAGAAGAATTTGAGGTTCTAACAAGTGTTACAGCCCAATTTGATAATTATGAGCCAAATGATTCAACGCGTTTTACTCAAGGTTTTTATAATTATTACAGCTACGATGACGGTTCTGCTGAGGCCGCTTTTGGACCAACTGGAAGTCAATCACAATTGGCAATTCATTTTGAGGCGTATGAGGCAGATAGTATCATTGGTATAGATCTCTCATTTGTTCCCTCTGTTAACGATGTCACAGATAAATTATTCATATTGACGGTATGGGAAGAAGCCAACGGAAACCCAGGAAATGTTTTATATGAAGATGATGTTTTTTCACCAAGAACGCCACTTTATGCACAAGGAGAAAACACATTTGTGCCTTACTTTTTTGCGGATACCCAAAAGGTCGCAGTAGGGACCTCATTTTTCGTAGGTTGGAGACAATTAGATCCAGAGAGACTTAATTTAGGTTTCGATAGAAATATAGATAATAGCAAAGAGATTTTTTATAGTGTTGACGGAGGTGGCAATTGGCTATTGTCGCCATTTGAAGGTAGTGCGATGCTTAGACCTATTTTTTCTACGGGAATGGATGTTTCTTTGGGAATTGAAAACATTTCGGAATCAATTAACGAGTTCTTGATTTACCCAAATCCAGCTCGTGAAATTATCAAGATCAGAGTTCCATCAGTATTGTCAGGCACCAAGAAAATACTTCTTGACAGCTATGGTAGAATATTAAAAGAAACGAATTCAAATAGTTTTGATATATCAACATTAAATGCTGGAATATACTTCATTAGTGTGCCTGAGTTGTCTTCAAATTACACGAAAGTAATTAAACCCTAAATGGAAGAGAACAGCTATGTGGAACCGGGTCAGGATGACTTATTTGAACATTATAAGTTTACAGCTGATCCTGGGCAGGAAACCATAAGAATTGATAAATTTTTGTGTGATCGATTGCCTAATTTTTCGAGAAACAAAATTCAGGTAGCAGCAAAAAACGGGAATCTTGTGGTTAATGATTTAAAAGTCAAACAAAACTACAAAGTAAAGCCTGGAGATATTGTTGCTTTGGTATTGCCTTATCCAGTTAGAGAATTTGAATTAGTTCCTGAAGATATTCCAATAGAAATTCTTCATGAAGACGAGACTTTACTTGTGGTTAATAAAAGCGCAGGGATGGTTGTTCATCCAGGACATGGAAATCATTCTGGAACACTTGTAAATGCATTAATTTATCATTTTGATCATTTACCAGAACTGCCTTCTGATTTTGCAGGAAGACCAGGATTGGTTCATAGAATAGATAAAAATACCTCCGGTCTTTTGGTGATTGCCAAAACGGAAACGGCTTTAACAAGGCTTGCTAAACAGTTCTTTGAGAAAACGACCGAGCGTAAATATCTGGCATTGGTATGGGGGGATGTAGAAGGAGAGGGAACAATAAAAGGTAAAATAGGAAGATCGAAAAAAAATAGAAAGATTATGGCGGTGTATGGCGATGATGAGGAAGGTAAGCTTGCCATTACACATTATAAAGTACTTGAGCGATTTGGATATGTAAGTCTTGTCGAGTGTGTCTTAGAGACAGGTCGGACGCATCAGATTAGAGTCCATTTCAAGTCGATTGGCCACCCTTTGTTCAATGACCCAGAATACGGCGGGGACAAAATTTTAAAAGGTATAAAGACTTCGAAATATCAGAAGTTTATTATCAATAATTTCAATTTGCTTAAGGGACAAGCGTTGCATGCAAAAACCCTTGGTTTTGTCCATCCAAAAACGGGTAAAAGGACTATATTTAATTCAGAACTACCCGAATATTTTGAGTCTGTACTAAAGCGGTTTAGAGAATATTGTAAAAAATGACTTTTTTTCTTTATTTTTGCTTTTCCTTAATTATACGTCTAACGACTTAAACAAATGAATAAACTATTATATTTATTTATTTTCTCTTTGATAGGGGGAAATTTATATGCTCAAGGGACCTCTGAACCAAAGCATGTTCGGGACGCCAATACCGCCTTTGAGTCTGGTAAGTATTTTGAAGCCATTGATAAATTGCAATTGGCTTATGACAAGATAGGTACAAAAGGTTCTCTCAAAGAAAAAGGGAGTGTTCGATTCAAACTAGCGGAGTCATACCGACATATCTCTCGTTATGAAGAAGCAAATGAGAATTATGATGTTTGTATCGAATTGAAATACTTTGATATCAATGCAGACGTATATTTTTTCAAAGGCGAGATGTTGCGGATGATGGGAGATTATGCGAAAGCACAAAAAAGCTATTCAGAATTTAAGAAGATTTCTGGTGGGTCAAGAGCAGATGAAGTAGAAATAGCATTGAAAGCCTGTGAGGATTATAAGTTTTATGACATGCTCGAACCTGAGGTAAATTACCAGGTGAAGTGTGAAACTAAAATCAATCGAAAAGAATATGATATGTCACCTTCTTATGCAGATAAGAAAGGATATAAGGTTTATTTTTCTTCAAGCCGCGAAGAGAGCTTTGGTTCTGGAAGAGACCCCATTACCGGAGAAAAGTACATGGACATATTTGTTGCAGAGTTTGACAAGAATGGTGATCCCACTGGAGTAGCATCTATTGATGAGGATGGAATAATCAATACTTCCGAAAATGAAGGAACAGTATGTTTCGATAAAAAATTTAAAACCATGTATTTTACGAGGTGCCCAAATAAAGAAAGAATGAAATTGGGTTGTGATATATGGGCAGTTGATATCGTTGAAGGAGAATTTACCAACGTTAGAAAAATGAAGTTAAAATCAGATGAGACTGTTTCGGTAGGACACCCTTGCTTGACTCAAGACGGTAAGATGCTCATTTTTGCTTCGGATATGAAATCGAGTGGAGGAGACAAATCCTTCGGAGGTAGAGATTTATGGTATGTTACGTATGACAAAAAAGCTAAGGCTTGGAGCTCTGAACCAAAAAATATGGGGGCGCAATACAATACTTCGGGTAATGAACTTTTCCCTTCCATAGGAAAATCAGGTAAGTTTTTCTTTGCTAGTGATGGTCATAAAGGAATTGGTGGGTTAGATATTTTTTACAGCAATCCAGTTAAAGACAAAGTGAATGAGTGGGGGCCTGCAAAGAACATGGGCTATCCGATAAACTCTCCTAGTAATGATTATGCCATTTCGGATAGAGGACGAAAAGGCTATTTTACTTCTGAACGACGAATGACTAGTGGTCAAAATGCTCCGGACATATGGAGCTATGCGGTGCCACCAAATTTATTTGACTTAAGGGTAATTGTGCATGAGTTTGGTTCTCCTAAAGATAGAATTGGCGATGCAACTGTGACCGTTTCACCCATAGACGGAGATCCTTGGGACGGTGTTACTGATGAAAAGGGAACAACCATTAAATGGGATATTAAAAGTGGTAAAACAAGATACATTCTTGATGACCATGAATATTCTATTAACGCTACAAAAGAAGACTATCTCGTCAATAAAGAATCTGCTATCATTTCTACTGTAGGGTTGAAAGAAAGTCAAAGCTTTGTTGTTGAAATAGAATTAGTGCATATTGAAGAGGAACTTAGAGCTCCTGAGGTAAGATATCCTCTTAACCAATGGACCTTTATCAATGATGAAACATGCATGTCGGAGGATTCCTTATTATTTCTTTCAGATCTTTTAACAAGTCATCCTACGATTACAATTGATTTGTTTTCTCATACGGATTCCAGGTCATCTGCGAAATACAATCAAGTATTATCGGAAAACAGAGCGAAAGCTGTTTACAAGTTTTTAGTTGAAGAAAAAGGAATTGATCCAAGAAGAATCCAGCCTATTGGAATGGGGGAGGCAGAACCGGCCACATGGACCAATGACGATGGTGAGGAAATTTTATTGACAGAAAAGTACATTAATAAATTCCGATCTTCAGATAAGGTAAAATTTGAAATGCTTCATCAAATAAATCGTAGAACTACAGCTCGAATTACAAGTCAGGATTTTGATTCTAATACAGCACCCGAGGCGAATCCTGAATGGATGGAGTTCAAGCCTTTGAGGTAGATTCAAAACAACTCATATTTAGAAATTGATGAGAAGAACCATTCAAAAAATCCTCTTTTTTTTTGAAATGCAATCTTATGGTGTTTGTGAATGGTGGGCCCGAAAGCTAGGAATCAGAACAACAAAAGTGCGTTTAGGATTTATTTATTTTTCTTTTGTAACTCTGGGTTCTCCTTTATTAATTTATTTGATTATGGCCTGGTTACTTGAACATAAGCATTACTTTACTTTTAGAACCAAGCGTAAAAGAAGTATTTGGGAGCTATGAAAATTCTAATTTCGGGTAGTAATGGTTTATTAGGTCAGAAGCTTGTCAAGCAGCTTTCCAAAAATAACATTGAATACCTTGCTACTTCTCAAGGAAAAAACCGAAATCCAGATTGTCCCTCAAAAAATTTCAGTTCTCTCGATATTACAAATTCGGATAAAGTTCTAAAAACAATAACAGCATTTGCTCCAGATTACATTATTCACACGGCAGCCATAACGAATGTGGATTATTGCGAATTGAATGAGCGAGAATGTCATGATGTGAATGTAACTGGAACACAAAATGTATTTGATTCCGCTAAAGCTACGGGCGCTCATTTCCAAATGCTTTCAACAGATTTTGTGTTCGATGGAAATGATGGAAATTACAAAGAAACGGACCTCGTAAACCCCCTAAGCGTATATGCGGCATCGAAGGTGGACGGAGAACATATTTTAATCAAATCTGATTATTTAGATTGGTCAATTGTTAGAACAATAATTGTATTTGGTGAAGGCAGGAACCTTTCCAGGTCAAATATTGTGCTGTGGGCAAAAGAAGCATTGGCAAAAGGGAACCCACTTAATATCATTGACGATCAATTTAGGGCACCTACATGGGCCGATGATTTGGCGTGGGGATGTATTCAAATCTGTAGGCTTAATTGTAAAGGTGTTTATCATCTTTCTGGCCCTGAGACTATGTCTATTTATGACTTGGTATTGAGGGTCGCAAAATTCTATAAACTTGAAACAAAGAGTATAAATAGAACAGATAGTAGATCTTTAAATCAACCGGCCAAAAGGCCTCCGAAAACAGGATTTGATTTGTCAAAATCAAAAAAGGACCTAGGATATCAACCCAAAACTTTAGAGGAGAGCCTTCATCTTTTATCGTAAGGCTAAAAAGACTATCTTCGAAACGAAATTGATTAACCTTAAAGATTAAATTAGATTACATGAAAAAAGCATTTTTTATTTTACTTGCGACATTAATGCCCTTCATTTCATTGGCATCGGAGAAAGGAATAGATCAGAAAATCGATGAAGCATTTAAACCGATCTCTGAATTCATTTCGGGAATTATCTTTTTTGAAGTTTTTGGCGCACCTTTTGTCCTAATCCTTTTGGTTGTAAGTGCATTATTTTTTACACTTTACTTTGGTTTTCCGAATTTTAGATATTTTGGAAAAGCCATTAATGTAGTTAGAGGAAAATATGACCATGTTGACCATCAGAGCTCAGGAAATCCGGATTTGGCTGTAGATGGAGATATTAAGGACACCATAAAAGACGAGAGCAATGAAGGAGAGGTAACACATTTTCAAGCCCTAGCAACAGCGGTATCAGGAACGGTTGGAAATGGAAACATCGCAGGTGTTGCATTGGCTATTGCATTGGGAGGTCCTGGAGCCACATTCTGGATGATAGTATGCGGATTATTAGGAATGTCCTCTAAGTTTGTTGAGTGCACATTAGGTGTTCAATATCGAGATGTTGATAAGGACGGGACAGTATATGGAGGCCCAATGTACTATCTGAGTAAAGGGTTAAAGGAAAAAGGCTTTGCTACCTTGGGAAAGATAACAGCAGTACTTTTTGCTATATTTTGTATTGGAGGCTCATTTGGTGGTGGTAATGCTGCACAAAGTAACCAAGCAACAATCGTATTAAAAGACTTAATGGGTCTTAGTAGCACGAGCGCAGGAGCCTTTATTGGTGTTGTTTTAGCTTTAATTATAGGTGTGATCATCATAGGTGGAATAAAACGGATTGCGTCTGTTACAGAGAAAGTGGTTCCTTTTATGGCCGTTATGTATTTATTGGCCTGTCTGTATATCATTTTTACGAATTTCTCATTTATCGATGATGCCTTTTCTTTAATTTTCTCTGAAGCGTTTAATCCAAAAGCCATTGGAGTCGGAGGTGTGATCGGAGTGCTTTTGGTTGGATTTAAGAGAGCGGCCTTTTCAAATGAGGCTGGTGCGGGTTCTGCATCCATTGCTCATTCTGCTGTTAAAACCAAGTATTCTGCATCTGAAGGAATGGTTGCTTTGTTAGAGCCATTTATAGACACAGTTGTAATCTGTACGATGACAGCTTTAGTAATTATCATTTTCAATTTTGGTGGAGAGTCTGGGAAACAACAATTTCAATATGGTAAGGTTGAAGTTCAAGAAGAATTTCAGGCTATAGAATTGAATAAAAAGCTATACAAAGTTGAGAAAGAACACATTGTTGTAAATACCGATACCATCCAAAAAACAAATAAAGGTTATCCCATTATAAGTATAGCTACGTGGGAAGATAGTTTAGGTAATGAAGTTTCTGATCGAGATACTACCTATCTTACATCATCTCCTTACGCAAAGATCAATGGAGTTGACTATAAAAAAGAAGGAGATTCATATATTGTTGGTGGTGAGAAACACAAAAGCTTTAAGGGGAAGGTTATGATCGACGGAAAGCTGTACGAAGGTGCGGGAATTACCACCCAAGCTTTTGCGAAATACATACCTTTTTCAAAGTGGTTTTTGACAATTGCAGTTGTATTATTTGCTGTGTCAACGATGATCTCATGGTCATATTACGGTCTACAGTCTTGGAAGTATTTATTTGGGAGAGGAAAAGGTGCTGATATGGCTTACAAGTTACTCTTCCTGCTTTTTGTTGTGATTGGTGCTTCAGCCAGTATGAGCTCTATTTGGGACTTCTCAGATGCAATGATTTTTGCGATGGTCTTTCCAAATATGATTGGTTTGTTCTTCTTGTTTCCAGTGGTTAAAAAACAGCTTGCAAGATATCTTCAGGCGATTAAATCATCTAAGGAGCCAGCTGAGGATTAGCTGACCGTAAATTGAAATTTTATAAAAGAGGCATTTTATATTTCCAAGCGTAAGAGAAGAGGAATTATCGTATTCTTTTTGTTGGGGGTATTAATATTGTTACTTCCTAGAATATTGAGTTATTTTAGTCAACCAGCAGAGGTAATTATTAATACTGAGAACATTGAACGTTTTGAATCTAAAAGGTCAGATACGCCAAAAACACACACAAAAGGACATAAGAAATCAAAAAAGTACTTTCCTCCTAAAAGTAGATTTAATCCTAATAAATATCTCCTCAAAGATTGGATGGCATTAGGTCTTTCCGAAAAACAGAGTCAATCTATTTTAAATTTTATTCAGCGTGGAATTTATTCCAATAGCGCTTTGGAAAAAATATATGTAATGCCTGAAGAGGTGTTTACACTGATTAAAGACTCCACATATTATGAGGAGAAATTAGTAGAGTTGATAATGAAAAAGGACTCTATCACAGAACCCATAAAGCTAGAATTAAATTCAGCAAGTAAGGAGAGCTTGATTCAATTGAATGGTGTCGGTGATTTTTATGCCAAACAGATCTTAAAGTATAAAAATGAGCTGGGGGGATTTGTATTTATTGAGCAGCTCCTTGAGGTTTGGAAGATGCGATTAGAAACGTACGAAAAGATGTTGCCGAAGGTGTATATTGATGTGGGGAAGGTAGAAAAAATGATGGTCAATGAATGTAGTCTTGAGGTATTAAAAAAGCATCCCTACTTGGATTATTATCAAGCCAATTCAATTGTTAAAATGCGAATGCAAAGAGGAGGATTTAAGGAGCTTGAAGAGATATTGGATTCTAAGCTCATCAATGAAGAAGAATTTGAACGGCTGCGTCCGTATCTCAGCTTATAGCTTATAAATAGGGTGTCAGTGAGCTGTTATTTAAGAAGCTTTTTGACCAAAGCATTTCTCATTACCATTGTCAACGAGGTGTTTCACTAAATTTATTTGGCAGATTTTCTTAAATCCTCACAAAGCTTGGTTAAATTTGCAACATGACATTGGAAGAAAAATTGAAAACGGTTATTCGCGATGTTCCTGATTTTCCAAAGCCAGGAATATTGTTTAAAGACATTTCAACCATAATGCTTGATGCCAAGCTTTCCAAAGAGACACTAGAGTACTTAAGAAATTTGTATCAGGATAAACCAATTGATGCAGTTGCAGGGATAGAAAGTAGAGGGTTTCTATTTGGTTACCCATTAGCAATGGAACTTAAAGTACCCTTTATACTGATTAGAAAGAAGGGAAAGCTTCCCTACAAGAAAATCAGTCATTCTTATGACCTTGAATATGGAAGCGCTGTAATTGAGATGCACGAGGACGCTGTGAAGGAAGGTCAGAATGTTTTAATCCATGATGATCTTTTGGCTACCGGAGGTTCAGCAGATGCAGCCGCAGAGCTGATAAAAAAATGTGGAGGAGACGTGTATGGGTTTAATTTTTTAGTAGCTCTTGATTTTTTGAATGGGGAGCAAAAACTACAAAATCATTCTTCTAATATTATTAATTTAGTGCGCTATTAATTTAGAATAAAACAATCAATAAACATGAATTTTGAGCTTAACGAAAATCAATTAATGATTTCACAAATGGTAAGAGATTTTTCTGAGAAAGAAATCCGACCAAATTTAAATAAATGGGATAGCGAAGAAATTTTCCCAATTGAAACCATGAAAAAAATGGGAGAATTAGGTTTATTAGGCATCTTCGTTCCTGAGGAGTATGGCGGCTCAGGATTTAGCTATTTTGAATACGCTACAGCCTTAATGGAATTGGGTAAAGTATGTGGGGGAATTGGCTTGAGTGTAGCTGCTCATAATTCACTATGTACGGGTCATATTCTATATCATGGAAATGAAGAACAAAAGAAAAAATATTTACCCAAATTGGCGACTGGAGAATGGATCGGAGCATGGGGTCTAACTGAGGCGAATACAGGCTCAGACGCAATGAGGATGGAAACAACAGCAGTTCGGGATGGAGATGATTGGGTCATCAATGGAACCAAAAACTGGATTACTCACGGATTGTCTGGAGATGTTGCAGTTGTCTTAATACGAACAGGAGAATTGTTAGACAGTAATGGAATTACGGCCTTTATTATAGAGAAAGGAACACCTGGGTATTCAGCGGTAAAGATTAAAGATAAATTAGGTGTTCGTGCGAGTGAAACTGCCGAGCTTATTTTTGACAACGTGCGTATTCCCAAGGAAAATGTAATTGGAAATGTGGGAGAGGGATTTAAACAAGCGATGAAAGTACTTGATGGGGGAAGAATCTCCATTGCGTCTTTGAGTTGTGGGGTAGCGAGAGGAGCATACGAGGCCTCTGTTCAATATGCTAAAGAAAGAGAGCAGTTTGGTAAACCCATTGGAAAGTTTCAGGCGATTGCTTTCAAATTGGCAGATATGGCAACTGAAGTTGAAGCAGCTGAGCTGTTGACTTTTCAGGCGGCCTATCTTAAGAACATGAAAAAACCAGTTACAAAAGCTGGGGCATTTGCGAAATATTACGCATCAGAAGTCTCAGTTAAATGTGGTAACGAAGCTGTTCAAATTATGGGAGGATATGGTTATACTAAAGAGTACCCTGCAGAGAAGTTTTTACGTGACTCTAAGCTGATGACTATCGGTGAAGGGACATCTGAGATTCAGAAAATTGTAATTTCAAGAGAAATTTTGAAATAATTTGTTGGAACATTTATAAAATAGCTTATCTTTGCAGTCCGATATAAATTAAAATATCTGTTTATTATGTTAATTATACCAATAAAAGAAGGCGAAAACATCGAAAGAGCTTTAAAAAAGTACAAGAAGAAATTCGAAAAAACTAAAGTGATGTTGCAGTTAAGAGAAAGAAAACAATTTGAAAAGCCTTCAATAACAAGAAGACAAGAAGTAATTCGTGCTTCTTATAAGCAAAGAATGCAATCTTTGGAAGGGTAACCTTCTTTGAAAATATACGTTACATAAAGGAGTCATTAGACTCCTTTTTTTATGTTTGATAAATTCATTTCATATCTTCAATTTGAAAAGCGGTATTCCCAGCACACTGTGCTGGCCTATCGACAAGACCTTAATGCCTTTATAGAATTTGCAGAAGTAAAAAGAATATCAGAGTTTACGGATTTGTCATCTGCATTTATTAGGTCCTGGATTGTTTACTTGATAGAAGGGGGGATGAAAAACAAATCTGTAAATCGTAAGCTTGCATCACTTCGGACATTTTACAAATGGATGCGGAAGGAAGGAATGATAAACCATTCTCCTATGACAAAAGTACAGGGGCCTAAAAATGAAAAACATTTACCCGTTTTTGCAAAAGAATCAGAGCTTGCACAACCGAAAATGGAAGACCTATTCACAAATGATTTTAGCGGAAAAAGAGATGCTATAATGCTGGAACTGTTTTATCAAACAGGAATCCGATTGAGTGAATTAATTGGGTTGAAGCTTCAAGATATTCAAGGAAATCAAATCAAGGTATTGGGGAAAAGAAATAAAGAAAGAATAATTCCAATATCTAATGATTTCGTTCAGCAAATCGAGGAATACATGGTTTTTCGAAGAGAGTTATCGCCCATTCATGAATTCCTTCTCGTACTCGATAGTGGGAAGAAACTATATCCAACCTTTGCTTATAGAAAAATAAATTATTATCTTGGTAAGGTAACGAGTTTAGACAAGAAGAGTCCACATATTTTACGACATACTTTTGCAACGCATATGCTAAACAGAGGTACAGGTTTGGAAACCCTTAAAGATTTACTAGGTCACGCAAGCCTTTCAGCTACTCAGGTGTATACGCACAACTCGTTCGCGCAGTTAAATTCAATTTATTCACAAGCTCACCCGCGTGGGCATAAAACCAGTTAAATATGGATACTCAGATGCACGCCATTCATTTCAAAGCAGATCAAAAATTATTGTCATTTATTCAAGAAAGACTTAATAAGTTAGAACAATTTAATGACCAGATAGTGTCTGCTGAAGTTTATTTAAGACTTGATAAAGACCGCGAGAAAGAGAACAAAATAACTGAAATTAAAATACACATACCTGGAAAAGAAATGTTCGCAAAGAAGCAATGTAAAAGTTTCGAAGAAGCTACTAATGTAGCTGTAGAAGCTTTGCGAAGACAAATCATGAAGGATAAAACGCGTTAGTTTTCAAACACCTTTCAATAACTCTCGATTATTTTGATTAAACAATGGTTTTTAGGAATGAGCTTATTGTTTGTTTTGCCTATGGGTTTAGCCCAAGACTTGACAAGCAACGAGAAGGAATTATATGATTTGATCATGGCGTATCGAAAAAGTAAAAAGCTTACTATGATACCTCTTTCATCATCTTTAACTATTGTTGCTCAAACTCATAGTAAAGATCTTGCTGAAAACCGTCCAGATAAAGGAGAATGTAATGCCCACAGTTGGTCAAAAAATGGGAAATGGACAGCATGTTGTTATACCTCGGACCATGCCAAAGCTAGCTGCATGTGGGATAAGCCCAAAGAGCTAAGTAAATATCAGTACCCGGGATATGAAATATCTTGTGTTGGATCAGGTGAATTGAGCCCTGAGGAAGCTCTCAAAACTTGGAAAGCAAGTAAAGCTCATAATAATGTCATTATCAACGGAGATATTTGGGACACCAAATGGGAAGCCATCGGAATTGGAATGTTTGGAGGTTATGCTACGGTTTGGTTTGGGCATTACCCTGAACCTTAATTTAGAACTTCCCTATTAATGAGTTCTATATAGTCAAGAGGCCGCCGAGTGAGTCTGTGTATCAGTTCTATTCTGTTGTATTCGTTTAAGATCATCAGGTCTTCTATGACCCCGTAGGATTCCATATATCCGTCGTAGAAAGAATGAATCATACCTCGAGATAATTTTTCAATATAAGTTACGACTTGCTCTTGTTGGACTTCATCTGATGCATCAAGATCTATAGAAGTCACATTGAAGTTTTCATGCACATACTCACATAGGTATTCAGCGCATTCTTTTAGAGATTGTTTTTTTATTTGAGTAGGGATGTATTCGTTTCCAATGTCTCGGACGCGTAATTCATCAAAACCCATTAAATATTCACGGAAATTTTCATCATCGGTAAGTAGCTTCATAATTGGTAGTTTAAATTACAAAGCAATGCATCAAGTCCGTAATCTTTTTACGAACAGATGCAATAACCTATTTGAATTTACTTTATAGTGTATGCAGCACCGATAATGATTCCTCCAGAAACAGCTTGTGTAGGTTCTGCCGTTGAGTATGATTCCAATGAACTTCCATAAGCATCGACTCCCATGATGTCACCAAAGCTATACTGAAGCCTTACACCAATCAAAATACCTAATGGTAAAGTCTCTCCTAAAGGGATTTTAGCTCCAAAGCCCAACACTCCTGATATATATGTTCCGCTGTATTGATCGCTAACGTCTTTCGGATCATTTTCATAAGTCCCTACAACAGGAATGGTTCCTGATCTATTATATGTAGCAGATGAAATGTTAGTAAGCTGTGGACCAAGCTCTATATATGAACCCCCTTCACTTTGAAATTTTAATAACAAAGGAATCTGCAATGCCTTTAGTTTGACACTTGAATTATAAGTATCTAATGTCACTCCACCTGCAGAGATAACACCTTCATAAGCACCATTATGCGTAGCATAATTTAATTCAATTCCTACACCAATAATACCGGCATATACATTTCCGGCAATTCCATAAGTTGAACCCCATCCCATTGCATAATCTTGACTAGCACCTAAGTCTGAGATGTTTTTATTGAGTAACCAAGTTGAATTGGCAGACCCTTTGGCCTGAACATCGATTGCGAATTGAGAAAAAGTTGTTGAAATGCCACATGTTAGGGCAATAATAAATAGGAGGGTTTTCATTTTAGTATAATTTTTTGTTCACCCAAAAATAAGGAAAACAAATCAAAAATGAATAGAGAAAATGTCCAATATTGGTTTTATTTTTTGAGCTGAAAAAAGCTCGAATAGGTTTTGTCTATTCCACTAATTTCAAGGACATAAAAATAAGTTCCTTCTTTGAGATCTTCTCCTGTCCATGAGTTGTCATAAGATTCAGTATGATAAACCAGATTCCCCCAACGATTAAAAATGAAAATTTCATTTTCAGGATAAAATTCCAGGTATTGAAATTCAAGCCTATCATTTATTTCATCGTTATTGGAAGTAATCACATTAATGTTTTCAATATCGGCAGGGACCACTAATAATACCTCGCATACATCATCCAAACACCCCTCAGAATCGACCACATTTAGACATATTTCATAGCTCCCAGGAACGGCAAATGCATTGACATAAAGATTATCAGAAGAAACACCTGATCCGTCAACTGTCCAATCCCAAGAAATAATAGGATTTACAAATGCAGATGAAGCATCATTGGCCTCTAGGTTCAAATTAACAATTAATGGATTAGAATTCAAGTCAAATTGAGCCTGAGGGTTCGGGACTACCTCAATACTGATTTCCGTTGTGTCCGAATAACAATCTCCAAGAGAAGCAAAAGTATAATAGGTATTATTTATAGAAAGCTCAGTATTATTTTCTGCCGGAAAGGATATGGACCCAAAACCGTTAAATCCATCACCATAATGTTGAACTACTCCACCCTCAATACAGCTGCTTAAATTGACGTCTATTAGCTCACCACTACAAAAAACATCTTCATAATCAGTTATTACGTTCGGCGCAGGGTCTATTGGCTTAGAGTTATTAGGTATGTTTGAAATACTTTGTCCGCAGGCATCCGTAATCACTGGTGGTGGAATATCTAAGGTGGTATAATTTTCATCACAATAAATGGGGCAGTCAGGAATTGTCAATGTAAATACATTATTGGTTGAACCCGCTCCACAACCAACGTTTTCACCTACAGTAACCACTTCAGTTGTCCATGGGTGTGTAAATGTATAGGGTGCTACTCCATATCTTGCATAACCTGTGGCGTTAAACGTGCAAGTATTTGAACAAATTGACGCCTGAGAAACATAAAACTCATTTCCATAAACCTCAGGAGTTTTACCATAGACAACAACTCTAAACGGCCAATCGGTAATGTCGTCATATAGAACATATAAGGTATTACAACCAATTCCAAAATCCCCTCGGGCAAGGTTCATAGTTACCCATACAGAGGTGTCATTGCACGATTCCGGAAAACAGCAAGCCAAAGGATTTCTTAAATCAAAACTATCTAAATAAGCTGTTCCTGGGAGCTCGGCATTCGGACCAGTAATCGTGAAGTTCTGTGAGCTCGAACAGGACGTACTAAAATTCATTACGCCATCACTCATAACGGCAGGAGAAAAAGGACTTGCATAAAAGCTTGCTGTGATAAAAAAACCACTGACTGTAATCCCTGCTGGAATAGTGACCTGGACACTATCCGAATTGAAATTAGGCAAAAGGCATGAGGGCATATCTCCTCCATTCCATTCAACAGCAGGACCAGAAAATTCCGGATCAATAATTACTGGATATATTCTATGGGAATCAGACAACCAGCTATTTGGCACGCAGGATTCCAGTCGGGTACCATCATTGCTATTTATAATTCTGTACCCCCCCAATATGTATTTTTTATTGGCGTCATAGCAAAGTAAAGGCCTTATTTTCGCTACCTCATTTCCTTTAGGATTGAGAACTACGAGGGTTCCATATATTAATCCATCTTTTATATTTGAATGGTCTTTTAGAGGGATACATGTATAATTTGGTGGAAAATCTAAGGATTCAGAAATAGTAAAGTTTATATTCTCGTCAGGAATATTTTGATTTAATCTATAGGCATATTTAATCTTGTTTTCGGAAAATACAATTTGTTTATCTATCCCTTCAAAATAGTTCTCGAAGTAAGCCGTATTCTCCTGTAATTCAAATGAAGCTTGAGCTATTGCTTCATCGATTTTCACCTTTTTACCAATGGTTAGAATTTGTTGATTACCTATACTCAACGAAACACTACCATCTTCATGTAAGTATGTAGGGAAAGGTTGCTGTGTCGCAGCATAACCGGATTTTGTTTTGATTGGTTTCGGGTCAATTCTCTTCAGCTCATTATTGACATAATAATGAATTGGTTTCGAGGCAAATTCTGCTCGAACATCACCTTTTGAGTTCTTAAAAAAGGCGGATGACAAGGTACGTTTTGATTTTTCTTCCTGCCAACCTCCCATGTAATGAATGGTTTCTTTATTATCTTCTATAGCGATAGTTGATGAAAGTGATGCTTTGAGTGACCAGGGACTAAAATTATTGCTTTGTCCGATAATAGAAGGACAAACAATCAGAAGGCCATATAGAAGCAAGGGATATTTCATGTATCTGGTTCAAACGAAGATAGCTAAAAATAAGACGAAAAAATGAAGAGAATGGTTTTATCAAGAAAAACAAAAGCTCTTTTTAATTTTCAAGAACAATACTTTTTTGTGAAGCTAAGATTGAGCGTTCAATGGCATCCCAAAGCAAAACTCTTTGGTTCAAGGCTTGTTTTGATATTTCAATAACTTCCTGACATTTGATTGGATCATCTCCGCACATCATTTCAATCATCCTTAAAGATAGTGGCCCGTGTTCGTCACCATCTAGCTCAATATGACGGTCCAAATAATATCTTAATTTATTATAACGAATATTGTCAGCATCTGCTTTTTTGAGAATTTCAATAAACATATCAGGGATTACATCTTCTCGACCAAAAGTAAATGCCGCGGCAATACAATGACCTTTTCTTGAGTCAATCACTTCAAAAGTGAATTTCACAAAATCTTTTACTGCATTATCTATTTCCACACTTTCAATCGCCTCTTGTACGGAGGAACCTGACTCAAGGGTTTCGATCAAGCCTTTCATTTGAGAATCATCTGCACCAATTTGACCCATGGCGTCCAGGTACATTTCAAAATGGCTCTTTGCCTCACCTTTTTCGTTTATATCACTTTCTTCAGCGTGAACAATTTCATTAATGAATCTAGCTAAAGAAGCTTTGGGTCTCGGGGTCCAAGGAATGGAAGTGTTTGTGAGCTGATTTTGTAGCGCTTTGAGTAAGGACATAAAATCCCAAACTGCAAAAACATGCATGGACATAAAGGTTTGAATGTCTTTAACATTGTTCAGCTTTTCATAAAGCTTGTGATTCTGCAATTTCTCTCTTATGGGAAGCAGCTGCGCTTCCATGAATTCAACCTGTGACATATTTTAACTCTTATTCGCGATTAATTCAATTCTCATTGAACGTAGGTACAAAAATAACCAAGATTACTTAATTTTTGTTCTAAGATTGCTTTATAGAATTTATCGTACCCTTATTTTTTTTACTTCGAGTAAGGAATCATTTTCCAGCTGAATAAAATAGGTTCCTGAAGAAAGCTGTGACAAGCTCATTTTTGAGAGCTCGTTTTGGGTTTTAAACTGATATAATAGCTTGCCATGAATATCAGATAAAGCGATCTTGCTATTTGGCTGACATTTAATGTAAAGGATGTCATAGGCTGGATTGGGATATACATTAAATTCAGAATTTATTTCATTCACTGAAAGATCTGTGTCATTCGCACAATTACCAGGCATATTACTATCCATCCAATTCAGTCTATTCGTGATCCAATTGATCATTGTACTGATTTCTTCTTCGTATGACTGTGGTATTGGTTGTGGTTCAATCCATATAGATTCTCCAATGAACTCATCCCATTTTTCAAAATTTCTTTGAATAGCTTGAGATAAATATGTAGTATCTTCATTTATCCAGTTGACAACACTATCTGTATGCATAAATGTAGATCTAAACTCGGTCCAACGACATTTTAATCTATTTTGAAAGACCGGGTCTTCCATCATATTCTGCCACCACATAGGCATAGATTCCAAATCCCAGCAATCCTGATTTTGTAGGTAGGTCCATCCTGTGTAGATATGATTTGAGCATACCAAAGAAACCCCATAGGTTTGATCAAAGTCCCATATGGGACCTGCCACAAGCTTTCCTCCTTTACTGTCCTTATCTTTATGAACATAAGAGCTTAGTTTATATCCATCCGAATTTTTACTGAATTCATTAATCAATAAAAAATCTGTAAATGAATTTAGGTCAATATAATCGGTGTATCGATTTCCTAGACTATTCATATAATCATTCGCATACAAGGCTTCTTCAAATTCTGCCATCCAATCTTGAATATAGACGGCCTGTTGAGGCTTTATTTTGTTTGCTTTTGGATAATACCACTGATAAAACATAGGGTTTCCCCCTTGAGAGTTGTAATTGGATTCAAAGCCTTGAGCATCATCCAACCAGTCCATCCTTAAAATATATCCACCGGTTAAAGAATCTCCTGCCAAATCATCTTCATCTAGCTTTGCAATATCGACTCTATCATCATCTCTTTTGATTTTCTCGACCAAAATATAGATTCCACGGTAGTCACCGTTTAAAATGAGCTCCACATATTTCCATTCTGAGGCATACTGACCCATTCGTTGAGCCAAATAAAAGCTCATAGGAATTCTGACCTGAGATTTATCAATAACCATGGCATGTAATATCCAGTCCTCTTCAGCACCCATACCAAAAAGGTTCACCGAAGTATCCTGGTTTGATGCTGTTCTCAATTCAAGTGAATAGGTTTTTTTATCAAAACCCTGTGTTGAATTCCCTCTGGTTTCAATACCGATATTTCCATTGTAATGATTAAATGGGTCGGTAATTGAATTGATACCCCCGTTTATATTATAAATAATTCCCATTGTGCCGTTTATTTTAGGCTCATCAGGAATTTCTTCATCATCAGTGTCGATACTTATAATAGGAAGATTACTACTAGAGAGTTGAGAAAAAGAATAGTGATTAATTAAACAAAATAGAAACAGGTAGAAATATGATTTAGTCATTATTGAAAATACTTTTGGAGATAAATATTTTATTGGCAAACAAGCTATTGTAATTCGCTGTTGTAACACAAATATCTTAACGCCAAAATTGTGTTTAAGTTGTCATTACCGATAAAAAACTCATCCTACCGTTAAATAATTGTTTTGTGATTTTCAGTCTGACACGACGTATTATTGCATTGACTTAAACTTACATAACAATGAAATCGATTAGAAAAACCCTTTTATTAAGCGCATTCTGTTTTTTACCAATTACCTTTTTTGCGCAACCCACATTTATTAAGCATTATGTAGATAATGCACCTTCCTTAGATAACATAAATTCAGTGATGACCAGCTATGATAATGGGGATGTTCTCATGGTGACCGCGACTCATCAAAATCAACTGAATAGAGGAGGGGTCTATATAAAGCGACGGGATGAGGACGGAAATGGTGGCTGGACTAAATACTATGAAGCTTCCTTTTGTGGAGTCCAACATGAGGATATACGAATAACAAAGTGTATTCAGCAGAGTGGATTCACATATGTTATCGGTTTTCACGGAAAAGCCGGTATAGTCATGAAGGTCAATTCGTCAAATGGGAATTTGGTATGGGAAAAAAGCCTTTTTTCAGGGTCTTTGTCCGGCAATGCCCATATTAGGCCTCATGATATCATTTTAACGAGTGGAATGGACATCGTTATAGCTGGATTCCATATAAATAATGCGAATTCCAGCAATGGGATTAGAAAAAATTTCATTTCCAAAATTGACCAATCGGGAAATAACCAATGGTTCAAAACGTATAATCAATCTCTTTTTGACAATGTATGGGGTACGTATGAGGATCAGCTGAGACCGACCATATGTGAAAATAATCAAAATGAATACGTTTTGTTTTATCCCTATACGGAATGGTCTAATGGTGGCTGGAATTTCAATTCTGAGATTGGTGTCATAAAAGTCAACAATTTAGGAGTATATATAGCAGGCTCATCCAAAAGGATTGATTTTAATCAAAATGTTACACCTTCACAGGTACATTATAATTCAAATGGGGATTATTACAATTTGAGTATTAAAGTAAGTAACGGATTCGATGATTTTTGTTTTCCTGGACTTTTGAGGATAAATAGCGGTCTTAGCGTATCTATTAAAACCTATATTCGTATTCCTTCCTTCATTAATTACGGATTTTATGGGGAATGTGATGGTCTTAGCTCTATCGAGACTCCTACTGGTTATTATATGCGCTCAATTGGGACACAGAACTCAACAGGACCATCCAGTTATACCCTGAAGACAGACTTTTACGGACAATTTGAATGGTGTAAGATTAATTATAAAACACCCTTCAATGACCAATATAATACTTCCTCGTTTACTATTGCTAACGGAAAAATATATAGCACGAACGTCGCTGGTTCTGCCTTGAGTGCTTCAAGTCTTACAGGAACGGACAAAATGGCTTTGCTTAAAACCCAGCTCAATGGGGAATTTTTAGGCGAGTGTGAGAGTATAAATATGAAAGGAAAGAACAAAAACCTAACTGGCTATTCAGAATCTTTCTATACTGTAAATGAACAATCCATTTATATTCAGGATGAACCGACGATCATGGAGTTGTATTCATATCCAGATCAGTATACGGAATGTGAATTTGTTCCCTGTGCCAATCCCTTTACGGCCCAGATCAGCTCTCCTGTCAGCACCACACTTTGCCCTGATGAATTTCCATTAAACGTTAATGCAAGTGTACTGCTAAATCCAGGAAGTACAGCATCAACTTATACCTATGACTGGTATGCCAATGGAACATTGATGCAATCCTCGGCTGTATCCAATTATTCTGCACAGGGTGCAGGGTCTTATATGGTCATTATCAATAGTGCAGATGGATGTGCTGATACAGCAACAATAGCCTTAAATCAAACAATCCCTTTATATATGGGGAATATTCATATTTTATCTACGCCATGCTATGAGGCCACCCTTATAGCTGATTTAAATGCCTTGGCTCAGTGCACAAATATTTGTTGGTACGAGCAGAGTAATCCGGGAAATTGTCTCGGATCAAATACGCAGCTCACTGTGTATACTTCGGGAACCTATTGTTTGGAAGCTACTGATCCTAATGGATGTCTTATTAAAAGATGTATTACAGTGAGTATTTACAACCCGAATCCTGTCGTGCCTGTTATTGCATATATTGATACGTGCGTTGGGACATCTATAGACTTGGCTCATAAACAATTTGTCTGGGGCTACACACCGCCTTGGCAGTGGGTTTCCGATTTGTTTACTGTTAATGGTAGTCCTGCGATTGGTGGCACGACAACAGTAAGTGGCCCACCGAGCTCTGTCTCTTACACGACGCCTCCATCAACTCCAGGCAGCGTGATGCAGTTTACGGCGTTATTATCAAACCTCGGATCCAATATTATTACCTACACCTATACGGATGAAAATGGCTGTGAGTCTGAAGCCGAGATGGAAATTTATGTAATACCGGACCCGATTGGAACTATTGATCCCATTCCAGATATGAATCTGTGTTCCGCTCCAGCTTCTTTTATACCTACCTACAGTAATAATGACCCCAATGCTTCAGAAACCTTAACGGCTTTTCTATTAGACGCTAACCTGTCGCCAATAAGTCAGCTGGGGTTGCCAATATTCGATCCGTCCACGGGAGAATTTAATCCCGTCCTGGCCGGTCCTGGTAATTATACAATCGTTTATTATACATCCAATATATGCGGAGGATATTCAACCCAGTCCATATTTACAATTACCGATGACAATTACTGGCATCAAACTACGAAAAACACGTTTAACAGTGAAGTTATCAATGATGTGATTACGGATGCTGACGGAAATGTATATGTGGTAGGGACCTTTACTGAACAGACCACTCTGAATGGAGGAGGGAATCCAGACATTACCATCACAGCTCCTATTGGAAACACAAACTCTCTGGTAGCCAAAT
This sequence comes from Crocinitomicaceae bacterium, assembly GCA_042094515.1. Lineage (GTDB taxonomy): Bacteria > Bacteroidota > Bacteroidia > Flavobacteriales_D > Crocinitomicaceae > UBA952. The sequence continues at coordinate 63,308 of JBELDA010000004.1, forward strand.
ACGACCCCTGCGGAAGCTTAATATGGGCAGCAAGAGCAACTGCTATGCAAGATAATAAAGGGAACGCCATCACACTTGACGAAAATAGTAATATGGTCTACATCACAGGCTATATGAGTGACTATATTGAATTACACAGTGCTCAGTCCACAGTTGTTCCTACTGGAACCAATTCTATTTTGCTGCCTAGTGTAGCTTTGAAAGGATATGTTGCTCAATTTGATATGACCAATGGGGCCTTGTATTTTGTGGAAGAAGTATCAGTACCCATTCAGACGGGTATGGAGAGCTTTACCGAATGCAGGGCGATAACAGTGGACGAAACCAATGGAGACATCTATGTGGGAGGGCGTCGCTGTGATGCGGCATATAACGGATCTGCAGGTACTCCGAAATCGGGATATTTTGTGTATAAATACTCGCCGAGTGTTTTGGGTGGCACAACCAATACATTAGGTTCTCCAGTATGGACGGAATATTATCCCCAGTATTTTTACGATCAAATCAACGACATGGACTTTGATGAGGTACACAACAGGGTCTGGTTCACAGGGAAGTTCCATAAAGCGGTATACCACAATACAGGTGGCATAACCGGCTTCAATCACGATGCATTTATAGGAGCATTCAATGGTACAACTGGAGCTTCCGTTTCAATTGGTGGTCTAAGCTCATGGAGGGCCGGGAAATGCACTATAAACGGAATCATGGATGGCAATGGTGTCTCTATTGATGCTACATCTGGTATTCCTTATTTTGCAGGAACATATAAGTGTTCAGACATCAGTAATCCATTTCAATTGGTTTCTGACAATATGACTTCAGATAATTTATTTGGAAACGCTGATTTTCATCGCGCCTATTTTGTAAAAGTAGATATAGATAATGCGAATGGGTGGTGTACTTATGGCCAGTCACATGGGCTTTCTCCTTTAAATGTTTATGGAATCGGGATCGGTGTGAATAATCAGCAGGTTAATTTTTGTGGGGATACGGATTCCAAAAGACTTGCTTTTTACGGAAGCGGTGGAACTCCTCTACAGATTCTACAGGCTCCAATGGGGGCAAGTGCTATGAATGTGTATACTGGTGCATGGGATTTAAACGGGCAGGTACTTCCCACCCATTTGAATATGGCGTATGGCCTTAGCAATATTTCATCTAAATCCATGACAACCGATGAACAAGGGCATTCCTTTGTGGTTGGTGAATATCATAAGGATTTGACTGTGCTGAATGGAGTTCCCTCAAGCGGGACTTTAATGTCATCCGGAATTGGAAGCAATGCGCAGTATATCAATGGATTTGTAATGCGAGGAATGCTATCTAATGGTGAATTGCGTTCAGCTCCTGCTGAACAACCGGAAGAGGTCAGGAGCAATCTCGGTAATTTTGAAATCTATCCAAATCCATTTGAATCGGAAATTACCATTGAGCTAAATGGAGGAAAAAATCGAGCGTTTTCTTTTGCTATTATCAATTCAATGGGAAGCTGTGTTCGACCTATTGAAGAAGTTTCTGCATCAAGTCATACATTTAAAATTACTGATTTGCCTTCAGGAATGTACTTCGTACAAGTTCAATCCGGATTTGGACATGAAATGATTAAAATCATAAAGAAATAAAAAGCAAGTCTTCTCCAAGTGTAAAAGAGCCCGTTTCATTGCGGGCTCTTTTTTATTCTAGATATTTACTCCCCAACATCCTTGTTTCGCATAAATTTCAATGTTTTTTTAAAAACATGATTTTTGTCATATTTTTTTCAATTCAGCCGAAATATATTTGTCCCAAGAATGAAGAATTATAACACCATAAAAAGAATTATTGAAATTATTGCCGTGCGCAATTGATCTTTGGATGGTATTTAAAAATAGGTTTAAGCCGTCCGAAAGGATGGCTTTTTTTTATACGTGTAAATAGAAAAAAGAGATATGTATTACAACAACAACACAATCGTATTTTTAGATGGGAAGTGGGTTAAGGCATCCGAAACAACTTCTTCCCTTTATGGTCAAACCTTGCATTATGGGATTGGGGTATTCGAGGGTATCCGTTCATATAAAACGGAGGATGGGAACAAAATCTTTAAAGCAAAGGAGCACTATGAGCGCTTGCATTATTCAGCACGTAAAATGGAAATTGATTTGCCTTATACTGTGGAGGAGCTTATAGAATTATCTTATGAGTTGTTAGATATAAATCAACTAGGTGATGCTTATTTACGTCCCCTGGTTTATCTCGGGGAGAACATGTCCTTACAAACGGAGCAGGAATCACATGTATTTTTGAGTGCATGGGAATGGGGAAGGTATTTGGGAGATAAACAACTTGATGTGATGACCTCAAAATTTCAAAGACCAAATCCCAAGTCATGTTTTGTTGAGGCTAAAGTTACTGGGCATTACACTAATTCTATATTAGCGACGAATCAGGCGAAAAGAGCCGGCTATGATGAAGCTTTATTACTTGACATGAATGGTTATGTTGCCGAAGGGCCAGGGGCAAATTTCTTTTTTGAAAAAGACAATGTGTTGTATACAGCACCCAAAGGAAACATTTTACAAGGGATTACAAGACAAACTATTTTCGAGCTGGCAGAAGAGCTTGGATTTCAGGTAGTAGAGAAATATTTTACACCCACTGAAGTGTATGATGCTGATGGCGCATTTTTTACGGGAACTGCTGCAGAAGTAGCAGGCATAAGAAGTCTGGATTGTAAATTTTTCAAAATGCCCTGGGAGCATACCTTGGGATATGAGCTGTCGAGCGCATACCAAAACAGGGTACAGAAAAAAGAGTACAAAAACTTTGAATTGGTATAGTATGAAACTGAATAAATATAGTCAACGCGTAACACAGGATGATTCGCAACCAGCAGCGCAGGCCATGCTACATGCAATCGGGCTTACAGTAGATGATTTTAATAAACCTCTTGTGGGAATAGCAAGTACGGGATATGAAGGAAACCCTTGTAACATGCATCTTAATGAGTTGGCAAAGCTTGTAAAATCCGGAACTGAAAACAAAGAGCTTGTTGGATTGATTTTTAATACCATAGGTGTGAGTGATGGAATATCAATGGGAACTCCGGGAATGCGATTTTCCTTGCCTTCAAGAGATATTATTGCTGATTCGATGGAAACAGTTGTAGAAGGCATGTCCTATGATGCATTGGTTACGGTTGTGGGTTGTGATAAGAATATGCCGGGTGCTTTAATCGCTATGCTTAGATTGAATCGACCAAGTGTTTTACTTTATGGTGGAACAATTTCTTCTGGCTGCCATGAAGGTAAGAAGCTGGATGTGGTATCTGCATTTGAAGCATGGGGACAGCGCAATGCAGGAACAATCACTGAGTCGAAGTACAAAAAAATCATCAAAGAGGCTTGTCCAGGAGCAGGTGCTTGTGGTGGGATGTATACGGCCAATACGATGGCAGCAGCCATAGAAACCTTGGGCATGTCTTTGCCTTATAATTCTTCAAATCCAGCAATGAGTGAGGCCAAGCGAGAGGAGAGCACTGCGGCAGGTGAGGCTTTAAGATACCTCATAGAAAAAGACCTCAAACCTAAAGACATTGTGACCAAAAAGTCAATTGAAAATGCCATACGTTTGGTTACTGTATTAGGTGGATCAACAAACGCGGTATTGCATTTTTTGGCCATTGCTGATGCTGCGGAGATTGACTTTACATTGGATGATTTTCAGCGAATTTCTGATGAAACGCCATTTCTTGCGGATCTTAAACCAAGCGGTAAATATTTAATGGAAGACCTTCACGATGTAGGAGGTATTCCAGCAGTATTGAAATACATGCTGAGCAAAGGTATGCTTCATGGTGATTGTTTAACAGTAACTGGAAAAACATTGGCTGAAAACCTTGCAGATGTTCCGGGCCTTCGTCCTGGTCAGAAAGTATTGAAAACTACAGAAGACCCGATCAAGGTAAGCGGCCACATCAGAATACTAAAAGGAAACCTTTCTCCTGATGGTGCAGTGGCTAAAATAACGGGAAAGGAAGGGCTTTCTTTCAGTGGAAAAGCAAAAGTGTACAATTCTGAATATGCTGCAAATGATGGTATACGAAATGGAGAAGTTCAAAAAGGAATGGTGGTGGTCATTCGTTATGAAGGCCCACAAGGAGGGCCAGGAATGCCTGAAATGTTAAAACCAACTGCTGCCATAATTGGAGCAGGACTAGGAAATGATGTCGCTTTAATAACAGATGGGAGATTCTCTGGTGGGACGCATGGATTTGTGGTTGGACATATTTCTCCTGAAGCACAGCAAGGGGGACCTATTGCTTTAATTAAAGATGGTGACCAGATCATTATTGATGCGGTTTCAAATACGATAAATGTAGAGGTGTCAGATGAAGAGCTAAGCGCTAGGAGATTAAGATGGGTAAAACCCAAATTGAAGGTGTCAAGAGGATCATTATATAAATATGCAAGAATGGTGTCATCTGCATCTGAAGGATGTGTAACGGATAAATTTTAAAAATGGAAACAGTCGAATATAAATCAAATCAAAAGACCAAAACCCAGCAACAAATGAATGGAGCTCAAGCGGTTGTTCATTCACTATTGGCGGAGGGAGTCGACCTGATATTTGGATATCCTGGAGGAGCAATCATGCCCGTTTATGATGCTTTATATGACTATGAGAATGAGCTAAACCACATACTTGTTAGACATGAGCAGGGAGCAACGCATGCGGCACAGGGATATGCCCGTGCTTCTGGAAAGGTTGGGGTATGTATAGCTACATCAGGCCCAGGAGCCACAAACCTAATCACGGGAATTGCAGATGCACAGATTGATTCTACACCTATGGTATGCATCACAGGACAGGTAGCAAGTCCTTTACTTGGTACAGATGCCTTTCAAGAAACGGATGTTATTGGTATTTCGATGCCTGTTACCAAATGGAATTATCAGGTCACTAAAGCATCAGAAATTCCGGGAGCCATAGCCAAAGCATTTTACATTGCTCGTACGGGAAAGCCTGGTCCTGTCTTGGTTGATATCACAAAAGATGCACAATTTGAGATGCTTGAATTCAGCTATAAAAAATTCAAGGGAATGAGGAGCTACGTGACCTGTCCAGCATTGAATTTGACTAAGGTTCAAGAAGCTGCAGAAATCATTAACTCAGCAAAACGTCCATTGGTTTTATTTGGGCAGGGAGTGATTCTTTCTGGAGCTGAAAGTCAATTTCAGAATTTTATAGATAAGGCAGGTTTACCTTCAGCATGGACAATTATGGGTTTATCAGCATTGGATTCAGATCACTATTTAAATGTTGGGATGCTGGGAATGCACGGCAATTATGCACCCAATAAACTCACCAATGAGTGTGATGTATTAATTGCAGTAGGGATGCGTTTTGATGATCGTGTTACTGGAGACTTATCTCGATATGCCAAGCAAGCAAAAGTGATTCATTTAGAAATAGATCCAGCCGAGGTCGATAAAAATGTGAAAGCAGATGTAGCCGTTCTGGGAGATGCTAAAGAAGCTCTGCTAGCCCTAAGCCAATGTGTAGAAAACAGAGAACATAAGGAATGGCTTCAAGAATTCCGAAAACTCGAATTTGAAGAATACAGTGAGGTCATTAAGGAAGAATTGAATCCAAGCCAAGATGAGCTAACTATGGGGGAGGTGATTAGGTCGGTGAACGACCATACTGAAGGAAAAGCTATCGTTGTGACTGATGTGGGTCAGCACCAAATGGTTTCTTGCCGATATGCCAAATTCAAACAGAGCAGATCTTTAATAACTTCAGGGGGACTAGGTACTATGGGGTTTTGTCTTCCCGCTGCCATTGGGGCAAAGTTTGCAAAACCAAACAGAGAGGTGGTCGCAGTCATTGGTGACGGGGGCTTTCAGATGACCATTCAGGAACTCGGGACCATCTTCCAAACGAAAATACCTGTTAAAATAGTGGTCCTCAACAATGAATTTTTGGGAATGGTGAGACAATGGCAGGAGCTCTTTTTTGATAAAAGATATGCCTCAACTACAATGGTCAATCCTGATTTTCAAAAAATTGTTAAGGGCTACGACATCAAAACAAAAAAGGTAACAGAACGAGATCAATTGAATGAGTCAGTACAAGAAATGCTTGAATTTGAAGGAGCTTATTTTCTTGAGGTAATGGTGGGAAAAGAAAATAATGTTTTCCCAATGGTACCAACTGGAGCTTCGGTTTCTGAAATCAGATTAAAATAAATAAGGATGAAAAAGAGATATACAATTTCTGTTTTTACTGAAGACATGGTTGGCTTACTTAATAGGGTCACAATCGTTTTTACCAGACGCAAAATCAATATAGAAAGCATTGCTGCTTCAGATAGTGAGGTAAAGGATATCCATCGTTATACCATAGTGGTAACGGAAACTGAAGATACGGTAAAAAAGGTGACGCTTCAGCTTGAAAAGCAGGTCGAGGTCATTAAGGCGGTTTATCATCTTGATGATGAAGTGATTTATCAAGAAATAGCGCTTTTCAAGGTGCCTACTAGTATATTGTTGCAGGGAGGAGAAGCAGAATACATTGTTCGATCACATCATGCTCGCGTATTGAGTGTAGAGGCTCAATTTACTGTGATTGAAAAAACCGGACATAAGGAGGAAACACAAAAGCTTTTTGATGAGCTAGAACCTTTTGGAATTCTTGAATTTGTGCGCTCTGGAAGAGTCGCCATCACCAAACCAATGAGAACATTGACCTCAATAGTACATGAATTAGAAAACACTTAACATAAATTAAAATGAAAAATTATTACAACAGTTTATCAGTAGATCAGAAAAAGCAGCAGCTTGGGAAATGTGATTTTCTAGACAGCTCAGAATTTGTGAATGGCGCAGCCGTTCTAAAAGGAAAAAAAGTAGTTATTATGGGTTGTGGATCACAAGGGCTCAATCAAGGATTGAACATGAGAGATGCTGGATTGGATGTTTCCTTCGCTTTGAGAGGAGAATCCATAAAAACGAAAAGAAAGTCCTATCAAAATGCTTTGGAAAATGATTTTGAAGCGGGAACTTATGAGGATTTGTTGCCGAGTGCTGACCTAGTGATAAACCTAACACCCGACAAGCAGCATACTGAAGTAGTAAGTAAAGCAATGCCACTAATGAAGCATGGTGCGACTTTATCTTATTCTCATGGTTTTAATATTGTCGAGGAAGGAATGAAAATACGCGAAGACCTAACCGTAATTCTTATGGCTCCAAAATCACCAGGTTCTGAGGTTCGAGAAGAGTACAAAAGAGGGTTTGGTGTACCCACATTGATTGCAGTTCATCAAGAAAATGATCCAAATGAAACAGGCTTCGAATGGGCGAAAGCTTATGCTTATGCTACAGGAGGGCATCGCGCCGGTGTCTTGAATTCTTCTTTTGTCGCTGAGGTAAAATCAGATTTAATGGGCGAACAAACCATCTTATGTGGAGTCTTACAAACGGGTTCAATATGGGCTTATGACCTAATGATTGAGAATGGTGTTGAACCTGGACGTGCATCAAATCTTATTCAATATGGTTGGGAAACCATTTCAGAAAAGCTCAAAAAAGGAGGGATAACACAAATGCTAGAATTGCTTGATCCTACTCAAAAGCTTAAGGTGTATGAAGTGTCAGAAGAGCTTAAAACATTGATGACGCCGTTGTTTAAAAACCATATGAGTCAAATACTTAGTGGTGAGTTTTCAGAAGGAATGATGAAAGATTGGTACAATGATGATGTAAACCTATTGACTTGGAGAGCGCAAACGAGAGAAACAGGTTTTGAAAAATCCAATACTGCTGAAGGTAGATACACTGAAGCCGATTATTTTGAGAATGGAACATTGTTATTGGCATTGGTGAAATCGGGAGTTGAGCTGGCATATGAAACGATGGTAAGCTCAGGAATAAAGGAAGAATCGGCCTACTATGAGTCGCTTCATGAATTGCCCTTAATTGCCAATACTATTGCCCGTAAAAAGCTTTATGAAATGAATCGTATTATTTCAGATACAGCCGAATATGGCTGCTATTTGTTTGATCAAGTTTGTAGGCCTTTGCTCTCTGATTTTATGAAAGAAATTGGTACAAACACCATGGGAGTAAAATATACCGATGAAGCCGTATTGACAAAGTACAGCTTATCAGATGTAAATAAAGCTATTGAAAACCATTCCATAGAGCGAGTTGGAAAAAAACTAAGAGCAGCCATGTCAATGGTTGAAAATCAGGAAGTATATGTATAAGGTTTCCCTTGAAAATGTTCGAAAAGCAGCGTCTCACTTGGAGTCTGTGGTACTTGAAACGCCTTTGGTTATCAATGAAACTCAGTCGAGAAAGTATTCCTCTTCTATATTTTTTAAAAGAGAAGACCTACAACAGGTTCGATCCTACAAAATCAGAGGAGCTTACAATAAGATTTCAAGTCTTCAAGATGATGAATTGAAAAATGGAGTGGTATGTGCCAGCGCAGGAAACCATGCGCAAGGAGTCGCCTTTTCTTGCTCAAAGCTTAAGATTAAAGGGTTGATTTTTATGCCGACTCCCACTCCAAAACAAAAGATCGAGCAAGTCAAAATGTTTGGGGGAAAATTTGTTGAGGTAATACTTACTGGTGACACGTTTGATGATGCCTCGCAAGAGGCTCGGAGCTATTGTGAACAAAACCGCCTGCCTTTTATTCATCCGTTTGATGATAAAAAGGTAATTGAGGGACAGGCGACAATTGCGCTTGAAATTCTTGAACAAACAAAGGTGGGTATAGATGTCTTGTTTTTACCTGTTGGAGGAGGAGGAGTAGCTTCAGGTATTTCGAGTGTGTTTAAGGCCTTGTCACCTCAAACCAAAATTATAGGCGTCGAACCCTTAGGAGCACCATCGATGTCCTATTCCATTAAAAAAGGAATAAATACAGAGCTTTCGGAAGTAGATAAATTTGTGGATGGGGCATCTGTAAAGAAGGTTGGGAATCTCAATTTTGAGCTTTGCCAGAAGTATCTTGACGAAATGGTTACGGTACACGAAGGGAAAATATGTCAAACGATTTTGGACATGTATAATAAAGATGCCATAGTGGTGGAACCAGCAGGAGCGATGACCGTTGCTGTTTTGGATCAGTATCGAAACGAAATTGCCGGAAAGAATGTGGTATGTCTGCTTAGTGGGAGCAATAATGACATTACCCGAACTGAAGAGATAAAAGAAAGGGCATTATTACATGCTGGAGTAAAACATTATTTTGTGGTACGTTTTCCTCAGCGAGCTGGGGCTTTAAGGGATTTTATCGATAAGGTATTGGGACCAAGTGACGACATCACTCACTTTGAATATTCCAAAAAACAAAGCCGTACCAATGCGCCTGCTGTGGTTGGAATTGAGTTAGGAAAATCGAGTGGATTAAATCCGCTGATAAATAGAATGAAAGCGTTTAAATTTTACGGTGAATACCTGAATGACAAACCCGATCTTTTCCAGTTTTTGGTTTAAAAACTATAGGTTTTGTGCTTTTTGCCAAGGCCCTAGATTATGGGCAATAATACCTTCTTTCTTTAGCATTGATTTGGCCATTCCAGCTCTTCCTCCAGATTTACAAACCAATAATACCTCTTTACCTTTTAGCGTTGAGGTTTTTGACTTCAAAATATTCAAAGGGACGTTTTTGCTTTTTTTTGCATGTCCTGATTTGAATTCCTGAGGAGATCGAACATCGATAATAATCGCGCCATTTTGTAATAACTCTTGATAATTTACAGGAGGTCCGAACAGCTTATTTTTAAGAGAAGATAGAAAGCTCAATGATAAATAGTTTTGCTGTAAAAGTATGAAAACAACTTCTATTCTCCATACAAGTATTACTTTTATCCGAAGCACATGTATACTAAACTGAGCATTATCATACCGGCCTACAATGAAGAACAAACCATCGGTGCTGTTCTCCAAAGTGTTGTTGCTGTTCAGCTTCCATTTGAAATAAGCAAAGAGCTCATTGTCGTTGACGACCGATCGACGGATGCTACATTGTCCTGTATCAAGGGTTTCATTTCGGCAAATCCTGAACAGGAGATCCGGGTTATTCAGCACAATGTCAACAAAGGAAAAGGAGCAAGCATTCAAACTGCGATTTTTGAGGCTACAGGAGACCTTGTTGTTTTTCAGGATGCCGATTTGGAGTGTAATCCTCAAGACTATGTAGCTCTTATTGAAGAACTTGTTGAGTCGAAGTGTAATGTAGTTTATGGGAATCGGTTTTCGAAACAAAACCCTGTCAATAAATGGAGCTTACATTACATCATCAATCGATTATTAACTAGAATGAGTAACCTTAAAACAGGCTTGAAGCTTACAGATATGGAGTGCTGTTATAAGCTTATTGAAAGCTCACTTGTTAAAAAGATTGAGCTCAAAGAGCAACGCTTTGGTATTGAGCCAGAAATTACAGCAAAGCTCAGTAAGCTAGATGAAAGCAAGTTTAGTGAAGTGCCTATATCGTACACAAGAAGGAATTACAGCTCAGGGAAAAAGATCGGATGGATGGATGGGGTTCGTGCTCTTTATTGTATTTTGAAATACTAAGGATTTTTCTTGAGTATTCGTAGGTTTCTTTTTTTAAGTCCGAGTAAACTATAATAAGGATATTCCTTATACATCGAGAACCCTTTTACGTTTCTGTCGATACTGATGAGGTAATCATCTTCTTTGATACACCACCAATCTTTACCCACGTTTCCTTTAAAGAAGTCCTTTTCGTAGCCGTTCCAGGCATTAAACTCCATACCTCCATCAATATGGTCAGGCGAAATATTCTGTTCTTCAGTAAGCTCTTTTAGGGCTTTTGATTTTGTTCTATTGTACTCAAAGTAGTCCTTGGTACCGATAATTGTAAACAAACTGAATAAAGCAAAAACCAAGTATCCCGAGTAGCTATTTAAGTTAGGTTTAAATGAATCTTTAAAAAAGATGATCATTAAAGGAATGAGTACAATAAAATGAAAAAGTAGGTACCTGTCAAACACATATACAATCCCAAAGCAGGGATAGTAAAGAACAGCTGTCCAGACTAAAAATTTTACTTGTCTAGATCCTTTAAGCTTTGGCCGAAGAGAGTGAAATTGTTCGGAGATCAAATAGATGAGCACACCCACGCTGATACTTATAATTGTTATATTAAACCAGTCGGGTAGGTCGAATGACATTTGGGCAACTCTAGTGTAAGGCTCATAGAAAAAATACCCTCCAATCCCATAATCATTAATAATTTGTCCATTAAACGGGAAGGTAGTTTCTCGAAAGAAGCTGATGATCCCAAAACCAATAAGGCAAGAGGAAAAGATCAAAAGAGCTTTTTTGATATTTACTTTAGTTTGGCTTAGAGCAAAGAGCCCTAGTGGAAGAAGCAATATCGAAAGGCTCACTACAGTAGTGTATAAATAAAACAACCAGCGAAGCAAGATCTCTCTATTGATTCCCGCCAACTGATGATAGATTTCGTTGGGGTGCATCGTGTAGTGGCTGGGAGTCGATTTCTGCGAGGCCAATAAAAGATAATACAAGAACAGCGTACAGATGCTAAAAAACACGCCAACATAACTATAAATCCGATGTTTTAAAGGAATGCTTTTTCCAAAGGAGACCAGTAAAAAGGACAAGGGAATGACCAATCCTACCTGTCTTGATAAGGTCGCGACAATCGAAAAGAAAAAGGCCCAAAAAAGGAGCTTAAGCCTTTCACCTTTTAGGTAGGCTGTGAAAAAATATAAAGAAATACAAGCATTCATCAGAAAGAATATGTCCGTCATAAAGGTTGTACTCAGCACATAAAAAAGTGGATTAAAAGCGAGTAAAGCAGAACAAAACAGCTGCAATTTTTGGTTTTCAGTGATGAGACCTATCCATCGGTAAAAGGTGTAAATGAGAACCCCTCCAGCAACCACGGTAGACATTCTCAATACAAAGAAGGAAAAGCCGAAAATTTTGGTAAACAGACTGCCCCAAAGTAGATTTGAAACAAAAGTAATGGCTATTCGATCATAAATCTTAAATATGCCATATTCACTAAAATCTCTAACGGATTTGGAATAAGCCCAATCATCTATTAATGCAAATTCACCGGTAATATTAACGAGTAATAGGCTTATTATCCAGATGGTTAATAACATCGTAAATGGAGAGAGTACAAGGAAAGACGGTCGTTTTAATGTCATTCTTTCGAATGTACAAAAAGATCTAATTGAATTCCGAATTATTTCTGCTCAGAATTTTTTTTCATTTCTTCTTCCTGGTCTTTGTTCGCTCTGTAAATCATGGTGAGATAACCCCACATGTAGGCGGCGAAAATGGAAAATCCGACAATAAACATGATTGAATTACCCATTATTTCTTTGTTGTTTCTTGATTTGAGTCTCTTCTAATTTGCCGTATAGCAACAGAGAATCCTAATATAGATGGAACCCAGATTCCAACGAAAATGCCTTCTAACTTGTTCCCTGAAAACCACAAAGAAACAGAGTATAAAAAAGATAAAAAAGCAAGGATGACAGGATAATAAGAGGCCCATATTTTTGATAAATTCATAGTCTTTTTTTTCTGATGATTTGAGAGAATACTCCTTGTGTATTCGGTTATAGTAACATCTAAAAAGATTGAATTGTTTAAGTTATCTATGAATTCCTAGAACTTAAGTGTTTTGAAGGATCAAAAAATCAGCTTAATATTTACATAAATAAAGATTGCGAATGCAATTAAAAGGAGGGCCAAAAAGAGATATTTTTGGGGCCCTTTGATAGTATTATAACTCATGATTAATCCTTGTGCAAAGGGCATAGAAGAAACAAAAATGGCAAAAGCTAAGACGATGACCAAGGCAAGCATCACTAGAAAAACAAAGAGACCCAATATTTCCACACCAATAAAGGTGGAGAAATAAAAGGATAGATGGGGGTCAATTTAAAACAATCTAATATCCTCAGTTCCGTATAAAACGTATCCAAAAAGAACAAGTACAGTTACTAAACTAATCATGGCGTTTTTTTTAATTATAGGCCAAAGATGTAACCGTCATTCCGGACAATAAAGGAAATGGTTGAGCATAAATTAAAAATAGAAGTGAGCACCTAAAATGAGTTAAGTGTTTCTACTTAAAATATAAAGATTAAAAGATATTATTGCGTTTTTTAGAGTCAGAATCCAGTTTGTATTTTATGCCTATTCCAAGATCACTGGGTTCAATTTTTTGCAATAGAGGTGCGAGCTTATTTTTAGAATGCTTTCTATGAATACTGTATGCAATCCAATCGAAGAAGAGAAGAAAACCACCTTGTAGTAACATACTGTTTCCATATCCTAAAAGCTGATTGGCATTATCTGAATCTTGATTGGCTCTGTTTCGAAGTAATATTCCAGATGAGATGTAGGCAAGATCAATTCCCGCATTAATTAAAAATACCGTTTCAGTTTTGCGCTGCTCTTCCAAGGTTTCAAATAGACTTAAACGAGGATCTCCCTTTTTTGCTTTGAGATACCCCGGAACGGACAACCCAAAGTTAACCAGGTTCCACATCACATTCATTTGGTGAAAATATTTATTTTCTTCGCTATTACTTCTAGCCCATCCAATGCCACTCCCTAAAATATTCATACTCGCCCAAGTACCCAATCCAAGCATCAGGTTTTGATCTGTGCGGTACCTTTGTGAATTAAAATCTTGAAGCTGACCAAAAGCCTCATTTGAAGTTGTGATAAAAAGAACAACAATTGCGGATAGAAAAATATTTTTCATGACCACAAGATATAAAAACATAGACCTACAACCTAAGCCCCAATGTTATTGAAGGTAGAATCATATATTTATTAATTTTTTCCGGTCTAGATTCATCTGATTTTGATCCACCGAAGTAAAATGCAGTTCTAAATTGCGGATTGATAAACAACATTCGTTTATAAACATAAAATTCAAAACCAACATGAGGAGTCACTAATAATGTCCCAATGTCCAATGTTTCAGTTCCGTCTTTTTGTAATCGAATATTTTCCCATCCTGTGATTAATCCAACATATGGATTTGATTCAATATTTTTGAATATTCGGATGATATATCTGAAATTAAGTGCATACTCTTGAGTTACCCGGACATCTGTATTTTCTGTTACACCAATCAAAAGTCGATTTGCAAATGATACTGGTACATTTGTCGTCATAAAATACAGGCCGACACTGAAATTATTGTCTTTAGTGAGGCTGTAAGACCCTAGAAGAGAGCGACCCATATTGAAATATAGAGCAGGCTCCGATTCTAATTTTAAACGATTCTCAGATACGTCGGGAAGTTCGGTTTGTCCGTAAAAAACTGGGCAAATTCCGAAAAGTAATAGCAAGGTAATTAAGTGGGTTTTCATAGTGATTTTCCATTTTAGTTCATTCAAATGTAGTCTAAAATCTTATTCAATTGAAAAATAAACACAAATCAACGGGAATTATATAGTGTTATAAATCAAGTATTAAAATGGTATATTGCTCCCAGTATTACTGAATTGAAACAACTTTCTTCAAATAGGATTATTGGTTTTGATCTCTTGCGGGTCATTATGGTATTTTTACTTATAGTATTTCATGCCGGAGTATCTTTTATGGTCACACCTCTTGATGTACAAGTATGGGAATATCAAGACGCATCAACAAATGTTTTGTTCGATGGCACTTTGAGTTTTATTCATACATTTCGGCATCCAACCTTTTTTCTTATCTCAGGCTATCTTACGGCACAAATGTTAAATCGGTATTCTATAAGTGATGTATTTCTGAAAAGAATAAAACGTTTATTCATCCCTTTGTTAATTATAGCTCTAATATTAGGGCCTTTTATTAATGGCTCTCTGGGTATAATTAATGGAAAGGATGACCCATTTTCCTGGAACGAAATGTTTCTGGTGCAAGATGATCAATCTATTAATTTTGGAACAAGTTATGTTTGGTTTCTTTATTATTTATTTGTGTTTAGCATAGTTCATTTTGCCATTAAAATAGTTTTAGGAACTTCTCTAAAAGTCACAAGAACACCTTCATGGTGGCCGCTTTACATCGTTCTTTTTTTAACTTCTGCAACTTGTTTGTCTCTTTATTGGTGGGAAGAAAACTCCTTGTTTGGACAATATTATTTACTACCACACCCAGGCTCGCTTGTGGGTTATTTTAGCTACTATGCTGCAGGGATTTATCTGGCAGGAATACCAAAGGCAATGAATACTCTGAGTGATCGAAAAGTTTACATTTCTATGCTCTTATTAGGATTGAGTTCCCTAGGGATATACATGTCTCTTGGTCATCAACAAATTGTTGCTGGAAATAATATGATTGATTTTGATTTGGGGTTTATGACGCTTTCCTCCATTGCTGCTGTAACTATTTCTCTCGGCGGAATCGGGATTGCATGCGATCAGTATAAGAAAAGTAATTCGCTCATATTGTTTTTGTCACGGTCTTCTTATTTCCTATACCTTATTCACTTTCCCGTAATTCTAATAATTATGATTTGGGTAATTCCTTTGAACCTGAATTGTTTCATTAAATTTATTTTAATTTTAATTCCGACCTTGATGGCATCTCTTTTCTTAAATTTTATTTGGGTTAAAGTTTGGAAGAATAATCCACCGATATAAATACATTTCACATAAGCTTTGTATAAATATTTTATGCCTATTCTTAATAGTCTCGGGTTTATTTTGACATAAATAAATATCCTTTTTAGACTAAAATTTACTTGCTTCAAATGAAATAATACTTGTACATTAGTTACAAACTAATTTAAATGATTCGATTCCCTCTTTTCTTATTTACAGCGCCTACAAGATTTATTAAAAGTTGCACCCGAACAATTATACAATGAGATTTTTTTTAATAGATAGAATTACAGAAATAAATCCTGGATCAACGGCTAAGGGGCTTAAAGCTTGGAGTCTTGATAACGAAATTTTTCAGGATCATTTTCCTGGATTCCCAACTGTTCCTGGAGTTTTATTGACCGAATCGATGGCTCAGCTTTCGGGTATTTTAATTGAAAAAAGTTACTATAAGGAATACGGAGATAAGAATCCAGTGTACCCGGTTCTCAGTATTATTCAAAAAGCCAAGTTTCGATCTTTTGTTCGTCCCGGGGATCAGTGTATCATTGAAAGTCAATTACTATCTATTGATAGAGGTAGAGCAAATGTGGAAGTAAAAACCTTTTTGAATAAAGAAAAGGTAGTTGATGCACAACTTTCATTTGTTATAGGAATGACTAGTGATATGGATGAGAATCCATACTTAAAGAGACGAGAACAATATTACCATTCTATTTTACCAAAATCGTAATAATGGGATTCTATCTAACGGGATATAAGTATACTTTACCTTCTCTCTTTTCTTTAGAACAGGTATCAGATATTCATGAGACCTCCTACACTTATGGTCAAATTGAGCCTAATAGGGATTCTCCTTTTTTTCCACTTCGGAGTGACGAAAAAATTATGCGCTCAGATGTGAAAGAAGCTATAGTCCTTGTAAATGAACTGCTTCAGGAATTAGATAGCAATATTGAAGATCACACACCTTTATTTATTGCTAATGGTGCATTTATTGAGAATCCTAACAAGTATTTAAAAAGAGTCACAAGTGTTTATGAAACATTCACTCCTGACATGTCTAATGAAGACAAAATCAGAAAGATATATCGTTCATGTCCGCCACTTATTGCTTTGGAGACATTGACAAATTCCACAATGAGTTACGTTGCACAATATTCAGGATTAAAATTTCACAATGCCACCTTTGGGAACACCTCTCAGTCGTTCTATATGGCCATCAATGAAGCCGTAATGATGTTGAATAAAAAAAATATAAACAGAGCTATTGTTGGGGCAACAAATTGCTCAGGAATTTACTCGTTTTTGATGAATTCAGGAGTCATTGGTTATTCTCAAGGATGGAAGGAATCTGTTGGAGTTGGAATGATTGAAGTGACCCAGTCGGATGATGCTCCCAAATCCTCATTTTGTGAATTTGATATTCTAAAGCATGGAGCTAAAATTCCGAAACTTAACGAAACTGGAATACATCGAAGCTGGTCCCAAATTTTAACAGATAAAAGCGAATTCATTATTTGTTCAGGGGCCTTCAATTCTGATGAGAATAAAAAAGATATTGAGTATTGTGAACAGTACAGCAAAAAGGCAATCTCTTTGTTTGAAGAATACGGAAATATGGGGTCAGCTAATCTTATGATTGGCTTGGCTAAAGGTGTCGAATTAATGAACGATTCAATTCAGCAAGTCGATTTGTTAGATAGAGATATATATGGTAGAGAATCATTAATTAGGTTAAAGAAATGCTAGGTGATAAAGCATACATTATTGATTATGAATTAATAAGTCCAATAGCTGTTGGGAAGGAGCATATATTGCCTAATATTAAATCAGGAATAACAGCTGACCGTGTGGTTCAGCGAATTGATACTACAGGCTTGCCTTACAGAAAGGCTGGTGAAATTCAGGAAGATCTTCGAGGACTTTATGCGAAAGAGCCTGATCAAATTCGTGAAACATGTCTACATGATCGAAAACTCGAACTTTTAGCAGCATGCTACGGAAAAGCTGCTGACCGATTAAGCCCGTTAATTAAGCTATTTGATGCGGAAAAGACTGGAGTTATTCTTGGTATAGGTGCAGATGTTACCCCCTTTGAAATGTACGAGGATGAAATGGTAGAACATTTACTAGAGGGTAGAACTCCAATCAATGAGCTTTTTACTAAAATCAATTCTAATAATACACGTCTTAATTGCACAAATAATCCTTACGACTTATATGCCATTTATCTTGCAAATAAGTTTAATGCAGGGGCTTTTCAAAAATCTGTACTGACGGCTTGTGTTTCAAGTACACAGGCAATCGCTTTGGGATATGATGCTATTCAACAGGGAGAGGCTGAGGTAGTAGTGGCTGGGGGTACTGATTCACTTATCAATATGTTGGCTCTCATTTCATTTGGTAAACTTGGAGTGATTACAGAATCTTCGGATGATGTTAGCTGCAAACCGTTCGACATTAACCGAAATGGCACCTTAGCCGGAGAAAGCGCAGGGTTTGTCATCTTGGCATCAGAATCATTTGTTCGTTTAAATAAACTCACGCCAACTGCACAGTTGTTAGGATACGGCAACACATTAGACGCTTACAAAATAACGGCCCCAAACCCTAATGGAGAATCTATGGCACAATCAGTTCAAGATGCCTTGAATAATGCAGGAATAAGCCCTGAGCAAATAGACTACATTCTGGCGCATGGAACGGGAACTCGACAAAATGATCAATTGGAATTAAAAGCCTTGGAAAGTGTATTAGGAGCTGGTATTCCAATATCTTCTACAAAAGATAGACATGGTCATGCCATTGCAGCAGCAGGTATTCAAGAATTTTGTATTTTGCTTGAGCTGATGAAAGGTGGGGTAATACCTCGGAACCTACATATGAAAACGCCATGTAAAACAATCTTAGATTTAGTTAAAAAAGACCGAGATTCAAGAATTAATTATGCACTAACCAGCAATTTTGCCTTTGGTGGAATAAATACAGTATTAGCAGTTAAAAATGAATTAACATGAATCTTGAACTACAAAATAAAGTGATACTGTTAACCGGGGCAACCGGTGGAATAGGGAAGCAGGTTGTTCTTGATTTCTTACAAGAAGATTCTATTGTGATTTGTCTGATTCGAAATCAGAAAAAAATGGATGAAATGCGTGGATGGTTAAAAGAACACGAAACCTCTGATTTGAATGTTCATTCTTATGTGTGCGATTTAATGAATTTCGAAAATGTTAATGAAACTGTAAAGTTAATTATCAATGACTTTAATCGAATAGATGTGCTCGTGAATTGTGCTGGATTTGCACATGAGTATCCCTTTGCATTGTTGAATGAAAGTCAAATTGACGAGATGATTGATTTAAATTTTAAAAGTCCACTATACCTTATTCATGCAGTTTTACGTCCTATGTTTAAGCAGAAGGAGGGGTGTATTATCAATATCTCATCTGTTTCAGCAGTTAAAAAAGGAAGAGGTATTGCCACTTACGCTTCCTCAAAAGCAGCTCTCGAAACCTTTACAAGAGCTTTATCGCAAGAAGTTGGGCGTAAAAACATCAGGGTAAATTGTATACGTCCAGGAGTAATTAACACTTCCATGAGTGAAGGGCTCATTGATCGATCAGAAGATGTTATTCAAAAATCCACAGCTCTGGCTAGACATGGATTTCCAAATGAAATTTCAAAAGCAATATTGTTTGTTGCATCAAATAAAACAGCCTCATATATGACTGGGGAATCTTTCTCTATAGATGGGGGTATGTATTAATTATAATAGACGAATGGAAAGTATAGATGACATATTTAAGGTAGTAGCGGAAATAATTGAAGATTCTATTGGGACTCCAAAGGAGGAGATAGGATTAAATCAAACGCTTTTTGATGAATTGGAAGTTGATTCAATTGATTTAGTGGATATTCTATTTGAATTAGAGTCGCATTATGGAATTGAACTCAAAGTGAGTGATATTGAATCTCGAGCAAGAGAGGAGCTCGGGGATACCCCATATGAGGTGGATGGAGTAATTACTCTTACAGGATTAGAAATGCTAAGAAAACATATGACGGAAATAGATCCCTCATCACTAAAAGAAGGGCTGACCATACATGGTCTTGTTCGTTTATTTTCTGTTCATTCTCTTTGCAAAATTATTCAGTACAGAATTGAAATATTAGATAAAGAAAAGTCATGAATTTTTACCGAGTAAAAAATAATTCGACACTGCATGGATTTGATGACCAAATTGGGAAATCTCCAGTCTTAGGAAAGAATTTAAACGAGATACAGCAGGAAATTATTACAACACTTGGGTGTAAGTTGATTGATATAGACTTGGAAGGTAAAATAAGCGATGAGCATTATTTTGTTTTCTCTGAAGATCTTTTTTTTACAAAATCATTTATAATAAAAGCTATATCCGCGGCTAAGAATTCTAAAAGCTCCTTGCAGTTTTGTTTTTTACGTAACAGCTTTAATGAACGATATGTACTTCCACATCCTCTTGATTCAGAGACTCACCATGTTTTCGATTTTCAATATTGTATAGGTGATGAAATGAAAAATCAAGTTATGGAGCAAGAAGTTTTTGAAAGCGGCATGCGCTTCCCTGAACAAATTGTTGCAGGAGGAAATTATTCCATGGATCGATGTGAGACTTATGCCGTTCATTTAATTTCTCCTTTCCACTTATTGTTTGCGAATTTGGCCATGAATCTGGAACGCACAATTCAGTATCAAAATAAAATTCCATCATTCATTAAGAAACGATTTAATTCGGTTAAAGGGAAATGGTACTACCGCGGACTAAAACGAATGAATCGAATCGGAAAAAATTGTGACATTCACCCAAATGCTATTGTGGAAGGTTCAGTTATTGGTGATAATGTGAGGATTGGTGCAAATTCTATTATTCGACTCTCAACTGTTCAGGACAATTGTTATATATCAGATAATGTTTCAGTTATGCATTCTGTGCTGGGGGAGGGAACTCTTATTGCTAATAGCAACTATATCAATAGCTGCTTAACATATAGAGATGTGTTTCTTATTCATGGGCCATATCAACTGTCCATATTTGGAGAGAAGTCGGCATGTTTTGCAGTAATTAACTGTGATATTAGATTGGATCAAAAAAACATTAAAATTCCGACGACTCATGGCGTATTAAATTCTGGTCAAGCTTTATTAGGAATCGCATATGGACATAGGTCAAAAACAGGAGGAGGGAATATCATTGCAGCGGGAAGAATTGTACCCAATGATTTGCACATTAACCCTCCGGATAACATTATTCTAAATTTTGATAAATGGAAGTAACTGTAGTTGGGGCATATGGCTATACTGGACAACTCATTTGTCAAGAATTTGATAGTTTAAGAATAAGCTTCAATGTTGCGGGGAGAAATCTTCAAAACCTTGAGGATGTGAAGAATAAATTTTCAATGATTTCTAAAAGCTTTCGCTTAGACATGACAGTCGAAGAGGATATAGATACATTATTTTCTGAATCAGATATCATAGTGAATTGCGCAGGCCCATATACGGAGGAGTCCGCATTGCTTTTGGAAAAGGTTGCGCAATCTGGAAAATACTACGTTGATATTAGTGGGGAGCTGGGTTTTGTAAAAAATTCATTTGATAAATACCATGGTCTTGCCAAAAAAAGAGGGAGCTTAATTGTTCATGGATGTGCATTTGAATCGCTAATTGCTGACTTATTGTTTCAAATAACACCTTCATTTGAGTCGGTAAAAACTTTCTATTGGTTCAATCAGAAGTCTGTCTCTCCGGGGACTAAAATGACCATGAAACTATCTCAATATCGTAAACCCTTATGCGTTATAAACCATAAATGGAAAATATTTGATGACAATAATCGGTATCATATCGGAATGGGAGATAAAAAGTTAACAGCTGTACCATATCCTCTTCCTGAGGTGGCTTTTGCAATTAATAGGCACAGCTGTAAAAACGCTCACTCATTTCTTCTCTTGGACCAGGAAGAAGCAAAGTATTTGAATCGTACTTGGAGCGATAGTGGTAATCCTATGAAAAAATTAAAAAAACTAAAAGAAAGGAGAATTAAAGGACCAAGTGCAGAACAAAGAGCTCAACATCGAAGTCGAATTATTGTGGAGTTTATTCTTTCTGATGGTCGTGAAATTGTAAAAACTATAGAGAACATTGACATGTATGGAACCACTGCCAAAGCAATAGTTTTGGCTGTTCAGTCCGTGCTAAAAAAGCGCCATACACTCAAGGGAGTTATATGTCCTGCAAAAATGTTTGAAGGAAGAGAATCCGAAGTCTTAGAAGAATTAAGTGTTTCTCCTTTAGTCATTCCATTTAATCGGAAGTCATGCTAAGAGCGCAAATTCAACTTTTTACAATTGGTCAACTATTGACCTTCGCTGGAGCGCTTATTTTGTTTCCAGAACATTGGTTTTTGTCTATTCTGATGGTTGTATTGGCGGGTCTGCTACTCAACTTCTCATTACATATTACGATTCATCATTTTGTTCATTTTAGATCTCGCTATTCGTTAATAAATTTCATTATTGAAATCATTTATTCATTGACACTGGCTCTTCCGTATACGTTCTATAAGATTCAGCATTATAATCATCACCGTTACGATAATCGGCTTGGAGATTTTACGTCTACCTGGACAAAAGAGCATGGTCAAATCGTGCCAAAACGTCTGCTGAGGTATGTTTTTTTCTGGTGGATTCCGACTCAAAAAGGGATGTTAAAACGTGCAGAGGAAGAAGGTGACATTCAAAAGGGGGAAAAATTTAAAATGGGTATTCAATTGCTATTAATATTGGCTGTTTACCCCATTTTATTTATTGTGAATCCTGTTTTCCCGGTTTTGTACGCCCTTATGTTTTACATGGGTTGGTCTTTGGTTGCATTAACGAATTTTGGACAGCATTTACCCATTACGTATGGTAAAGACTTTTCTTATTCCTATTTGAATAAATTGTACAACCGAATTTTCTTTAATAACGGTTTACATTATGAACATCATAAAAATCCTCATTTGAATTATAACCAATTAAAAGAAGCTGGGATTTGTAAATTAAAAATGCCTCATTTACCGGCAGGTATTTATCGGAATGAAGGAGTAAAATAAAACTATATGAAGCATAATGAGTCGATAATTGTAAACGCAAACGAAGCTATAGCTTGGGGAGCTTTAAGCGCGGGTGTCGATTTCATGTCCCACTATCCTGGATCTCCTGTTAATTTCGTCGAACGATATTTAAAAAAGCTAAATGAGCGATTTAAAGGGGCCGTAAAATTTAATGATTCGCTGAATGAACATGTGGCGGCACTATCTGCGGCAGGGGCAAGTTATTGTGGTGCTCGAAGCCTTTGTGTTATGAAACATGTCGGACTAAACATTGCAGCCGACCCTTTAAATTATATAGGTTATACAGGTGTAAAAGGTGGCATGGTAATCGTTGTTGGTACAGATCCAGGAGCGAATTCAAGTACGGGAGAAGAAGACGTACATTGGTATGTCCCTCAATTCAATTTTCCATTGTTCGAGCCAACTACAGTAGAAGAGTGTTTTACTTATACGAAACGGGCTTTTGCGTTGTCAGAAAAATATGAAATCCCCGTAATGCTATTTTTGCCTGGAAGATTGGCGAATAATGTGTCAACTATCAATGTTGAGATAGAAACAGGACATAAAAAAGAAGAGTTTTATTTCGAAAAGGATAGAGAGAAATACATTAATGTCGGTCAGAGGGCTGTGACCAATCATAAAAAACTAGTAAAGAAGATCGATAACATAGGACAAAACGAGTTTGTAGGTAAAGACCGTTTTAACCAAGAGGCTTCAATAGGAATTATCACCAGGGGCCTGTCGTTCACTCTTGTTTATGAATTGGTCGAGGAATTGAAACTCGGTAAACAGATTCATTTGCTGAATCTTGATTTGGTTTATCCGTTGAATAAAACACAAATTATGGATTTTTCGGAAGGAAAGTCGCAACTATTGATTGTTGAAGATCAGGACGGGTTTCTGGAACATCAAATTAAAATGCATTGTTTCAATGAACTCGAATGTAAAATTCACGGAAAGGATATATTCCCTTCATACGGTGAGCTTTCCCGAGAGAATATTGCTGAATACCTTGCCCATAAGTTTGGTGTAGAACTAACACCTCCGACTGTAATAGAAACACCATTTGTCCCAGAGCGTTTGGGTTCCTTTTGTGAGGGTTGTCCACATACAGGCTCTTTCTTTTCCATCGATGCAGTTCTTAAAGAGTTGGATGGCGTTATAGGAGGAGATATTGGATGTTCCTCGCTACCTCCTTTTAGAGCTGATTGGCTTTTGTGTATGAACGCTGGAATTGGTATTTCACAAGGGATGGCTCAGGTTTTAGGTGCTCAACCTGTAATATCAACGGGTGGTGATGGGAGTTTTTTCCATGCTGGAGCGCTTTCATTGATGAATGCTATTCAAAATAAAATCAACCTGATCCATATGGTATTTGACAACAGTACAATTGCTATGACTGGACATCAGAAATCGCCAAGTAGAACAAATTTTGATCATCATGCATTTTTAAATTCAATAGGCGTCGACAAAATAATTGATGTTACACCATATGACCCTAAAGACTTCATCAAAAAATTTAGAGAAGAACTCTCTGGAAATGGTGTAAGAGTATTTTGGGTGAAAGGCGCTTGTGTGATCGAGGGTAACGATTATATTGAAAGTCGACGTTCAGTTCTTTATCCAGAAATCGACCCAACGAAATGCGGTGATTGCACAAAATGCTATACAGACTTAGCATGCCCATCGATTATGAATTTAAAGTCCTTACCTGATATTGAGCTAAAGATTGATTTAGACCGATGTGTTCGATGCGGTGTCTGTCATGAGATTTGTCCAAATGAGGCAATCACAATTCACAATGTTAAATGAAGACTTCAATTCTAAATATCATTGTTTGCGGGACAGGTGGAAGAGGAGTACAAACCCTTTCTAATCTAATACGAAAGCTTGCCAATAAGAGTGGTTATAGATGTGAGGGTGCAACTTTTAAAGGAGGCGCACAAAAAATGGGAACCGTTTATTCTGAACTTCGAATGATAAGGTCTGAGGCACCAATTATTATATCAAGTCAGATTCCTAAGGGGGAAGCACACCTTTTAATAGCACTGGAGCCATGGGAAGCGTTACGTTTTGCACATTATTGTTCAGAATTAACTAAGGTCATCGTTAACACAGATGTCGAATTGCTTTTTGTTGAGCGATACCTTAAGAAGCCTATCGAACATCCTGTTGAGCAACTTCGAGGACTTTTTAATGAACCCATCCTAAAGAATTATAGTATCTTATCACAAGAATTTACCGGTTCGAAAAAGTCAGCGAACATATTGATTCTTCAAGATATAATACAAAATCAGCTCCTTCCTTTTGCAATTGAAGAGATTGAGGCATTGAAAGAATATTATGAGTAATAACAAACCAAAAAATTGGCGTGATGAATCGCGTAAAGCTAAATACTGGCACCTTGATGGAGCAAAAGTAAATTGTGATCTATGTCCTCGTCATTGCTCTATGAAAGAAAATCAGAAAGGGTTTTGTTTAGTTCGTGGTCGTGTCGGTGATGAATTGCACACCTTCAA
>JBELDA010000005.1:0-86269 GCA_042094515.1 Crocinitomicaceae bacterium
TCTTTCTAAAATCTACTGTTGCTCCTTTTTTAGGAACAGTAAATTTTTGAAAATTGGTTGTGGTGTTGTTGATGTAAAAGTCCTTAGGGAAAACTTTTGAGTTTTTAATCAACTCTGCCGCACTCGGTACGTATGGAATCGAATCGTTTTTATGAACACTTTCATATCGATCATCCGTAATGACCTCTAACTTGACATTAAAGTCTTTCTCGATTTTATTTTTTTCATTTTGAGTTAAAGTCAGCACGTAGATATTAGAATTACGATCGTCTCTAAAATCTGTTCGAGTCATGTCCGGTGCATTTTCTAATCCATATTTTTCACACATTTGTGCTGCATTAAGAAAGTTTTTGGCTTTAGATTTTTCAATTCCATATTGTAAACATTGATGTGCTGCAACCTCAGCGGGTTTGTTATTCACATATAGTATGGCATTTCTGATTTCCATTACATCTCCTGGGATACCCACGCATCGCTTGATGTAGTTTTCTCTTTTATCCACAGGACGGTAGACTAATCCACCATGATTTGCATCAGGATATGGAGATTCCATTCCTGGAGGTATAGAGGGAAATTCTCCCTGCTCAAAACGATTTCTTGCGATTTCTTTCCATTTCCCGGGAGACTTTACATATTGCATGTACAGAAGATTCCTCAGGCTGTCCTTGTTTGTGATACTACTTCGTTCAATTTCTTGGTATTTCCGTGAGAAATAATCTGATTGCTGAAACTGACTAAATGCTTCCTCGAGCAAAAGTCCATGATAATCATGTCCCATCAAGCCATTAGGCATTCGTGGGTCATAAACGGCAGTATCTCCAGAAGGATAATTGAATACCACTACGTCATATCGTTCCACATCACCAAAGCCGGGTAGTCTTGTGTATTCTCCTTTTTCAAGGGTGGTGTAGGATTTAATATTTGCCCATGGAACCGTATTGTGCACCAATGGATAGGAAAGAGGAGTTACAGGAACTTTTGGTCCATAAGCGAGCTTATTTACAAATAGAAAATCCCCCACCAATAATGTTTTTTCCATTGAACCTGTTGGTATTTGAAAGGGCTCAAAGACATATGTTCTAATGATACTTGCTGCTACAAGTGCAAAAAGGATTGAATCACCCCATTCTTTCACCTTTGACTTTGTTCCAGGCTTGTCTCTTGTTACGGCATCAATGGCCATTGCGACAACGTGTCCCAATACAGGAAGACTCAAAAACAAGGCGACATGGTCTCCCCACTTTCTATTTTCCCTTTCTGCTGAATTGGACCAGTTTGTCTCTTCCGTGTAAACACTATCTTTTTCACTGCATTTGTACAATAAATAGTAAGGAAAGAAAATCCCCTGTAAAGTGTCTGTAAATGAATAATATCCAAATCTTCTAATGTAGCTTAGGTTAGCAGTAGCCCACATAATTAAGTGTACACCTGGAAAAATAAGAAGTAGAGACCAAAATGGTTTCTTACATGTAATCTTAAAGACGACAAAATAATTGTATCCGGGAACCAATGCCTCCCAGCGCTCTCTTCCCGCTTTAGGAAAGGACTTCCACCAAAGGCCAAGGTATGGGTGTATCAATAGAAAAATAAAGAAATAGAGAATACTCATAATGATGTAAAATTAATAATATCGGACATAGTAAAGGTTCCTTTTTTGTCGACCAACCATTCTGCAGCAATCACTGCTCCTAAAGCAAATCCTTTTCTGTTTTTGGCTTCATGGATGAGTGATATATTGTCAATGTCTGACCGGTATTTTATTTCGTGCGTTCCAGGTACATCAGGAATGCGATTAGAAACCACAGGTAGGATTTGTTCTTTATGAGTTTCGACATCATAAAGCTCCCAGGATTTATAATTTTTTTGATTTTTTAGTAATATTTCGGCAGTGGTAATGGCCGTTCCGCTTGGTTTATCAAGTTTTTCTGTGTGATGCGTTTCGGTTAAGGTAGGTTTATAGGAGCCGTTATTGCTCATTATTTTAGCAAATTGTTTACTGAGCTCCCAAAACAAATGTACTCCAACGCTAAAATTTGAGTCGTGAAGAAGGCTCCCGTTTTTCTTCCTGACCTCTGTAGTTATATTGTTGATTTGATCGGACCATCCTGTCGTGCCAACAACAATCGGAATCCCCTTGTCAATGCAAAGCTGAATATGTTTTGTGGCAAGCTTTGGAGTGCTAAATTCTATAGCTACATCTGCATCAATATCTGCATCAGAATGGAATGGGAGGTTTGATGAAAAGGTATTTGAAATGGAATGACCTCTACTTATTGCAAGAGCTTCAATTTCTTTACCCATTTTACCATATCCTATAATTGCTATTTTCACGGCCTAAAAGTACAATTTAACTATCATCTAAACCTCAAATTTATGTTAATTCCCGGTATTTGAGAGGATAGCATTACGGGTTTTAAATCAAGAGTGAGTTTGTCACTAACATCAAAATGTATAAAATGGGATTCTACACCAGCATCGATGATTTGAAGAAAATAAACTGCACCAATGGCTAAAATTGATAAATCTCTTTGGTCTAGATATTGACGATACAAGTACAAGACACTTTGGTCATCGTAAACAGACCATTCTGGATCAACGATATTGCCCTCAATACGTTGTAAATACTCATTTTTTAATGATTTTTGAGTTTGTTGGTTTTGAATGAGCATATAGGTTGATGCGCCTAGAGCACCATAAATCAAAGGGACTTTCCATATGGCATGTCTAAACCCCTGTTTTTTAATAATACTATTATGAACTTGACCACCGCCCGGAATTATTGCTGAAAACATGATTGATTTTCTGTAGGGGTGCTCGGGAAGGCTATCGCTTTCTATGGTTTGCCCTGTAACCAAAAGATAAGAGGATGCAAAAAGTAACGATAGAAATATTATTTTCATTTATTTAAAAGCAATTTCACCAATCGATCTAAATCCTCTTGAGAATCATATGTAAAGCTAAGCTTTCCTGAGCCGCTTTGATTTGAGGAAATAGAAATATCGGAATCATAAAACGAAATAATTTCGGTTTTAGTCTTTCGATCAAGATTAATGGTATTACTTCTCGATGTAGCATTGCTTTTTTTAATTCGGACATTGCTTTCAATATCGCGAACAGAGAGCTCATTCTTAATTATTTCCTGATACATCTCAAGCTGTTCTTCTTCTGATTTTAGTGATAACAACGCCCTTGCATGCCCCATGGTGATTAACCTGTTTTTTAATCCTAGCTGGATTTCGGCAGGCAGCTTTAGCAATCTTATATAATTGGCGATATTGGATCTGGATTTTGAGATCTTTTCACTCAGCTGATCCTGGGTAAGCTCACACTCGCTCAGCAATCTTTCGTATGATAGTGCGATCTCAATGGCGTTGAGGTCTTCTCTTTGAATGTTTTCTACTAAAGCAAGCTCAAGCATGTTTTGGTCATTGGCAATTCTCACGTATACAGGTACCTTTTCGAGTCCTGCAAGCTGTGAGGCTCTATATCGTCTCTCACCAGAAATAAGCTGATACTTGTCATTACCCATTTTACGAACCGTTAGTGGTTGAATAATGCCGTGCTCCATGATGGATTCTCTTAAGTCAAACAGACCTTCTTTTTCAAAATTGGTTCTAGGGTTAAAAGGATTGGTTTCAATGGAGCTCAACGGAATTTCTGAAATAGAGCCCACAGGAGATTTATTTACAGAAGTAACGTCAGTGTTTGTATTTTGTAGTAATGAGCTTAAGCCTCTGCCTAAGGCAGGTTTTTTTTGACTATTAGAGTTCATGATCTATTTCAATGAATTTATCGTCGTTTTCAATTTTAGTTAAATTGTTCTTTTGAAGAATTTCTCTCGCAAAATTGAGGTAATTAATGGAGCCTTTGCACGACGCATCATGCATGATTATGGTTGTCCCGTGACTTGATGCTTCACTTAATGTTGTGTTTCTGTGAATAACAGTGTCAAACACAAGTTCCTGAAAATGCGTTTTTAGCTCATCTACTACCTGATTAGCTAATCTTAATCTTGTATCATACATGGTCAGCAGCATTCCTTCAATTTGAAGCTCGATATTCAATCTGCCCTGAATGATTTTAATTGTATTTAAAAGCTTGCTCAATCCCTCTAAGGCAAAATATTCGCATTGGACCGGAATTAAAACAGAGTCGGCAGCTGCAAGTGAATTAACAGTAATTAATCCAAGAGAAGGGGAGCAGTCAATTAAAATAAAGTCGTAATCGTCTTTTACTTTTTCAATGGCTTGCTTCAACAAGTATTCTCTATTAGG
Source organism: Crocinitomicaceae bacterium (assembly GCA_042094515.1). GTDB lineage: Bacteria > Bacteroidota > Bacteroidia > Flavobacteriales_D > Crocinitomicaceae > UBA952. Next base: position 4,275 of record JBELDA010000005.1, read on the forward strand.
TAAATTAATCATCTCTAATTCTGCTCCTACAAGATCAATATGTGCAGGAAGAATGTCAAGATTAGGGCTATCCGTTTTAATAATCACATCCTTGGGGTGGTATCCTTTTACTAAGCAATCATAAATGTTTTTGACATTTTTTGGATTGAAGCCAGTTCCTGAGGTTGCATTTGCTTGTGGGTCAGCATCAATGATTAAGGTTTTATACTCTAAGACACCTAAACATCCTCCAAGATTAATCGTTGTAGTAGTTTTTCCTACGCCTCCCTTTTGATTCGCTATAGCTATTATTTTCCCCATTGAATTTATTTATATGTAAATTTAAATGAAGTTCCGCTCGCTTTTTTATTATCATCATTTACTTTTCAACGATTTTTGTCTTTAATTTGTTTATATCTATAATGGACATTGAAATTGTGGATTAATTTGATAAAAAAGATTCTTTTTTTTAGTCCTTAGATTCTTATTTAAGATAAAAATTTTGTAATATTGCACCCCGAAAACACGGGAAGCTAATTTTTGAGTAATGAATAGAATAGACGAAATACAAAAAGAAATTACAGCTGGTAATGATTTGCCACAATTTTCATCAGGAGATACAGTTGCTGTGTCATACAAGATTAAGGAAGGAAACAAGGAAAGAATTCAGCAGTTTCAAGGTGTCGTTATTCAAAGAAGAGGGAGTGGCGCTACCGAAACATTTACGGTGCGTAAGATGTCTGGGAATGTTGGCGTAGAAAGAATTTTCCCAATTAAATCTCCATTTATTGATAGCTTAACGGTTATGAAAAGTGGTTCTGTTAGAAGAGCAAGAATCTTTTATTTTAGAGAAAGAACAGGTAAATCTGCAAGAATTCGAGAAAAAAGAAGATTTTCAAACGATTAATTTCGATTTAAAATATTTAGAGGGGCTTGTGCCCCTTTTTTTATGCACAGTATTTACTCAATACGAAGCTCGAATTCCGTTCTCCTGTTATTTTTTCTGTTTAAAGAACTGTTATTTGGGAATTTAGGCTGACTTTCTCCAAGTCCAACAGATGAAAGTCTGGATTCGTCTATACCAAGTTCAATTAAATAGGATTTAACTCCGGCGGCTCTATTCCTAGATAATATTAAATTGTCTTGTGCGTCGCCTATGTCGTCTGTGTGGCCTTGTATGGTAATTGAGTAATTCGGATTGGATAGAAGATAATTTTTAAAACATTTCAGTGTGAATTTTGATTCTTGAGTAAGATTATAGGAATCGGTTTCATACAAGATGTCTTCGAGCTCGTATTTTTCTCCATCTTTTATTGGGGTAACCTTAAGGTCTCCAATTATAGTGGGCTTATCCAAGGTGTTTATAATATCTAATGTCTTCAATCTTGAAATAGCAAAAGAGCTTCCTTTTTTGTCTACCGTAATTGAAATATTTTCAGCTTTTTTTACTTTCACAACGGTTGCATAGGATCCATCATCTTCATTTACTTCAATCGTTTCATCAAGCTCTTCGGAGCCATCATAATGAATTTGAACCTTAGCACCTTTTGAAATGCTACCGTCTTCGTTTTTTACGGAACCCTTAAGAATTACTACTTCTTCAGGTCTGGCCTCTTCATATAATTCAAATGAATAAATATTCCAGTTTCCATCTTGAAAAGAGGAGAAGTAAGCAATTCTTCCACTTGTAGATACAAATAATCCGAGCTCATCCTGAGGAGAATTTATAGGGTATCCTATATTTTTTGGTTCAGTCCATCCAGAATCTGTTTTCCTGATGTAAAAAATGTCAAGACCTCCTAAGCCTTTTCTCTCTATACTTGAAGATGAGACAAAATAGAGGGTTTCCCCATCCTGATGAAAAAAGGGACTTTTGTCTTTACCGGCAGTATTGATTTCATCGAATGGCCTTGCCATTCCCCAAGTTCCATCTTTTTGTTTTAATGAAATGTAAATGTCATTATCTCTTGATCCTTTACGAATGGAAGTAAAGAATAACATTTTTCCATCAGATGATAGTGATGGCTGTGCTTCCCATCCATCTTTTGTATTGATGTTAGAGCCTAAATTTACAAGTGGGGACCATTCAAAATCATTTCCTCCTTTGCCACTTCGTTTGAATTTACTTGAATATAAATCACAATTAAGGTAGCTCTGTCTGTATACGCGTTCCTTTTTACAGGCACATATAATCATTTCTTTGTTGTCTACGGAAAGAGTCGCCGATCCATAATTATGAAATGTACCGTCATTAAATGGATGTTTTAGCGGGTCTCCAATTGAAAACTGATATGAATTAGATGATTTGCTTGAAACTGTAAATTCTTCAACCACATTTGTAGCAATATCACCTAGTCTTGTACGGTCAATTTTTCGCGTATAGAATAACAAGTCATTATCTGGAGATAACATTGGAAAGTATTCATCTAGTTCACTACTTACTTGATTAACAATTGACGGAGAAAAGGGGACGGGGTTATTTCTGAGATTTTGTTCGAATTCGAGATCGTTGATTATTTTTTCTGCTTTTATTCGGTCATATTCATAGTTGGAAGAGAGTTGATCGGGAAACTTATCTTCAAAAAAGACTACCTCTTTAAAACAAGTAAGGGCTTCTTTTTCATTACGCATCGAAAGTAAAATATCCCCAAGGTTGAAATAGTTTTTATAGCTAAAACCTCTACATTTCTGTATTGATTTCTGATAGAAATAGATGGCTTTTTTTAGGGTTTGCTCTCCTTCAGTAGGGCTGCTGTTGGTCTTCAATGAGAGAATACCTGATTTTTTGTAGAATTCTGCTATTTCAAAATAAATTTCAGCTTGTTCCGGGTACTTGCCTAGAATCTTAGTCAATGCCGATATTTTTTTTTGTGGATCTGATTCAAGCTTACATTTGATTATTTTTTTTGCAAATTTTTTCGGTGCAGTAACGCATGGATTGTTTTGACCAATTAAAATAAATTGACAGCTTATAAATGATAATATTAAAAGTGTAAGTTTCACAGCTAAGTCTTCAATGAATATAACGTAATTCCGTAAAAAAGTTGCGTTATAATCAGACTATTGATTCTATGCATTCACAGGTTTTTTGAATTGATGTCTCATTTACATCCATATGAGTTACCATTCGAATCATTCCTTTGCCAAAAGGAAGTGCATGTATTTCATGCTGCGCAAGGGTTTCCAAGTACTCATTTACTCTACTGTGTTCATTCAGCTCGAAAACAACAATGTTGGTTTCAACAGGGATTACAGATTTCACAGGGTTACTGGATTGCAATGACTTCTCAATCAGGCTAGCATGTATATGATCGGTTTTCAATCGATCAATATTGTTTTTTAATGCATACAGACCGCCAGCAGCTATTATTCCAGCTTGTCTCATACCCCCTCCAAATACTTTTCTTACTCGGCGGGCTTTCTTGATAAAATCATGATTTCCAAGTAGGAGAGAGCCTACAGGAGCACCTAGGCCTTTAGATAGGCAGATAGAGATGGAATCAAATTGTTTTCCATACTCTTTGTAGTTTATCTGATTTTCAATCATGGCATTAAACAAGCGAGCACCATCAAGATGCAGAGGCAAATTCATTTGCTTACAGAATTTCTTTATTCTCTTGATCTCTTCAAAGTCATATACAGCGCCACCACCTCTATTTGCGGTATCTTCGATACAGATAAGTTGAGATAAAGGATAGTGAACATCGTCTTCAGGATTAATCCATTTTTGTATTTCTTCCACGGTAATTCTTCCTCTGTCTCCAGAAATAATTCTAGTAGATGCACCTGAGTTTTTTGCAATACCACCACCTTCATATTTAAAAACATGGCTATCCTTGTGGCAAATCACTTCACCTCCTGGGTTTACGTGTAGATTAATTGCGATTTGGTTGGTTTGCGTTCCCGATGAGCAATACAGTGCAGCTTCTTTACCAAACAATGATGCCGTATATTCTTGTAGCTCATTTACGGTAGGGTCTTCCTCAAACACATCATCACCAAGCTTTGCCTGAAACATAAAATCAAGCATTTCTTTACTGGGATTTGTTACCGTATCGCTTCTTAAATCAATCATTCCTAATATTTTTGTAAAAATACTATTTATGGAGGATATCTATATTTCATTAATTATCGCATTGGTTTCCTGTGGAGCTTCAATACTTACTTTTTTTTCAGGCTTTGGTTTGGGCACTATGCTTTTACCTGTGTTCTGTCTTTTTATGCCGGTTGAGCTTGCCATATTGTCTACGGCTCTAGTTCATATCTTAAATAATGTATTAAAGTTTATTCTCATTCGTAAATTAATAGATAAGAGTGTAATCTTATCTTTTGGTTTAAGTGCCATTTGTGCGGCATTCGTTGGAGCAATCCTGAATGGATTTCTCGGGGCTGAAGGCTTGGAGCTTGAAGTGGATATTTTTCAGACTGTATATCATGTCGATTTACTCAGCTTCGTTATTGGTGTTCTCATGATCATTTTTGCATTATTGGATTTTATTCCTTGGAGCAGGAATTTAACAATTGGCAAAAGTCATTTCGTTACTGGAGGTTTATTAAGTGGGTTTTTTGGTGGGTTATCTGGTCATCAAGGAGCGTTACGAGCTGCATTTTTAGCAAAGTCAAATTTAAGTGCAGAAATATTTATATCTACCTCAGTTTGTTTATCATTGCTTATTGATCTAGTTCGTATCCCAATTTATTTTACAACAAATGAAGGGTCTATTTATGGCTACTGGAAGACTATATTATTGGCTTGTATATTCGCTTTTATAGGTTCTTTCTTTGGAAAAAGATTGTTTACAAAGAAAAAGGTTAAGAATGTAAGATTGATTGTGGCTGTATTTTTATTTGCAATGGGTGCAGGTATGATTTTAGGATTGGTCTAATCCATAGTGGCTCCACCTTCATTTTCTTCTTCTTTTTTCTTTTTGGATCCGCACTTCTTTTTTCCTTGATATTCGAGAATCTGTTCTCTTACTCCGAATTCATCAAAGAGATACTCTTCTAACAACTTTCCTTTTTTCCCATAGACCTTAACATGTTTTTCTTTTGAATCCATATAATACTCTTTGTGTGTCTTTATTGGCACATCTTTTTTGAAATATTTTTCACTTAGTATTTTACCAATATTATTATAGCTAATGAAAGATCCATTTTTCAGTCCTTTGCTCCAGTATTCGGATCTAGCTATTGATTGATCATCAAAATAATAGGTCCATGACCCGTGCTTAATTCCATCTAGATAATTTACTTCGAGAAGAATGTTTCCGTTTTCATCATAATTGATTTGACTTCCACTCAGACGACCGGCTTTATACCCTACAATTTTTTTAAGCTTAGAATTTTCATAATATTCTTTTTTTACTCCACTAAGCAAATTGTTTTCGTATTCCTGATATTTCAAGGTATCTCCTTTTTTATTGAAAACAACAAAGGGCCCATATAACGAGCCCATAAAATGGTTTACTTTCGTTTTTATTCTATTTGTACTATCAAAATAGCTTGTACTTGTACCATGTATTACTCCATTTACAAATGTTTGAGAGGAATAAGGGCATCCAGAAGGAAAATATGATGTATCTGTCCCGTTTCTTTTACCATCAACAATTGTAATTTGTTGTTCAACAACACCATTGCGATGACAGGTAGTGCATGAGCCATCAAAGAAGCTGCCAAGGCTTTGTCTTGAGTAATACCTATTTGATGCAGAATCAAAGGCGACCTTTTCATAGCAGTTGGTAAGGTATTGATAGTTACATATTTTTTTTCTTTTGAAGCAAGGAGTTCCTTGCGAATGAAATTGCTGGGTCATAAAACAAATAAAGATTAAAGACAAAAGAGCTTTTAATAATTTCATTTTATGGGTTGTATTTATTAAGCTTAGAAAATGATTTTAGCATTTTTTCAGGAATAAAAATAGACTTTCTTTCTTGTGCATTGTAACATACTAGTTTTGATAGTGCTTTTGTATAGATTTTATCATTTACACGCACTTCATAATGAAAAGTAAAGCTTTTGTTACCAATATCACCAATAGACATTTCAATCACGGGTTTGTCATTTAATAAAATTGGCTTCAAATATTCCACCTCATTACGAACCAAGAGTATTCCTTGCTCACTCCAATTCCATTTGAGTCCTACCAGTTTTTCAAAATAATACATTCGGGTGTATTCAAAATAGCTTAGGTAGGTCGCATTGTTGACATGTCCCATGACATCAATATCAGAAAATCTAATTTGTATTTTAACGGGTTTAATCATTTTTGTCTAGCTCCTCAAATTCTGAGTTTTTACTGAGGTATTCTGGTATTATATTTTTTAGCAGTCGAACCAGCTCGTTGTTTTTCTGACCATCAATAAGGGCGATTAAGTCATTTATTTTTGGATTCAGATCTTCTTTAACACTTGTTTTGGCAATTAGAATTTTTTCATGATGAGTAGCTATGGTGTTTTCTTCATTCGCTAGAAGTTCTTCGTAAAGCTTTTCACCTGGTCGTAGTCCTGTAATTTTTATTTCAATGTCTTTATTTATGGTCAATCCGCTCAATGAAATCATTTTCTTTGCGAGGTCAATGATTTTAACTGATTCACCCATGTCAAAAACATAAATTTCTCCTCCTTTACCCATGGCTCCAGCTTCTAATACCAGCTGGCAGGCCTCAGGTATAGACATGAAGAAGCGATTGATACGTTCATCAGTAATGGTAATGGGGCCTCCATTTTCAATTTGTCTTTGAAATAAGGGGATAACAGAACCGTTTGAGCCAAGTACATTTCCAAATCGTGTAGTAATAAATTGGGTTATGCTATTTGAATTCTTGTATTGAACGTAGATCTCAGCAGCTCTTTTACTTGCACCCATTACATTTGTAGGATTTACTGCTTTATCTGTAGATATAAAAATAAATTTTTCCACCTTATGATCGTGACTATTATCCGCCAAGATTTTTGTGCCCAATAAATTCGTTTTAACAGCTTCGGAAGGGTTAAGCTCCATTAAGGGCACATGTTTGTAGGCGGCAGCGTGAAAAACAATTTGTGGTTTGAAAGATTTAATTAGGTTCTTAACTCTCATTTCATGAGTGACGTCACCAACGACAATTTCAAAATTTAAATTTGGAAAGGCATCTTTGAGGTCCCATTGTAAATCATATAGCGCAGATTCTGCCTGATCAAACAATACTACAAGCTTGGGTTCGAAATTTGCAATTTGCTTTACAAGTCCACTACCAATACTTCCAGCAGCACCCGTAACCAAAATAGTTTTCCCTTGAATGTTATTATTTATTTTTTCAACGCTCAACTTGATTTCTTCACGACCGAGAAGATCTTCAATTTTTGCTTTGACAAGTTGCTTGGAGCTAAACTCACCGTTGATCCAGCTTTTGGGATTTGGAACTTTTTGAACCTTAATTTCAAGCTCTATGCATTCGTCTAATAATGCCTTTCGTCTTTCAGCCTTAGGATTTTGAATAGCAATAATTACAGTGTCAATATTATATTTTTTATAAATTCTTTTTAATTCATTAGGGCCATGGACGGTTATACCCTCAATTCTGGTATCCCAAAGTTTTGAGTTGTCATCAATAAAGCATATCACCTTTTGATTATTTCTAGTATCATTCTGTACTGTTTTTTTAGTGATTAATCCCGAAACCCCTGCTCCATATATGACGATATTTTCAAAATCATCTTTGCTCTTAAGTGATTCTAAATAGATCAGTTTTATAACAAACCTGCTTCCGACGGTAAAAGAAAAGCTAGCTAAGAACTCAACGATTACAACAGATGTAGGCAAAAAATAGAACCCATCGATGTAATAATATCTAATTACTCCAAAAGATAGGAATAGGAGGGAGCAGGTGGATACTGCAAAAAAGATTCTGTTCAAATCTTGCGTTGATGTATGTCTTACCAATCCTTTATGAATTTGAAAAGAGTAAAACACTATAAACTTAACTGCAAAAAATAGCCATAAGTAATTTGAAAACTTATCCCATTCTTCTTGAATGAGTGTTGATTGACTATCCAGATCAAATCTTATGATGTATGCAAACAGAAGTGCAAGCAGATTGATGAACAGATCAATGACTATAATAATCCATCTAGGTGTTCTAGATTTAAATATACGCATGGTGTAAAATTAATAAGTTATATTAATCGTTACGTATAAGATGAATTTTACCATGCTTATTTATTTCTTTTCCACCATTAGTGACAGCTTGAATCACATAGAAATAAACACCATCTTCGGCATTATTACCTTTTAAGTTGTTTCCATCCCATTTAAAATCTGGTTTTTCGTAATTCATCATGAGATTGCCCCATCTATTATAGATGTAACATTGAAAGGTTTTTATTCCTTGATATTCAATAAGCTCGAAATAATCATTTGTTCCATCATTATTAGGAGTAAAAACATTTGGAGCCTCAAGATCACAATCATAAAACACAACATGTGCCGTATCGCTAAAGTCACCACAGCTGTTTGAAACAGTAATGATGTAAAAATCTGTTTCACTAATGCTTACAGATGTTTCGGTACTGCCATTATTCCATGCATAGGAAATGTTTTGAGGCTCGACTGACGCCTGTAATGTGTATAGCTCTCCTTCACAAAGTAAGGTGTCACGAATCTCTGTAGTGGGATCCGGAATAAATATGATTTGAAAAGACTCCTCAGTGTTGCACAAGGTGTCTTGATAATTAATGACATATTCTCCTGATTCTGATGATGTAAAAGATGGATTGGTCGCAGTATTATCATCAAATGAGATATTTGGACTGGATGCAGACCATAAGCTTCCTGTAAAGGATTCTACATCGGTTATTTGAAAAGATAGATCACATAGTGCAGTATCAGAAAGAACAACAATAGGGGCCGGTGTTTCGTCGATAATGAATGCAGCTGATGTAAAACAATCCATACTATCTACTAAATACAATTGGTAGCTTCCTGAGCCCAGATTTTCAAAAGCTCCGTTTGTATTAGAGACGAGGGTATCAGTTCCTTCAATAATTGAATAGTTATAAGGTGTGATTCCCATAGAAGCAAATGAAATTAATGTTCCATTACTAAGGCTACAAAAATCTTCTGTTACGAATAAGCTATCAAGAATTGGGTTGCTAGAAGGTAACACCTCAATAGTCTCTGCATCGCTACAGCCTTCATCATCAATAACAATGAGCTGATATGTTCCAGGAGAAACATCTAAAAATAATGAAGTATTTGAGTAGCTAGTACCATTATCGATGCTGTATTGATAGCTTGGTGTTCCACCAATGCCATCAAAAGTTATTTGCCCATTGTCAATGCCACAGCTTGTATTTTCAATCAATAAGTCAATAAGAAATAAAGAATCTACTCCAGTTAAAGTGATCATGGCAGTATCTGTACAATTATTTGCGTCTAATAAAATCACTTGATATGTCAAACTGTCTAAATCGGTAAATATGCTCGATGCTTGGAAATTTTGACCATTATCTATACTGTATTGGTAATCTGTAGAGCCTCCTGTAGAGCTTATTTCTATTTCACCATTTATGCCGCCACAAAAAGGATTGGTGGGGTTAATGTTATTGATCACAGGAAAGTCCACAACAATTTCAACAGTGTCATAACAAAAGTTCGTCCCGTCCGTCATTTCTAAAACAAATATTGTATCCCCTTCAGGGCAAACCTGAGTTGGATTATCACCCGAATAATTTCCTTGCCCATATGAATAACCGTCATGGAGCCAGGTCATATTATAGTCAGGTGATGCCAGCGTAATCTCTACATTGTCCATTCCCCAATGATCATAAGCTTCGGATGTGGCTTCTAACTGTGTCCATCTAAACATGGTGCTTGTAGTTTGTGCAGCCGCTGGGATGTTTTCACAATATTGGTTCCAAACAGACATGGCATTAGGCCATTCACCACCATTAATAGGAGGCCAATAATTCATGGTAACCCAGCTTGCTCCGTTATCAATAGAGTATTGTAAAGTAACACCTTCATTAATAAGGTCTGGTCCTTCGCACGGTGCATTTTGTTGTTGAATGGCATAACGCATTTCAAAACAGACAGTTCCTCCTGAGGAGACATCTAAGCCTAATGTTGCCATGGTCCTGGGAGCAGGTGAGCTGCTTCCCATCCACATAAAAGGGCTGCCATCAGGTGATGGTGTTGCGCATGTATTAGCATCAATTGTAACATTTTGGGTAAACTGCCAACCAACTGGTTGACCACTATTGAAATTCTCAACAAAGGCAGCTACATTTTCACCAAATCCGTTAGCCGAAAGGGTGACGCATTCGTTACAAGCAACTGTTCCCGTGGGAACTTCACCCTGCACAGTACATTGTCCAAAATATGAATCACAAATCAATCCAAACATTATAAATAGAAGATACTTCATTGTTTTTCTATTTTAATATTTACCAATTCAAATTTTGATAATTTCTCATTTACCCAGGGTGAACCATGAAATATTTTGAGAGATTTATTTGAGGATTGTTCGCAAGAAGCCGTAAGCGTTTCATTTGCTTTTAGATAATATGCTTTAAAATATTCTTTATTTCCACATGTCTTGCATGATTCATCATAATACAAATGTTCTTCTAAAGAAAACTTAATATCAAATGGATTCGTGTTTTGGAAAGAAAAATAAACGTAATCTTTTTCCATTCCAATAGAGGGGTTATTGCATTTTTCAAGCTGTGCAATAATCCTTAACCCATTCTGTTCATATATTTCAGAAGTATTGGTTTCAAAGTCAAGAGTTGCTGTGAATTTAGTTTGGACGCTATTAAAGCTTTGTGAAAAGAGCACAAAATGTGCACAAAAGAAAATCGATAATAGCGAATAAAATTTCATAGCTTTAGAGAGTTGTTCAAAAATACAATTATTGTGCGAGTCCGACAAGAATTTAAGGTATGAATATGATAGAAATTGAAAGAAAGTTTTTAGTTAAAGATGAGGCACGAGAAGTGCTCAAAGACATGACTCCCATTCATATTTCACAAGCATACCTCGTTAACGAAAAGTCGAAATCGGTAAGGGTTCGAATCATGAATGATTTGGCATATCTAACTGTTAAAAGCGATATGATTGGTATAACTAGAAGTGAGTATGAATATGAAATACCTGTGCAAGAAGCGTTATCCATGATAAAGTCCTTTGAACTAAAGGTGCTTCAAAAAGTGAGGTATAAATTAGAATTTCATTCAAAAACCTGGGAAATAGATGTATTTGAAGGTGCTCTTAAAGGACTTGTACTTGCAGAAATTGAGCTCCAAAATGAAAATGAATCATTTGAGAGGCCTTTATGGATTGGTGAAGAGGTAACCTTTGATCCAACATATTTAAATGCTAATTTGATTAATCGTCTGTAAGTCTTTCAATTGGTCTATCTTCTAAATCGAAAACCAAACTTCCCATCGAAATATTGAAATAGTCATGAATATTGTCAAATTTTATTTTTGATAAAGAAGACTCATTTTTAGTATCAAGTTGTTTGATCTCACCACTAAGGATTCGTTTGAAATACTTTTTCAAGACAGTTTCGTCTTCCCAGAAATCCTCTTCGATAAGGTATATTGAAGGTTCAGGGTTTTCAGGTGATATAAGATCATTTCCTGAATTGTTAAGCGCTTCACTTATAAAAATAGGTTTAGGGCTAACAATTATAAATCCTCTGTTTAGTACTTTCATAGATCTGAATTTAATACTTTAAATGTATTGGGGTTTATATTCTTTTCAAGCCATTCGATGTTTTGACTCCTTTTCTGTTCCATAATGAAATAATAGCTGATTGATTGAAATTCTGAGCTCAAGTAGGAATCCCAAATGATTTTGTCCTGGTTTTTACTTGATGTAATCCAATGAATTTGATTTTTGGATATAAAGAAAAGGTTGTATTTCGAGGTGGTAAAATCATTCGAATAAAGCTCGAGAGGTATGCAATTTGAACCGAAACAGTCAAGTAAATTGTAAAAAGCATTAAAAGTAGCGGTAGAATCTTCAAAGGTCCAAGCCTTAAAATAAATGGAGTCATTAGAGTTGATAATCAATCGCTTGATATATTTTGAACTTTCAAATCGATCTAAAAATTCATTTGAGTTTATCTCTAGCACTTTATCTATTTCGATTTTTAGATTTGCTGTATGAAAGGACGTATCCGTTGATTGAGTCGAGTCTGATGGTTCTGAAGTGATGTTGGCATTATAATTGGAACTCGCACCTATGTCTTCATATTTAATGACATCCTTATTGTTCTTTCCTCCACAAGAGGAAATTAGGATGACGCAAATAAGAAGTGTTATGAGACAATTAACTTTCATCAGTGGATTTTGATTAAAGATAATTAAACCCCATTAATGATTGAATGATTAAATAATTTAAATTTGTAAATAAAAAGACATGAAAAATATATTTGCCCTACTCGTTTTAAGCTTCGTTTTTTATTCCTGCGCTGTCAAGGTGCCATATACAAAGCAAGTTAAAGATGAATTTGGACTTAAATCAGAAGAAAAAATGAGAAAGGTTCAGTTCTTTACTTCTTCTACCATTATTTTGAATCAGGTTGCTGAAGCGTCAAGTGAGACAATGACCGATGAAAGTGGTACGTTGGTTTCTAGCTCAACTAGTGAATCCGAATCTATCATCATACAGGCAAATACAAAATGTATTTTTGAGGGGTATGGTCCTAATAATGAAATAAGGGTTCGGTTTGAAACAGGTGATAAGAAGTATCTTCAATTTCTTTCAAAGGGGAATCAAATGCGTGATCGTTTTTATTTTGTCGCTGACTGGAAAGCCAGTGGAGGACCTAAAGTTAATTATGGTGGTAAAGTTTTTAAGGTCGACATGATGCGTGGAGCAGCACGTTCCTCATATATCCGTGTTTCTAAAAAGAGACTTCAGAGTACGAAGAGAAAAGAAAGAGTTGTAAAAGGAATGAAGGTCTAATTCCTTCAAGTTTTTTTCATGAAAACACTAGAAAAAAGATCATTAGAATTCGATACCACTGGTTTTGATTCTGAAAGATTATTGTCAGTATATAAAGCTCTTCTATTGCCAAGAATGGTTGAAGAAAAGATGCTTGTACTGCTGAGGCAAGGGAAGATTTCAAAATGGTTTTCTGGCTGGGGTCAGGAAGGCATTTCTGTAGGGTGCGCATTCGCGATGGAAGCCGATGAATATATTCTTCCTATGCATCGTAATTTAGGTGTTTTTACCACTAGGAATATTCCCTTAGAACGGTTATTTGCTCAATTTCAAGGAAAATCTAGTGGATTTACTCAAGGTAGGGATCGTTCATTTCATTTCGGTACACAAGAATACAATATTGTGGGAATGATTTCCCACTTGGGTCCTCAGCTAGGTATAGCTGACGGTATAGCGCTTGCCAATAAAATTAAGGGCCTAAATAAGTCTACTATTGTTTTTACAGGAGACGGTGGGGCATCTGAGGGCGATTTCCATGAATCACTAAACGTGGCAGCGGTATGGGATCTTCCTGTCATATTTTGTATTGAAAATAACAGCTGGGGACTATCTACACCTTCTTCTGAGCAATACAAATGCAAACAGTTTATTGACAAAGGAATAGGATATGGTATTGAGGCGATAAAAATTGATGGAAACAATGTGCTGGAGGTCATACGCACAGTTGAGAAAATTAATGAAGAAATAAGAACAAACCCAAGACCTTTTATTATTGAGTTAATGACATATAGAGTAAGGGGGCATGAAGAGTCATCAGGAACAAAATATTATCCTGAAGGAGTTCAAGATTTATGGGGTCAGAAAGATCCTATTTTAAATTTTGAGCTTTTCTTAAAGGAAACTGGTGTATTATCGGAAGAAAAGGAACAGGTCATTAAAGAACAGTATAAACAAGAAATACAGACATCTTTTGAAATTGCTCAAAATGAAAGTATTATAGAATCATCTGAGAGAAAGGAAGAAGATGATGTGTTTTTACCATTCGATCAGGATGTCATTCCAGCCTCATCTGCAGCGAAAGAAATTAGATTTATCGATGCGATCCGTGAAGGGCTTATTCAATCAATGGAAAAATATCCAGAGCTTGTTTTAATGGGGCAGGACATTGCCGAATATGGAGGTGCCTTTAAGGTAACTGAAGGGCTTGTTGATCTCTTTGGTAAGGATAGAGTTAGAAATACACCATTGTGTGAATCGGCAATTGTAGGTGCTGGACTTGGATTGTCTATAAATGGGATGAAAGCCATGGTGGAGATGCAGTTTGCAGATTTTGTCACTTGCGGGTTTAATCAGATCGTTAATAATTTAGCAAAGATATATTGGCGTTGGGGGCAAAACGCGGATGTGGTGGTGCGAATGCCAACAGGAGCTGGTACGGGAGCAGGACCTTTTCATTCCCAGAGTAATGAGGCTTGGTTTTTTCATACACCAGGACTAAAAATTGTTTACCCATCTAATCCAGTAGATGCCAAAGGTCTTTTGAACGCCTCTATTGAGGATCCAAACCCAGTATTGTTTTTTGAACATAAATTTTTATACAGAAGTATGAAAGCAGAAGTTCCAGAGGCATATTACACCACGGAGATTGGTAAAGCAGTTTCTTTATCGTCCGGAAATGACATCACTATAATTACTTATGGCTTGGGTGTTCATTGGGCAATGGAAGAAATGGCTGAAAGAACTGATGTAAGTGCAGAAATCATTGATTTAAGAACCCTAATGCCATTAGATGAGGTTTCGATATACAATGCAGTAAAGAAGACAGGAAAGGTTATTGTTTTGCATGAGGATTGCTTAGCTGGTGGAATAGGAGGTGAGATTTCTGCTTTAATAAATGAGCATTGTTTTGAGTCCTTAGATGCTCCAGTAATGAGAGTCGCATCTTTAAATTCGCCTGTTCCTTTTGCAGAAAACATTGAAAAAATATTTCTTCCAAAAACAAGGCTGAATAAGGCAGTTGACCGACTTCTTAGTTATTAGTTCCGATGAGAATAGCCCTTCCTAAAAGACCATTTTCACAGCTCATTTTAGAGCTCGGGTTGATCTGGTTTTTTCTTTTTCTCTACAGGGTTTTCTTTTTGATAAAGAATCAAATATTTTTTCCTGATTTCGGTTTTTATGAGTACATAGTTGGTTCCTGGTTTGATTTAATCACAATCGCTTTGTTTTTCTTTCCATACCTGATCGTTAGAACCATTCCGTTGCCTGCTCTTTTGGACAAATATCGCCGTCTTATTGATTCCTTTTTATTTATTCCTTCAGTTCTACTTGTTTTCTTTTTTAACTCTTGGGATATTGCCTATTTTTCTTTTACTAGAAAAAGAATAAGCTATGATTATTTTAAATTTATTATTTCTGAAAATGAGGCATCCATGTTGGCTGGTGAATTTATTTCTGAGTTTTGGTGGCTTGTACTAATATTTCTAGCTACAGTTTCGACAATTTTCTTTCTTTTTTTTAAGGTTAAAAGAGTTTATAATGATTTTAAAGATTGGCGACCGTGGCTAAAATTTGTTGGATGTATCGCTTTTTTTATTGTAGTAGGAAGGGGAGGGTTTCAGCTTAAACCAGTAGGTGTACTTGAGGCAACCAATTATTGTTCTCTTCAAAATGCCCCGGCAGTTCTGAATTCAGCATTTACCATTTTAAAAACTCTTACAAATGAGGGTGTTGAAAGAAAACAATATTTTGGCAATAAGGAGCTAAATAGAATTTTTAATCCAGTTCAGGAAACTGAACCTAGAAATATCCTTCCGAATAATACAAATGTTGTTTTTATACTATTTGAGAGCTTTGGTTCAATGTATGTAGGGCCATATAATAAAGAAAGCTACACACCATATTTGGATTCAGTTTTAAATGAGAGTATGTATTTTGAATACGGCGTTTCGAATTCTCGAACTTCTATGGATGCACTTCCTTCTGTCGTCGCTTCCATTCCTTCCTGGATGAATGAATCATTTATATTGTCATCATACAGTATGAATCAATTTCAAGGCTTACCATCCATTTTAAAAAAGAAGGGATATTCATCTGCATTTTTTCATAGCTCGACTAATGGTTCTATGCGTTTTGATGCATTTGCAGCGGCGTCAGGGTTTGATCATTATTTTGGACGAAGCGAATACCCTAACCGAAAACATTATGATGGAAGCTGGGGCATTCCTGATCATTATTTTTTACCCTGGTCAATTGATGAGATTAATAAGCTTAAAAAGCCTTTCTTTTCAATGATTTTTACCATTTCTTCACATCACCCTTATAAAATTCCGAAATCATATTCATCTAAAGTGAAAAAAGGCCCTGATCCCATCTGTAAGGCGATAAGCTATTCAGATTATTCGTTTAAAGAATTTTGGGAAAAAGCAAAAAAACAAGATTGGTTTGAAAATACCATGTTTGTTTTTTGTGCAGATCACGTTGGCCCTACGGGAAGAAGTGACAGGTCTAGTATTGAATGGTCTTTTAAAATTCCTATTGCATATTACCATTCAAGTGGAAAGCTTCCAAAAGTGGATAGAAAGGAAAGCACTCAGCAAATTGACATCATGCCAACGATACTTGATTTATTGAATATTGAAACGTCATTCTTTGCCATGGGTACGTCCTATTTTAGTAGTTATAGCTTGCCTAAAGTAGTATACAACCAAGAAAACTTAATAGCATTAAGCCCTAATCAAAAGCCATTTATATGGAATGATCAAATGCGCAGAAATTGGAAGGTGTCAGAAAGAGAAGTTATTCGAAAACTAAAGGCTATTTATCAGCATTATACTCAAGCATTAATTGAAAATAAAATGCTTCCATAATAGATACCAATGCCTCAATTTGCAGCATTGATTTAAGATGGGCTTAAAATGAAATTGAAATATTGAATCGTTTAGCTAAATTTGCACACTATATTTGATATCATGGCAGTAAAGCACACCAAAAGAAAAGAAGACTATTCAAAATGGTATAATGAGCTCGTACAGAGAGCTGACCTTGCAGAGCATTCTGATGTTCGAGGATGTATGGTCATAAAACCATATGGTTTCGCTATATGGGAAAAAATGAAAGAGGTTTTAGACGATATGTTTAAAGAAACGGGACATTCTAATGCTTATTTCCCATTATTTATTCCTAAGTCATACCTGAGTAAAGAAGCCAGTCACGTGGAAGGATTCGCAAAAGAATGCGCTGTAGTTACCCATTATCGTTTAAAGAATGCCGAAGATGGAAGTGGTGTAGTGGTAGATCCAAATGCGAAATTGGAGGAAGAACTTATTGTTAGACCAACGTCAGAGACTATTATTTGGAATTCTTATCGAAATTGGATTCAGTCCTACAGGGATTTACCAATTTTAATAAATCAATGGGCAAATGTGGTGAGATGGGAGATGAGAACAAGGTTGTTTTTAAGAACGGCTGAGTTCTTGTGGCAGGAAGGCCATACGGCACATGCAACTGCTCAAGAGGCTAAGGATGAGACTAGTCAAATGCTTAATGTTTATGCCAAATTTGCAGAAGAGTTTATGGCTATGCCAGTAGTTAAGGGTAGAAAAACTGAATCAGAAAGATTTGCTGGAGCAGAGGATACCTTATGCATTGAATCTTTAATGCAGGATGGAAAGGCACTACAGGCAGGAACTTCTCATTTTTTAGGTCAGAATTTTGCTAAAGCTTTTGATGTAAAATATGCTGATAAAGAAGGGAAACTTGAATATGTATGGGCTACTTCTTGGGGGGTTTCTACAAGACTTATGGGAGCTTTGATTATGTGTCATTCTGATGATGAAGGACTCGTATTACCTCCTCGTTTAGCACCTATTCAAGTTGTGGCTATCCCAATTTACAGAAGTGAAGAAGAGCTTTCAGCTATATCTAAGCGTATGTTGGAGCTGAAAAAAGCATTTAAGGAAAGAGGTATTTCATTTAAATATGATGATGACGACAATCGAAGACCTGGATGGAAGTTTTCTGAGTACGAAACGAAGGGTGTTCCCGTAAGATTGGCTATGGGGCCTAGGGATTTGGCAAATGGTAAAATTGAAATCGCTAGAAGAGATACAAAAGAGAAAAAGATAGTTGATTTTGATGGGGTTGATACATATGTTGATCGATTGTTAAAAGAAATGCAGAGTAGTCTTTTTCAAAAAGCTTTAGACTTTAAAAATAATTCAACCAAAGAAGTAGAAGATTTTGAATCTTTCAAAAAGGCAATAAAAGCTGGAGGTTTTGTCTCTGCTCATTGGGATGGTTCTTCGGAAACTGAAGATAAAATTAAAGAGCTAACTCAAGCCACTATACGTTGTATTCCTCTTGATCAAGTTAAGGAAGATGGAAAATGCGTCTTTTCAGGCAATTCATCTAAGGGTCGCGTTCTTTTCGCTAAAGCCTATTAGTGTCATCTGTATTTAAATTTAAAGAGTTTGATGTCCTTCAAAAGGATTCTGTCCTTAAGGTGGGTACGGATAGTATGCTCTTAGGGGCTATGATTGATTCTGGTCATTCCCGGTCTGGCTTGGATTTAGGAGCAGGAACGGGTGTTCTTTCCCTTATGGTAGCTCAAAAAAATAAAGACATTTACATTGATGCTATTGAAAATGATATTCCCACCTATAAAGAATGCGATTTTAATTTTAAATCATCTCAATACTCAAATAGGTTAGAGGCAATTTCGGATAGTTATTTTGAATATTCTTTTGAAAAGAAATATGATCTAATTTTTTCGAATCCCCCTTTTTATATTGAAGAAGGAGTGAACATGAAGCCTTCAAATCGCTTATCCAAGCATGGGAGTGTAATGAAATTTAAAAAACTAGCTTCTTTGGTCGTTGATGTATTGGCTGTGCAGGGCTGCTTTTGGATTGTTCTTCCATACAAATTATATAATCTATTAATAGAGATGAATGTTTTTAATGACTTATTTGTTAATGAGTTATATAATATACATTCAAAGGAAAGAAAATTGAATTCCCGTGTAATTGTAAAGTTTTCATTTACAAAAAAAAAGAGAGTTGTAAAAGATCTTGTCCTTAGAAAATCAGACAATACCTATACCTCGGAATACATCGAATTAACAAAGGATTTTCATTTTAACAAACTCTAGATTTTAACACATTTAAACCTCTTGCCATATTTTTGAATTTTTGAAATTCATTATAGTGCGAATTTCATAACAATAAATAAAAATCGTTCGCGTTTTTAATCTTATATTGTTCGCATATATGAGGATTAAGCTTATTACTATTTTTGCATTCATTTTATTCTCCAACTATGGAAAGTCACAGTCCATTGATCCTGATGATTCCTTTACTATAGAATTGGGACTTCCGAATTCTTTTACAAATCAACCGTTTAAAGATATAATGCAGGGTTTAGTTTGTGTTAGTCCTTATTATCAATACGCTTTTAAAAGTGGTTTCGCTCTGGGAGCGGGGGGGCATTATTCTTATTTCGCAGTAAATGAATTTAGCTTACCTTCTGCTGTTTATGGAGGGATGCATACGCTTGCGGGGTTTTTAAAGCTTTCACATGAGAAGTTTTGGGGAGAACGTTTTGGAACTGATTTGGGAGTAAAATTTGGTTATGCGCACACTATGGTTAAAACAGATGTTCTAAGTGCTCAAGGAACGCTACTCCATGTCATTCAGTCGACGTATATCGAGCCTGTTGTAGGATTGATTTTATCGTCTGATGAGTCGAACTCATACAGATTAACAATTGGCTACCCTTTTTATGGATTTGGTTTCAAGCCTTGGACTATTGGTCTGGATAGTGAATTGGGTTATGAATCTACTGAATTCGGCCGGATATCTTCATTCTTAACAATTGGTTTTGGTTATACCCATTATTTTAATGGGAAGAGCTCGAGCGAAGAATAACTAGGTTTGAATGACACCAACATTATATTTTTCGTCAATCTTATTGTGATTTGCCATTTCTATACCCATGGAAATTACTTTTCTAGTCTCTACAGGGTTGATAATGGCATCAATCCATAATCGACTGGCTGCATAATATGGAGATATCTGCTTATCGTATTTATTTTTGATTTTATTAAATAATTCGTCCTCTTTTTCCTTTGTGATTTTTTCACCCTTAGACTTGAGGGAAGATATTTCTATTTGAAGCAATGTTTTGGCCGCAGCAGCTCCACTCATTACTGCAATTTCGGCTGTAGGCCATCCGACTATAAGTCTTGGGTCATAAGCTTTTCCACACATGGCATAATTCCCGGCCCCATAAGAGTTTCCAATAACGATTGAAAACTTTGGTACTATTGAATTGGACATTGCATTTACCATTTTTGCCCCATCTTTAATAATCCCACCATGTTCACTTTTAGAACCTACCATGAACCCTGTTACATCATGTATAAACACTAATGGAATTTTCTTTTGATTACAATTCATAATGAAACGAGAGGCTTTGTCTGCTGAATCTGAATAAATGACCCCTCCGAACTGCATTTCACCTTTGGCATTTTTAACGATTTCTCTGTTGTTCATTACGATGCCAACACTCCATCCGTCAATCCTTGCATAAGCGGTTATTAGGGTTTTTCCAAAGCCCGCTTTGTATTCAGTGTATTTTGAATCGTCAACTAAGCATTCCAGTATTTTTTTACTTGCATAAGGCTTTGATCTTTCTGCAGGAAGAATTCCATATACTTTTTCAAGCTTATGTTTAGGTAATGCTGATTCTTCACGATTGAAGCCAGCTTTCTCAGAATCACCTATACGACTAATAATATCTTGTATGGTTTTGAGACATTCTTTGTCATTTTCAACTTTGTAATCGCAAACCCCTGAAATTTCTGTTTGAGTATGAGCTCCACCAAGTTTTTCATTATCGATTGATTCTCCTATAGCTGCTTTGACCAAATAAGATCCAGCAAGAAAAATTGTTCCGGTTTTGTTTACAATCAATGACTCATCGGACATAATGGGGAGATAAGCTCCACCCGCTACACAGCTTCCCATTACCGCTGCAATCTGAACAATTCCCTTAGAGCTCATAATGGCATTGTTTCTAAATATACGCCCAAAATGTTCCTTATCAGGAAAAATTTCGTCCTGCATGGGGAGAAAAACACCAGCTGAATCTACAAGATAAATAATAGGCAAGTTATTTTCCATGGCGATTTCCTGTGCTCTCAAATTCTTTTTACCTGTTATCGGGAACCATGCACCTGCTTTAACTGTGGCATCATTGGCTACTACAATGCATTGTTTTTTACTCACGTATCCAATAACAATTACAACACCACCTGAAGGACATCCTCCGTATTCCTCATACATGCCGTCGCCAGCAAAGGCCCCAATTTCAAGGCTTTCAGTATTGGGATCTAAAAGATGCTCTATTCTTTCTCGAGCGGTTAGCTTACCTGCTTTGTGAAGCTTATCTATACGTTTCTTTCCTCCACCAAGATAGATTTCATCAAGAGCCCTTTCCATTGCTCTAATTTTAAGTCGCATTTGATCTTCATTGTAATTGAAATCAATATCTTTTGATGATACAGCCATAGGAATAATTTGAATCCAAATATACGAAACTCAAGTTTTTCGCTCGTATAGATTTGCACCTTTAATTGTACATTTGTTTAAAATTTTGAATTATGAAGAATTTGGCATTGCATTGGAAAATCATGATAGGTATGGTTTTAGGTGTAGTTTGGGCCTTAATTTCTGGTTATGCAGGCTGGAATGAGTTTACGATTGATTGGATTGATCCATTTGGTGTAATATTCATTAATTGTCTGAAGTTTATCGCTATTCCCTTGGTTTTATTTTCAATTGTAGGTGGTGTAGCGAGTCTTGGGAATGTACGTCAGCTGGGTAGGATAGGAGCTAAAACGTTGGGTTTATACCTTCTTACCACGGTAACCTCGGTTACATTAGGATTAAGCTTGGTGAATTTTATTAAACCTGGGAATAATTCAATGGAGAATACAAATCGCCTTCGTTATGAGATTTGGGCGCATTCTGAAGGCCAAGAAATCAAAGATGGAAAAAATGTACTCCAAAATGCAGACCCTGTTTTAATAAGAAAAATTGAGAAATCTTTATCAGAAGAAAAGAGCTCTTCCGACTATCAAAAAATGATGTCAAAGAATGAAGAAGCCAAAAAAAGAGATCCAGGCCCACTTCAGCCATTTGTTGATATGGTACCTGAAAATCTCGTAAAATCATTTTCTAGTAGTAAGCTGATGCTTCAGGTTATCTTTTTTGCCTTGTTTTTTGGGGTTGCACTTTCGATGCTTCAAAATGAGAAATCGAAAAAGGTTCATGAGTTTTTTGACGGTATGGGAGAGGTATTTATTAAAATGGTAAACATGATTATGGCCATTTCACCTTTTTTTGTTTTTTGTCTAATGGCAGGTGTTTTGGCAAAAATTGCAAATTCACCTTCAGAATTATTTTCATTATTTAGTACACTTGGGTTATATTCCTTGGTTGTATTGCTTGGTCTAAGCTTATTGCTTTTTGGTTTTTATCCTTTATTGCAAAGAATTTTTGGTGTTCGTTATGGGTATATGGATTTCTTTAGAAAAATGAGTCCTGCCCAGTTTCTTGCCTTTTCAACGAGCTCAAGTGCTGCGACCCTTCCTGTTACTATTAGATGTGTTGAAAAAGAGCTAAAGGTTCCTAAAAAAGTTAGTGATTTTGTTTTGCCCATAGGTGCGACTGTTAATATGGATGGCACCTCTTTATATCAAGCTGTGGCAGTGATTTTTTTAGCACAGTTTCATGGTGTGGATTTGACTATTTCACAACAGATTGGTATAGTTGCAACTACTACTTTAGCTTCAATCGGTTCTGCTGCTGTTCCAAGTGCTGGTTTAATTATGCTGATGTTTGTATTGTCTTCCGTAGGATTGAATCCAATGTGGATTATAATCATTTATCCAATTGATCGTATTCTTGATATGTGCAGAACCGTAATTAACGTTACTAGTGATGCAACGGTGGCTGCTATTGTTGCCAAATCAGAAGAGGGGAAATAAGCTTCAGCTCAGTATCTCTATCAACATGGATGAGTCAATATCGTGATTTCCGTCATAAACATGTGTCTTAAATCCGATATTCTGATAAAACTCAATTTCTTTTTGACGCATTTTATCGTTAATAAATTCGTCTTTGCTACCAACTACATAAAAATTAGCTTTTGACATCTTAAGATTTGGTTTTGTAATATCTGGTGGAAACACGGAGGACCATAGAATTAGCTTATCAAATTTATTTGGATCATCATAATACCATCGAGCAGCTGTCGCACCTCCTTGGGAAAACCCGAGAAGAGAAACCTCTTCAAAAGATTTTTCTGACTTAACTTCATGGAGCAAGGCATTGAGCCAATTTAAGTTGTCTTTAATGTCATCTGCTCGTGCTTCTTTTGTCATCCAAGAAGCACCAACCCGGCCTGAATATCCCTGTTTATAAAATCTGTGAGGCCCTTCAGGCGCTATAATAAAATAAGAGCTAGGGGAAGAATGAAATTTCCTTAAAAAATATTCAGCAAGATGTCCATATCCATGCATGACGATTAATAATTTTTTAGATTTCATTTTGTCGCCATGAGTGAAATATCTATAGGTCTTTGAATAAGAAAAACTATGGTCCATATTTTGTAGGTAAGCCTAATAAAAATAATAAATTTGCAGGGTGATTAGTACTCCATTTCATAATTTTATTTTCATGGCTTGTCTATTTTGTTCCCAATCGTTATTGGGGCAGCAAAAAATCACAGTTTATGATGATGTATCCTCTTTACCTATTCATGATGTGAATATACTTATCTACGGAAAAGATATTGTTCCGGATGGAGATGGATGGAGAACAGAAAAAACTTTTGGAGGTTTTACTCTTGTTGAAGAACATTTTACAAATAAAAAGGGAAGAGTTCAAACTAATATTTTTGACCTTGCAGATTCGTTATGGCGGATTTCATTTTATCATAAAAATTACATTTCAGCTACACTAACATTAGGTGCTTTAGAGAGATTGAATTTCAAAGTAAACCTTCAATCTAGTGCAAATACTCTGGAAGAGACTGTGGTATCTGCAAATCGCATATCAGAAAAGAAAAAAGATGTTATCCAAAAAATACGGGTGATTCGGAGTCGCGAAATGGAATCGCAAAATCAGTCATCAATGGCCGATTTGATTGATAATTCAGGTAATGTTTTTGTTCAAAAAAGTCAACTCGGTGGTGGAAGTCCAATAATTAGGGGGTTTGAGACTAATAAGGTATTAATGGTAGTAGATGGAGTAAGAATGAATAATGCCATATACAGGGGGGGGCACCTTCAGAATATCATCACCTTGGACAATTCAATTATGGATAGAGTAGAGGTCGTATTTGGCCCAGGATCTGTTATTTATGGTTCTGATGCCATTGGTGGCGTAATGACCTTTAAAACAAAAGACCCAGTATTAAGTAGAAAGGATAAAGTGATGGTTATTGGTAATGCTTATTCTAGATATTTCTCAGCTGCAAGTGGTTTTGCAAGTAATGCACATGTATCGGTAGGGAATAAGAAGCTCGGTTCTTTGACATCTTTCACTTATTCTTCATTTGGAGATCTGAGACAAGGGTCAAAAAGATTAAGTATTGCTGATGGTTTTGGTGAAAGAAATTGGTATGTTTCTCGTGTGAATGGAGTAGATTCGATGCTCGAAAACTCGGATTCTAACCTTCAAATTGGCTCTGGGTATTCTCAATATGACATTTTACAAAAATTCATATATAAGCCTAAGAAACATGTTTTACACAAACTTAATTTTCAATTGTCAAATTCTGGAAATGTCGATCGTTATGATCGTTTAACTCAATTAGAGAATGAACAGGCAAAATATGCGGAATGGTATTATGGACCACAATTTCGGTTTATGTCCTCATATACTCTTGAACTTACAAAGTCGAATGATTTATTTGATTTTTCAAAGTTCGTATTGGCATATCAATCGATTGAAGAAAGTCGAGTAGTAAGAAAGTATCAGGAGGATGAACAGAATTCAAGAAGCGAGAAATTGAACATTCTTACCTTGAATTGTGATTTTTCTAAAGTAGCGTATCATACAAATGCTGCCAAAAGAACTTTTAAGCACGAAGTAAGGTATGGTTTGGATATGTTCTTCAACGATGTACAGTCTAATGCATTTTCAATGAATATCAATACTATGGATGTATCTAGCTTGGATACGCGTTATCCTGATGGTGGATCTGATATGTTTTCTTTTGCAGTTTATATTACGGACAATCTTGAGTTGAGTGAAAAGATGATTCTAAATGCAGGGGTAAGATCCTCTCAGGTGAGACTTAATGCAAAATTTTTAGATAAAACTTTTTTCCCTTTTCCATTTAGCTCAATCAAACTTGAAAACGCCTCTCTGAATGGGAATATGGGTTTAATTTATATGCCTAATGAGTCATTTCGGTATACTGTATCAGCAGCTACTGGATTTAGAGCACCCAATGTAGATGATGTTTCAAAAGTTTTTGAGTCTGTCCCAGGTAAAGTAATCGTTCCAAATCCAGATTTAAAACCAGAATACTCGTATAACCTTGAATTGGGTTCTGAAATAAAGCTTTTTAAAAAGCTAACGATTTCAGCAAATGTCTTTGGTACATTCTTAACGAATGCTTTAACCGTTCAAAATTCGAATTTTAATGGTGAAGACTCGATTTTGTACGAAGGAACATACAGCCAAGTGATCACTACCACGAATGCCAATAGGGCCTATGTATTTGGTGTTGAAGGTGTTTTGAATGGCAATATCGGTAAATACTTCAATATTTATTCTACCATTAATTACACACGCGGAAGGATACTAACTGATAGTATTCCATATCCATTAGATCATATACCTCCAATTTTTGGTAAGCTCAGCTTAAAGTACCAAAGAAAGAAAATATCATCAGAATTCTTTGTGAATTATTCTGGGTGGAAACGTTTAGATGATTACAATTTAGTCGGTGAAGATAATTATGCATTTGCTTTACCTCAAGGAATGCCAAGTTGGTATACTATAAACTTGCGATGTAGTTATTCATTCAGTAAAAATTTATCTTTTCAGCTTTCTTGTGAAAATATACTAGATCAGAATTACAGAAAATTCGCTTCTAACATTTCGTCTCCAGGAAGAAATTTTATTATAACACTCAGAGGAAAATTCTAAGGTGTTTTTGAGGTGAAATACTTTCCTTCAGATTCAAGGAAGAAAAATTCTTTTATTTTTTTATTTTTTTTCATTATTACTGGTTCGTATGTAAATGGATCAACATTATTGGGTATCGAAGAGATTTTGCCTTCATAAATAATAATATCTTTCACATTATTTTCGTTTACATTGTTGAAGCTGAAAACATAAGCTTCTACTTCTGTTGAGCCAAGTCCATCAAAATTGGTCCATTCAAAAACAAGTTGGGGAAATTTATTGATTAGGAAATAAACTTCTTTATAGCTTGAATTTCTAATTCTGAAGTCAATTAATATATCTTTAAAATCTATAGATCTAATATTCTCAAAGGAAACTCGAAGAGGTAGGAGAGGAGATGAGGGAACTATTAATGGTGAAGACAACGTGTTTGAAATACCATCATAATAAAAGAAAACATTAAAAGGCCCCATGTATCCAATTTCTTTGGCTTTATATGGTTTTCCTGACTCATCAGCTTTTAATTTTGCATACTCTAGACGATTTAAAGTAATAATAGCATCGGTAATGGTATCAGCATTTAAATGTTCCTTGAAAATGTTATATGAATATTGTTCATCATCTTTTATAAATAATGTTCTTTTGAAATGGTCATGTAAAACTCCCTGAATAAAAACCTCAGAGCTATCGAGTAAATAAATACTTGATTTAGAATCATCATTTAGCTCATTTCCAAATATATCTGTATTTGGTTTAGCATTCTCAGTTTCAGATTCTAAGTTACAGCTCAGCAACAAGGTTAATGTGATGACGAAATAAACAGATTTCATCTGACAAATATACGGACTATTCATATTTATTTTTAATCATGCATGTTGAGTTACGATAGTAACAAATTCAATAAGTATACTTATTGAATTAAAATAAAGAGTGAGGATTATCAATGAATTGAAACCTTGGAATGATTCTTGCGTTATACATAGCATTAAAACTTTTGTTATGAAAAGGAACATACAAACATTGCGAACAAATAAAGTAAAAAAGGCTCAGCTTAAATTATCTAAGCACAGAGAATTGGGGACTGATAGTCCGATAGATATTCATGAAGTGGCCACTCTAATGGACTTGGTTAAAAACAGGACTAATATTGAAAACGATTCTCTTATGTTTTCAATAAACATGAATTAGTGATCGATTACTCCAGAACCTACTAGTACATCTTTAGTGTACCATGCGGCAAACTGTCCAGGACTGATAGCTGTTTGCTTATTATCAAACAATATATACCAATCTTTACCTTTATGTATTAGAATTCCTTTTTGGAGCTCTTGTCTGTACCTGATTCTGAATAAATATTCTTTTTGATTTAAATCAAATTTTTCATTGACCCAATTCATGGATTCCCTTTTAAGCTTTAGGGCATACCTATTTAATCCCGGATGACCTTTTGTCTGACCAGTATACACATAGTTTTCTTTTGTGTCAATCCCGATAATAAAGCTGGGTTCAGGTCTTCCACCTACATGTAATCCTTTTCTTTGCCCAATCGTATAGAAGTGAGCGCCATTGTGATCTGCAACTTTTAGTCCGTCATTAGGGGTGTATTCAAAAGGCAGTGATAATTCTTCAATATTTTCAGCACTATTTCCAATGGATCGATATTTACTATACTGCTCATGATCAATTGGAATTTCAATTACTTCACCAGGTTTATTCTGCAGTTGCTGCTGAAGAAATTCTGGGAGTTTAATTTTACCGACAAAACACAAGCCTTGTGAATCTTTTTTATCCGCGGTTACCAATTCTATTTGTTTTGCAATCTTTCGCACCTCTTTTTTTTCGAGATGTCCAATAGGGAAAAGTACTTTAGAAAGCTGGTCTTGAGTAATTTGACATAAAAAGTAAGATTGATCTTTTGATTTATCAGCACCAGAAACCAGTTCAAAACCTGTACTTTCTATTTGTCTTTTTTGACAGTAATGACCTGTAGCAACATAGTCTGCACCGATATCCATTGCAGCCTTCATAAAAACGTCAAATTTTATTTCTCTATTACAAAGTACATCGGGGTTTGGTGTACGACCGGCTTCATATTCCGCAAACATATAGTTTACAATTCGCTCTTTATATTCTTTACTTAAGTCAATAACCTGGAACGGAATCCCGAGGCTCTCCGCAACCATTAATGCATCATTTGAATCGTCAATCCAAGGGCATTCATCAGATATTGTTACTGACTCATCATGCCAGTTTTTCATAAACATTCCAATAACCTCATAACCTTGCTCAATGAGCAAATAAGCAGCAACACTAGAGTCAACACCTCCTGATAGACCAACTACAACCCGTTTCATGGTACAAAAATAGGAGTATTTTACTTATGATAAAGAATTGATTCTTTATCGTTTAGACTCTTTAATATTGATAGGATACAGCGGTATGCCCATTATTCCATACTTCAAGAATCATACCTTTGTATTCTGAGTCTATATCTTGTCCAATTAGGTTTGTTTTTCTGATGATAAATTCATCACTATTTGTAAATTGAATGGGTATTATATTGAAATATTCTGTGGTTCCATCATAATCGGTCTGTGACAGTTTATAGTATACAACACCATGTTTTACAGTGGATTGTGGAAGTGTTCTGTCGATGTGATTGTAGTTAATTTGTTCAATGGAATTTACTGATCCAGGTATTTGTGTTATGGGTAACCAATTCAAACCGTCTTCGGACCGCCATATTGTAAAATGTGAATTGTCTTTTTCTGAAGATGTAGACCAATTTAATTCTACTTCAGGTGTACTCGTATTTTCTCTTAATTCAGCTGAAAAATGATTTAGAGTTATAGGTAGAGGGTTGAAGTCAAAATGTCCAAATTTCACATTTGGGATAAATTTATCTCTTGTTCCGGTGCCAGTTGGGTAAAAATTATCAGCATATTTGTACCAACTTACATATTCATTTTTGTATTCACAATAAGAAGATCCAAACCCTGAATCCCATTCACCATCATGGTTTTCAATAATCACAAGTAAGTTATCTACTCCATTATAATAAAATGTAGAGGAAAATGGAATCTCAACCCAGCCATTTGATGATATAGTTAAGTCATATAGTTCAATACAAGTGGTTAAATCTGTATAATTAATATTGCTTAAATCAACACTTGCATTACTAGCAAATATATCATCTGTAGTATGTGCAAGTTTAATAGTTATTCCATTGAACTCGTAGTTATCGGCATATCCGAATAATTCAAATGATATTTCGAAAATTTCTTTTCCATTAGATCCCAGATCGTTCTGCTTATAGATAAACATGTTATGGGAATAGTCATACAATCCATAAAAGGGATACCAATTGTAACTAGAAGAACCGTTTCCAATGGTATGATAGCTTTGACCAAAAGCAAATTGCGGAAGAAATAATAATAGTAGAAGCCATTTTTTCATGGCGCAAAGCTAATGTCAGAAAATTCTGAAAAATATGACTTTTGTCAGTTATTTAATTTGATTTTCAAAAAAAAGAAGATTTAGTTCGTTTTACCTTCTTTATGAGCCAATTTAAGCATACAGTTCATACCATCTATTGCAGCGGAAACAATGCCGCCTGCGTATCCAGCACCTTCAGCACAGGGGTATAGATTCTTCAATTCAAGATGATGTAATTGCTCTTTGTCTCTCGGTATAAGAATAGGAGAAGATGTTCGTGATTCAGGAGCGTGTATGACGGCATCATTTGATATGAAACCTGGGATCTTTTTATTAAATTCAATAAAGCCCTTTCTCAGTCGATTACAAATGAATTCTGGAAAAAGGTCATCCATTTTTACGCTTTCAATTCCAGGTTGATATGATGACCTCGGAAAATGTATACTTTTTTCGTCTTGTATAAAATCTAATAAGCATTGTGCTGGTACTTTTTGATTTTTTCCAGCTAAGGTCCATGCTCGATGTTCTATTTCTTTTTGAAAATCTAGACAAGTAAAAGGAGATTCAGAATCGCTTACATCTTGAGGAGTCACAGAGACCACGATTCCAGCATTTGAATAAGGATTGTTTCTCTTACTAGGTGACCATCCATTTGTAACAACCTCATCTTGAGCCGTTGCACAAGGAGCAATAATACCTCCAGGACACATACAAAATGAATAGACTCCTTTGTCGTCAATTTGGGTGGCAAGTTTATAAGACGCAGGTGGTAAAAATTCATCATTTAGTCTTCCGTACTGAGCTTGGTCTATAAAATCTTGGGTGTGTTCAATCCTAACACCTAGTGCAAATGGTTTTGCTAATAGTTTGACTCCTTTTTTATGTAAAAGTTCATATATATCTCTTGCAGAATGACCAGTAGCCAGAATAATATTTGAAACATTAACTTTTAGCTCTTCATTGATAGTAATTTCTTTAATTTTTTCATTTTGAATATGAATATCCGTAAGTCTACAGTTAAAATGAATTTCTCCACCACAGGAAATAATTTTTTCATTTATGGCACTTATAATATGAGGCAACTTATTTGTACCAATGTGTGGATGTGCGTCAATTAGAATATCTTTTTCAGCACCGAATTGAACAAGAAGTTTAAGGACTTCTCTTACATCACCTCTTTTTTTGGAACGTGTATAAAGTTTACCATCCGAATATGTTCCAGCTCCTCCTTCGCCAAAGCAATAATTACTCTCAGGATTTACAAGGCCTTCCTTATTTAGCTTAGCCAAATCACGTCTACGGTCACGAACATTCTTTCCTCGCTCATATATAATGGGTTTAATGCCGCTTTTAATCGCATGTAAAGCCGCAAACATCCCTGCAGGACCCATTCCTATAATGTGAACAGTTTTTGATGTGTTTAAAGGTTTAAAACAAATTTGGTTTTCTTCCTTTATAGGATCTACCGTCGATACCTTGAATACACAATTGATTTTTATATTTTTCTTTCTAGCATCGATACTTCGTTTGTGCCATGTGTAATATACCTCAGCATCTGTATTTAGCTTGAGCAATGATTTTATTTTGGTGGAAATAAATTCATCATCTTTGGCTTGTTCTGGAGAGCATTGAAATTGTAATTCTTCCATTAGGATTCAAAAATAATTGAAAACCACCAGCCTTTATTATATAGCTGATCAATGGGTTTGGCAACAGGTGAAAAATCTTGAATAAAACTACTTTGGATACCGTGCGAATATTTTAGCTCTAGGGCAAACTTAAAAAAGGGGGCGAAGAACTCTACACCTCCACCGATATGTCCTTGTATGTCATAACGATTTAGTTTGATGAATGGGTCAATATAGTTTTGTGAGGCATCCTGCTGAGACTGAAGGTCAATAGAGTACTGAGCTCCAAATAGGGCATAGGCTGTAAAGTTGTTGAATCTTTTTGTTTTAAATAAAAATGTCAAAGGAATGTCAAGGCTCGTTGAGTTGATACGTTCCTCACTAAAGCCATTTTTGAAATTAACACTGTCAATACTTCTATATTCTAAGACTCTTTCTTGAAATGAGAGACAGGGCATTAGCCGCAAACGAAGTACTGGCGTACCTAATTTTAAGGAGGTTAAAATTCCAAGCTGTCCGCCAGGTTGTGATTTGTTTGTAATTGAGACTAAACCGTAGCTGTCATAGGCATCTTGAAGCTGAAAAACTGTAAAGTCAGTGGAGTTAATTCCTAAAGTAAATCCAAATGAAAATGCTTTTTTGTCAAAATTTTTAAATCTCGGTTGCTTCATTTTCTGTGCGAAAGAAAAAGAAATGGTTAGAATAAAAAGAAATGACAGTATGGGCCTCATTGGTACAATAACGCGAAGTGTTCTTCTATGTTGTATGTTTATTTAATTCCGGTGTAAATTGTTGCAATACCTCCAGACACTGTGGATGATTTTACGTCCTTGTATTTCAATTCCTTCAATATAGCTTCAAATTCTTTTCCCTCAGGAAAAGCTTCTACACTTTCAGGTAAATAAGCATATGCCTGTTCATCTTTTGAAATGCGCTTACCCAATACTGGAATGATATATTTTGAATAAAAAGTAAAGCTTTGTTTAACCGGAAACTTTTTTGGTTTTGAGAATTCTAAAATGACTGCTTTTCCTCCAGGCTTGAGTACCCTGAGCATTTCCGACAAGCCCTTGTTTAAATTCTCGAAATTTCGAACACCAAATCCAACAGTTAATCCATCAAAATAATTGGTTTCAAATGGCAAATCTTCGGAATCTGCCTGTGTCATTGTTATAACATGATCGAGCTTCTTTTTACGCATTTTTTCTCTTCCAACCTCAAGCATTCCATTTGAAATATCAATTCCAATGATTTCTTCAGGGTTCAGCTTCATATTTGCTATCGCAAAATCACCTGTACCCGTGGCAATATCCAATATTCTTTTTGGCTTAAGTGGTTGAAGCTCTTTGACTGCTTTTTTTCTCCATATGCGATCGATTCCGAGCGATAGAAAGTGATTTAAAAAATCATATCTCGCCGAAATATTATCGAACATTTGTTCAACTTCTTCTTTTTTAGATTTATCCGAGTTGTATGGTTTAACAGGTTTTTTTGACATAATTGTATAACAAAATTGATCTACAGGAGTTCGCTCACTTCTTTAATTAATTCATTTAGTTGAACGCTCACTACACCTGGTTTTTCACATACCATTCCTCCGGCTATATTGGAGATTTGAGCAATTTGTTCTACCGTAGCTCCACAGATTAAGCACAGTGTTGCCGTAGCGATTACGGTATCACCAGCTCCTGATACATCGGTTATATCTCTAGGATGAGCCTTGGCATAAGCTGAGCTTGAATGGTCCATTACGTATATACCATGTTCAGAAAGGGTAACGAGGGATATTTCATGAGGTATTTTTCTTCTCAGCTGTTGTACGGTATTTTCAAAAGCCGCTTTATCTTTTGAAAATTCAAAATCAATGTTCAACCCTTCCTTAAGTTCTTTGAGATTGGGTTTAAATATGCTTAGTCCTGAAAACTGGTTGAAATTTTCTTTTTTCGGGTCAGCGGTGATGGGTATGTTTTTTTGATTAGCTAGTTCAATAAAGAATCGAATCGTCTTATTTGAAAAAATACCTTTATTATAATCTTCCAAAATAATGGCATCAACACCTTCGTCTATGATTTTTTCAACCGTGGAGTAAAGTTTTCTTACAATCTCATCTGAAATGGGATGGGTGTCCTCAGAATCAATTCTGAGCATTTGTTGTTTTGATGAAATAACTCTGGTTTTCACCGTAGTTTTCCTATTATTACTCACAATAACACCTTGAGTAGATATTCCTCTTTTTTCAAATAAATCAATCAATTTTTGACCTTCTGAATCAGCCCCTACAATTGAAGCTACAATTGGCTTAGCTCCAAGGTTCAGTATATTTAATGCCACGTTTCCAGCGCCACCAATTCTACTTTCCTTTTTTTCTAGTGAGATTATGGGTACTGGTGCCTCCGGGCTAATTCGAGTTACCTTTCCCAAAACATAGGCGTCAAGCATCACATCTCCAATGATGAGAACTTTTTTTTGTTTGAAATGACTAAATAATTCTTGGTAGTTCACTTAATTCAATTTAGACAATGCGTCTTTTATTCTACGCATAGCTTCGTTTAGGGTTTCTTCCGACGCTGCATATGAAATTCTAAAGCAATTAGCATCTCCAAATGCATCTCCCGTAACAACGGCAACGAGGCTTTCCTCTAAAAGATATAAGCAGAGGTCGCTGGAGCTGTTAATGGTTGTTTTTCCATTGGTCTTTCCGAAATAATAAGAACAGTCAGGAAAAACATAAAATGCACCACCTGGATGATTTGTTTTTATTCCAGGAATTTGATTCAGCCAATCCAAAACCAATGAACGTCGACTTTTAAACGCAGAAATCATGTCCTTTAGTATAATTGGATCCGCATTCATTGCAGCAATTGCAGCTTTTTGAGAAATAGAGCACGTCCCTGATGTAAATTGCCCCTGAACCTTACTACAAGCACTTGCAATCTTTAGTGGTGCTCCAATATAGCCTAATCTCCATCCAGTCATGGCCCAAGATTTAGATACACCATTGACAGTAACTACTTGCTCATAAATGTCATCGAATTGCGCCAAACTTTCGTGTTTGCTTTCGAAATTAATATGTTCATATATTTCGTCGCAAAGAGCAATTACATTCGGATTAGATTGTAATACATCAGCCAAGCTTCTTAATTCTTCCTTTGAGTATACTGAGCCTGTTGGATTGCATGGTGTAGAAAAAATCATCAGCTTGGTTTTCGGAGTAATTGCTTTTGATAAATCATCACCTGATATTTTAAAATCCTTTTCAATACCAGCATTTACGATGACAGGAATTCCTCCTGAAACCTTTACTATTTCAATATATGATACCCAATATGGAGCGGGAATAATAACCTCGTCACCTGGATTGATTAAAGTCATTACAACATTGGCAATCGATTGTTTTGCTCCCGTAGATACAACAATTTGCTCTTTTGAATATCTCAAGTCATTATCTCTTTGAAATTTATGAGAGATACTTTCTCTTAAATCGTCATATCCAGGAACTGGCATATATTTTGTGAAATTATTGTTCATGGCCTCTTTGGCAGCATCTTTAATAAAATCAGGAGTATTAAAGTCTGGTTCTCCGAGGGATAATGAAATCACATCTTTGCCTAAAGCTTTTAATTCTCGGCTTTTACGGGACATTGCAATTGTTGCAGATTCCTCCATTGAAAGAAGACGGTCAGATAATTGAATCATTGAAATAATATTTTGGCGCAAATTTAGTCAAAAAGCATGGTAAAAAGCCAATCGTTAATACGCTTGTGATATATTAATCATCTAATAAATCTGGACGCCTTATTTTTGTTCGTTTGAGTGCTTCATCTTCTCTCCATTTTTCAATTTTTGGAAAGTTACCTGATAACAATATATCCGGAACTTTCCATCCTCTAAATTCTGGAGGTCTTGTATATACAGGGGGTGAAAGTAAATTATCCTGAAAGCTATCAGTTAAGGCTGAAGTTTCATCGTTAAGAACACCGGGCAACAACCTTATAAGAGCATCAGCCAAGACTGCAGCAGCGAGCTCTCCACCTGAAAGAACGTATGAACCAATAGATATTTCTTTTGTAATAAAGTGCTCCCTTATCCGTTCATCAACACCCTTATAGTGACCGCATAGAATCATAATGTTATTTTTCAAAGAAAGCTCGTTACAAGTAGCTTGTTCTAAAAGCGTTCCGTCAGGAGTCATGTAAATAATCTCATCGTATTCTCTTTGGGCTAGAAGTTTCTCAATTAAGCTTACAATAGGCTCAATGCTCATGACCATTCCTGCACCTCCACCGTATTGGTAGTCATCAACATTTTTGTGCTTATCAGTGGAATAGTCTCGAATATTATGTAGCTGTATTTCAACAAGACCTTTGTCTTGTGCTCTTTTTAAAATTGAAGCAGAAAATGGACCGCTTAAAAGTTCAGGTAAAACAGTAAGTATATCAATTCGCACGTTCAAATTTAAGAACAATTTACACCATAGTAATTTTTTAACAATGAATTGTATTTTTTGGAAATTAGATTTATCATTGAATATCTTTCATGTGAATTCATAATTATCTTGTATTTTTAGTTTTAAACATTTACAATGAAACCGCTGATTAGTATAATATTATTCATTTTCTTAGGTCAATTTTCTTTTTCTCAGTGTGATGGGGTTACCATTGAATCCATAACTGATCCTGGTCCATATTCCGTTGCAACATTAAAAGAAGGGGTTGACGATATCCGAAATGGACCAGATTATGATGGTGCGACCATTTTTTATCCTACAAATGGGACACCTCCATATGCAGGAATTGCTATAATACCTGGCTATTGCGGAGTAGAAACAGACATTCAGGACTGGGGGGCTTTTTATGCTTCTCATGGAATTATAGCCATAACTCTGGGAACAAATGATCCATGCGCAGATTGGCCATCGGCTAGAGCAACTGCTTTACTAGATGCTATAATCACCGTAAAAGAGGAGAATTCCCGGTCAAGTTCTCCTTTACAGGGAAAAGTGGATGTAAATAGCTTCGCTGTTTCTGGTTGGTCTATGGGTGGAGGAGGCTCCCAACTTGCAGCTTCTATAGACCCCTCATTAAAGGCGGTGATTGGATTGTGTCCTTGGCTGGATTTAAATGGTTTTCAACCCTCTGATCTCATACATGATGTTCCTGTTTTAATATTTACGGGACAAAATGATGATATTGCCAATTCTGCAGAGTATGGTTATATGCATTATCAAGGAACTCCTTCAAATACTGATAAGCTTTATTTTGAAATTGAAAACGGTGACCATGGTGCTGCAAATTCGCCAGGCTTAGCCGCTGGAGAGGTCGGGATTTATGCGCTTTCTTGGTTGAAAACGTATTTACAAGATGATCCTTGTTATTGTGGGTTTCTATTGGAGACTCCATCAAATTCTTCAGATTATGAAACAAATATTGAATGCTTGAATACTGCTGTTGAAGGAATAAATGAAACCATTCATTTTATCCATCCGAATCCGGTAATAGACTATATTGAATTAAATAATTCAGGAATAGAAAAAGAATATTCCCTAAATAGCTCTGATGGCAGAACGGTTAAGTCTGGTATTCTATCTCCTGGCTATAATAAGATCATATATAAATTCAATTCCTCACAGATCTATTTTCTTATCTCAGGTGGTCAGTCGTATAAATTGATAAGCTTAAAATAGCTGTGTTTTGAACTTATGAAAGCATTTATTTCTTCAATTTTCCTATTACTTTCAGTCATTTCTTATGCTCAATATGAAATGAGTTCAAATGAAAGTCCTACATATACAGAGCTTATAGGTATTTTGAAAGATTTAGCTGATTCTTCAAATGTCATTGAGCTGTATTCAATGGGCTCTTCAGACTATGGTCTTCCTATTTATCTATGTATGGTTAATGGTGGAGAAGATTCATTGGTTGCCTTTAAAAGAGCAAGAAATGAAACTACTATTTTATTCAACAATGCGATTCATCCAGGTGAACCAGATGGAATAAATGCTATGCTCATTTGGTTGAAAAAGGTGTCTCAAAACCCTCAATTGTTAACTGATCTGCCAATAATTACATTTATCCCGGCTTATAATGTGGGGGGCATGATGAATCGATCAGGAGTGAGTAGAGCTAATCAAAATGGTCCCATAGAATATGGATTTAGAGGAAATGCACAAAATTTAGATTTAAACCGGGATTTCATCAAGATGGATTCTAAGAATTCGTTTACTTTCACTAAGATATTTCATGCGTTAGATCCTGATGTATTTGTTGATAACCATGTATCTAATGGAGCAGATTATCAATATACCCTAACATATATTTCCAGTCTCAAGAATCGTATGGCTCCGAGTATAAGAAAAATATCGCAAGAGAGCTTATTACCGGTCATAAAGGACGCTATAAAGAAAAACTATTCATTGGACCTTTTTCCCTATGTAGATTTGGTGGGGCAAACACCGGAGCAAGGCATTGTATCTTTTAATGATTTGCCAAGGTATTCAATGGGATATACAGCACTGTTTCAGTCCATTTCGTTTACAGTTGAAACTCATATGCTTAAGCCTTTTCCCGAAAGGGTTAGAGCTACTTATGCGTTCATGGATGAAATCATAAAATGGACAGCAAATCATAAGGAGCTCATTGAAGAATCACGTCAAAAGGCAAAGGAATATACATCATCTAATCCCCATCTTTTAGTTGATTTTAAAAAAGTTGAGAGTTCACACGATTCTATTTTATTTAAGGGTTATGAGCATAGCTTTCCAAAGCATCGAATAACGGGGCTGAATAGGCTAAAATATGATGCGTCTGTTCCGTATGAAAAATTTATTCCACACTATCATCACTTTGAGCCTATGGATACCATAAAAGTTCCAGCATATTATTTTGTAGGGAGGCAAGAAAAGGATGTTGTTAAAAGATTGAAGGCAAATAAGATCAAAATGTCTAAAATTTTAAATGATACCATCATTAGTTTAGGTGTTTTTCGTATTGCTGATTTTGATGTGTCAAAAAGGCCATACGAAGGCCATTTTTTCTTACGTAATCCTCAAGTAAAACGAGAGAATCAGCGTATACGCCTTAAACGTGGAGACTGGAAAATATCATCTAGTCAAGAGAATGCCTTATTTCTTCATTCAGTATTGCAACCAGAAGCAGAGGATTCATATCTAAGCTGGAATTTTTTTGACAGCTATCTTCAGCAAAAAGAATATTTTTCGAGCTATGTCTTTGTGGATAAAATAGGGGAGATTTTAAAACAAGATCCTGAATTAAAGAAGAAATACAAAGCAAAGCTCAAAGAGGATGACGCGTTTCGCGATTCAGAATGGGACCAGCTGTATTATATATATACAAACAGCCCGTATTTTGAAAAAACCTACGGTGTTCTTCCTGTCTATTATCAGTATTGAATTAGAACGAAGGACAAGAAATCTTTCTAAATACTTTTGGTTTTCTTCTACACTTGAGATTGAATCCCATTGAAACTTCATGTGACCCACCAGAAATACCATTTCCTAATTTAGAAACGGTAATATCATAGCTATAACCGAGCTTAAACTTATCAGTAGTAATACCAAAGCAAAGAATAAAGGCGTCTCTATTTCTATACCATGCACCTACGGTAAAGTTTCCATACTTTACATAAGTACCAATATTTAATTCCTGAAATCCATTTTGATATTGATAGATGATGTTAGGCATGATACTCGTCGTATTGTAATATTTACCTCTATTGCCAAGTTTAATATTGGCACCGACATGACCGGTAAGACGCATTGGTAAACGAGATTCACCAAGAATCATCGATTCATCTGGTCTGTTAATATGATGAGCGGCAAATCCAAAATAGAAGTTTTTACCAAAACCTACCAATCCTGCTGAGGCATCAAAAAAACCTCTTCTACCGTTTCCACGCGGTACATCCCCTGTTTGATAGATAAATCCTCTACGTGGATCTATCATGTCGCCAAAAGTGAGCTTGTCCCAGTCCAGGAATTTTTGAAACCAAGCAGCTCGAGCACCAAACATGATAGAGAATTTACGATTGACTTTCAGATTATACGAATATATGGCGCCAAGCATAGATGTGGTAATGGTGCCTTGTCCTTGCTGATCGTGCATGGCAATAATACCAATACCTCCTTGAATTCCTTTTGAATATGTGTCAAAAGCAGCAGAGTAGGTTACATAATTACCAGTAAGCTGTGGCCATTCGTTTCTGTAATTCAATGAAACTCTTGGACAACCAGAGGAACCTGCCAATGCTGGATTCAAATAAATTGGATTTGAGAAAAATTGAGTAAAAGTTGGATCCTGAGCATTAAGCTGTGGGCTTATACAAACTATTGCTATAATAAAGAGTAATTTTTTCATACGTTAAAATGTTATGTACCTTCTTGTTTTCTTACTGATGTCAGAGTTTATTCTTATTGTTAATTGATGAGTATAAAGATGTTGATTCAAAGTTGGAATATATGATTTTGTCGATTGAAGAATAAGTGCAAATCGATCCAGTGACAAACCAATTGAGCCAGAGTATTGGTCATTGAAATCTGCAGCTGCTCCTATATAAAGTTTATCCAAGTCAAGTGAAAAACCTCCGAAGTATTGATTGTTTTTATTTGCGGATCGCATGTAAAAATAAGGATGAAAGCTCAACTTTTCATTCCTAGAAACGTATTGTGTTCCTGCAAAAATGCTATACACGGTTGGTGTTCTGAAGTTTGTTGATTCAGTATTTTGATAAATGTTCTCTGAGTGATTCAAGATGTTAGAGGCTTGAGCTCCAATATAAAATATGTTGGTATTTAAAGTGAAGCCAATATCTAGATCCCTATACCATAGTTTTCGTCCTACATTTTGAGAACTGTCATAAGAGAATAGCTGAGGTGAATCTGAATTAAAAACGGCCAATGAATTGTTTTCTACTTTATCTCGATCTAATAATTTATTACCTATTTTTAGTTTGGCTACGGGTTCAATTAAAATATTTCTGCTAATAGCTATTTTTGGTGATACGATAAGCGCCCCGTTCCAATCTTTAATACTTCCATCTGCATAGTAATCATAGTTTACTTGAGCTCCAACACCAGAACGAATGCCCCTTGCATAAGTATCAAATGTGATTTGCTGAGATAGTTTACGTTGATCTGATTCCATCCATCTTATACGTGAAATAGATTGGAATCTTGTTTGGGAAACCGAGCCAATAGAACTAAGATTCGCATCTATAGAGGAAGTTTGAGGAATTAAGTAATGGTGGTCTCTATAATTGCTCAAAGCCACATTTTTTGATAGGGCATGATCAATTTTATTAATCACTTCTTTTGTCTTGTCTTTGATGCGAAACGAATTGGATTCACTATTTCTTGATTCCTTTGCATCAGATGATAAATCAGAATTTTCACCAATTGAGATATTCGTTTTATGTTTTGCCAACTCAAGATCTTGGTTAACGAATAATCTTTCGACTAATAAATTATTTACATTAAAAGATTCTGATACCTGAAAAATTTCTTGATCCATCAAGCCAATTGATTTCTTCGGTTTTTTATAGAAGCTTGGAGGCAATTCAGTAGCAAGGTAATCCGAGCTTGATGATTTCACATCTTTTTTTATTGAACTCTTATTGTCATTTATTCGTTCAGGCTGTTGAATGTCGATTGAGAGTTCTTTTGAGTTTTTGATTCTATTTTCGCTCAAAACGGGAGAGACCGAGTTTAACGGATCATTAAAATGAATTTGTCTACCAATGAGCAGAATAATAATGATTCCAATTGTGTTTATTATGGCAAAAACCCTTCTGTTTACCGTTTTCTTTTGAATTTGAATATCGTTTACAAAAGAATTGGACATTTTAATATTGGACATTTTCCACATGTCTAAATCAACCTCAAGTTCTGGGTGATTTAGGATATAATTCTCCAGTAATGACTCTTGTTCAGAACTCAAATTGCCTTCGACATAGTCAAAAAGCCAACGGTCTATGTTGTCAAAATTTGGGGTTATCATGCGAGCTTATTCAATCCTTTTAACTGTTTTTTAATTTTCATTCTTGCACGGAAGAGATATACCTTTACTTGCGACGGAGACAAATCAAGAATTTGTCCAATATCATCGTAAGAGTAGCCCTCTATGTCTCTTAACAGAATAATACTTTTTTGAATTGGAGGTAAAATGTTCACTAGCCTTTCAACCATTTGCATAGATTCAAAAGTCGAATCTGGCATGCTTGCTTTTTCAGGAAGTGATTGGCTATCCATGTAGCGCGTACGTGACTTTTTGTTTAAAAAGTTAATCATCGCGTTGTGCGTACATTTATATAACCAAGATTTTACTCTTTCCAAATCAATTTTTTTTCTGTTGATCCATAATTTTTCAAAAACATCTTGAACAATGTCCTTTGCATCCTCTTCGTTTCTCATAAAGTGAAACGCATAACGATACAGTGGAGCACTAAGCTCATCAATCACATTGTTATATTCATGTCTTTTCAAAACTTGCAATTACAGTTAATACAAATTGAATAGGTCAAAAGTTACAGGTCTTGTAACTTCTTAAACAAATATAGTGAAATAGTTGGTGAATTAAAATCCAAAATTATCAAATCCCTCGCTTGAAAGATTTTGATAATTTTCTTCATTAAATTCGAAAAGTTGTGAGGGTTTATGTGGTACACCCACCTGCTTTTCGTTAAGAGGGGTAAGGATTTGTAGATTTAAAATCTTTCTTCTAAAATTCCTTTTGTCTAAGGGTTTATTTAAAATGCTCTCGTATAATTTATGGAGCTGGCTCAACGTAAACTTTTGGGGGAGAAGATTAAATCCAATAGGTTGAATTTTAATTTTTCTTTTTAATTGACTGAGTGCACATTGCAAAATTTCATAATGATCAAAAGCAAGCTCGTGAATTTCATTAATTGGGGCCCAGCCTGCACTTTCAGCGAATGAAGACGCTTCAGGGTTAAAGTCATGCATTTTCACTAAAGAAAAATAAGCTACAGTTATAACTCTTGCGTCCGGTTCTGCTCTCAATGATCTTAGCCATTCCTTATCAGATTCTTTTCCCATTCTTTTTGGGTCTCCAAACGCACCAATTTGTTCCAAGTATATATTGTCAATACCGGTAAGTTCGTTCAAAACTCTATAGGCTGCTTCGTCAAGAGTCTCAATATCATATATCAAATCTCCAGGAACCGCAAGTCTTGGTCGTCCTGTAGATTTTGATAAACCACTGTCTATTAGCAAACAATGAAGTTGATCAAAGTCAAAACCAAAAATCACACAATCCACAGATACATTCGGATTTAGTTCTAAAGCTTTATTTTTGTTTTTAGATTTCAATATTGTTTAATTTATTATATCTTTGAAAGTGTGGAA
The DNA here is from genome assembly GCA_042094515.1 of Crocinitomicaceae bacterium. Lineage (GTDB taxonomy): Bacteria > Bacteroidota > Bacteroidia > Flavobacteriales_D > Crocinitomicaceae > UBA952. The sequence goes on from JBELDA010000005.1 coordinate 46,832, forward strand.
ATGACACACAGCTAAAAATATTAATTGTATGATTTTTATCATTGAAAGTGGATCAACCAAAAGTGATTGGGTATTGATCGATGACAAAAATAACCAAAGTTTTTATAAAACAATAGGGTTTAATCCTTATTTCCATTCGGTTCAGGATATAGCTTCCGAAATTCGTCAAAACGAGAAACTAATTTCACTTTCTGACAAAATTCAGGGTATTTATTTTTATGGAGCAGGTTGTTCAAGTAAGGAATTAAATAAGATTGTTGAAAAAGGGCTTTCAAGTGTGTTTTCTACTGCAAAAATCACTGTTGAGCATGATTTATTAGCCTGTGCTTATGCCACTTATGATGGAGCTCCAGGGATATCTTGTATTCTTGGAACTGGTTCTAATTCTTGCTATTTTGATGGTAAGAATTTAGTAGAAGAAGTTCCTGCTTTGGGTTATGTTTTGGGTGATGAAGGAAGTGGAAGCTATTTTGGTAAATTTTTACTTTCAAGCTATTTATATAAAAAGCTACCGAAAGAAATCAATAAAGAATTTGAAAAAAGATTTGAGGTAACCAATGGTACAATTGTCGATAGGGTATATAAACAAGCGAATCCAAATGTCTATATTGCCTCATTTATGCCCTTTATCATAGAGCATAAGAATCACCCATTTTTTAATCAATTTATCATTAAAGGATTGAAGCATTTTCTTGAGATTCATGTTTGTTGTTATGACAATTATGAAAAGACATCTATTCATTTTGTTGGATCTCTTTCCGCCTTATTAGAAAATGAGCTTAATGCTGCTGCGCAAGAGGTCGGTATTGATATTAAATCAATTGTTCAAAAGCCAGTTGGACCATTAGTGAATTATCATATTAATTATATTTTGAAAGATCAATTGGTAGATTAGCTTATTTTTGACAAGCTATGGTAACCTCATTTCCCATTCTGGGAGGAATTGAATGAATCGAGTCCATTATTCGAACGGCTGAAAAGAACTTTTCAAAAAGGGATTGGTATTCTTTCTTATTGCCTCCAAAAGGAGGTCCGTCAACAAACTCTCGGTTAAATAACACGCCTAATAATCTTCCGTTTTTTTTCAATAAGTCATAACACTTGCTCACATAAATGGGTCTAAGCTCCGGATGAATGGCGCAGAAAAATGTTTGCTCTATTATAACGTTATAGCTTCCCTTGTGTTTAAAAAAGTCACCTAATAAAATTTGATTTTTTGGGAAATTTGGATTTCGGTTTTTGAAAGCCAAAATGGGTTCTTCAGCTATATCAATAATGTAAATATTTTTATAACCGGAGTCAAATAAATATTCTGCTTCATAGGCATTGCCGCAGCCAGGAATTAAAATTTTATCATCCTTGTTTTCGATTTGGTTAAATAGTTTTAGTAACGGTTTTGACGCTTCACCGATATCCCATCCTGTTTGTTTGTTTTGATAACGCAGACTCCAATAAGCTGAATTCATGATTTAGGTTTGGTAATTCTGATTATATAATGTCAAAGCTTTGTTCAATAGTATTATAAATCTTTGAGAGCTGCTCATTTGATATGATATAAGGGGCAAGTATATAAACGGTATTGCCCAATGGTCTTAAGTATACTCCCTTATTCATATAGAAATCAAATAACTTGTACCTCAAATCTCCGTACCTATCCGTTTCAATATTAAAGTCAATCGCTAAAATGATTCCTTGTTGGCGAGTATCTTTTACTTTTGGATGATCATTTATTTTCTCAATAAACGATTTATGAGAAGCTTTAATCCTGTCAATGCTGTTTTGTATTTCTTCTGACATTAATAATTCAATGCTCGCTATTGCGGCTGTACAAGAAGTTGGATTGGCAGAGTAGGTATGGCCATGAAAAAAGCCATTTTCCATTTTTGAGCTTAAAAAAGCATTATAAATTTTTTCAGTGCAAGATGTTATTGCCATTGGTACTAATCCTCCGGTTAGGGATTTTGAAAGACAAATGATATCAGGCATGGTTGGCATGAATTCCGAAGCGAAATTCTTGCCTGTTTTACCAAAACCTGTCATTACTTCATCGGCAATGTTAATTACCTCGTGATTATTAGCAATTTTTAGAAGTTCATCTAAATGTATTGATTTGTGCATTTTCATTGCTGCGGCCCCTTGAACCAAAGGTTCATAAATAAAAGCAGCTACATTATTTTCACTTAAGAGCTTTGTGAATAGCATCTTTACTGATTCTATGTTGTTTTCATTCGGAACGGGGATTCTTTCGACATCTAGAAAATAATCTTCAAAAGGACCATTATAGATGGAAAGGCCTGAAACAGACATGGCACCAAAAGTATCTCCATGAAATCCATCTTGAAATGCAATTATTTTATTCCTTTTATTTCCTTTGTTGAAATGATATTGCAGAGCCATTTTTAAAGCAACATCCACAGAAGTCGATCCATTGTCAGAAAAAAATATCTTTTGTTGATTTTGAGGTAGTATGTTCATCAAGGATTTTGCTAAACGAGTAGCAGGCTTATGTGTAAAACCCGTAAATACTACATGGTCAAGATTTTTCATTTGGGCTGATACGGCCCTGGTAATATAAGGATTGCAATGTCCATACATACAAGTATACCATGATGCAATACCGTCTATGTATTCATTGTCACTATCGTCATAAAGAACAGCATCCTTAGCTTTTTTAATAACGATATGCCCTGGATGCAGCTGGTGCTGTGTCAGAGGATGCCATATAAACTCCTTGTCATCTTTTAGACTCATTACTTCATCAATTCTATTTGATTTCTTTTACAAATTTACGGATAGTATCTTTGTTTATCAATGAAAACAAAGGAACTCTGAATAGTGTTTCAACTCCTGTCATTTCCTCAATTATTGTTGCTGTTTCTGGGAGTTCATCACCAACATATACAATTCCATAAACTGGAATACGTCGGTGTTTTAGGTGTGCTAATGTGAGAAGTGTATGATTGATATTCCCTAAATATTCCTTGACGACAAGAACTACAGGATAATTAAACTTAGCAACGATATCGCAAATGGTATGGTTATTATAATTTAAAGGGACTAAAAGGCCTCCAGCTCCTTCAATTATCAATTTTGAATTTGATGTAGGAAGTTTAATTTCATCTAATACAATACTATTGTTTTCAATTTTGGCAGCGGCATGAGGAGATAAAGGGTTGTCCAGTAAATAGGATTCAGGATGTACTTTGAAATTAGAACGACTTACCAGGTTTTGTAATAATTCCGAGTCCGTACCCAGATCTCTTCCTGTTTGAATCGGTTTCCAATAATCATATCCTAGAAATTCACAAAGTATTGCTGAAACAATAGTTTTGCCAACATCAGTGCTAATGCCTGTGACAAATAATGGAGTATCTGGGGTCTTCATTAGTTTAATTCTTTAAAATAGAAAGTCCTACATTTTTAATCTTTATGAGGGATATATACATAAGTCATTTTTGTTCTCCAACCACCTACGTTTAATATCACCTCTGCATCTCTCTGCTCAACACTCGTTAAAGGTCTTAGATCAATAATCATAGTTTCATCTGTAAGAGAGCAGGTCTCACCAGATCCCTTGATGTGTAACCTTGCCTCACGTGCCTCTCTGTTTTGTTCATCATAGAAGAGAGGTCCGCCAATAAATTCAAATGAATCATTCCCCGAGCAAGAAACTTTATATTCAATCTGCATGTACAAGAGGTTGGCATCTATATATGCATCAATCACTCTAAATGGTTTTCCATTCGATTTGAAAGCACCTAGTTTTGCCTTCATGTCAATTTCTTCCATTCCATTTTGAAAGAAATAGGGGTCAATTACAGTGGTTTTTCTGCATCCCAAAATGGACACAATAATGCAAATTATAAAAGTAATTTTCTTAAACATCATACTTATATGCGAAAGTAGCTTAATTTTGCAACACAACGATGAAGACAAAAACCTTAAAGAAAAATAAAATTAACGTAGTTACTCTCGGTTGCTCAAAGAATACATTTGATTCTGAAGTAATGATGGCACAGCTCAAAGCCAATCGATTTGACGTTACTCACGAAGCATTGGAAGATGATGCTGAAGTGGTGATTATAAATACATGCGGATTTATAGACAATGCCAAACAAGAATCAATTGACACCATTATTCGTTATGCAGAAGCTAAAAAGGATGGTGATGTTGAAAAAGTGTATGTTACAGGTTGCTTATCTGAGCGCTACAAATCTGATCTAGAATCTGAGATTCCAGAGGTTGATGCTTTTTTCGGAACGCGTGAGCTTCCAAGGTTATTGAAAACTTTAAAAGCAGATTACAAGCATGAATTGGTAGGTGAGAGGTTGCTGACTACTCCAAGTCATTATGCCTATTTTAAAATTGCAGAGGGCTGTGATCGTCCTTGTTCCTTTTGTGCGATTCCTTTGATGCGAGGAAAGCATATTTCCACTCCAATCGAGGAGTTGGTTCATCAAGCAAAAATATTGGCAGCAAAGGGAGTGAAAGAGCTAATGCTTATTGCACAAGATTTAACCTACTATGGTTTAGATTTATATAAGAAGAGGGCTTTAGCCGATTTACTCGAGAAATTATGCTTGGTTGAAGGTATTGAATGGATTCGTCTTCATTATGCATTTCCTTCAGGTTTTCCCATGGACGTGCTGAGTGTAATGAAAGATAACCCAAAGATTTGTAATTATCTTGACATGCCTCTTCAGCATGGTTCAACTAAAATGCTAAAGGCAATGAGGAGAGGGATTACAAGAGAAAAAACAGAAGAGCTTATTGCCAATATTAGAGAAGAAGTGCCAGGAATTGCATTGAGAACAACTTTAATTGCCGGTTATCCCGGAGAAACAGAGGCAGACTTTAAAGAGATGTATGACTGGGTTGAGCGCAGTCGATTTGATCGTTTGGGAATTTTTGCCTATTCACATGAAGAAAACACCCACGCTTATAATTTTACAGATGATGTTCCTCAGCAGCTTAAAAAGGAACGGTCAGATATTATCATGGATCTGCAATCAGGAATTAGTCATGACCTAAACCAACAAAGGGTTGGTCAAACCTTGAAGGTGCTATTTGATAGGGTTGAGGGAGGATATTTTATTGGAAGGACCGAATTTGATTCTCCCGATGTGGATAATGAAGTATTGCTTCGAAAAGAAGGTAATTATGTCCGAATAGGAGATTTTGAAAATATACGTATTACAAGTGCAGATCATTATGACTTATACGGTGACGTACATTCCCAATAAACCTACCACGTAAACATTAAGGTTCTTCTACCACAATTCGTGCGAGAAAGAAATCCAAGTGAGATGTTTAACTCAAAATTCACTTGAAATTCAAGGGCATTAAGCGGGCTAGGATTAGCGATTTCGGGATAGTTTTGAAATGGAAACGAAATCTCTTTTCCATAACTGCTTCGCAATTCGGTAAAGTCATACATCATTCTTAAACCAACAATAAGTGTCACTCTTTCATTTCCAATAAAATAGCCGCCTATCCCTAAAACTCCACGAATGTAGTCATCAAAAATAAATATATCTGGTAATGGAGTAATGTCAGTAACGTATTGTGAAGAGGCTCTCCCAAATTCTGGACCAGCCTCAATAAACGAACCGCCATTTGTGTATCTATATAAGGGTGTAAACCTAAAACCAGACATTCCAAAATCCATTCTAAAAGTTTCGCTTATTCCCATTCCAGGAACTTCGTTTTGATCAATTGAGAAATTTCGATTATTTACTCCGAGGTCAATTACAACAGAATGCTTTTCGGAGAAATTAACTCCGATTTTTCCACTAAATGTAGTATTCAATCGAGGTAAGTAGTTTACTTGATTGACTTGATAAAATTCTTTTTGAGTGATGAAGCTGGTTCCTATTCCAGCATTAAAACCAAGATCAAACCATAATTGAGCCCTACCATTTGAGTTAAATGTCAGCAACAACAGAGTGAGTAGTAATGCTTTCTTTTTTAGAATCATTTTGCAATTTAATCAATAGTCTATTCTTTACCAACAGTTCAGACAATTGTGATATAATGATCTTTTCTATTCACTTTAATCTTTAGGATATTTCTTATCTTCGCCGAAAGATTTTAGAATGAAGGTATATCTTGATAATGCGGCAACGACTCCTTTAGCTCCAGAAGTATATGAAGCGATGGCACCTGTAATTAAAAATAATTTTGGAAATCCTTCATCTAGTCATTTCTTTGGTCGTAACGCGAAAGCGTTAATTGAAAATTCAAGAAGGAATATTGCAAAACATTTGAATTGCAATCCCGCTGAGATCATTTTTACCTCGGGAGGAACAGAGGCAGACAATATGGCTTTACTTTCCTCAGTTACGGAGCTAGGTGTAAAGAGAATAATTACTTCCAAAATTGAGCATCATGCCGTGGGGCATACTGCAGAGCATCTTTGTCAAGAATATGGAGTTCAAGTCGAATATGTGGATTTATGTAAAAAAGGAAATGTCGATTTAAAACATCTTGAATCTTTACTTGATAACTCCATTCCTACGTTGGTTTCGCTAATGCATGCAAATAATGAAATAGGAACGCTTTTACCTCTAAAGGAAGTTTCTTTGATGTGTAGAAAGTTTGGCGCATTGTTTCATTCTGATACGGTTCAGACCATGGCACACTATGATTTTGACCTTAAAGACCTAGATATAGATTTCTTGACTTGTGCAGCTCATAAATTTCATGGTCCGAAAGGTATTGGGTTTTTATATTGTAATTTAAAAACAAAATTGGTTCCAATGATCCATGGAGGAGCTCAAGAGAGAGGTTACCGAGGAGGAACTGAAAATATTTATGGTATTGTTGGTTTGTCAAAAGCTATGGATTTGGCTTATTTAGATTTAAAGGAACACCAAGAGCATGTTTGGAGTCTAAAAAACCACATGATTAATGAATTCAAAAAACATTTTAAGGAAATTGAATTTCACGGAGAGATAGATCGAGAAAAGTCACTTTTTACAGTTCTAAATGTTTGTTTTCCTGCTACCGAAAAGGCTTCAATGCTATTATTTACTTTGGATTTAAAAGGAATTGCGGCAAGTGGGGGTAGTGCTTGTTCTTCGGGTTCAAATAAAGGCTCTCATGTATTGGTAGGCATAGAAGCTAATATGAATCGACCAAATGTTCGTTTCTCTTTTTCAAGGTATACCACAATGCAAGATATCGATTATGCAATTACGGAGATAGTCAATATATTTAAGAACAATATAGTATAGTCTTTATTGAAAATTTTAGTTTTCAATAGTGTAGAATGAAAATATTACATCTGCCTTTATGGGTTCCAAATAAAAATGATATTCAGCTCGGGAATTTTATTCAGGAGCATATTGCCCTGTCCGCAATAAATAATGAGGTGCATTCTTTGGTGTTTTTATCAGATGAAAATATTGAAAAAATAAAAATTGAATCTAGTTCTAATGCCACTCGTATATATTATCCTAAAAGCAGAAATAGGATCATTAATTTTTTTCGCTATTTAAAAGCGGCAAAAATGGGTGTAGAAGCAGTGAAAAAGAAAGGTTTTGAACCCGAATTAGTGCATTGCCACGTCGCAGGACGAAATTTATGGATAGCACAGAAATATTACCTCAATAAACCTATTGTTTTATCTGAGCATTGGTCTGGGTATTTAAATGGCAATTTCGAGAGTCAATCATATTTGGTGAAAAAATACCTGATTCGAAAAATTAACCGTTGTGATATTGTTACTAGTGTTTCGGCTCATTTAGCAGAAGGGATGAGACTCCAAGGCGTAACTAACAATATTGTACTCTTACAGAACGTGATAAGATGTAGAAAGAAGCTCGAGCTAAATAAGTCTGAAGGCATGAACTTTTTAATTGTTGCCGATTTGTTAGATGAGGTTAAAAATATCAGTGGAGTAATCACAGCAATGCATCATCTTCATTCGAAGTATACTGAAATTAAGCTTTATATCATAGGGGATGGCCCAGATTCAGATGATTTAAAAAATACAGTTAAAGCACTTGGTTTGGGAGCGAAGATTTCTTTTCTCGGTAGGCTTGTTCAAACTGAGGTTCAGAATCATTTATTAGTATCAGACTGTGTCATAGTAAACAGCAATTATGAAACATATTCAATGGTCACAATTGAGTCTATTTTAACTGGAGTGCCAGTAATTGCGACAAGATGTGGGGGGCCTGAGCAATTTGTGAATACACAAAATGGTATTCTAATTCCAAAATCAGATTCCGCAAGTTTGGAAAAAGCCATGGAAGAGATGATTCAAAATAGAATGGGTTTTAACCCAAAAACAGTTAGAGAGTCACTCAGTGAAGACTATTCTGTCAATAAAGTAGAAAAAGATTTAACTAAAATTTATTTAGGATTGACCCAATAATAACTATTTAAATGTAAAATTCTTTTGTATTAAGTAGCTTATGATTACAACAATACAAGAAGAAATTATATTCGCTATACTTGGATAAACTTGAAGCATTTCAATGAATAGCTTTAGGATCAACCAGTTTGCAACCCATGTAATCAAGCTGCTTAGTCCGTAACGGAATAATTGTATCCTTCCTTTAAGTTCACTCTTAATGAACACTACATATTTCATTAAAAGAAATCCAATCGTAAAAGCAATTAAAAAACATATAAAGGAGCTGAGAGTGTAGGCGCTAATTGAATAATCAATGTAGGAGATGTAAAAGACTTTTTTTTGAAATACAAATTGAAAAAATAAAAAAAATAGAAACCAGCTCAAAACAAGGTTCCCTGTTCCACATGCCGCATAATAATATGTGGTTTTGTCAAAAACACGACTTACCAAGGGGTAAAATAAATCCAAAACATGTCTAATAAACTTAACCATTCAATGTCAATTGTATTTCAAAACTAGTGTGTCTCCTGACGTTAAAAACATATTGCTCATCAAAGATTAAATATTGTCCTTTGATACCGGTCAATATTCCTGATATGTTTTCTTGTTTTTCTAGACTTAGTGAGGTTATTTTTTCAGGAAACTTGTTCACTGGATAATTCAATTCGAGAATATCATCATTTTCGGTAAAGTATTGCTGGAGGTCCTGAGGTAAAAGGTCATGGCATTTCCATTTTTCCTCAACTAGATCAATGCTCTCATCTTGAAGATTTTTGAGCATACTTCTCCAATTTGTTTTATCAGAATAAAAAGATTTTAGTGCAACTTCTGTGACGCCGGCGAGATATCTGTTTGGTGTTTGTGCCAAAACAATGGCTTTATTTGCACCTTGATCGATCCATCTGGTTGGTACTTGTGTATCTCGTGTAACACCTACTTTCGCTTTGTCTGTAGCCGCTAAATAAACGATGTGTGGTTTATTATGGTGTTTCTCTTCAAATTCAATATCTCTTCCAATTCCTAAATGTGCTTGGCATAATTCCGGTTTAATAATACATGGGCTTGCCTCAGGCGCAGAAATGAAACAGGGGTAACAGAAACCTTCTCCAAATGATCTTTTGGTTTTTTTTGAGCATTTTGAACAAAAGATATTTCCTGTCCAATTTATTTCAATCTGTTTATGAAGAAAGTCATTCATTAAGACAGATTTAGACTCAGAAAATAATCTATACTCTATGGGGGTGCCAATAGAGGTGCTCATTTTGTGTAGTGTTAATTTCATTCTGGAAGGATCTTCATTTTTTCTGCAAAATGATAACAATAGTCTCTCAAGTCTTCACAAATGTTATTCTCTCCGGTAGCTTTTTCAAATGTGTCTGCCATAGATAATAGAGATTGATGAAAAAATTGTTTCATTTCTTCTATGGACATGTCTTTGGTCCATAAGTCTATTTTCATGGTGTTTTTTTCTTTCGGATCCCAGAGCGATAATAAAAAAGCAGAGGTGAGGGCTTTATTCGTTTCACTACCTTCAGCATCCCATCTCATTTCAATAGGTAGGTTGTTTTCATTTAAATCAACCTGTATTTTAATTTCGGATGTTTTTGTTTTTGCCATGTTAAGGATTGTATTTCTTTAAAATTGTTTTGTAGTCCAATTTGACTATTTCGGATAGAGATATTTCTTCTTCAAAGATATAGTTTCTTACCATCTTCCACCCTAAGTATTGACCAAGTCGATCAGGACTTTGCTCCGAAAACCCAATGGTGTAGGGGCCGTTGTTCAAAATAAAGGCATGGTCTTTTTCATTCCTTGAAAAAAGGAGCTTGTTTGTTTTTAGATATTTCCACAACGCCTTTTCATTTTTTTCGGCCCAATTATATTGATCAACGCTCCAGCGAAGCAATATTTCAGGTTTAATGTCTTCATTTCCCAACCTAAGTGCCATCTCAGTAATTACACAAATCTTACCCCATTCGATAATTTTACTAATGAGGAACTCTTGTTCACTATCTGGAATGGTATTATTGTAGATCAAGGTAGACATCAAAAGGTCTCTTAGTAAATATTTTTTTTCAAATCCAGACTTGAGCCACTGTGGAAATGCGTCTGGAGGCAAAGAGTTTTGAATTACTTTTTTATTGCCTCCAATATATCTTTCAGTGCCAACTATGATTGTTCCATTTTCAAGATATACGTTTCCTCCAAAGTTCGTATTTGTCAAGATTATTTTTTTGGGGTATTCTTTTTCTGGAAAATGATGTTTTAGACGCTTAAATGCTTCTACAATCTCACTGGACTCTTGGACATAACTCTTAAATACATTGCGAATTTCTTTTTCTGTTTCCTTAACATAATCTTGAGCAAAATAAGATTTCCAAACTTGAATGATTGAGGTGTCAAGCGAATTGTATGTTTTGTAATTGTTGGTCAATAGCTCCAAAACTTCTGATTCTTCACTAAGATATTGGTTAAATAAAGCTGTATCGGATATTAAATCAGTTCCTTTGAGGTTGTTTATCTCTAGCTTTAGTTGTACTTCTTTGGTGTTGGAGTCAAGTGGGCTTTTTGAACCAAAAGGGTCTAGAATCCATATTAAACAAAGCATAAACATTGTTGCTGCTAAGCTGATAATAATCCATTTTTTGGGCCGACGATTCACGAGAATTCTTATTTTTGTTCAAAAGTAACAATACTCTTAAATCTAAATGTTTTATTGATATGAAAAAGATAATTTACATTCCATTAACTCTTTTGTTCTGCATACAAGTTGGTTCTTTGTTTTCGCAGGAAGCAGGAAGTAAAAATATTCAGGCAGGTCTTACCTTTAATGCTGGTGCTAACTTTTTATCTCCAGGTTCAACTAAAATAACAACTGATGGTGCAGGTTCCTTATTAAGTATTGGTGTTGCCATTCACAGTAGCTTTAAGTCTTCCGAGAACCTTGGGTTAGCGACTGGAATAGATTTCGATTTCGGTAAAAATAATTACAGTCCAAGTAACATTACTTATGTAGATTATGTCGAGGGTGAGGTATTGACTCAAGAAAATTCTGGTGATGCAACAGGCGTGATGAGATTGGAAAAAAGAGATCTTAAAACAATCAAGCTATCCATACCTTTAATGCTTCTTTTTAGAACTAATTTTATTGGTGATTTTAGGTATTTTGGAAAGTTTGGTCTGAGAAATAGCTTTTTATTGTCTCAAAAATTTACAGATATAGGAACGGATGCTTTGGGTGTTGAAAATATCACCAATGAGCTAATGAGCTCTCCAGGAGAGTTCTTCATATATAATGGGAGTGTAGGTTTGAGTGCAGGTGCAGAATGGAATTTTGTGGGTTCCACATGTCTCGTTTTAGAAGCCGGATACTATTACGGAATCACACCGTATTTTTTAAATCGGAAGGATGCAAATAAGACTATGTACAACGTAACATCGCTTGTGCCTTTTGAAACCGATTATTACTCGGCATCTGCTAGGCAGAATCAATTAATCTTCAAATTATCAGTATTGTTCTAATCTATTTTGGAAAGGGTCAGCAAGCATATCGTTGATTGGTTAAATTCTTATTGTGAAGGGTCAGCTTTAAATGGTTTTATCGTCGGAGTATCAGGAGGTATTGATTCAGCCGTAACCTCAATTCTTTGTGCCAAAACGGAAAAAAGGGTCATCTTATTAAATATGCCTATTCGACAAAACGAAACAGAATATTCTTTAGCTCAAAAACATATAGACAACATTAAGAATAGGTACTCAAATGTTGAGTCAAATGAAATTAATTTGACAAAGGTTTTTGAATCTTTTGAAGGGAAAATGCCTTTTTCTATCGAAAACAATCAATTGTCAATGGCAAACAGTCGTGCACGGCTGCGTATGATGACACTTTACGCGGTAGGGCAGTCTCATGGACTTCTCGTTGCTGGAACGGGTAATAAAATTGAAGATTTCGGGATTGGTTTTTATACGAAGTATGGAGATGGCGGTGTCGATCTGAGTCCAATAGCAGACCTCACAAAGTCAGAGGTTTTTGCAATGGCCAAGAATCTAAATGTGATTGATGAAATCCAACAAGCGGCACCGACAGATGGGCTTTGGGGTGACGGGCGCAAAGATGAAGATCAAATCGGAGCAAGCTATGCTGAACTCGAATGGGCTATGGATTATTCTGGAGAAATGAGCGATTTAACAAAGAGGCAGATTGAGGTCTTGAATATCTACAATCGGCTCCACAAAATAAATCAGCATAAAATGATTCCTATACCTGTTTGTAAAATTCCTGAAAACTTAAAGAACTAGTCAAATCCTACGGTATAATTATTGCTACTTTTGATTGTGCGTAAGTTATATATACTTTTATTTTTAAGCGGGATGTTGCTTTCTGCGATATCTTGTGCCACAATTGAGAAATCATTTGTTTCGTTGAGTGATCATGATTATTACAGTGCTTTTAATGGATTTAATGATGGACTTAAAAGAGATTCCTCAGCTTGCGCATATGGCTTATCATTGTATTATGATTCTCCTGTAACTAAGGATATAGATTCATCTATAAAGTATATTTTAATTGCTGAAAAACACTGGAGTAATGTTACGCAAAAGAGTCGTCTAAGTTTAGTGGCTTATGGTTTTGATTCAATAGCAATCGAACATCACAAACAAAAAATAGGTGATGAATTGTTCGTGAATTGCAAGAGTGAGAATTCATACATTGATCTTGATTTGTTCATTGAACAGTATCAATGGAGTAGAAAATTGGAGGAGGCATTTAAATTGCGCGATTCACTTGTCCTTGAACAGGTTTTTTTAAATGAGTCGGTATGGTTTGCTATGGATATGGCTCAAAAATATCCAAATTCAATTTATATGTCCGAGCTCAAAAGTGCAATTGATTTATATGAATATCAAAACTTTGTCAAGGTTTTTATTGAAGCAGATTTGGCCAGATTTATTGAGACTTATCCAAATAATTCTCACGTAGGTATAGTTGAGGATAGTATTTATGCGATTTACGAGCGTGATTCAGGATACAAAATATTTGAAAAGTTTATTGAGGTTCATTCTTCGAATAGAAACATTGAAAAGGCATGGAAAGAACTGTACAGGAGATATACAGAAAACTTCAAGCCTGAGCTAATTGTTAAATTTGAGCAATCGTACCCAGACTATCCGTTCAAAGAGGAAATAATCCTGGATTCTGAGCTCTTAGAAATAGAATATTATCCGTTTTCGGATTCATTAGGAATAATGGGGTATACTGATTCAGCAGGTATTTGGCTTATTGAACCTGAGTATGATGATGCCAGTTTTTTTTATGATGGAATCGCGGCTGTGGAAAGGAATCAAAAGATCGGTTTGATTAACAAGAAAAATGAAATAATTGTTGATTTTATTTTCGATGATATTGAAACGGATACAGAACTCTTCGTGGTTTCGGCAGGTGATTTATTTGGAATAATAAATCGAAATGGAGATTTTGTTCTTGATACTGTTTATCAAGATATTTCAATATTGGATGACGGATTCATATGTGCTCAAAAAGACTCTCTTTATGCGTTCTATAATCGCAATGGACTTCAGTTAACAACAGAACTGTATGATTTCGTTTTAAATTTTAAAAATGGATTGTGCCCAGTGTCAATTGCTGGTCAAAGAGGCTTGCTAGATAAAAACATGAGTCTCGTTATCCCTTGTGATTATGAGGCCATTTACACTTTTTCTGACAGCTTATATATTTTAGTTAATAGTGATAATTACAAGCAGCTTTCAGATCGCAACGGTACCATAGTAAATGATTCACTTTACCAAGAGATACATCAAGTGGTGAACGGATATTCCAATTGTGTTAAAGGGGATAAGATTGGTTATCTAAACGAGCAAGGCAGTCAAATCATCGAGAATAAGTTTGACGGGTTTGTTGATTATGATTTATTGGGGAATTTTGTCAATGGAAGTGCGGTTGTTTTAAAGAACAAAAAGTTTGGAATCATAAATTCCAATGGTGAATTTGTAGTTAAGCCAAAATACGAGAACATTAGAAATTTAGGGCTAAATTTTGGGGTTTCTAAGAATGGTAAATGGGCGTTGATGGATTCTTCTTACAGCATCATGTCTAAATATGACTATGAGAGTATTGAGTTAATTAATAGTGAATATATACTGTTTGGAAAGGATGGAAAGTTTGGTTTAATGGACTTTAAACTGAACGTAATTCTAGATGCATTGTATATCTCTATATATATACAAGGAGATTTCCTTATTTTGGAAAATGATATGGGGAATGCATTGTTTGATCTAGAAGGAAATGAAATACTGTCCTTTAATCAATGGTTGTTTTACAATGCGGACATGAATTTTTTGAAAGTAATTGATATGGAATCAGGAATAATTCAAAAATATATTGATAAACAAAATGGTAACGTTATAGGTCATCCATGAAGAAGATTTCAGAACATACAATAATGGGAATTGCGGCATGTGCTGGGGTATATCTTTTTGTATTCGTATATCTTCAGGTATCTTCATTTACAGGGTTTGGTAAGAAAACTCAATTCAATACCTATTCCAAACTTGAGGATGATGAGATAAGGTTAAATGCTGATAATATTGAAGCTGGAGATTTTATGGGAGGTGATGTTTCCAATATTTCAAGAGATAGAAGTGATACGAGAAGTGGATCGTCAGAAGAATGGTCTGAAAATGAATATGAAGGCAATCCTGAGGAGGTGGCTAAGGATGTAGAGCAACAATTTGTAGATGAAACAGGAGGAGATGAAAAGAGAGAGGAGATGCTGAAAGAGCATCAGGCTAGATTGGAGGAATTGAAGCGAGAAAAGAATCAGTCAAATCCGCTAAAAAACAATAGCTCCGAAAATAAATTCTCAGGTGAAGTCATGGTTGAATGGGAGCTTCAGGGTAGGACAGCTTATAAAAATGACAATTGGTATGTAAGAAACCCTGGATATACCTGTGGGTATAATTCTATGGGAACGGTTTTGATTCGGATAAAAGTAAATAAGAACGGAAATGTTATTGATGCCCAAATTGATAGCTCCTCATCTTCGTCGATATCCTCGTGTATGAAATCTAAAGCTCTTGAGTATGCGCTTAAATCGCGTTTTAATTACAAAGCTTCGGTTAATGGTACTCAGACTGGATTTATCACATACAAATTCGTTTCTCAATAAGATTAAATACTAATCAAAATAATTGTTTAGTTATTGATTAATTTCATATATTTAACCAAATTTTAAATGTATGGTGGTTGGAAACAATTTAAAGCTTCTTAGAAAACATTTTGGTAAATCTCAAGACGAGGTGTCAAAAAGTCTTGGGTTGAATCGATCTACCTACAGTGGTTATGAAAATGCTGTAGCTCAACCCAGTCTTGAAATTATCTCCTTAATCTCAGAGTTTTATAATATTTCTGTGGATTCAATATTAAAAAATGATTTTTCAGCATTTAATTCGAATCAATGGACACGAATCACTAATGGATGGAAGTCTTCCGCTACAGGATCAAAACTTAGAATTCTTACAGCTCAGGTTTCAGAAAGTAATGAAGAGCTAATCGAAATGATTCCGGTAAAGGCAAAGGCTGGTTATGCTTTAGGATATTCTGACCCTGAATTTATAAAAGAATTACCAACTATTCGTTTGCCATTTTTATCTAAAAATCGAAAATACAGAACATTTCCTATCTCCGGTGACTCTATGCCTCCTGTATCAGATGGTTCCTTTGTAGTGGGCGAATTTGTCCAAGATTGGACCTTAATTACATCAGATACACCATGCGTTTTGGTGACTAAAGATGAGGGTATTGTATTTAAAATCATTGAAAATCAAATTTCTAAGGATAAAAAAATCCTGCTTTCATCGACGAATCCTTTATATAAAACCTATTCGGTAGATCTTAAAGATCTTTTAGAAATCTGGGTGTTTAGATGTTATATTTCAATGGAGCTTCCAGAAACGATACTAGGAGAAGATGATATTTCTAGCTCAATAAGGGCAATACAGAAATCATTATTCCGCATTGAAAACAAAAGTTAATCTGTTTTTAACTAATTAGCTCCTCTTTCCTTATCTTTGCACAAAAATTTTTATGATTGACATTACTCTTCCCGACGGTTCGGTTCGAAATGTTGAGGTAAACACGACCTCAATGGATGTGGCTTTATCAATTTCTGAGGGCTTAGCGCGTAATGTGTTGGCTGCAGTTGTTAATGGGGAAGTTGTTGATGCGAGTTTGCCGATAGAGGAAAACGCATCGCTTCAGCTTTTGACATGGAGAGATAAAGAGGGTCAGTCAACCATGTGGCATTCTTCTGCACACCTGATGGCAGAAGCTATTCAATTTTATTATCCAGATGTGAAGTTTGCTATAGGACCTCCAATTGCAAAAGGCTTCTATTATGATATTGATTTCTTAGACCACAGCTTTTCCGAAAACGATCTTGTAAAGATTGAGACTAAAATGAAGGAGCTTGCAAAGCAAAAAAATGTATTTGAGAAAAAAGAGGTATCTAAAGTAGATGCCATTGAATATTTTAAGAAAAAACAAGACCCTTATAAGCTCGAATTATTGGAGGATCTTGAAGATGGCACTATTACTTTTTATACTCAGGGTGAATTCACTGATTTATGCAGAGGACCACATATTCCTCATACTGGATTCATAAAAGCTATTAAGCTAACTGCAGTTGCAGGTGCCTATTGGAGAGGTGATGAAAAAAACAAACAGCTTACACGTATTTATGGGATTACATTTCCAAAAAATTCAGAGCTAAAAGAGCATTTGGAGCTTATAGAAGAGGCTAAAAAGAGAGATCATAGAAAGCTAGGGAAGGAATTAGACTTGTTTACTTTTTCTCAAAAAGTAGGGCAGGGTTTACCATTATGGCTTCCAAATGGAACTGCTTTAAGAGAACGATTGGAAAACTTTTTAAAGCGAGCGCAGCGATCTGCAGGTTATGATCAGGTGATAACCCCACATATAGGAAACAAAGAGTTATATGTATGTTCAGGTCATTATGAAAAATATGGAGAGGATTCATTCCAACCTATTAGAACACCGGATCCCAATGAGGAATTTTATTTAAAACCAATGAATTGTCCTCATCATTGTGAGATTTATAAATCTCGACCTCGGTCTTACAGAGATTTGCCTCTTAGATTTGCTGAATTCGGAACGGTTTATAGATATGAACAGTCAGGTGAGCTTCATGGTTTAACTAGAGTTCGAGGGTTCACACAGGATGATGCGCATATATTTTGTACACAGGATCAGGTGAAAACTGAATTCATGAATGTCATAGACATTGTTTTATATGTTCTAAAAACCTTGGATTTCAAAAATTTCAAAGCTCAAATTTCCTTAAGAGACAAAGAAAAGTCCGATAAGTATATCGGTTCTGATGATAATTGGGAAAAGGCAGAAGCATCTATAATGGAAGCTGCCAAGGAGAAAGGTCTGGATACTGTTGTTGAATATGGCGAAGCTGCCTTTTATGGTCCTAAGCTGGACTTTATGGTTCAGGATGCCTTGGGTAGAGAATGGCAGCTAGGAACCATACAGGTAGATTATAATTTACCAGAACGATTTGAGCTCGAGTATGTAGGTAGTAATAATGATAAATTGCGTCCTGTTATGATACATCGCGCGCCATTTGGTTCGATGGAACGCTTTGTAGCGGTTTTACTAGAGCATTGTGGTGGGGACTTCCCTTTGTGGCTTACTACGAATCAATTTGTGGTTTTACCAATATCAGAGAAATTTAATGAGTATGCCAAAAAAGTTTCAGATGTCCTAAATAATTACGATATTCGCGGTCTTGTTGACGACCGAAATGAAAAGATTGGTAAGAAAATAAGAGATGCAGAATTGGCGAAACGCCCATTCATGCTTATTGTAGGTGAGAAAGAGTTCAGCTCTGAGCAGGTTTCTGTTCGTCAAAGAGGTGAGGGAGATCAAGGAACAATGGGCATAAAGGAGTTCGCATCTGTAGTGAATAATTTAGTAGAAAAAGAATTGGTTATTAACGATTAAAATTTGAATGAGAAGAACTCCAAGACGTCCTTTTGTTAGAAGAGAAGAGGCAGCCCAACATAAGATTAACCAGAAAATCCTTGCCCCAGAGGTGAGATTGGTTGTTGAAGGAAGGGAGCCAATGGTAATAGCAACGATAAAGGCGATTGATATGGCAATGGAGGAAGGACTTGATTTGGTAGAGATATCACCGAAAGCAGTCCCTCCAGTATGCAAAATCATGGATTACAAGAAGTTTCTTTACAATCAAAAGAGAAAACAAAAAGAGTTAAAAGCCAAGCAGAGTAAAGTAGTTGTAAAGGAAATTAGATTTGGTCCCAATACGGACGACCACGATTTTAATTTTAAATTGGCACATGCAAAAAAGTTCCTTAGCGAAGGGAGTAAGGTAAAGGCCTTTGTATTCTTTCGTGGTCGAACGATTGTGTTCAAGGATAGAGGAGAGATATTACTGCTGCGTTTTGCGCAGGAATTAGCGGATTATGGTGTGATTGAGCAGCTTCCTAAAATGGAAGGTAAAAAAATGAATCTCATGATTAATCCTAAAAAGAAATAAAAAAACTGATATAGTGTTCATCTTTAAAAAACAAAAAAATGCCTAAAATGAAGACAAAATCCAGTGCAAAGAAGAGATTCACAATCACTGGAAGTGGTAAAATTAAACGTAAACATGCGTTTAAAAGCCACATTTTAACGAAGAAGGCCAAAAAGCGTAAGCGTAACTTGACGCATTCCGGATTAGTTCATGATGCGGATTTGTCGAATATCAAGTTGCAATTGTGCATGAAATAAAAGGTTCTTTATTATTAACCAAATAACGAGTAGCTAAGACATCTGAAATATGGATGCACTTCTTATTAAAAACAAATAGAAAATATGCCAAGATCAGTAAATCACGTTGCTTCAAGAGCAAAGAGAAAAAACATGATGAAGCTTGCCAAAGGATACTTTGGTAGAAGAAAGAATGTATGGACTGTAGCGAAAAACGCCATTGAAAAAGGCTTGCTATATGCTTATACAGGGAGAAAACAAAAGAAAAGAAATTTTCGATCCTTATGGATAACAAGAATTAACGCTGGAGCGAGAGCACATGGATTGAGTTATTCTCAATTTATGGGTGGTGTTAAGAAAAATGGAATTGAGTTAAATAGAAAAGTTCTAGCTGATTTAGCCATGAACCATCCAGATGCTTTTAAAGCTGTTGTTGATTCAATCAAAAAATAAATAACAATACTATATCAGTAAAGCCATTAGGAGTTCTAATGGCTTTTTTTTTAATTAAATAAGTGATATATCGTTTGAAACATAAGATATGAAGCTAAAAATAGGAGTAGCCGGGGCTGGACATCTTGGGAAGATACATATTCGAATAATCAAAGAGCTCAATGAAGTCTTTGAATTAATTGGGTTTTATGATCCGAATCAGGCAATAGCAGCTGAGGTCTCTAAAGAATATGGTGTTAAGTCCTACGATACTATAGAGGAACTTATAGAAAAGGTTGATTGTTTAGATGTAGTTACGGCAACGTTGTCTCATTTTGCAGTAGCTAAGCTGGCTATTCAGTCTAGAAAACATGTTTTTATTGAGAAACCTTTATCTGAAACGATAGACGAGGCTTATAAGCTTCAATCATTGGTGCACGAGGCAGATGTTGTGGCTCAGGTAGGACATGTTGAGCGATTTAATCCGGCATTTGTTGCGGCTAAACAACATTTGGATAGACCGATGTTTATTGAAACCCATCGCTTGGCTCAATTTAATCCAAGAGGTACTGATGTGCCGGTTGTATTGGATTTAATGATTCATGACATTGACATTATTTTAAGCATCGTTCGATCTGGAGTTAAAAAAGTATCTGCTTCAGGTGTTTCTGTGATAAGTGAAACTCATGATATTGCCAATGCAAGAATAGAATTTGACAATGGCTGTGTAGCGAATTTAACATCTTCAAGAATTTCTTTGAAAAACATGCGTAAGACAAGATTCTTTCAAAAGGATGCTTACATCAGCGTAGATTTCTTAGATAAAAATCTAGAAGTTTTCAAAATGGAGGAGCTTGAAGGTGAAGCCGACCCATTTGACATCATATTAGACCTTGGTACAGACAAACCCAAAAAGAAAATATTAATAGACAAGCCAGATATCATTGAGTCCAATGCCATTAAAGAAGAATTACGTGCATTTTATAATAGTATCGAAAATGATTCTGAAACACCTGTTACCATCGAGGATGGATTAAATGCCATGCTGGTAGCACATCAAATAATGGATGAAATGTCTAAAATATACCTTCAGTAATTACAATATTTATCTTTTCAAATCGTTCCATCTATAGTGCGTTCATTAGTCCAAGTTTTAGTTGTATTTATTCTTTTGTCTTCCTGTGTGAAGAACAATCCTGATCCGTCATGGCTTGAGGTGAATGAATGGCAGCTAAATAGCAATATTCAGCTTTCTGGTCTAGAGGGAGAGCTCACTGAAAGCCTTACCAATGCGAAGGTTTGGGTAAATGATGATTTGCTTGGGATATTTGAAGTACCTTTTCGCATTCCAGTACTGAAATTAGGACCGTGTAATGTGCGGATAGCTCCAGTAGTTATTAATAATGGAATCTCAGCGACTAAAAAAGTATATCCATTCTTAAATGTTTATGAAATTGATGCTGAGTTAGTTCAAAACGAGGTCTTGACCATTAATCCCGTTACAAGCTATAAAAGCATAACCAATTTTTGGGTTGAAGATTTTGAGGATATAAATAATTCAATTGAAAATGATGCCAATACGTCATTGGCTACTTTGCAATTATCGAATGAAAATTTAACAGGGTTTAATGGTAATTTCTGTGGGAAAGTGGTTTTAAATGAAAATGATACTACTTGGGTTGCCAATACAACAGATCAATTGGCTATTCCTAAAGGATCAGAATGTTACCTAGAAATTGATTATTATATAACGAATGACTTGTATACCGGCCTATTGTATGTAACACCTGATGCCACTACAAACAATGTGAATATTCGATTGAACGGACAGGAACCCGATGTTGCTGTTTGGAAGAAAATTTATATTGAGCTTAAGGAACTTGTAACAGCTTCTCCAAATCAAACTTTATTTCTACAAACATTTTCTGCTTTTCTGGACGAAGGTGATACAGAAGGGTTGATATACATAGATAATATTAAAGTATTGTGGTATTAGGCATGAAGAATGGACCTTGGATATTTTTATTTTTAATTTCTGATTATTTATCGTCTGTAGTTTCGTGGTCTTTATTCTTTTTTCTCCGAAAAACTTGGATTGAAAATGAACCGTTTCGTACGGATGATAATTTTTGGTTAGGCCTTTTTTTAATTCCTATATTTTGGATGTTTCTTTATTTTATTCAAGGCACCTACCTTGAAATGCGTAGAATGTTTAGATTAAAAATGCTCAACCTAACAATATCCGGAAGCATTATAGGTTCATTAATTATCTTCTTTGCTATTATATTGGATGATCAGGTGCGTGGATATGAGGGCTATTATTGGAATCTTCTTATTCTTTTTTGTGTTCATTTTCTTTCAGCATCGGTTCCTCGTTTATTTTTAAACACGCTCCTTATTCATTCCATTCGTCGCCCGAATAATGGATTTAAAACGGTAATTATTGGAGGGACGGAAAAGGCCATAGATATTTTTGAAGAAATTAAAAAGAATTCAAAAAATGTAAACACATTTATTGGGTATGTGAATATGAATGGTAATGACAGAAAGTTGGATGATACCATTCCTTATCTCGGGCATTTTGAAGATCTTGATGAGATTAAAAAACGTTTGGACATAGATGAGTACATTATTGCTATTGAAAGCTCTGAACACAATAAACTCATGAATATTTTGTTGAAAATTGATGATGGTAAGGCTCGTATTAAATCATTACCTGACACCTATGTGATTCTTTCAGGAACAGTAAAGATGACGAATATTTACGGTGCTCTTTTATTGGAGGTTATCACAGATGTGATGCCTTTTTGGCAAAGGGTAATTAAGCGTTCAATGGACTTTGTGTTGTCATTGATGGCCGTTTTGATTTTGTTGCCTTTTTATCTTTTTTCTGCTGTAGCTGTAAAATTATCTTCTAAGGGTCCTATATTTTTTCTACAGGACAGGGTAGGAAAGAATGGAAAAGTATTTAAGATTATTAAATTCAGGACCATGGTGATGAATGCAGAGAAGAATGGACCTCAGCTTTCCTCAAAAGATGATCCTAGAATTACTAGAGTCGGGAAGTTTATGCGTAAAACACGTTTGGACGAGTTCCCTCAATTTATTAATGTACTTATTGGGGACATGTCAATAGTTGGTCCCAGGCCGGAGCGTCAATTTTACATTGATCAGATTGCAAAAATTCAGCCTCAATACAATCAACTCACAAAGGTTAGGCCTGGAATTACTTCATGGGGGCAGGTTAAGTTTGGTTATGCGGAAAACGTAGATCAGATGCTCCAAAGAATGAAGTTCGATTTATTATATCTTAAAAATAGAAGTCTATCTCTAGACATAAAGATTATGTTCTATACGCTAATTATTGTGATAAAAGCCGAAGGGAAATAATACCACAGACTTATCCTTTCCTGATTTTTTTCTATTGTTATCTGCTGTTTTCTTGAAGTAGTTGATTTAATCAGTTCATGAACATGTTACGCGCGAAGCTGTTTTCCGAAATTATAAATTTACTTTATCTAAGCGAACCGATTTTTATCGGAGCTCCTGTTAAATGAGTGCAATATTCAACACCTCAGACATTGTATTTACGTAATGAAATGATAACCCTTTAAGATAACTGTCTTTAATTTCATCGACGTCTTGCTTGTTTTTAGAGCAGAGTATAATTTCTTTAACACCACAACGTTTCGCAGCGAGGATTTTTTCTTTAATACCTCCTACAGGAAGTACATCACCTCGAAGTGTAATTTCACCTGTCATTGCAAGGTTTTTCTTTACTTTTTGCTTTGTAAAAATTGATGCTAAAGAGGTTAGCATGGTTATTCCTGCACTTGGTCCATCTTTAGGAGTGGCTCCTTCTGGAACATGAATGTGAACATTGTGGTTGTCAAATTCAGTTTGTGTTAAGCCAATACTATCAGCATGTGCTTTAAGATATTCAAGCGCAATAATAGCAGATTCCTTCATTACCTCACCTAAATTTCCTGTTAGTGTAAGCTTTCCTTTTCCTTTAGTAATACTTGACTCAATGAATAGTACATCTCCACCAATACTCGTCCAGGCAAGACCAGTGACGACGCCAAGAGTTTTATGATCAATGTTTTTGATTTTAGAACGCCCGGCTCCGAGAACATCAAATAAATCTTTTGCACTAATGTTTTTGTCAAAAGATTCCTCCATGGCTATTTGTCTTGTTCGATTTCTAACAAGCTTTGCGATAACCTTGTCTAAACCACGAACACCAGATTCATTAGTGTATTCTTCTATAATTTTTTTAAGAGTTGGTCTACCAATGTTTATTTGGTTTTTTTCTATGCCATGTTCTTTAATTTGTTTTGGAATCAAGTGTCTGATTGCAATTTCAACCTTTTCTTCAAGAGTGTAGCCATTTACTTCTATAATTTCCATTCGGTCCCTTAATGGTCCTTGTATGGTTGAAAGCGAGTTCGCAGTTGCTATAAAGAGCACCTTTGATAAGTCAAATTCGGTTTCAATATAGTTGTCATGAAAAGCATTGTTTTGCTCAGGGTCTAGTACTTCCAATAGAGCAGAGGAGGGGTCTCCGTGATTGCTTCTTCCTAGCTTGTCAATTTCATCTAGAACAAAAACAGGATTTGCCGTTTCAGCTTTCTTTAGATTTTGAATAATTCTTCCTGGCATGGCCCCGATGTATGTTTTACGGTGTCCTCTTATTTCCGATTCGTCATGAAGCCCACCTAAAGACATTCGAACATATTTTCGTCCAAGTGCTTCTGCTATTGATTTTCCTAATGATGTTTTACCCACTCCAGGAGGTCCGTAAAAACACAATATCGGAGATTTCATATTCCCTTTAATTTTTAACACGGCCAGGTATTCTAATATTCTGTCTTTCACTTTTTCTAGCCCAAAATGATCCTTTTCAAGAACCTTTCTCGATCTATTGAGGTTAAGGTTGTCTTTTGAATAATCATTCCAAGGTAGATCCAGCATCGTATCGATATAATTCATCTGTACTGTATATTCAGCACCTTGAGGATTCATTCTTTGTAGCTTTTCAAGCTCTTTAAAGAATAATTTTTTTACATCTTTATTCCATTTTTTACTTTCCGCCCTTTCACGAAACTCTTTTACATCTTGATCTTGAGGGTTGTCTCCAAGCTCATCCTGAATGGTTCTCATTTGCTGATGAAGGAAGTATTCACGCTGTTGCTGATCCAAGTCTTTTCTGACCTTGTTTTGGATTTCATTTTTCATCTCAAGCATTTGTGCTTCAGCTGAAAGGTGCTCCAATACCTTCATTACTCTTGTCTTAAGAATCATTTCCTCAAGCATTTCCTGTTTTTTAGAAACATCTGCATTCATATTTGACGAGATGAAGTTTACAAGAAATGTTGGGCTATCAATATTTTTGATGGCAAATTGTGCCTCTGAAGGAATATTAGGACTGTCTTTAATGATTTGAAGTGCAAGATCTTTTATGGTCTTAAACATCACATTTAATTCCTTATTCTTTTTGTCAAAAGGCTGCTCATCTAAAATTTTAACAGATGCTGTTAAAAACGGCTCTGTTTGAATAGCATCGATCATTTCAAATCGACGCTTTCCCTGTATAATAACGGTTGAGCTTCCATCAGGCATCTTTAATAAGCGTACTATTTGTGCTACCGTTCCAGTTTTGTGAAGATCTTTAAATTCAGGAGTTTCTTCCTCTTGATCTTTTTGAGAGACAACACCAATAATTTTATTTCCTTTATTAGCTACCTGAATTAGCTTGATAGACTTATCTCTTCCTACGGTAATGGGAATTACAACGCCAGGAAAGAGAACATTATTTCTAAGTGGAAGAATAGGGAGGTTTTCGGGAAAGGTCTGTTTGTTTACATTCTCTTCCTCTTCGGCAGTGGTTAATGGAATAAATTCTGCATCAGATTCAAATCCGGAGAAATCTAATAAGGAGGGTTCAAAAAAGTCGTTCATATATATCTATTATGACAATCTGTCATTTTTATCGTAATTATTGAGTAAATAACGTTGAATATGTTACTCGTTGCATATACGTCAATACCTGTGCCAAGAATAAAATCAAGAAAAAATGTCCTAAATTATGTCTTGTTTTTCGCAAGGTGTGAAAAAACATCTTCATCAATGTTACTTAATTTTAGGTCCCTTCTCACCATCATGTTGTTTGCTGCGGTAATTGCTTTATTTAAATTGAAATCTTCAATTTCCAAAGAATTCACCCAGGAAAAGCTAGGAATATATTTTGCCGGAAACCCACCTCCAAATACATTGCAAGAAACGCCAACTGTAGTAGCTGTATTAAACATGGTATTGATTCCTGATTTAGAGAAGTCTCCCATGCATAGACCCATAAATTGGACGTCAGTTTGCACTTCAGCTTGATTTGTGTAGGAATAGGTTTTTACATTTGAGTAATTGTTTTTAAGATTGGAGGTATTGGTATCTGCTCCTAAATTGCACCAATCGCCAATAATAGAGTTTCCAAGAAACCCATCATGTCCCTTATTTGAATAGGAATGGAAGATTACATTATTAATCTCTCCACCAACTTTACAATGAGGTCCCACTGTGCAAGCACCATATACTTTGGTGCCTAATTTGAGAATGGCCTTTTCACAAAGTGCCAATCCGCCCCTTACGAGGCTTCCTTCCATAATTTCCGCTTCTCTACCAACGTAAATAGGTCCTTCACTTGTATTTAGTATTACTCCTTCAATTGATGCTCCTTCCTCAATAAATAAATTCGAAGGATCTCCAATAAGTGTATTTGTATTAGAAAGCTTTTGGCTTGTTTTATTGGTAGTATATGCTTTGAAGTCTTGGTTCAAAACAATATCGTTGAGCTGATAGATGTTCCATCTCTCTTGAATAATTACCGGTTCTTCTCCGACGAAGGTTACTTCTTCCTTTCCTGCTCCATGTCTCGCTACAACTTGGCCATGAAGTAGGAGAGACTGATTTTCTTCTAGATTGCATATTGCAGCAATAAAATCCTCATTAGGGATCACGTTCGAATTTACAGCAAGACCCGTATCAATCGCCTTGAATTTTTTTGATAAATAATCTTCCGTAAGAAAACCTATTTCAGCATCTGGAAGGTACATTTCATATCTTTCCTTATTGGTGAATAGACCCATTCTTATCTGCCCAATAGGTCTTGTAAGACTTATTGGAGCAAAAGTCAAATGTAATCCGTTGTCGCTTAAATTAAATTTCATGTTTTTACTTGTGTCTTTTTATTTGAAGCTAGACTTAATAATATAAAGGTAAGAAAGGCATTTAAAATAATGATTTCAAAACCAAAGCTATATTCTCCTAGGATTCCTGATTCTCCTTCTGGGACTCCTGGAGCACCCTTGGAGAAATACCAAATAAAAAACGTAGCTATAACTGATAAAATACTAAATAGCGGTACAGCACGGTCATCTATATTTCTTTTAACAAGAATGCCAAAGAAAAATATACCGATTAGTGGACCATAGGTGAATGCCGCGAATTTCATAAGTAGGCTGATTGCAGATTCATTTGTGAAGTGATGGAGCATGATTACGGAAATAATTATCACTAAAGAAACCAATACATGAATCGTTTTTCTTGTTTTTAGTGCTTTATCTTTCGTTTTGTGTCTTTCTGGAAGCAAGTCAACATATATTGAAGTGGTTAGAGATGTGAGAGCGGAATCCGCACTTGAGTATGCAGCTGCAATAAGACCAAGTATGAAAATAACTCCCACTACAGGTGCCATTCCATTGTCCATTGCTACAGCAGAAAAAAGTAAATCTGCTTTTTCTGGGTTTATTTGATGCTGTCCAGCATATAAATAGAGTAGAGCCCCAAGAAAAAGGAATAGAAGATTTACAAACACCAAGACAGTTGCCATAGAAACCATGTTTTTTTGCCCTTCACGAAGGTTTTTGCAGCTCAAGTTTTTCTGCATCATGTCTTGGTCTAAACCAGTCATTCCAATGGCTATAAATATTCCACCCAAAAAGTGTTTAATAAAGTGGTTGCTGCTATTAATGTCATCAAAAAAGAATATCTTAGAATAAGAGCTATCAGCTACTGTTTCAATCATACCTTTGCCACTTTCAAGAGCTAGAGCATCTTTGATAAAATAAACAGTTAACGCAACTGAAAGCAACATAAAAGCAGTTTGAAGTGTATCTGTCCATACAATGGTTTTTATGCCTCCTCGATTCGTATACACCCAAATCAGTGCAATACAGACGACTACAGTAAACTCGAAAGGAACACCCCAATTGTCAAAGAGAATGAACTGAAGAACCTCTGCGACAAGCATGAGTCGTACTGAAGCACCAATTACTCTAGATAATAAAAAGAAAATGGCTCCTGTTTTGTGACTATAGAAACCAAATCGTTGAAGAAGGTATTCATAAATTGAAATTACCTTCATTCTGTAATAGATGGGCATTAGAACATAGGCTATAATGAGATATCCAATGAAATAACCTAATACAGCTTGCATGTAGCTGAATTGATTCGCATCATTTCCCACCCATCCAGGAACGGAAATAAAGGTCACTCCGCTTAAAGATGCACCAATCATTCCAAATGCCACTAAATACCAAGGGGATTGTCTGTCTCCAACAAAAAAAGTTTCGTTTCCGGCATTTTTACTTGTAATATTCGATATTACATAAAGAATCCCAAAGTATATAACCAGAACCGTGATGATGATTGTTGAATTCATATAAGGAAATTGCTTGTGTAAATTTAAGGATTCAAATGTATCCTTATCCTTGTTTTATCGTTAATCTTTATGAACTAAGTATATATTTGTAAAAAACAGCATGATGAAAGCCATAATATTCCTGTCTTTGATATTGATCACTTGTGGGTCTATCGTTTTAATTGTATTTCGTTTTCTTAAGAAGCAAACCTCAAGGGAGGTTTTGAATCTTCGTTCAGAACTGAGAAAGCAAAGACAAGAGTTCTTTTTGCCAAGTAGATTAGATGCTTATCAACGATCTGTGCTATTAATGGAAAGAATACACCCCAATAGTTTAATTATGAGAACCCATAATCCAGGGTTGAATGCAAAGCTTTATCAGGCCGAGCTTGCTAAGTCTGTACGAAATGAATTTGAGCATAATGTTGCACAACAAATCTTTATTACCCCTATAACTTGGGGGATTATGAAGTCTTCCAAAGAAGAGGTTATTAAGCTGATTCATATGGCAGGAAGTCAAATGGATGAAAATTCAACCAGCATTGATCTTTGTGAAAAGATAATGGAAATCGTAGCACAGCTAGATCAGTTTCCTACTGAAATTGCTGTTGATGCACTCAAAAAAGAGTTTCAGGAATTAATTTAAAAGCTCGATTACGCCTGCAGCGCCTTGACCAGTACCGACACACATCGTAACCATACCGTATTTACCATTTCTTCTACGCATTTCATTGATGAGCTGAACAGAAAGTTTTCCTCCAGTACATCCCAGCGGATGCCCAAGGGCAATAGCGCCACCATTTACATTCACAATATCAGGATTTAATCCGGTTTCTCTTAATACGGCTACTGATTGAGAAGCAAATGCTTCATTAAGCTCGACCAAAGAAAGATCATTCATTTTTAATCCAGCCATATCCAATGCTTTTGGAATTGCATTTACAGGACCAATGCCCATTATTCTAGGCTCGACTCCTACTGTTGCATAAGAAACCAATCGAGCTATGGGTTCAATATTTAGCTCTTTCATCATCTTTTCAGACATAACCATTACAAAAGCAGCACCATCTGAAGTTTGAGATGAGTTTCCTGCAGTCACTGATCCTCCTTGTGCAAATACAGGTTTTAAAGAATTAAGCTTTTCAATTTTACTCGGTCTAGGGCCTTCATCTGTATCTACAGTGTATTTATTTACTTGTCTCTGTTCGTTTTCATCTAAAAAGATATGTTCTACCTCAATTGGTACAATCTCATCTTTAAATCGACCCTCTTTAATAGCTTTGAGTGCTTTTTCGTGAGAATTAAGAGCAAATTTATCCTGATCCTCTCGACTCACATTAAAATCCTTGGCAACAGCTTCTGCTGTGAGCCCCATTCCCCAATACCAGTTGGGATTTTCTTTACCTACCTTAGCGTTTGGTACAATTCTCCAGCCACCCATAGCCATTACGGACATAGATTCGGCTCCACCAGCAATAATACAGTCTGCCATTCCTGCCTCAATTTTAGCTTTTGCAATAGCAATGGTTTCAAGACCAGAAGCACAGTAACGATTCACGGTCATTCCGGGCACTTTGTCAGTATCTAGACCCATGAGAGATAACATTCTTCCCATGTTTAGTCCTTGTTCTGCCTCTGGAGTAGCGTTCCCAACAATGACATCATCAATTCTGTCTTTATCTAGATTAGGCAGGCTTTTAACAAGATGCTTGATAACAGATGCTCCAATATCATCAGGTCTGTAAAAACGGAAACCGCCTCGTCCGGCTTTACCAACTGCAGATCTAAAACCTGCTACTATATATGCTGTATTGCTCATGATTCGTGTATTCTAAAATTCTGTTTTTTTATTAGAGTCTAAAATTAGTAAAAAAATATTATGCATGCATAATTATTTTCATAATTTATTGTCTTCGACTCTTCATCTTGGCTCTAATAAATTCAATTAGCATAGGGAGTAAGGATAATCCAATAATACCGAAGATTACCACTTCAAAATTCTCTTGAACGATAGGAAGAGCACCAAAAAAATAACCTAATAAGGTTAAAGCAAATACCCAGGTAATGGCTCCTATAATACTGAATTTAAGAAAGTTATAATACTTCATTCTTCCAACTCCGGCAACAAATGGCGCGAAGGTTCTGACGATGGGTACATACCTGGCTATAATAATTGTTTTAGGGCCATGCTTGTCGTAAAATGACTGTGTTTTATCAATATAAGCCTGCTTTACAATTTGACGACCTTTGATTTTCCACTTCATTACTTTTAAGCCGATGTTTTTACCTATGTAATAATTTAAATTGTCTCCAATGAGTGCGGCGCAAATTAAAAGTGGGATGACGATTAAAATATTGAGCTCAGCAGTTTGACCATTTTGTACAACTCCGGCACAAAAAGTACCAGCAGCAAATAAAAGAGAATCTCCCGGTAAAAGAGGCATTACGACCAATCCCGTCTCCACAAAAACGATTAAAAAAAGAATGAGATAGATCCAGTTGCCATAGTCCAGAATCATCGTGTACAGATAGGAATCAAGGTGTAAAATGAAGTCAATAAGCTGATTTATAATATCCATTTATTCCAAATTTAGGGAGGCGTCTACTTTTTCTTTCCAACCAGTGATGCCGCCTTCCATAATCCAGACGTCCTGAAGCTGTGTTTCACATTCCAGCAGATTAGCAACTGCTGCTGCACGTTTACCTGTTCGACACATAATTACTAAATGACCAGCAGAGCTTAGCTCATTGTTACGTTCTATGATTTCGGACATAGGTATATGAATGGAGCCAATATTGCATTGTTCGTATTCATAATTTTCACGCACGTCAATGATTTCAATGCTTTCGCCTTGTGACATTCGCTCTTTACATTCTTTAGGACAAATGATTTTCATTTACATTTTTTTGTAAAGATAAAACTATGAAAGAAATCTCTACATTCAATATGTAAAAACAATAGGAGAAAATTATTTCAGGTGTTTATTCTATTGTGAAAACCTTTTTTGTGCTTCCGTCACTGTATACATAAATAAGTGCAGTGTTTGGTTTGTAAGAGGTTTCTCTTCCTAGCTGATCTACAATTTTGACTAATTTTTTTTCAGAACTTACATTTTCTTCAATTCCAAGCTGTGGAACCCAAACATCATTTAAGATTTGATTTACCTCTTCAATGTTATGTCCGTTGTAGGCGAGGTAATCTTCAGTATGCTCAGTGTTTTCTGGCAAGAAAAGTAATAACCAAGGAAAACCAACTGAACCATTATCAGAATACGCATCTACATATTCAAATAATACATCTTCGATATCTATAAATTCCGGATAGGAGAGGCCGTGTGCCGTGGTCCAAACGAATTCATCGTGACAATCTGAAGTGTTAAAAGAATTGTCCTGATATAAAAACCCAAATACCATTAAGTTGTCATTCCCAGAATCAAAGTTTTGCCAAATATCTTCAGTCGCAGGAGCTATAGTGTTGCACGGTGTACACCACATTGCAGAAAAATCTATGAGTACGGCATTTCCTTTATTAAGCTCGTTTTGCATATTGTATTCAGTTCCGTCACAGGTAGTTTCAGTCCAGTCTGGAACTTGAGCAATACTTATTAAAGAAATAGATAATAAAACTAAAGTGATTGTTATTTTCATGGTCTTACTTTTTAATAGACTCCCTTGTATTTGACTTCTCAATGGAATCAGGTGTATCGTTTTTGTTGAATTATTATTATTCTGCTACAACTATTTTCTTTGTGCTTCCGTCACTGTACACATAAATTAAAGGTGTATTTGGCTTAAAGCTCGTTTCCCGTCCAAGCTGATCCAAGATTTTTACCAAGGATACATCAAGCTGATGGCTTCCATTTAATCCAGCACTTTGAAGCCATTGGTCATGTAAAATGTGATTAACCTCGTTTATGTTGTTTCCACTGTATACCAACATACTGTTTCCTGGGTTTTCGGCATCTGGAAAAAACAAGAGTAACCAAGGAAGGTTAACTGCACCGTTTGTTGTGTATTTATTAATATAATTTTCCAATACATTCTCAATGTTAATAAAGGTAGGGTAGGTAATACCATTTACGGTAGCCCAAACATCTGCATCATCACAATCTGCCGTGTTAAAGTCTTGATCCTCGTTTAGAAATCCAAAAACCTTTACGTTTTCGCTCATCATGTTCTGCCAAAGATCTTCAGTTTTGCCTGCGGTTTCAGCACTTGCAGGACTCCATTGATTTGAGAAGCTAAGCAATACGGCTTTTCCTTTGGAAAGCTCCGTGTACATGCTATATCCATTGGCATCACAAGTATATTGGGTCCAATCAGGAACCTGTGCAGTAATTGTAAAAGTTAAGCTGGTAAGTAGGGCAAAAATTGTACTTTTCATATCCGTTTATTTAATTTTCAAGGCGCAAAAGTACTTATTCTTTTAGATTGAATAGCAAGTATTTTAAAATACTTAACATTAAAATAACATTGCAGTAGTTTTTATTGGTTACACAGATCTTACAAAGGAATGATAATGGCCTTGTTGAGTGTTGTTTTTAATCCTTGAACCCAGGGCATGCCGATTTGATTTGCTTCCTTGGAATCGTAATTAGAATTATCATATACGATTTGATATTTGGTGTCATTTAAAATCAAGTATTTTTTATGATCAATTGTCTGAAGCGATATTTTGTTGTTCTTAAAAGATGATGTTACGTTCTTTTCCTTAATTGAAATGGCTGAAATATTTCCTGGATAGCACTTTTCATAAGACTCCATTAACCTCTGATATTTGTATTCATTTATTACTAAATCATCGTAAAAGAAGTATATATGGTTCTTGGTGTGTATTGCAAAACATAACTTGTTTTCGTTGAATAGAATCAAATGATTGGTATTTAAATGTTTGTAACGATGACAAGATAGAGTAAGAAGTATTCCTAGAGTCAAAAAGTATTTCAGCAAAGGAAAAGATCTGTAAATGGCTGAGAACACTAATACAATTATTAGGAAATAGATACTTATTAGCTCAAATTCACTGAGCTCAAACCCCTTTGATACGGAACCCGGCAGTTGTTCAATTAAGTCAATAAAATTGACCAATAGATAAAGTAATGAGGAAAGGGCAAACCCTATTCCAATGGAAAGTAATGGGGACCATGAAAATAAAAATAGACCCGCTCCAAGTGAAATTAAAATGCCCGATATCAAAATGATTCCAAGATTTGTTAAAGCGAAATAATTAGGAAATTGATGAAAATAATACAGGCATAGTGGAACTGTGAATATTTGGGCAGATAATCCCAGAGCCGTCCCATTCCATAAGAAACGAATGATTTTATTTTTAAAATAATAAAATCGTTGTATTCGTGTGTAGGTAATAAGTATACCAAACATAGCTAAATAAGACAACTGAAACCCGATATCGAATAGATACCAGGGATTCAATAGCAACAATGCTACCGCAGAAAAACAAAGAAGATTTAGCTGATTGTTTTGAGCGCTGAATAGTGAGCCTAGGGTAATTAGACTGAACATAAATACTGACCTGACTACGCTGGGCGGAAACCCGATCAAATAAGCATAAAACCATATGAATAGAATGACAATGCAGGTCGATTGGTATTTATTAATAAATCTTGAAAAGACTCGAAATACATTCATTAAAACTAGAATCATGAGTCCAATGTGTAAACCCGATATGGCTAACAAGTGCATGGCGCCAGCTGCGCTAAACGAATTTGTTATTTCTGTGGATAATGCGGATTTATCACCAAGAAACAAGGCTTTTGCAAGTCCTGTTTGAGATTTTGGTAAATTATTATCAATTATTTCGTTTAGTGCATTTTCCATAGCTTTTTTATGGGTGATCGGTTCGTTTTTAAGTATTGAGAAATCTGTGTAATCAAAAAAGCTCAATAAATGGGTCTTTTTAGATTTCCAATAGAGCATGGCGTCAAACTCTCCTGGATTACCCTTGTTCTTAATTTGGGATATTTTACATGAAAGAAGTAGAATATCCCCTTCACTAATTAGTTTTATAGAGTTGCTATCTGTGTAAAATAGTAGCTTTTCAGAAACCGCTTTAAGCTGATTTTGATCCTTGTATTCATATTGAATTTCCGCCAGTCCTTTGTTCCATGTTTTTCGGGTATTTCCTGTTTCTAATATTTTAATCTGATAATATGATACTTCATTTGATAGCTCGACTTCATGGCTTGAATGATTCAAGTACATGGCAAAGTAACCGAGCTGCAAAAAAAATAGAAATTTCAATGGATAAAACCATAGAATCTTAAAATAATACAAACAAAAAGAAAGTAGGAATAGTGATCCAAGAATGCTGTGCCAAAAGAAGTCATCATTTATATTTAGGTGTAAAAATATTCCTAAGCCAATTGGAACGAGTATATGCAAAAAAGGCACTTGGTAAAAGGCGAAGGGAGCTGAGCGAATATCGATAGGCTTGTTTTCGATTTGGTTTTTCTTTTAATTTACTAAAATCTATCTTAGGTTGTGATTTGATATTGCCGTTAAATAGGCAAATGGACCGTTAACTAATCATTTTGTATTTTTCTGATAGTTTTCACCTATATTTAATTTATAGTAAACCCTTTACCTTTAAATCAATGAAAACAGCAGTCCTCTTATTTTTAGTTTTTTTATCGACTACTCTTATGGGACAACAAAAGACCTTTATTCCAGATGATAATTTTGAGCAGATATTCATTATGAATGGTTTTGATGATGTATTAGATGATTCTATAGTCACCGCAAATGTTAGTGGAATGACACACTTAAATGTACAAGGTCAAGGAATTCAAGATATGACAGGTGTAGAGGGTTTTGTTTCTTTAACACATTTGTTTTGTTCCAATAATAATTTCTCTACTCTGAATCTTAGTCAAAACACTAATTTGGTGTTTTTGGATTGTGGCGTTAATGATTTTCTCACTAGTATTGATATCAGTGCTGCTCATCAATTAGTATCTCTCAAGTGTTATTCGAATCTTATGCTCACAAGTCTTGATGTAAGTCATAATCAAAATTTAGTTGAGTTAGAATGTCCTTATAATCAAATTTCTAGTCTCGACTTAAGTCAAAACCCTGCTTTAGTTTTTTTGAATTGTAGTGGAAACAATTTAACAAGTATAGATGTAAGTGATAACATTGCTTTAAATTATTTAGATTGTAGTACCAATCAATTGACAAATTTAGATGTAAGTCAGAATGTTGCTTTAGAATGGTTAGGCTGTAGTGATAATCAAATTATAGGATTAGATTTGAGTCATAATATTGATTTAACTCATCTGTTTTGTGGTTATAATCAAATTGAAAGTCTTGATTTAAGTCATAATAATTTATTCTTTTTAAGGGTGCCACATACCAATATTACAGAACTAGATGTAAGTCAGAGTGCTGCTTTAAATTATTTAAGGTGTAGTTTCAATCAATTAACAAGTTTGGATGTTAGTCAGAATACGAATTTAGAAACTCTACACTGTTTTAACAATAACCTTAGCTGCCTAAATACTTCAAATGGAAATAACATCAACTTACAACTCAAAGCATATAATAATCCAATTCTTAATTGTATAGAGGTTGATGATGCTTCTTGGTCAACGGCTAATTGGACAGATATTGACCCTCAAACCTCATTTAGCGAATATTGTAATAATGCGTGTTCTTCTGAAACCGCAAGTAACAGTGCCCATGATACCCAGGTCAAAACTCTTATCAAAATCCTTGACCCTATGGGTCGTGAGACTACTTTTAAGCCCAATACACCTTTAATCTACGTCTATGATGATGGAAGTACAGAGAAGGTGTTTAGTGTGGAGTATTAGTCTTCGTGTTCATCTAAAATCTGAACCTTTTCCGTTATCGGTTTATCCGTGTTTTTCTATCTTTAAGTCCATTTATTTTTATTAAATCTTAAATGCAGTTATGAAAGTTCTTTTAACATTGACATCCTTTATTTTGCTTTTCTCTTGTGGAAATGATAATGCATCGGTACAAGCCTCAGAAGAAAAAAACCCACCACTTGTTCCCATCGACTCGATTGTTGGGCTAAAGCCTTACGATTGTGATTCATATTCCTCTTCATTTTATATGAGAGACACTTGTAAGGTATACTTTGAGCGTTCCCTGGCTCGAGAGCTCTCCATAATTATTGACCTTGAGAATTTGGCAATCAGGCCTAATTGGAAAAGTAATCATTTAGTGAAGCAGCACAATGTTGAGGGTTTTTCAGGTGTAGCATTTCGTGAATCTAATATGATCATTATGGTTCAAATGGATAGCGTAGGTAGGATGATTGAAACTAGGGGTACTTATGCAGAATTTACTTACAAAAAGGGAAAGCTCGTCAAAGAACAATATTGGAAGAATAAAGGAGGTCAATTGCTTAAGGAGGTCATTACCTATAATGGGATGTTGGTAGGACCAGATAAAACCTGGTATGAATCGGGACAGCAAAAAAGTGAGCTTATTTATGGAATGAAAGAAATACAAGTTGATTCCATACGAACAGAGCTGAAAATGGTCAGGATTGAGAATAAAGGAAAATACTGGTACGAGTCAGGTCAGCTTGAGAATGAATTTGATAAAGAAAGAAACTATGATAAGGCATGGGATGAAAACGGAAACCCTATAGTTCACAGATCTAAAGTTGGTGTTCTTTATTCCGAGGAAGGAAAACCCATTGAAAGGTAGATACGTTTTATTTTTCTTTCATTTTCATTAATGCTTCTAGGGCTGCGCTTACATGTTCTTCTTTTATGATTATCGTAAGCTCATGAGTGGTTGAGATTACCTCAATGATGTTAATGCCTCTCCAGGTAATAATTCCTAATAAATGATGATACAAGCCGGTGACCTCAGTATTTAGCTTCGGGAGCTGTATGGTAATACTTGCCAAATTTTCCATTCGTGATTGATAGGGGATTGCCCCAAGAGCTTTCTCAAATATATTTTTGAGATTTTCACTAATAATTACTGTAGTTTCGTGAATACCTTTACATAAAGTGTGAAATCCTTTGGTGTTGGTCAGTTGTTTCAAGCTGAATTTAGAAGACATTTTTTCAAATTCAAGAGTGTTTTGAAAGCTGTAATCAATCAATCCAGATTTGACAGTAAAATCACCAATATTTTTGAGCTGTTTTTTTAACGGACGTGCTTTATTTAGCTGATCGATTTCCATGCGCTTAATCGTCATAATAATGGCATTTACGTTGAGCTTTTTTCCAACTTTATTGGATAGCTCAGGTTCAATCTGTCGCGCTAAGGCGGAGATGTTGATTAAACCATTCTTTATGTTTTCCAGGATAAATGGTTCTTTTTTTAAAATTTCATCAATATGGTTCTTTATCGTAATCACGTTAAAAATTTAACAAATAGTTAAAAAATTGACAAATTTATCATAATTATTTCATTTGGCTGATTGCCGAAGTAGTTTCGCCAAAAAAAAGCGATGAAGACACCTTATTATTTTTATGATCTCGATTTATTGGAGCGAACTCTAAAAAAGCTACTTACGGTGGCTGGAAATAATCACATTCATTATGCCATTAAGGCAAATACCGATAAACGCATGTGTAGAATGATTTCTAATTATGGATTTGGTGCAGACTGTGTGAGCGGTAATGAAATCTTGCATGCTTTAAGATGCGGGTTTCATCCATCAAAAATTGTGTTTGCAGGAGTCGGTAAAACCAATGAGGAAATAGAAATTGGGCTTAAACACAATATTGCTTGCTTTAATATTGAATCAGCTGAGGAAGTTCAGGTCATCAATAGGCTGGCAAAACAAATGAATAGAGTGGCCAATGTTGCCATTCGGGTAAATCCAAATATCAGTGCTGAAACCCACGAATACATTACGACAGGCACCCACGAAAACAAATTCGGAATTTCCTGTGAACATCTCATGGGTGTTATTCATTTAATCGAAGACAGTAAATATATCAAATTGACAGGGCTCCATTTCCATATTGGAAGTCAGATTTTGAATATGGATAATTTTAAGGACCTCGCCCAAAAGGTCAATATTATTCTTTCAGAACTTTATAATGAAGGTATTGAAATTGAACACATCAATGTAGGAGGAGGGCTCGGTATTAATTATGACAATCCAATTGATGAACCGATTCCAGATTTTCAATCCTATTTTGAGGTATTCAATCAGCATCTAAACAATTCACTTTTTAAGTATCTGCATTTTGAGCTTGGAAGATCTATTGTTGGCCAATGCGGAGAGCTTCACACTAAAGTACTCTTCGTAAAGCAAGGTGTTGCAAAACAATTTGCGATTGTGGATGCGGGTATGACAGATCTTTTAAGACCAGCTTTATATCAGGCGCAGCATCGAATCGTTAAAAAGAATCCTTCAGGTGAAAAGAAATACCGTTATGACATTGTAGGGCCTATATGTGAATCAAGTGATGTGTTTCAAAATGATTACCCTTTGGAAAAGCTTAAAAGAGGAGAGGAGCTTATCATTAAATCTGCAGGAGCATATGGTGAAGTGATGGTCAGTGAATACAATCTGAGAGCAAAGCCTAATGTATATTACAGAGAGGCAAGGTCATCATTAGAATTTGCAATAGATCCACATTACATCATGAATTGATTTTTTAATTTTCTATATTTATTCAAAATTCGTTTATGAAAATGCTTTTAATATTTCTAATGATTGGTTTTTGTTCATTTGGCCAAAATGACCTCAAGGTTCTCCGTAATGCAAATCAAAGTATTGTCGAGTTTCCTGATGAGGAAGCTACTTTTCCATGTCATACCTTTTACAGCTACGATACTTTAGGTAATGTAGTGGGGCAAGAAGTACTTTGCGGTGCAAGTGGTATGATGAAATTTATCAGTCAAAATGTGGTCTATCCTCAGATTTCTATTGAAATGAATCAGCAGGGAAGAGTTTTTTTATCTTTTGTTGTGGAGACAGATGGTTCAATAACTAATGTGGTTGTGGAACGAGGGGTAAGTATTGATCTTGATCGAGAGGCCAAGAGGGTCTTGCGTAAAATGCCCAATTGGATTCCAGCAAAGTCAGCAGGTAAATTGGTTCGATGTAGAGGGCGGCTACCGATAAGCTTCCAGCTGAATTAAGTTATTCGCAATAGTCACTGGGTC
>JBELDA010000006.1:0-77934 GCA_042094515.1 Crocinitomicaceae bacterium
TCTGCTGCTGGAGCTTCTGAGCTAGTTGTAGAAACGGTAGATTTCTTTCCACCTCTTCGTGATCTTCTCGTTGTTTTTGTCGTTTCTTCTTTAGTGTAAACCTCATTAAAATCAACCAATTCGATCATACACATTTCCGCATTGTCTCCTAATCTATATCCAGTTCTAATTATTCTGGTATAACCACCATTTCTAGTAGCGATTTTGGGTGCAACATCTCTGAAAAGTTCAGATACAGCATCTTTATTCTGTAGGTAAGAAAATACAGTTCTTCTTGAATGTGTTGAATCTGTTTTCGACTTTGTAAGTAATGGTTCAACATATACTCTCAACGCTTTAGCTTTAGCTAAAGTTGTTGATATGCTTTTGTGCTCAATTAAAGAGCAAGCCATATTAGAAAGAAGACTTCTACGATGTCCCTTTTTTCTACTAAGATGATTTACTTTTTTTCCGTGTCTCATTTTACTTATTCTTTGTCAAGTTTGTATTTTGAAACATTCATTCCAAATGTCAAACCTTTATTATCAACTAAATCCTCAAGCTCCGTCAATGATTTCTTACCGAAATTCCTGAATTTTAATAAATCAGCTTTCGCATAAGATACCAAGTCACCTAAAGTTTCTACATCTGCCGCTTTTAAGCAATTCAAAGCTCTAACAGAAAGATCCATATCAACTAATTTGGTTTTAAGAAGCTGTCTCATGTGTAGAGAAGTTTCATCAAACTCTTCTGTTTCTGATTTTGTATCGCTCTCAAGAGTAATGCGCTCATCAGAAAATAGCATAAAGTGATGTATCAATATTTTAGCAGCCTCTTTCAATGCTTCTTTAGGGTGTATAGATCCGTCAGTTTGAATGTTGAAGATTAACTTTTCATAATCTGTCTTTTGCTCTACTCTAAAATTATCAATAGTATATTGAACATTCACAATTGGAGTAAATATAGAGTCAATAAATACAGTTCCGAATGATGCTGTTGTTGTTTTGTTTTCTTCAGCTGGTGCGTAACCCCTACCTTTGTTGATGGTTAGCTCCATTTCAATTCGTACAGAAGATTCCATATGACAAATCACGTGTTCTGGATTAAGAACTTGAAAAGCACTTGTAAATTTACCGATGTCACCACCTGTTAACTTATCTTGTCCTGCCACTGTTAAGCTTACAGTCTCTGAATCAGTACCTTCGATTTGACGTTTAAATCTAATTTGTTTCAAATTCAAAATAATCTCAGTAACATCTTCTACAACACCTTTGATGGTAGAAAATTCATGATCAACACTCTGAATTTTAATTGAAGTAATTGCGAATCCTTCTAATGAGGATAACAAAATTCTTCTTAATGAATTACCAATAGTAATACCGTATCCCGGTTCCAATGGTCTGAATTCGAATTCTCCGCTGAACTCATCAGCTTGATTCATAATTACTTTATCTGGTTTTTGAAAATCTAAAATTGCCATGTTTTATAAGATTATTTAGAATATAATTCAACGATTAATTGCTCTTTGATGTTTTCTGGAATTAGCTCACGTGATGGTATGCTCATTACAGTACCAGTCATTTCGGCATTGTCCCAGGTTAACCATTCAAAAGACTTGTCACTACCTGCCAATGAACTGGTGATAGCTTCCAAAGATTTTGATTTTTCTCGAACTCCTACAACATCTCCAGTTTTTAGTTGATATGAAGGTATGTTCACCAACTCACCATTAACTGTAATATGTTTGTGAGATACCAATTGCCTTGCACCTCTTCTTGACGGGGAAACGCCTAAACGAAATACCACGTTGTCAAGTCTAGATTCACACAATTGAAGCAAATTCTCACCAGTAATTCCTTTCATTCGAGATGCTTTTTCAAACATATTAGAAAACTGTCTTTCTAAAATTCCGTAAGTGTACTTTGCTTTTTGTTTTTCACCAAGCTGGATTGCATATTCAGATTGCTTACCACCTCTACGTTTAGATGGACCATGTTGCCCTGGACCATAATTTCTTTTTTCTAAGGCTTTGTCCGGACCAAAGATTGGATCTTTGAATCGCCTTGCTATTTTTGTTTTAGGACCTCTATATCTTGCCATATTTATTTATTTAGTAGGGTAATCATGAATTAAGGCATTCCTTCGATGATTATTTGTTCCCTTTGTTTATACTCTTCTTCTTTTAGGTGGACGACATCCATTGTGAGGTAGGGGAGTGACGTCAATAATTTCAGTAACCTCGATACCAGAATTATGAATCGCTCTTATCGCAGATTCTCTTCCTGCTCCAGGACCTTTTACATAAACCTTAACTCTTCTTAATCCAAAATCATGTGCTTCTTTTGAACAATCTTCTGCTGCAATTTGAGCAGCATAAGGAGTATTTTTCTTAGACCCTTTAAAGCCCATTTTACCGGCAGATGACCAAGAAATAACCTGACCAGAAGTATTGGTCAAAGAAATGATGATGTTGTTAAAGCTAGCTTGTATGTGCGCTTCACCAATTGCATCTATCTTGACATTTTTTTTCTTTTTTTGATTCGTTTTTGCCATTACTTTTCCCTATTAATTATTTAGTTGCTTTTTTCTTGTTTGCAACAGTTTTTCTTTTACCCTTTCTTGTCCTTGAGTTGTTTTTAGTTCGTTGACCTCTTAGTGGTAATCCAGCCCTGTGACGAATTCCTCTAACACAACCTATATCCATAAGTCTTTTAATGTTCAATTGAACTTCTGAACGCAACTGTCCTTCAGTTTTAATTTCATTCACTGAATTTCTAATTGCTGACAACTGATCATCATTCCAATCTTGAACTTTGATATTCTCATCTATAGAATTGTCTTTCAAAATTTTCTTTGAACTACTTCTACCGATACCAAAAATGTACGTCAAACCGACAACACCTCTTTTGTTCTTTGGTAAATCTATTCCTGCTATACGTGCCATATATCTATTTATTAACCTTGTCTTTGTTTAAACTTTGGATTCTTTTTATTGATGACATAAACGCGACCTTTACGTTTCACAATTTTACAATCCGCACTTCTTTTTTTAACTGATGCTCTTACTTTCATTATTTCTCTTTCTTAATTTATTTATAACGAAATGTTATTCTACCTTTTGTCAAATCATATGGTGACATTTCCACCTTAACTTTATCTCCTGGTAATATTTTTATATAATACATTCTCATTTTACCCGAGATGTGGGCCAAAATCGTATGATCGTTTTCTAACTTCACTCGGAAAGTTGCATTTGGCAGTGCTTCCTCTATAATTCCGTCTTGTTCTATTGATGCCTGTTTTGCCATAATTAAAATCCTGAATATTCGTTCGCACCTCTTCTTCCTCTAACACGTGTTCCATCCATAAGGCTGTCCATGTGTCTGTTCAGTTGATAGGTTTCAATTTGTTGCAAGGTATCGAGTACAACTCCTACCATAATCAATAAAGAAGTTCCTCCAAAGAACATGGCAAAACCATCATTCACACCTGATAATTTTGCTATTGCAGGTACAATCGCAATAATCGCAAGGAATAATGATCCTGGGAATGTAATTCGAGATACTACACTATCAATATGATGAGATGTTTCTTCTCCTGGTCTAACTCCAGGAATAAAACCACCACTCTTTTTCAAGTCATCAGCAATTTTACTGGGGTTAATCATAATGGCTGTATAGAAATAGGTGAAGACGATAATTAATACCGCCAATAATAGGTTGTAGCTAAATCCATAAATATCACCAAGGTTTTTAGTAAACCAATTACCTGTTCCATCTGCTGATGCAAATAGCATTACAGGTATAGTCATAATTGCTTGTGCAAATATTATTGGCATTACCCCACTAGCATTTACCTTAATAGGTAGATAATTTCTTGATCCTTGATCGCTCGCGGCTCTCGCGCCAACAACTCTTTTTGCTGTATTCAATGGAATTCTTCGAACACCCTGAACTATCAGAACGGTAACCAAAACGACAACCATAAAGGCCACCATTTCAACAACCAACTTGATTAAGTTTCCTTGACCAACTGATGCACCGAATTCCGCAAAAAACGAACCTGGCAATCTAGATAGTATACCTACTGTAATCAACAATGAAATACCATTTCCTATACCTTTTTCAGTAATCCTCTCTCCAAGCCAAACTGCAAACATTGCACCCGCTATAAGAATAATGGTAGTTTGAACCCACCAAAATTGGGAAGCGTCAGCCGGAATAGCACCTTTACCACTTAGGTATAAGTTTAGATAACTAGGAGCTTGTAGAGCACAAATCGCTATCGTGAGTAATCGCGTATAGTTGTTAATTTGCTTTCTTCCGGATTCTCCTTCATTTTGCATTTTTTGAACAGCTGGTACAGCCATTCCTAATAATTGCATGATAATCGATGCACTAATATAAGGCATGATACCTAATGCCATAATTGAGGCATTCGTAAATCCTCCTCCTGAAAAGAGAGACAAGAGATTTTCAAGTGTATTATTCTGATCCGTTGAACCTTGAACAAGTGCTTCATAATTTACCCCAGGAAGGACAACGAAAGATCCAATTCTATATACTAGA
Organism: Crocinitomicaceae bacterium; assembly: GCA_042094515.1. GTDB lineage: Bacteria > Bacteroidota > Bacteroidia > Flavobacteriales_D > Crocinitomicaceae > UBA952. The sequence continues at coordinate 4,548 of JBELDA010000006.1, forward strand.
ATTAAACCAAGAGTTAGTAGGATTCGATTTCTCAAATCCTCAACTTTCCAAATGTTCTTAATATTTTGTATAAATCTCTTCATAGTTTAAAGTTGGCAAAGATAGTTAGATTTTTGTACATGCACCACCTTGGGCTTCAATTGCAGACAATGCTGCTTTAGAAAAACCGTGTGCACTCACAGTGATTTTAGATTTTAACTCTCCTCTTCCTAGTATTTTAACCAAGTCATTTCTTGACGTCAATCCATTGTCCATGAAAACCTCAAGGTTGAATTCTGTAATACCTTTTTCACTTGCCAATTTTTCTAAGCTAGAAAGATTAACGGCCTTGTATTCTACACGGTTGATGTTTTTAAATCCAAATTTAGGAACACGTCGTTGTAATGGCATCTGTCCACCTTCAAAACCGATTTTTGTTTTGTAACCAGATCTAGATTTAGCTCCTTTATGACCACGAGTTGAAGTTCCTCCATATCCACTTCCTTGCCCTCGGGCAATTCGTCTTTCTTTTTTAACAGAACCTTTCGCAGGTGTTAGGTTATTTAAGCTCATTTTTTCTTAATTTATTTGTCAATTACTTCAACAAGATGTTTCACCTTGTTAATCATACCCATAATCTGAGGTGTAGCCTCTTTTTCTATAGTCTGATTCAATTTTTTGAATCCAAGAGCTTGAATCGTTGCTTTTTGATTAGCAGGACGATTAATCGCACTTTTTGTTTGTTTTATTTTTATTGTACTCATTATAATTTGAGGTTAACCGTTAAATATTTTATCTAATTCTACTCCTCTTTGTCTTGCTACTGCAACAGCATCTCTCATTTTCGAAAGTGCATCGATAGTTGCTTTTACAACATTGTGAGGGTTTGAAGATCCTTGTGATTTAGCTAATACGTTATGAATACCAACACTCTCCAACACCGCTCTCATCGCACCACCTGCAATAACACCAGTACCATCAGATGCAGGCTTTAACAATACCTTTGCACCACCATATTTACCTTTTTGAGTATGTGGAACAGTTCCTTTTGCAATAGGTACCTTGATAAGGTTTTTCTTAGCATCATCGATTCCTTTTGTGATAGCTTCAACCACTTCCTTAGCTTTACCTAATCCATGACCTACAACTCCATTTTCATCACCTACAACTACGATTGCAGAAAAACTAAATGTTCTACCACCTTTGGTAACTTTTGTTACCCGGTTAACAGCAACGAGTTTATCTTTTAACTCGATATCTGCAGATTTAACGCGATTCATTACTTGTGCTCCCATATCTTAAAATTTTAAACCTTCTTTTCTAGCGGATTCTGCCAATGACTTAATACGTCCGTGATATAAATATCCATTTCTATCAAAAACTACTTTCTCAACTCCTGATTCTTTAGCTTTTTCAGCAATTAGCTTTCCAACCATCTCAGCTTGAGCGACCTTGTTTACTTTCTGAGCCCCCTCGTTTTTAAGAGATCCAGAAGAAGCTAACGTCTTACCAGTAATGTCATCAATAATTTGGGCATATATCTGCTTATTACTTCTAAATACAGATAACCTTGGAATAGAAGTGGTACCGAATACCTTTTTTCTTATTCTTCTTTTAATTTTTGCTCTTCTTAGAACTTTATTATTTGCCATTTCTCTAAGTTTATTTTTTATTTCTTAGCAGCAGCTTTACCAGCTTTTCTGCGAATATTTTCACCAACATATCGAATACCTTTTCCTTTGTATGGCTCAGGTTTTCTTAATGATCTAATTTTTGATGCAACTTGACCTAACAATTGCTTGTCATGTGATTCTAAGGTTACGATTGGGGCTTTCCCTTTCTCCGAAACAGTAGTCACTTTAATTTCACTTGGTATTTCTAATACAACAGCATGTGAAAATCCTAAAGCCATTTCAAGAAGTTGACCTTTAGCAACTGCTCGATATCCAACTCCGATTACTTCCATTTCTTTTTTGAAACCTTCACTAACACCAACAATCATGTTGTTTATCAAGGCTCTGTATAATCCGTGCTTTGCTCTATGATCGGGAGCGTTAGAAACACGATTGAAAGTGATTGTATTGTCCTCAATTTTCATTTCAACACAAGAATCCATTTCTTGAGTCAATTCTCCTTTTTTACCTTTTATGGTAACTATACCTTCTCCTTGAGTTATCTCAACTCCTTCAGGTACTGTTATGGGTGCATTTCCAATTCTTGACATCTTTTCTAATTTTTAATATACGTAGCAAAGTACTTCACCACCTACGTTCATTTGTTTAGCTTGTTTACCTGTAATCACACCTTTTGAGGTAGATACAATTGCTACTCCCAAGCCATTTAATACTCTAGGCATAGCATTTGAACCATTATATTTTCTTAATCCAGGTCTTGAGGCTCTTTGAATTTTTGTAATTGCTGGAACCTTAGTTGACTGGTTATATTTCAATGCAATTTTAATGATTCCTTGTTTGTCATCATCTTCAAACTTATAGTTCAATATGAAGCCTTGATCAAACAATATTTCAGTCATCGCTCGCTTTACATTTGAACCCGGAATTTCTACAATTTTAGAACCAGCAGAACTCGCGTTTCTTACTCTGGTTAAAAAATCAGCTATTGGATCTGTATTCATTTCTCTTTCTTTATTAATTTAATTTACCAACTTGCTTTTTTCACACCTGGGATCTTTCCAGCAAGAGCCATTTCTCTAAATGTCACCCTTGAGATACCAAACTGACGCATATATCCTCTTGGTCTTCCTGTTAATCCACATCTATTGTGCTTTCTGATTTTAGAAGAATTTGCAGGGAGCTTTTGAATTTGCATCATTGCGTCCCATTTTGCATTTTGTACTTCTTCAGAAGCATCAGTTGATTTTAAAATTTTAGTAAGTTCTTCTCTTTTCGCTTCGAATCGAGCAACTAACTTTTCTCTTTTGCGCTCTCGCGCTTTCATTGATTCTTTAGCCATTTTCTATTTTTTTATAAATGGAAATCCAAATTGATCTAATAATTCTTTTGCTTCATCATCATTTTCTGCCGTAGTGACAAAAGTGATATCCATACCGAGTATTCGATTAACCTTATCGATATCTATTTCTGGAAAAATGATATGCTCTTTAATTCCTAAATTGAAATTACCTCTACCATCGAACCCTTTTGGATTGATTCCTCTAAAGTCACGAGTTCTTGGAAGAGAAACAGCAAGTAATCTGTCAAGAAAATCATACATGCGATCTCCTCGAAGTGTTACTTTGGTTCCAATTGGCATTCCTTTTCTCAACTTGAAATTAGAAATATCCTTCTTTGAATTTGTGGTAATTGCTTTTTGACCTGCAATCTTTGTAAGGTCAGCAGCTGCACTTTCAATTAGCTTTTTGTCAGCAACAGCATCTCCCATACCTTGACTCAAAACAATTTTGGTCAATTTCGGAACGCGCATTCTTGACTTGTATCCGAATTTGTCAGTCAGAGTTTTAACAATCTCTGATTGATACTTTTCTTTTAATCTTGGCGTATAACTCATTACTTAATCACCTCCCCTGATTTCTTTGAATATCTATTTAAATTTCCTTTATCATCAACTTTTTTACCTGTTTTAGTAGCCTCTCCATTTACAATCAACATTAGGTTAGAAATGTGAATTGTTCCTTCTCTTTCTTCAATGTTTCCTTGAGGATTATTGGCACTAGGCTTAACATGCTTCTTTATCATGTTTAAACCTTCAACAGTAGCTCTTAATTTATCACGGTCGACTCCAATAATAGCACCTTCCTGCCCTTTGGCTTCACCGCTTATTACTTTTACTTTGTCTCCGACTTTTACGTGTAGTTTCTTTTGCATTTCTTAATGTTTAAAGCACTTCCGGTGCTAGTGAAACAATTTTCATAAAGTTGTTTTCTCTCAGCTCTCTTGCAACAGGGCCGAAAATCCTTGTACCTCTCATTTCTCCGGTTTGATTTAGGATAACACATGCGTTATCATCAAATCGAATGTATGAACCATCTGGTCGACGAATTTCTTTTTTCGTGCGAACAACTACTGCTTTTGCTACAGTTCCTTTTTTTACTTGCCCATTTGGCATAGCACTCTTTACTGTAACAACAATTTTATCTCCGATAGAAGCATATCTTCTTTTTGTACCACCTAATACTCGGATGCACAATACTTCTTTTGCTCCTGAATTATCTGCTACTGCAAGTCTTGACTCTGTTTGTATCATTATTCAAGTTATTTAGCTCTTTCGAGAATTTCTACTAATCTCCAGTTCTTAATTTTACTCAATGGACGAGATTCCATGATTCTTACCGTGTCACCGATATTACAATCATTCTTTTCATCATGAGCAACGAATTTAGATGTCTTTTTGACAAACTTCCCGTATTTTGGATGCTTTACCTTACGCTCTACAGCAACGACAACAGACTTGTCCATTTTATCGCTGGTAACGATCCCTATTCTTTCTTTTCTTAAATTTCGCTTTTCCATTTTTGCAATTATTTTAAGCTTTTGCTTGTCTTTTAGTGACTTCTGTATTTAATCGTGCAATCAACTTGCGCATTGACCTGATTCTCATGGGATTTTCTATAGGTGCCATTTTATGTGTCATCTTTAGTGTTTCCATTTGCGATTGAAAATCTAATAATCTATTTTTCAAATCTTCGTCAGACAGTTTAATTATCTCTTGCTGTTTCATTTCTTTATTTTACTGGTAAAACATAATCATTGCGAACAACGAATTTGCATTTAACTGGTAGCTTCTGTGCTGCCAATCGCATGGCTTCTTTTGCTACCTCATAAGGAACACCATCGGCTTCGAAAAGAATTCGTCCAGGTCTAACAACAGAAACCCAATGACTAGGAGCTCCTTTACCTTTACCCATTCTTACCTCAGCAGGTTTTGATGTTACTGGCTTGTCTGGAAATATTCTAATCCAAACTTTACCTTCACGTTTCATATATCTTGTAACAGCGATTCTCGATGCTTCAATCTGACGTGATGTAATCCAACCAGGCTCTAACGTTTTTAAGGCGAAAGATCCAAAAGCGATTGAAGATCCACGTGAAGCCAAACCTCTATTCCTTCCCTTCTGTGCTTTTCTAAATTTTGTTTTTTTAGGCTGTAACATTGTTCTATTATTCTAAAATTATTTTTTCTTTCTATTTCCCATTCCTGGTTTTCTCATTCCTCCAGATTTATTTCCTGAAGTCATACCAATATTTGGAGATAAGTCTCTTCTTCCATAAACCTCACCTTTACAGATCCATACCTTGATACCAATACGTCCGTATGTAGTATGCGCTTCTGCTAAGGCATAATCGATATCCGCTCTAAAAGTATGAAGTGGTGTTCTTCCATCTTTATACATTTCAGATCGAGCCATCTCAGCTCCATTCAATCTCCCAGAGATTTTAATCTTAATTCCTTCTGCACCCATTCTCATGGTTCCAGCAATCGCCATTTTAATCGCTCTTCTAAAAGAGATACGAGCTTCTATTTGTCTAGCGACCGCATCAGCTACTAAACGTGCATCTAATTCAGGACGCTTAACCTCAAAAATGTTGATTTGAATTTCCTTTTTTGTAAGTTTTTTAAGTTCCTCTTTAAGCTTATCAACCTCTTGACCACCTTTTCCAATGATTACACCTGGTCGTGCAGTATTAATGGTAACGGTAACTAGCTTCAAAGTTCTTTCAATAATAATTTTAGCAATGCTCGCTTTAGCAAGACGTGCTCTTAAGTATTTACGAATTTTGTCGTCCTCTACAATTTTTTCCTTGTATTTTGAACCACCAAACCAATTTGATTCCCATCCGTGAATGTAACCTAATCTATTTCCTATTGGATTTGTTTTTTGTCCCATTTCTTTACTTATTTTGAGCCATCAACAATGATGGTAACATGATTTGATCTTTTTCTAATTCTATGAGCTCTTCCTTGAGGAGCTGGCTGTATTCTTTTAAGCATCGCGCCACCACCAACTTCAATCTTACTTACTATAAGGTTCTCCTCAGTGATATCTGCCTCTTCATTTTTTTGTTCCCAATTCGCAATTGCGGACCTTAAAAGTTTTTCAAGACTTTTAGCGGCATCTTTACTGCTGAACTGTAAAATGTTCAATGCTTTGTTTACTTCAACACCACGAATTAAATCAGCTGCCAACCTCATCTTTCTTGGTGAGATAGGTGATTTTTTCAATTGTGCTATTGCAATTGTTTTCTTATCTGCTTTAAGCTTCTCAGCTCTTAAACGTTTTCTTGCTCCCATAATTAACTTTCTTAACGTTTCTTATCTTTTTTTCCTGCATGACCTCGGAAGTTTCTAGTAGGTGCAAATTCTCCTAATTTGTGCCCAACCATATTTTCCGTTACAAATACAGGTATGAATTTATTACCATTGTGTACAGCAAATGTCAATCCTACAAAATCTGGTGTGATCGTGGATGCCCTCGACCAAGTTTTAATTACAGATTTACTGTTCGCTGCTTGTGCATCATCAACTCTTTTCATTAGCTTGTAATGAACAAAAGGTGGTTTTTTTAATGAACGACTCATATTCTAATCTCTATTTTTTTCTTCTTTCAATAATAAACTTATCAGAGTATTTACTCTTAGCTCTTGTCTTATATCCTTTTGCAGGGATACCATTTCTTGATCTTGGGTGCCCTCCAGAATTTTTTCCTTCTCCACCACCCATTGGATGATCAACAGGATTCATAACAACACCTCGAACACGTGGTCTTCTACCCAACCATCTGCTTCTACCAGCTTTACCTGATACAGCAAGATTGTGTTCTGAATTTGAAACTGATCCAATAGTTGCCAAGCAAGTAATAAGAATCATTCTCGTTTCACCAGAAGGCATTTTGATAATGGCATATTTACCATCCCTTGCATTAAGCTGAGCATATGTACCAGCGCCTCTAGCAATTGAACCTCCTTTACCAGGCTTTAATTCAATATTGTGAATCATTGTACCTAAAGGAATATCAGATAAATACATAGCGTTACCCACATTAGGTTCAGCTTTTTTACCTGAAATGACAGTGTCACCCACAGCTAATCCGCTAGGAGCAACGATATATCTTTTCTCACCATCAGCATAATATAAAAGCGCAATATTTGCAGTTCTATTTGGATCGTATTCTATGGCCTTAACCGTAGCAGGTATATCAAATTTATTTCTTTTGAAATCAATGATACGGTACTTTTGTTTGTGACCACCACCGATATAACGCATGGTCATCTTACCATCATTATTACGGCCTCCTGATTTTTTCTTCTTAGCTACAAGACTTTTTTCTGGAGTTGATTTTGTAATCTCTCCAAACTGCAAAGCCACTTTGTGTCTTTGTCCCGGTGTTGTAGGTTTAAACTTTTTAAGACTCATTTTCGTGGTTAATAGTTGTTAAATAAATCAATTGTTTCTCCTTGAGCTACTGTGATAATAGCTTTTTTCCATTTCCTAGCTTTTTCTTGAACAATACCTCTATTGGTATATTTTGTGGATGCTTTACCACCGCCAAAATTAGCTGTACGTACTTGAGTTACTTGTACTCCATACATTCTTTCAATCGCATTTTTAATTTCAATCTTATTTGCAGATTGGATTACTTCGAAAGTGAAACGGTTCATCTGCTCAGACAACATTGTTGCCTTTTCAGTGATTATCGGTCTCTTTACTATTCCTTGTGTATTTTGCATAACTCCTAGTTAAGTATGTTTTCAATTTTCTTAATACTTTCAGACGACACAATAATTTTTGATGCGTTCAAAAGATCATAAGTATTAAATGAATCAGTAGTGACAACTTTCACTTTTTTTAAGTTTCTCGAACCTAAATAAGCGTTTTCATTTTTTTCACTCAAAATGAAAAGTACTTTGTCATTCTCCATTTTTAACGAAGACATTAGAGCTTTAAAGTCTTTTGTCTTTGTGGATAAAGAACTCAAATCGTTCATTACCATTATCCCTTTGTTTTTCGCTTGAAAAGAGAAAGCAGATTTTCTTGCCAATCTTTTAAGTTTAACATTTAATTTGAAGTGATAATTTCTTGGTCTAGGGCCGAAAATACGTCCTCCACCAACTCTTGTACCAGATTTGATGTTACCAGCTCTTGCTCCACCAGTACCTTTTTGCTTTTTAATCTTTTTTGTAGACCCAGCAATTTCAGCTCTTTCTTTTGCCTTATGAGTACCTTGACGTTTATTCGCTAAATGCTGCTTCACATCCAAATAAATTGCATGATCATTAGGCTCTATACCAAAGACATCTTTTGATAGATTCACAGACTTGTCTGTCGCCTTTCCTTTTGCGTCGTATATCTTTAATTTCATTACTTTATAATTGTTAAGGTTGAACCATTGGCTCCTGGAACAGAACCTTTAACTACAATAATATTTTTATCAGCAAGCACTTTCAATACCTTCAAGTTTGAAGCTTTTACGCGTGCGTTACCCATTTGACCAGCCATTTTCATTCCTTTAAAAACTTTAGCTGGGTATGAGGCTGCACCAATTGAACCTGGAGCTCTTAATCTATTATGCTGACCATGTGTGGCTTGACCAACACCGGCAAAATTGTGACGCTTTACAACACCTTGAAATCCTTTACCTTTTGAAGTACCGACAACATCAACAAATTCTCCTTCTTCAAAAATATCTACGTTTACAACATCACCTAAATTCAAATCTGTAAAGTCGCTAAATTCAACTAAGTCAGTTTTAGGTTCAGTTTTGGCTTTCTTAAAATGACCCTTCAATGCATTTGGAGTGTTTTTTTCTTTCTTGCTTCCAAATCCAAGTTGAACGGCATCGTAACCATCTCTGTCTTCTGTTTTAACCTGAGTTACAACACAAGGACCAGCTTCTATCATCGTGCATGGTAATGCCTTACCCTCGGCACTGTATATGCTAGTCATTCCGATTTTTTTACCAATTATTCCTGGCATGTTTTCTCTTTTATTTAATTATACTTTAATTTCTACATCAACTCCACTTGGCAATTCAAGTTTCATCAAAGCATCAACGGTTTTAGACGAACTGCTGTAGATGTCCATTAACCTTTTATAAGAGCATAGCTCAAATTGTTCTCTTGCTTTTTTGTTTACGTGTGGAGATTTCAACACTGTGTAAATTCTCTTATGCGTAGGAAGTGGAATAGGACCACTAACTACAGCACCAGTAGACTTTACAGTCTTAACAATCTTCTCAGCCGATTTGTCAACTAAGTTGTGATCGTAAGATTTTAATTTAATTCGAATTTTTTGACTCATTTGTTTCTGCTTATATTATTATGCAACAACTTTTCCGTTTGCTTTATCAACTACATCCTGCGCTACGTTCTTTGGAGCTTCAGCGTAATGTGAAAATTCCATCGATGAAGTTGCTCTACCCGATGTGATAGTTCTCAGCTGAGTAACATACCCAAACATTTCTGATAATGGAACATCTGCTTTTAGGACTTTTGCCCCGTTTTTATCATCCATTCCTTTCATCATACCACGCCTTCTATTCAAGTCACCAACTACATCACCCATGTTTTCTTCAGGAGTAATGATTTCAATTTTCATTATTGGTTCTAATAGTACGGGAGAACAATTTTTCATTGCGTCTCTGTATGCCATTTTCGCACACAATTCAAAAGACAATGAATCTGAATCCACTGCGTGGAATGAACCATCAATTAATTCTACCTTCATAGCTTCGACCGGAAACCCTGCAAGAACACCTGTTTTCATAGAGTCTTTGAACCCTTTTTCAACAGATGGAATGTATTCTTTTGGTATATTTCCACCTTTAATTTTGTTGACAAATTCCAGACCTGATTTTTCTTGATCATCCTGTGGTTCAATCTTAACAAGAATATCAGCGAATTTACCACGACCACCACTTTGTTTTTTATAAACCTCTCTATGTTCAACAGGAGATGTAATATCCTCACGGTAAGTAACCTGTGGAGCTCCTTGATTAACCTCTACCTTAAATTCTCTTTTAAGTCGATCAACAATAATCTCTAGGTGAAGCTCACCCATTCCTGAAATAATAGTTTGACCGGATTCCTCGTCAGTTTTAACCTGAAATGTAGGATCTTCTTCTGCAAGTTTCTGAAGACCAATCGAAAGTCTATCAGTATCGGCCTGAGTTTTAGGTTCAATAGCGATTCCGATTACAGGATCAGGAAAGTCCATAGATTCTAATACAATGTGTGATTTTTCTGCACAAAGTGTATCTCCTGTTTTTATGTCTTTAAACCCAACAACCGCTCCAATATCTCCTGCTCCAAGTTCTTTAACTTGCTTTTGCTCTTTCGCATGCATTTGAAAGATTCTTGATATACGTTCTTTATTATTTGATCTTGTATTGTATACATATGAACCAGCATCAAGTTTGCCGGAGTATGCTCTAACAAAACACAAACGGCCAACAAAAGGGTCTGTCGCAATTTTAAATGCCAACGCAGAAAAAGGTTCGTCATATGACGGTTGTCTAATTTCTTCTTCTTCAGTTCTAGGATTAGTTCCCTTAATACCTTCAATGTCTAGTGGAGAAGGTAAAATTTCCATCACCATATCAAGCATGGCCTGAACACCTTTGTTTTTGAAAGCAGAACCACACATCATCGGTACTACCTTACCCGAAATAGTAGCTTCTCTTAAAGCATCAAGAATTTCTCTCTCAGTTAATGAGTTTTCATCCTCAAAGTACTTTTCCATAAGAGTATCATCAAATTCAGCAACTGCCTCTAATAATTCACCTCTTAATTTTCTTGCCTCATCAATAACATCATCTGGAATGGGAATTTCTTTAAAGGTCATACCCATATCTTCTTCATTCCATATGATTCCCTTAAAGTTGATCAAATCAACAACTCCTTGAAAATCATCTTCTGCGCCAATATTGATTTGAAGAGGAAGTGCGTGACTACCTAACATATCTTTTACTTGAGCACAAACATTTAAGAAATCAGCTCCTTGTCGATCCATTTTATTAACGAACCCTATTCTAGGAACATTATAATTATTTGCAAGTCTCCAATTGGTTTCTGATTGAGGTTCAACACCATCAACTGCTGAAAAAAGGAATACCAATCCATCAAGTACCCTCAACGAACGATTCACCTCGACAGTAAAGTCAACGTGTCCCGGTGTGTCAATGATATTCATATGATATTCTTGGCCTCTATAATTCCAGTTGAGAGTTGTAGCTGCAGAAGTAATTGTAATACCTCTTTCTTGCTCTTGCTCCATCCAGTCCATAGTCGCAGCACCATCATGTACTTCACCAATTTTATGGCTTACACCACCATAATAAAGGATTCTTTCTGTAGTAGTCGTCTTCCCCGCATCAATGTGAGCAGCAATTCCGATGTTCCTTGTGTATTTGAGATCTCTTGCCATTTCTTAAAATCTAAAATGTGAAAATGCTTTATTTGCCTCAGCCATTCTTAAGGTATCTTCTTTCTTTTTGAAAGCCGCTCCCTCTTCTTTAGATGCAGCAATGATTTCTGCAGCTAATTTCTGAGCCATTGTTTTTTCATTTCTTTTTCGGGCAAAACCAATAAGCCATTTCATGGCTAGTGAGGCTTTTCTCCCTTCTCTAACAGGTGTTGGTATTTGGAATGTTGCACCACCGACTCTTCTACTTCTTACTTCAACACTTGGTGTTATATTTTCAATTGCTTTTTTCCAAACATCAAGACCTTCTTGGTCTTCTACTTTACCGTCTACCATCTCAATGGCATCATAAAATATTCTAAATGCTAAACTTTTTTTACCAGAGAACATAAGATTGTTTACAAACTTGGTAACAACAACCTCATTAAACTTTGGGTCTGGCAGAATAGCAATTTTTTTGGCCTTTCTTCTTCTCATTATATATAAATAATAAAGGTTATGTGATTATTTCTGCTTCGGACGCTTCGTTCCGTATTTAGATCTTCTTTGTGTTCTTCCTTGAACGCCGGCTGTATCTTCAGCACCGCGAACGATGTGATAACGGACTCCTGGAAGGTCTTTAACTCTTCCACCTCTAACTAATACAAGGGAATGTTCTTGAAGATTGTGACCTTCACCTCCGATGTAAGCGTTAACTTCTTTACCGTTCGTAAGGCGAACTCTTGCCACTTTCCGCATAGCCGAATTTGGCTTCTTAGGAGTTGTAGTGTAAACTCTAACACATACACCTTTCCTTTGCGGGCATGAATCAAGTGCAGCAGATTTACTTTTCTTAACTACCGCAGTTCTTCCTTTGCGAACTAATTGTTGAATAGTTGGCATAAAAAAATACTCTTAATTGTAAATAAAATATTATCCTCAAACGTACTTTGAGGGGTGCAAAGTTACTACATTTTATTTATTACACAATAATAAGACAGGAAAAATTTGTTTTTTTTCAACAAATACGAGTATTTGTTGTGGATAACGTCTTTTTGATTTAGGTATAAATCACTTTTTTTATGGCTTCAATCAAACGGTCCTTATTTGGCAACGCTTCATCAATAAGTGTTGGTGAAAATGCAAAAGGCGTATCCGTCTGGGTCACTCTTAGCACTGGCGCATCAAGATAATCAAAGGCATTGCTTTGCAAATGAAATGCAATTTCAGAGGAAATGGAGGCAAATGGCCAAGATTCTTCAACGATTACACATCTATTTGTTTTTTTAACGGATTCAACAACAGTAGCAAAATCCAAAGGACGGATAGTTCTAAGGTCTATAATCTCTATTTCAATATTTTCTTTAGACAATATCTCGGCAACCTCTTCAACGATTTTAATGATCTTTCCAAAGCTCACAACAGTGATATGCGAACCTTTTCTTTTTACATCGGCAACACCAATAGGGATAATAAACTCTCCCTCAGGCACCTGTCCCTTGTCTCCATACATTTTCTCAGATTCAAGGAAGACAACAGGATCCTCATCACGAATTGCAGCTTTCAATAAACCTTTGGCATCTGCAGGATTAGATGGTGTGATTACTTTGAGGCCTGGAACATGTGCATAAAAGGCTTCAAAACTTTGAGAGTGGGTTGCACCGAGTTGTCCAGCAGTTCCATTCCCACCTCTAAATACAATTGGACAATGATATTGGCCACCAGACATCTGTAACATTTTTGCAGCGGAATTGATTATTTGATCCGCAGCTAGTATCGCAAAATTCCAAGTCATAAATTCGACTATTGGTCTCAGTCCGTTCATTGATGCTCCAACTGCAATACCAGTAAAACCCAATTCAGCAATGGGCGTGTCTATTATTCTTTGAGGGCCAAATTCATCAAGCATACCTTGAGATACTTTATACGCCCCATTATATTCTGCGACCTCTTCTCCCAACAAAAAAACGCGTTCATCCTTTCTCATTTCCTCAGACATTGCTTCTCTAAGAGCTTCTCTAAATTGTAGTGTTTTCATTTTTTACGATATAATCAGGTATAAATTTACGATTAGTCTTGAAATATTAGGCCACTTTCAGTTTAGCAAGCTTGGATTTTTTAAACTTTCCTTTTGCATAATCTAAGGTGACATTTAGTTTTTTATGTTTACTTGAAGGGTAGTCGAACATGGCATCTGTTAAGATGGCTTCACAAATAGACCTTAAACCTCTGGCTCCCAGTTGATACTCAATCGCCTTCTCTACAATAAAATCAAACACTTCCTTATCAAAGCTTAGCTTAATACCGTCTAACTCAAAGATTTTAACATATTGTTTTATCAATGCATTTTTAGGCTCGGTTAATATTCTTTTTAATGCAATGGTATCAAGAGGATTTAAATAACTTATTACAGGAAATCTTCCAATCAATTCTGGAATTAATCCGAAAGTCTTGACATCCGTTGCATTTACATAATTTAATAGAGAATCATTTTCGACATAATCATCTTCTGTTGAAGAAAACCCTATTGTTTGTTTATTGACTCGCTGGGCTATTATTTTTTCAATACCATTAAATGCACCACCACATATGAACAAAATACCTTTTGTATTGATTTGGATCATTTTTTGCTCAGGGTGCTTTCTCCCACCTTGAGGAGGAACATTCACCTCAGAACCTTCTAAAAGTTTTAGTAAGGCTTGCTGTACACCTTCTCCGGAAACATCTCGGGTAATTGATGGATTATCGTCTTTTCGGGCAATTTTATCAATTTCGTCAATAAAAACGATTCCTTTCTCTGCTTGCTCTACATTGTAATCAGAAACCTGTAATAAACGAGAGAGTACGCTTTCCACATCCTCCCCAACATATCCAGCTTGGGTCAGAACGGTAGCATCCGCAATACAAAAAGGAACATTAAGAAGCTTTGCAATGGTTTTTGCCAAAAGTGTTTTACCAGTACCAGTTCTACCGATTAAGATAACATTAGATTTTTCAATCTCTATATTATCAATTGGTGCATTTAATCTTTTATAATGATTATAAACAGCCACAGAAAGTACTTTTTTAGCTGTTTCCTGTCCAATTACGTATTCATCAAGGTCAGCTTTAATTTCTTTAGGGAATTTAATTTTTAATTCCTTTTTGGCGGAAATTGTCTTCTTTGAAACACTGAACTCTTCTGAAACAATCTGATTAGCTTGAGCCGCACAGTTTTCACAAATGTGACCAGTCACACCGGCAATTAATATTTGAACCTCATCTCTTTTAAGGCCACAAAATGAACAGATTGTATTCTTTTTTGACATTATTTTGGATTTCTAAGAAGGACTTCATCTACCATTCCATAGGCTTTGGCTTCCTCAGAGGTCATCCAGTAATCGCGATCAGAATCTTCCCAAACCTTGTCATAAGATTGCTTCGAATGCGTAGCTATGATGTCATAAAGCTCTTTTTTTAGCTTTTGTATTTCTCTTGCAGTAATCTCTATGTCGCTCGCTTGTCCCTGTGCACCTCCAAGTGGTTGATGAATCATAACTCTAGAATGCTTTAAAGCACTTCTTTTGCCATCTGCCCCCGCGCATAAAAGTACAGCTCCCATTGAAGCAGCCATTCCTGTGCATATTGTTGCCACGTCAGGTCGAATGTATTGCATAGTGTCATATATTCCAAGTCCAGCATAAACGGATCCTCCTGGAGAATTCAAATATATTTGAATGTCTTTTTTCGAATCAACGGATTCTAGAAAAAGTAATTGCGCATTAATAATGTTAGCTACCTGATCATTGATTCCTGTACCTAAAAAGATAATTCGATCCATCATTAATCTAGAGAATACATCCATCTGAGTCATATTTAATGACCGCTCTTCTATAATGTATGGTGTTAATGATGATTCTATGTAATGGTCAACAAATGTGCTGTTAATACCCATATGCTTAGTTGCATATTTTCTGAATTCTGTTCCCTCTTTCATTTTTTATTTTAAAATATGTTCGGCTAAATTAATCAATATCACTTTAAATGTTCTCTATTTTTCTAATTTTAAAATGTGTATCACATAGAAACAATAAAAAATAAACGAATTGGATTTTCAGTTCTTAATTGGGGGCTTGGTCATGTGACCCGCTGCGTTTCGATCATTCACCAATTAAAATCCCAATCTAACGAGGTTTTTGTGTTTTGCAATAATGACCAAAGGGCTATTTTTAGTCAATACCTTGAAGACGTTGAATATATAGAACACGAGGGGTACCCATTCAAATTTAGAGGAAAGGGCCATTTCAAAAGAGATCTGTTGCGTTCTCTTATTTCGCTTTATACGTTTGCTAAGAAAGAACAGGCTTTGTGTAATGAAAATGTTGAACATTATCAATTGGATTTATTGATTTCTGATCAGCGTTATGGCTTTTATTCAAAAAAGATTCCAAGTATATTTATTACACATCAATTGAAATTCCCTCTAAAGGGGGTTTTTAGAATATTCAATGTTGTAAATAGACGTCAAATTTCGAAGTTTAAAGGAATATGGGTTATGGATAATGAACAAAATCTAGCAGGAACTCTTTCAAAAGACAAATATTTTGACAACACATTTCAAATTGGTCACCATTCAAGATTCCTTTTGCTAAAAAACAGTGGATTGAAAAAAATATCTTCTGTTCTAGTTGTTAATGGCCCCAAAAGCTATTCTAAATATTTGTTAGCCCATTTTAGTGATCGACTTAAAAAAAATGAAATTGAATTTGTAATTGGTGGAGTTCATGCAGGGGAAGAAATGGAGAAGCTTAATACTCAAGCTGTTTTTATACCAAATTCTGATATGGTAAGGGCAGATGAAGTAATGTGTATGGCATCAGAAATCTGTGGTTATTTTGGATATAGCACATTAATGGATTGTAAAGCTTTGTCTTGTTCTTTTAATCTGATTCCAACTCCTGGACAGTTAGAGCAAATATACTTGTCTAAACTGCATAAAAAAAGCTCCTAAAAAAGGAGCTTTTAATATTGTTAGAAGTAATGTTTATTCAACAGTACTTTTAAATGCTTCATCAGAGAAGAACTTAACAAACTCTCGATCTTTTGAAGCTTTTGCTTTAAGACTACCATCAGCTTCAATCGCCAATGCAAGTTTTGCTATAACATCGCTAACACCAGAGCCTGCTCTTGCAGCCATGATCGCACTTAGGTATATTGCATCACCCTCATTATCTTCACTTGCTGCTAATGTTGCTTCTGCATCTGCAAGATTACCTTGAAGAACCTGAGCCAATGCTTTATTAAATGTATTTCCATTAATGTTTCCTTCAGCTGAGCTATAGTTACCGTCTAATATGTCCAATGCAGCCATATTTGTTTTAACAGTATTCATTTTTTCATTAGACATTCCTTTTGCAGCTGATAATAAAGTTCTGCTTTTTGCTCTGTCATCTTCTAAAATGGCAATCGCAGCCAGGTTATTCATAACCTCTCCAGATTCAACTAATGCAGCGGAAGCTTCTAAGTTTTCTTTTGCACCAGCAATATTACTTTGTAGATAATTAAGGGCACCTAAGTTATTATAAACTCTACTGTCTTTTAGTGATGCTGCAACAGTGCTGTAAAGGGATATTCTTGAATTGATATCTTTAAGTAGGTTTTCTCCAGTATACAAAACTTCTTCTACTGTTAATGTATCAGTATTATTAGAAGAAAAGGCAATCATTTCGTCATCCGTTAATCCACTTTCTTTGTAATTTACAGTAATCACTGACCTACGAATATTTGGAAATACATCTTTCTCTAATTGCTTGAATGATTTACCCAGAGTAACCATTTCTTTCTCTCTAGCTTCAGGATCAGAAACCCTTTCTAAAATTCTAATGAACAAGTTTTTATCACCTTCTGAAATAGTTTCAGTAGCAGCTAGCTGTTTTTTAAACTCTTCAAAATCTTCACCTAAACCTTGCTTTTCATATGTCGCAGTGTCCATGTACTTATCGAGCTTTGCTTTCTTCATAAGTTTAGCAAAAGCCTTACTGGCGGTGTTTACACGATCTTTAGAAAGGTCTCCATTCTTAGCAAACTCACCATCAGGAGAAGCATAACCTTGAACCGTTATAGATTCAATTTCTAATTTCGGATTATTTTGAGCCGAATCAATCCAAGTAACTAATGCTTGAATGTCTTCATCCTTTAATTCTTTTGATTTAACCAATGATTTACCTTTGTCGTAATTGATTACCGCAGATACACTTTTATCAACAACTCTTACCAATTCATCCTTTTGGTAAAGCATTCCATAATCTTTTCTAACCATTAAAGGAGTGATTATAGTAGCATCAGCTATTTTTTGTTCTGGAAGCTCAGCTTTCTCTTTCTCTTTCTTAAATACTTTTCCAGTCAAAACCAAATCAGCGGCTTCAAAAGAAGGGTCATAAGCGAGTGAAGTTTCAAATGTAGCTGTTCCCCCTGGTTTATATTCGATAACCTTACCATTTCCAGTAATTTTAGATCCTTGTACAGTCCAAACACCTAAACTAGTTCCTCCCAATTTTGGTGTAATTTCTGCTTTCACAGTTTTCTTGATACCTTTTTCTGGAATATTTACAACAACTGTGAATTTAACACTGTCACCATGCATTTCCAAAGGGTTAGGAGTTACTGTGTAATCAAAATCTTTTACCAACGAACAACTGGAGATAATAAGACCTGTAATAAAAAGTCCAAAGGTTGCTCTTAATGTATTAGCTTTCATAATTAATTTAATTTTCAAAATTATGCGCAAAGTTAATAAGAATAAATTAAGAGTCAATTAAGTTTACGCTTCTTTTCATTATTTATTCCAATAGTTGTTTGCAAGTTAAAAAAATATTAGGGTCTAAATAGTCACCAATTTCACACATGGGAGCTAAAACAAATGGTCTTTTGGAATAACTAGGATGTGGAATAATCAATTTATTCGATTTCAAAACTAGTTCATTGTATAGAATAATGTCGATATCAATTGGACGGTCTTCATAACGATTGCTCGTCTTCGTTCTACCCATAGATTTTTCAATCGACTTTATTTCTTTTAAAATTTCTGCTGGATTTTTTTCCGAAACAACCTTTACACACATATTTATGAATTGATTTTTGGAATCAAAATCTACCGGTTCATTTTCGAAATATTGAGAAATCATTGTGACTTCGCCTATATGTTCATTAATTAATGCAATACTTTTTGTTAAGTTTTCTTTTCGATTTCCAAGATTGCTACCAAGGGCTAAAATCAATTCGCCATTTAGTCTTTCAGCCATTCAAAAGAGTTTATCATTTCTGTAAGGTCTACTTTTACATAGCCAAGAACATGCCGCAAGGAATCATAATTAGGTACACAGTTTAAAACAACTTCACCTCGAACAAAGTTTTGTATCGAATCTGTGAGATAAAATTGGAAATTAGTTGCTACATCACCTTTTAATTCAAATAAAGTTCCAAATACCTTGCTTTCGGAATCAATAATTTGGTCATATTCAATTTTGGAGGCTTTCATTTTGTGAAAATCTACTTCTTGATTTGAAAAGTTAATGAGTCGAGCAAGGGAGTCTGGATGATCCACTTTTTTGTAAAATAGATTAATATTACCATCAATTTCTCTACCTAAATAGATTTCCTGCTCACAATAGTAAGCATTACAGTTTACAGGAGCTTTTAATGTGCTGTTATCTGAAAGCTTAAATTGAAAAGGAGCGTTACCCCGTTCGGTATGATACGAGTGCTCAGGAAATTCAATTTTTAAAAACGTAGAGTTTTGCCCTCTTAAAGTTTTTGCACCATCGTTCTCTTCGTCCTGAAAAAGATCTAAGAAATTCTCATCCTTTTGGTCATTGCACGAGGCAAAAAGGGCCATAAAAATAAGTGAAAGCACCCATGTATAAATACTCTTATTCATAATTAGAAATTACTTTTAATGTCTTTATTCTTTTTTTGTCTGATGATTCGACAATTATTTTGTGTTTATCTATAATGATAAACTCATTGTTTTTAAGAATTCTTCCGGCTTGTTCAATTACAAACCCACCTAGCGTTTCTGCTTCACCTTTTAATTCTTCGAACTTTTCACCATCTGTTTTAGAGGCTTTGTAAAAATCCATTAAGGAGGTTCGTCCTTCAAAAATGTAGGTGTGTTCATCTATTTTGGAATAAACTAGATCTTCTTCATCAAATTCATCAGTAATGTCACCAACAATTTCTTCCAAAATATCTTCTAAGGTTACGATTCCGGATGCACCACCATATTCATCAACTACAATTGATAGATGCATTTTTAGATTTTTAAAATCTTGCAGAAGGTCATTTATTTTCTTGTTTTCTGGAATAAAAAAAGGTTTTCTAAGCGTACTTTTCCAATTGAATTTATCATCTTGGTTCAAATAGGGTAGGAGATCCTTAATATAAAGTATACCAACCACCTGGTCTGCAGTTTCTTTATACACGGGTATTCGAGAAAAACCTGAATCCAAAACAAATTGCTTAATCTCGCTAAACTTCATTTCTAAATCAACGGCAGCTACTTCAACTCGGGGCTTCATAATTTGAGAAGCTTCCGTTTTTCCAAATTTCACAATGCCTTCCAGTATCTTATGGTCCTCTTCTGCCGATTCCTCTTTAGTAATGGCAACAGCTTGTTCCAAATCAGAAGATGATAAGTTCACGGTGGCTTTCTTATTGCCGCTTAATATCTTTGAACTTTGAACTAAAGCGTTTACAATCCAATAGATGGGAGGAGACTTGTATAAATAATAAAGAGGTTTTGCCATTATTCGAGAGACCTTAGCAGGGTTTTTTACCGCAAATATTTTAGGGATAACCTCTCCCCAAAGAAGAATGAGTAGTGTAATACCAATTACTTCAAGGAAAAATCTGAAATAGTTATCTGCTAAAGGAAAGAAATAATTAATTATAAAGCTGCACAAAATGACAATTCCAACATTTAAAAAATTATTCGTAATCAGGATTGTAGCAAGTAGCTCCTTCGGCTTATTTAATAAATCTAAAATTAAATTCGATTTTGATGAGTTCTCCTGTTTTAGTTTGTCCGTTTCTTGTGGTGATAATGAAAAAAAAGCGGATTCCGCACTAGAAATAAGGGCTGAAAGCAATAATAAAACCAAAACAATAAACATAAAAAGGATTACATTTCCATCTGGTCTCACTATGAGTAAATTTAAAAAATGGGATGGGGGTTCAGTGATTTCCATTTAAAAAGGTAAAATATCACTAGGGTCACTTTCTAAATTTTCCATTTTGGAATTTTCCATTTTACTTTCTACGGTATATGGTTCCTTCTGTTTTGTTTGTGACTCTGGTTTGGATAGGATGGTCATTTCATCACCAATAATTTCAACATTATATCTTGTATTGCCCTCTTTGTCTTGCCACGACCTTTTTTTTAGTCGTCCTTCGACATATATTTTCATTCCTTTTTTTAGAAACTTTTCAGCGACCTCTGCTAAACCTCTCCAAAGAACGATGTCATGCCAATCTGTATTTTCAATTTTTCTCCCAGATTGTTTGTCTACATAGGATTCTGAGGTTGCTAATGAAAATGAGGCTAGAGTTGCACCGTTTTCAAGCTTTCTAATTTCAGGGTCTCTGCCGAGATTCCCAATTAGAATTACTTTATTAACACTACCGTTCATATAGTAAAGTTAAAAATTTCTAATAGTTAAAATAAAATTACTTTGACGCTTTTCTTTTACCTCTCGTTTTTTTAGGTTGATTCTCAATGATTTCGAGACATTCTTTTAGGTCAAGTTCTTCGGCGACTTTATCTTTAGGAATTTTGTAATTCTTCTTGCCTAATTTAATGTATGGTCCGTACTTTCCATTTAAAACAAATAAATCTGGATTCTCAGGGAAGGTTTTAATTTTATTGGCTTCACTTTGTTTCACCTTTTCCACATGTAAGATAATGGCTTCTTCCAAGGTGATTTCCATGGGATCCATTTCCTTTGGAATAGAAGCAAAAGTTCTTTCAACCTGAACATATGGTCCAAATCTTCCGATATTTACTTTGACCTCTTTCCCTTCATGTTCTCCTAAAATTCTGGGAAGCTTAAAGAGCTCTAAGGCGTCATCTAACGAGATTGAGTTTATCGATTGAGAATCCAACAGTGAGGCGAATTTAGGCTTTTCTCCATCCTCTTTTTCGTCCCCTATCTGAACCATTGGTCCAAATTTCCCAATTCTCACAATTACTTTTCTTCCATTTTCAGGATGAACTCCCAAATGCCTTTCACCTGTAGCTCTTTCCGCATTTTCAGTTGTGTCTTCAACTCCCGTATGGAATGGAGTATAAAATTCTGAGAGCATTTTTTTCCATTCTAAGTTACCCTTGGCAATATTATCGAATTGATTTTCAATAGTCGCAGTAAATTGATAATCCATTATTTGTTCAAAATTATCTTGCAAAAAATGAGTTACTACAATACCGATATCCGTGGGAGATAATTTATTCTTTTCCCTACCTGTAATTTCAGTTTTGTCCTCAATCTCAATACGTTCATTAATCAGGCTCAAATACTTATACGACCTTTCATTTCCATCTTTAACCTTCTTTTCAACATAACCCCTTTTTTGAATAGTAGAAATTGTTGGAGCGTAGGTGGAGGGTCTTCCAATACCAAGTTCTTCTAGTTTTTTAACCAGTGAGGCTTCTACAAATCTTGCAGGCGGTCTAGAGAATCGTTGTGTTGCCATTATTTTATTTGGTGAAACATTTTCACCCTCTGTAACTTGTGGCAACAAGCCCTGTGTTTCCTCATCATCTGATTCGTGCAAATTACTTGCTATGTAAACTGACAAAAACCCATCAAATACGATAACCTCACCCTTACAATTAAAATGTTCTTTAAGTCCATCGGCACCAATTTTTATTGTAGTTCTTTCAAGCTTTGCATCACTCATCTGACTAGAAATGGCACGCTTCCAAACCAATTCGTATAACCTCGATTCATCATGCTCCATTTGTACTTCACGAACATTAAAATCAGTTGGTCTTATGGCCTCGTGAGCTTCTTGAGCAGCATTTGATTTTGTTGTAAATTGTTTTGGATTAGAATAGGCATCTCCAAAGTTAGCTATGATGCTTTTTTGAGCGCTGTCTCTTGCTGTTTGAGAAAGATTTACGGAATCAGTTCTCATGTATGTAATGTGCCCTGATTCATACAATCTTTGAGCTACGGACATTGTTCTGGAAACAGAAAATCCCAATTTCAAACTCGCTTCTTGTTGAAGTGTTGAAGTGGTAAAGGGTGCTGAAGGTTTTTTGGTTGCAGGCTTTTTTTCTACGGATTGAATATTAAAATCTTTGCCTATTGAATTATTTAAAAATGATTCTGTTTCTTCTATAGAATCAAACTGTGTAGACAAATCACCAGATATATTTCCTTTTGATGATTTAAATTCGCCATTGACTTTAAAGTAAGATTTTGAATCATACTTCTGAATTTCTTCCTCTCTTTCTACGATTAATTTTACTGCGACCGATTGAACTCTTCCAGCGGAAAGACTAGGTCTTACTTTTTTCCACAATACAGGAGACAATTCAAAACCAACGATTCGATCTAATATCCTTCTTGCCTGCTGTGCATCTACCAACTTCTGATTTACCGTTCGATAATTATTAATCGCTTTGAGTATTGCTGTTTTTGTAATCTCATTAAAGGTAATTCTTCTCGTGTCCTTTTTATCCAAGTTAAGTGCTTCAGTCAGGTGCCAGGAAATGGCTTCACCCTCCCGGTCCTCATCCGTTGCTAGCCATACTGTTTCAG
The DNA here is from genome assembly GCA_042094515.1 of Crocinitomicaceae bacterium. GTDB lineage: Bacteria > Bacteroidota > Bacteroidia > Flavobacteriales_D > Crocinitomicaceae > UBA952. The sequence continues at coordinate 27,701 of JBELDA010000006.1, forward strand.
CTGCCTTTGCAAGCTTCTTAAGTTCCGAAACCAATTGTTTTTTGTCGGTTGAAACCTCGTAAACCGGATCGAAACCATTTTCTATATCTACGGATAATCCTTTTTTAGCTAAGTCTCTAACATGACCAAAGCTCGATTTCACGATGTAGTCCTTACCCAAATAATTCTCGATGGTTTTGGCTTTTGCAGGGGACTCAACAATCACTAAGTTTTTTGACATAAACGGTATTTGATATTTTGCAAATGTATGTTTTCTTAACGTCAACTTTCAAATGTTTGTTTGAAATAATTTCTTTTTACCGCAATTAACCATAGGTTAAAAAGAAAATCAAGAATTAAAAAAACATTCTGACATTTTGTCAGACTTGATGTTTTTAGTAAATTTGTAGCCTAAAATATTTCGGTATATGTCAGACGAAAAAAAAGTCATAATAGAAGATAGACAGGGAGATGTTCTTGACGCTCATCCGTCAGGAGATTCAAGCAACAAAAAGAAACTGTATATAGAAAGTTATGGTTGTCAAATGAATTTTTCTGATAGTGAAGTAGTTGCTTCAATAATGAATAAGAATGGTTATGACACGACTAGAGATATAGATGAAGCAAATGTTGTTTTAATAAACACCTGCTCTATTCGTGATAACGCTGAAAAAAGAGTGCGAAATAGACTTACGGAGTTTAAAAAGAAAAAAAGTGACAATCCTGATATGGTTGTTGGGATTTTAGGATGCATGGCTGAAAGATTAAAAAAGTCCCTTTTGGAGCAGGAAAAGCTTGTTGATTTGGTCGCTGGACCAGATGCGTATCGTGATTTGCCTAATCTAATTGATGAGGTAGGCACAGGTCAGCGGGCGGTTAATGTATTGTTGTCTCGTGATGAAACCTATGCTGATATATCCCCGGTACGTTTGGATAAGGGGGGAGTTTCGGCTTTTGTAACTATAATGAGAGGTTGTGATAATATGTGTTCATTTTGTGTAGTTCCTTTCACTCGAGGTAGGGAACGCTCAAGAGATCCTCAAACGATTGTTCAGGAGTGTACTGAGCTTTTTCAAAATGGATATAGAGAGGTAACCCTATTGGGTCAAAATGTGGATAGTTATCGTTGGAATATTACAAATAAGGGCGAAATAAAAAACACCGATCTTCCAACTGTAAATTTTGCTGAGTTAATGGAAATGGTGGCCATGGTATCTCCTGATTTAAGAGTCAGATTTTCTACTTCTCACCCAAAAGACATGACCGATGACGTATTACACGCCATGGCAAAATACGAGAATCTGTGTAATTATATTCATTTGCCAGTTCAATCTGGGAATTCGGCTGTATTGAAACGTATGAATAGAGGTTACACGCGTGAATGGTATTTAAAGCGAATTGAGGCAATTCACCGAATAATACCTGACTGTGCTATTTCAACTGATGTTATTTCTGGGTTTTGTGGTGAAACGGAAATGGAGCATGATGAAACGCTTTCTCTAATGGATCTTGTTAAATATGATTTTGCATACATGTTCAAATACTCTGAAAGGCCAAAAACGCTTGCAGAGAGGAAATTCGAGGATGATGTTCCAGATGAAGTAAAATCCAAAAGGTTATCTGAGATCATTGAAAAGCAGCTTAAATTCTCATTGGAGTCCAATAAAAAAAGAATTGGTTTGGTGGAAAAAGTGCTCATTGAAGGAGAGTCAAAAAGATCAAGTGAACACATGTGTGGAAGAACAAGTAGAAATTCAATGGTTGTTTTTCCAAAAAATAAGGGAATTAAGGGGGATTATGTTCAGGTTAAAATTAACGATTGTACGTCTGCGACTTTAATGGGAGAAGAAATAAATTAATATTCATTTACAATGACTGTTCAGCAAATAAAACAGAGATTTGGAATTATAGGAAATGCTCCGGCATTAAATAGAGCACTTGAAGTTTCGGCTCAGGTTGCTCCTACAGATATTTCTGTTCTGGTTACTGGAGAAAGTGGAACAGGGAAAGAAATTATCCCTCAAGTAATACATCAGCTAAGTTCGCGAAAGCATGGTCAGTACATAGCTGTAAACTGTGGAGCAATACCAGAAGGCACTATTGATTCTGAACTTTTCGGCCATGAAAAAGGATCATTTACGGGTGCTTCAGGGAGCAGACTTGGTTATTTTGAGGTAGCCGATGGCGGCACAATATTTTTGGATGAGGTAGCTGAATTGCCTATGCAGACTCAGGTAAGATTACTTCGAGTATTGGAGACAGGTGAGTTTATGAGGGTAGGAGCATCTAAGGTGATTAAAACAAACGTCAGAGTAGTTGCTGCAACAAATGAAAATATGATATCAGCCATTTCTTCTGGAAAATTTAGAGAGGATCTTTATTATCGTTTAAACACGGTACCTATTCAGCTTCCTGCATTAAAAAACAGAAAAGAAGATATCCATTTGTTGTTTAGAAAATTTGCTCATGATTTTGCTGAAAAATATAGAATGCCGGGAATTAAGTTAAGCGAAGATGCTGTCCATCTATTGGAATCATATCAGTGGCCTGGCAATATCAGACAGCTCAAGAATCTGGTTGAACAGCTTTCTGTAATAGAAACAATTAGAGATATTGATGCCATAACATTGTCAAATTATATTCAGGCTAAGAGTGAAAGTACAGATCTTGTGATTAGGAAAAATAAATCTGAACAAGATTTTAGTGAAAGGGAACTTATGTACAAGTTCTTGTTCGATATGAAAAAGGACTTAACAGAGCTTAAAAAACTCGTTGTTGATATCATTTCAAAAGGGGGAAATGTAGCTTTAACAGATGGTCAAACGGCTATTGTAAATAAAATATACAGTGATGTGGAAAGTGACATAGTACCTCCTGGAAGATCGTTGCCTGAACCCATTCGTAATGTTGATATGAATCAGCCAGATAGCTTTGAGGTCCATCAAGAAGTTGAGGAGTCTCTTTCTCTTGAGGATCGTGAAAAAGAGCTTATAAAAAAAGCATTAGAAAAGCATAGAGGTAAAAGGAAATATGCAGCAAGTGAATTGGGTATTTCTGAGCGTACCTTATATCGAAAAATTAAAGAATATAACCTCACCGACAAATGAGATTATATAAAGTCACATTAATTTTTATTGTCGCCGTATTCTTTAGTTCATGTTGGCCATCAAGCATTGGTTTTAGAGACTCAGGGTCCATGCCAGAAGAATGGAAGAGCTTTACAGTTGAAATGATAGAGAATAACGCGCCTAACTGTCCACTTAGCTATGGACCCATTTTAACTGAAATTCTCAAAGACGGTATTCAAAACAACACAAGGTTGATTCTCAATACTGAGGGAGAAGGTGAACTTGTTTTAACCGGAAGAATCGCAGATTATAATGTAGCGCCTATTGCCATTCAGGCGAATGATAACGCGACTCAGAATCGTCTTTCCATTAGGGTTCAATTTGAATTAATCATTAACAGTCCTGAAAATCAAAATGTCAAGTTTTCATCGACAAGATTTGCGGATTTTGATTCAAATGTTAATTTAGCATCAGTAGAAGGTCAATTAATAGACGACATCAATGCTCAAATATCTCAAGATGTCATCAATAAACTTTTATCAAATTGGTAGAGTTAGATAAAAAAAACATAGAACAAAAGTTATTTTCTTCAGATTATAAATTTGAAGATTCATCTGTGTTTAAAGAATTGATGAATTTATATCCCTGGTGCTCTAGCTTTACGGTTGTTTATTTAAAATCTCTTTCGCTTACCAATGATATGAGATTTCAAAAGGAACTAGAAAACTACGCCGTTCAGCTGAACTCTAGAGAAGTGATATATGATCTATTGCATACACTTAATTCAATTGATATTGAAGATCAACCTTTAGAGGAAGAGTCTTTAAATGTGGTTGTTGAGAATAAAGCTGAAGATCAAGAAGTAAAGAACACCATTGATTCTGAAAAAACGAATCAAAATGATGAAGACGATGAACTTGAAAAGCTTATTGTTTCAAATGTCATTTCTGAGAATTTAATCAAGGAGATTGAAGAAGAGTCAGAAAAAAAGGAATCCTCAAAAGAAATTGAGAAGAAAAAGGAATCTCAATCTAAAGGTACTGGAGATGTTATTGAAACTCAATTTAATGACTCCCCTAAGAGCTTTAATGATTGGCTTCGGCAGGGCACAAAAAATACAGGAGAGACTTCGGATAAAGAGTATCTGACATTTGAAAAACCCAAGGCGAATTTCTTTAATCCTCAGGAATCGGCGAAAAAAAGTATTACGAAAAAGGACCTTCCTGTAAGTGAAACATTGGCCAAGGTTTTTGAAAGTCAAGGCAATTTTCCATTGGCAATATCAACTTATGAGCAATTAATTTTGATTTTTCCCGAAAAAAAGATTTTCTTTGCAGACCAAATTGAAAAAATTAAATCTAAAATTATATAAATGGACGCAATATTATCTATTCTAGTTCTTTTGGCAAGTGTACTGCTTATTTTCGTTGTATACATTCAAAATCCAAAGGGAGGAGGTTTGAGCTCTGATTTTGGTTCTCCAGGACAATTAGGAGGAGTAAAAAAGACCAATGAGTTTATTGATAAGCTAACGTGGTCATTGGCTGGTATTATTGTAGTTGCAAGTATTATCATTACGATGAGACAACCTAAGGCTAAAAAAGTAAGTGAAGCTGATAAAGCGAAAACAGAACAAGGTCAACCACAACAAGAGTCACAACAATAGCATTATTTTAGTGTCAGTATGTCACTTTGTATGACATAAATATATTCATGAATCATTTTTCAGGTTAAAATGTCTTGTTTTGATACTTGGCACAAATTTCGATAGAATCATCAAAAATAAATTTTAGATAATATGGCAGTAAAATTTAAACCATTAGCCGATAGAGTTCTTATTGAACCAATCGCTGCAGAAGAAAAAACGTCAAGTGGAATTATTATTCCAGATACGGCAAAAGAGAAACCACTAAAAGGTATTGTTATCGCAGTTGGGCCTGGTAAGGGTGACGAAGCGATGACCGTTAAAAATGGAGATACTGTATTGTACGGACAATATTCGGGTACTGAAATTAAAATTGGAAATGGAGAATATCTGATTATGAAAGAATCAGACATATACGGAGTTTGTTAAATTATATAATAAAAAATTAAAATGGCAAAAGATATATTTTTTGATGTTGAGGCAAGAGAAAAATTAAAAAAAGGAGTAGATGCTCTTGCAGATGCAGTTAAAGTGACATTAGGCCCCAAGGGACGAAATGTTGTGATTGGTAAAAAGTTTGGTGCCCCTCATATTACAAAAGATGGTGTGACCGTAGCTAAAGAGATTGAATTAGAAGATGAGGTTGAGAACATGGGAGCCCAGATGGTTAAAGAAGTTGCTTCTAAAACAGCTGATATCGCTGGAGATGGTACAACGACTGCAACTGTGCTCGCACAGGCCATTATTGGCGCAGGGTTAAAAAACGTTGCGGCTGGTGCGAACCCTATGGACTTAAAAAGAGGAATTGACAAAGCTGTCAGTGAAGTAGTATCAAACCTTAGAAAGCTTTCAAAAGAGGTAGGATCTGACAACAGCAAAATTGAACAAATTGCTACAATTTCGGCAAATAATGATGAAGCTATTGGCGCTCTAATCGCTAAGGCAATGAAAGATGTAGGTAACGATGGTGTGATTACTGTTGAAGAAGCAAAGGGTATTGAAACAGAAGTGAAAACTGTCGAAGGTATGCAATTCGATAGAGGTTATTTGTCTCCTTATTTTGTGACAAATACAGAGAAGATGATTACCGAGATGGAAGATCCAATGATTCTAATTTGTGAAAAGAAAATCTCATCGATGAAAGAATTGATGCCGATTTTGGAGCCCGTCGCTCAATCGAGTAAAGGACTTATCATTATAGCTGAAGATGTAGATGGTGAAGCACTGGGCACTTTGGTAGTAAATCGTATTAGAGGTTCACTGAAAGTGGCTGCAGTTAAAGCACCAGGATTCGGAGATAGAAGAAAAGCAATGCTTGAGGATATTGCTATTCTGACAGGAGGACAAGTTATTTCAGAAGAAAGAGGAATGACTTTAGAGAACACCACAATTGACATGCTGGGAACGGCAGAGAAAATGGAGATTGATAAGGACAACACAACCATAGTTAATGGAAAGGGTAAGAAAGCTGAAATTAAAGCAAGAGTAGGTCAAATTCGCGCTCAGATTGAAACCACAACTTCGGATTACGATAAAGAAAAATTACAGGAAAGATTAGCAAAGTTGTCTGGTGGAGTTGCAGTGCTATACGTTGGTGCACCAACGGAAGTGGAAATGAAAGAGAAGAAAGATAGAGTTGAAGATGCTTTAGCTGCAACACGAGCGGCTGTAGAGGAAGGAATAGTTGCTGGTGGGGGTGTTGCATTGCTAAGAGCTATTGAGACATTAGATAAAATTAGTGGACTGAACGAAGATGAGGTTACTGGAATCGCTATTGTCAAAAGAGCAGCAGAAGAACCATTAAGGCAGATTATTGCTAATGCAGGCGAAGAAGGAGCTGTAATTGTTCAGGAAGTTAAGGCTGGTAAAAAAGATTTTGGATATAATGCAAGATCAGAGAAATTTGAAAACCTCTTTAAGGCTGGAGTAATTGATCCAACAAAAGTTACCCGTATTGCGGTTGAAAATGCAGCATCTATTGCTGCTATGTTATTGACTACGGAATGTGTAATAGCAGATCAACCAGAAGAAGCGGCACCTGCTGCTATGCCTCCAATGGGAGGAGGAATGCCTGGAATGATGTAGTAGAGCTCATAAATTTTAATATTCTAAAAAGCCATCAACTGATGGCTTTTTGTTTTTTTCATTAGTTTGGTATAAAATTTGGCTTTGTACTGAAAATGAAAAAACACGTAACTATTTTACTTTTGCTTTTTATCATGCCCTCATGCATAGAGATTTTGGATGATATTAAATTTAACATTGATGGGTCGGGGACATTTAAGTATACCGTTAATCTCAGCTCAAGTCAGGTAAAGCTAAATTCAATACTTGCCCTTGATAGTCTGGACGGAAAGAAAGTGCCAAGTTTACCTGAGATTCAAGAAAAAATGGAAGAATTCCGTTCGGAACTATCCGAACAGGAGGGAATTTCTAATGTTCATATAGACACAAATTACACACAATTCATTTTTAAAATTCAATGCGATTTTTCTAATGTCGTAAACTTACAAAGAGGAATTGAAAAATCACTGCATAAAATCACTACAAAACTGAATGATGAAAACCTCTCTCATGACTGGATTACATATGATGGCCAAATGATGGTTAGAAAGATACCTAATTTGGATACATGGTCTATACCAACAATTAAAACTGAAGATTCTGATCTATTAAAAAAAGGAAATTACACATCGATTACCCGTTTTGAAAACCGCGTGAATTCTTTTGAGAATACTACTGCTAAACTGTCTAAAAACAAGCGTGCGGTGATGCTAAGAAAAAGTGCTTTAGATGTGTTTAATGACCATGAGGTAATGGACAATATAATCTATGTTGATAGTACAAGATACTAATGATTTATTCGTACTTTCGATTAATATTTCAGCTTTATGTTTAAGTTAAAAAGTCCCCTTCTAATATTTACCTTATTATTTTGTTTTTATTGTAATTCGCAGCAAAGTGAATACATAGTACCAAAAGAGGCCTCGACAGTTTTTAGCATTAACAATATTAATTTGCTCAAAAAGATTTCTCTTAACGATTTGGTGGCATATGACTTTATGGAAGAGATTCATCAAGAGCTATTTGATGGTTCCACCGCAGGTAAAACTTTAAAAGATGCCGGCTTAGATTTCGACCAAAGATTGAATATCTTTTATGGAAAGAATGAACACTTAGAGGTATCTGGATTTTCATTTGGAGTAGATGATAAAATGGCCTTATTTCAAGTTTTTGATGACTTTGAGGCTACAGGGTTGATTTCGAGTTCAGCGGAAAAGTACTCTTCGTTTTTTAATACACTAATTATTGATAACAAAACGGCCCTTTTAATTAGAGTACAACCTCAAGACCAATTCGTTACTGATATAACCGATTCAATTTGGTATTCAAGAGGAAATGAAAATCCGTTTGGAAATGAGCTTGATTTTGAGTTGATGGATGAACCAGAAGTATTCTATGAAGATGACATGCACAAGCTTTATAATAACAGCTTTGATTTAGAGAAAAATTATTGGGAGGTAAGGGATAGTATTCTTTATGATTTACAGGTCAAATATTTGGACAATGTACTTACCGATCTTTTTGTCAATAAAAATAGTTTGCATTCTAAGGACCCCAGATTTGCCAAACAAATTTCCAGGAATTCTGAAGGTGTATTTTACCTTGACAATTCAAGAAATATTACAAACGAACAAGGATTGTGGTATTTTCAAACCATGTATCCCATCATGAATGATGATTTAAAAGAATTGTATAAGGATAATATTATGCTCGGCGATCTGAACATAGATTCAAATGAAATTAATTTCAAGGTGAATGCGAATTACGGTAATGAGCTTGGTTCCATTTATTCAGAAATGAACAATAATAAAATCAATAAGAAATTCCTTAAGTACATTCCAGATAACAGTCCTGCCTATTTAATTTACAATATTGATTTAAGAAAAGCATATGAAAAAGCATATGACATAGTAGTCCCTATTTTAAAAAGTCAGAAAAACATGGAGATGGTTATGAATATTTTAGCCATTCAGCTTTTAGATCAACTGGTGGATAAGAAGTCTTTTTTTGGAGCCTATAAAGGCGGTATGTTTGCATCTTTTAATGGAGTTGAAAAAGTAAAAGTAAAACAGATTGAATATCTATATGACGAAGAGAATTTTGATTATTCAGAGATAGAAACGGAATCAGATGAGGAAATTCCAGTTTTTACGATTGGTTTTGCATCACAAAGACCTGATTTATTCGAAATGATTTTAGAAGACCTGTCTAGATTGAGCTCTCGAATTAAAAAAATGGATGGTTATTGGATGGTTGAGGATGCTATTCTAGATGCTACTCCGGTGTTTTTGGTTTGTAATAAAAACACATTTATTATCACTAATAATCGCACCTTAGTTGAGTCAAATCTTAACGGATATGGAAGCCAATCACTATCCGGAAAAAAAATAAAAAGAATCAAAAAGTCAGGCGTCTTATATGCCAACGTTGACCTTGATGAAACGCTTCATAAATTTCCAATTGATTTCTTAGATGAACGGCAAAAGCTTGTTTTCGAAAGGTTAAAAGGAAAGTCAGGTATGTTTGAACTTACTTCAGGTGCGTCTGAGTTGGACCAGACGAAGTATCAGATCAGCTACACCTTCGAAGGTAACAGTAGCTCAGGAGAGCAATTCTTAGATATGATTAATTCATTGTATATATTTTCCAAATAATAGGAGAGTGTATAAGAAGATTTCCATCATTGTTTTATTGGCGCTTCTTTTGGCCTTATTGCTTTACATAAAACCGTTTAAAGAAAAGGAAAATCAAGAATTTAAAATTGAGCGTATTCTTCCGGAAGCGGATATGGTTGGAAAAATACTTGTACTTGATTTACTTAAAGAAACCACAGACCTTCTAATTTTTAATAATGTTCAGGCACGTCAATTTCTAACCTATGAGTTTATTCTTTCCATGGCTAAAAAGTATGGAATAGATCTTCAAAGTCAGGTTTATATTTTCGCCAATGATCGAGGCGATTATGGATTAGTGATCCCCCTGCTCAATTCAAATAAATTAGACAATGCTATTGAGCGAGTGGAGATGGATTTTGAGGTTTCTGATACCTTGATTGGAAAGGAAAGGGTATATAAGATTGACGATCAAGAGATGTTCTTCTTTAAGAGGAAAAAATTTGCTGTATTATATAAGGGAAAATACTTTTCCGAAGTATACAAAGAGCTCACAAGGAAATCACCTGTCATAAAGGAATCCTGGAAGATGTTGTTTTCAAACCCTTATTTCCAGAAAGAGCATTTGGTTATGTACACCAAGAGCAAAGTGCTAAATGATTTAGGAATTAATCATATTTATCTGGCTCATGACAGCGACTCTACGGAGCTTTACTTAAAAAGTAGAATTGTGATGAACGATTCTATTCCATTTTTAATAAATAAAGAAGGGAAAGCCATTAATTTTTCTGGTCGTTCAAATAGAATACTTGATTTGCATTTGAATTTTCAGCAGCTAAATTTAAATACCAAAGCATTAATTGCATCTAAGCTTAAAAATTTATCTAAAAAAATCAGCTTTCCGATAAAAGAATTTATAGAATTATGGGCAGGTGATTTGTGCTTTGAAGAAGGCGGATATTATAAAATCACCGAAAAATATGTAGAAACGGAGCTTGATGAGAATTTCGAAACTCAGGAAGTTGAAAAAACACGAGAAGTAGTTGTGCCGCGATACAAGCTAATGGTTTCAACTCTTAAACCTGCTACGGCATTTATCAATACCTTAATTTCTAAAGGCATACTCACAAAGGAAGAGGATAAATACAGATTTCTGTTTTCACCCTTGTTCAGTATGAAGATTTACAAAAATGCCTTTGTTTTTTATACAAGTGAAAATATTCCCAGTATTATCCCGTCTACAGAAAATAAGATGAGGTGGGAGTATAAGGGGATTCAGTTGAATTTTGATATTGATAGCTCAATTAATAACACATTATATGGAGGGGTTCGAATTCCGGCAAAAGCCATTTTAAAGAATACGGCGGCTCTTTAGTTTCAGCTTTTTGATAACCTGCTCAATGTTTTGTGAACATGTGAAACACTACAATTAAATTTTAAGGAAAGCTCTTTTAAACTTACTTTTTCTTCAGATCTCAGTTTGAATATTTCTAATTTATCTTTTTCCGTTAAAGGGTCTGGTCTCCCCATTGTAGAATTTCCACCTTTGGGCCCATATTTCATTCTTCTTTTAACCCAAAGCTGACTGTTGTCCCTTTTACCAGTTAAAAATCCAATTTTTATGGACTCGCTGTAGCTTGACCATTTTAAATTTTCAACATTATTGTTTTGTACGTCACCATCTAGATGAATAACTACTTTGTTCTTTCTTGGTCTTTCATTAAGGATAAAAGTTGCGGCCACTAATTTATGAGGGTAAATTGTTCTTTTTTTACCGTTATCATCAATAAGGTCAGTCATTAAAAATCCGTTTCCAGGATGAATTCTCAATGATTTTCTTTTCGATGAAAATTTAACCTTTCTGCCGTTTTTAAAAGTTTTAATTCTTTGTATAGATCTTAAGTTTCCTAAAGTAGAAATTTCATAATCGGAAAAACCTTTAATATGTTTCCAAAGCTCCATGAACTAAAAACAAATACAATTAAAAATGGTTCACTAGCCTAATACAAATTCGAATCTTTCTGAATCCTGATGTAATTTTTCAAGAATTTCATTTAGTTCTTCAATTTCATTTGAAGTAACAAGTTGAGTTTTTATGTCTTTAAAATTAGCTATCCCTTTGAAATAGTTAGCATAATGTCTTTTCATTTCTGCCACCCCTAATTTTGTTCCTTTCCATTCAACGCTCGATGAAAGGTGCTCTTGAACAGCCTCAACTTTTTCTATAAAAGAGGGACGCTGCATATGGGTATTGTATTTTATGTAATGCTTAATTTCTCTAAAAATCCATGGATTTCCTATACTGGCTCTTCCAATCATTACACCGTCAACACCATATCTGTTTTTATATTCAATGGCTTTTTCAGGAGAATCTATATCACCATTTCCAAAAACAGGAATGTTCAGTCTAGGATTGTTTTTAACCTCTGCGATTAATGACCAATCAGCATTCCCTTTGTACATCTGTTTTCTTGTTCTACCATGAATTGAAATAGCTTCAATACCCACGTCTTGAAGACGTTCCGCAACTTCTACTACATATTTTGTTTTTTCATCCCAACCCAATCTAGTCTTTACGGTAACAGGTAGCTTTGTTGATTTAACTATTTCTGCCGTCATTTTCACCATCTTGGGGATATCCTGTAGAATACCTGCTCCTGCACCTTTACAGGCCACTTTTTTAACCGGACAGCCATAGTTGATATCTATAATATCGGGATTGGATTGCTCTGTTATTTCAGTTGCCTTTTTCATGCTTTCGATATCAGATCCGAAAATCTGAATACCAATGGGTCTTTCCTTTTCGTATATATCTAGCTTTTGACGACTTTTCACTGCATCACGGATTAGACCTTCAGAAGAAATAAATTCAGTATACATCAAATCCGCTCCATATCTTTTGCATAAAGCCCTGAAAGGAGGGTCACTGACATCTTCCATTGGAGCCAATAATAACGGAAAATCACCCAACTCTATATTTCTGATTTTGACCACTAAAAGTTTTATTTTTGATTTATATTTTTCAAATAGGATTTTAGTTCCTGCTCATTCTCGGAATTGAGTATCATTAATTTATCTTGAGTATCAATAATAATGTAGCCTTTTAGGCCATCAATTAAAATGGTTTTATCTGCATTTGCTTTCACAAGGCAATCTGTACTATTGAAAAAATAAGTCTTATCATTGTTTATTGAATTGTCATTTTGGTCTTTCTTTAAAAGGCCTTTTAGACTCCCCCAGGTTCCCAAATCACTCCAATCGAATGAAGATAATACGACAGAGGTGTTGGGGTCATTTTCCAATATCGCATAATCAATGGAAATATCTTCACACTTTTGGAAAGCATTATTCAGGAAAATAGCTTCATTTTCAGTATTGTAATTTAGATCATCTTCAAAGAATATTTTGTAAAGCTCATTTGAGTATTTCATGAAGCTGTTTTTTATGGTATTTGATTTCCATGCAAACATTCCAGAATTCCAATAAAAATTACCTTGACTTATGAATTTTTTTGCTAAATCTAAATTCGGCTTTTCCCTAAACTGTTTGACTTTGGCTACTGTATTTATTGAGCTATTCAACCCATCAAATTCAATATAGCCATAACCTGTATCTGGCCTGTTTGGTTTAATTCCAAAAGTAACAAGTTCATCCGAGTTGTTTGCTTTGTCTAGGCCGGTCTTCAGGTCTTTAAAAAACTGATTTTCATTGATAATCAAGTGATCTGCAGGTGAAACGAGTATAAGCGCATTTGAATCTTTTTTGTGAATTTTTGCAGTGGCATACGCTATACATGGAGCTGTGTTTTTTCTTTGAGGTTCACACAACACTTGATTTTCATTAATCCCTAACTGTTCAATCACCTTGTTCTTGTAATCGAGATTTGTTAGTACATAGATGTTTTTTTCAGGAACAACTTGTTTAAAACGGTCAAATGTCAGTTGAATTAAACTTTTTCCAGTGCCTAAAATATCTAAAAATTGCTTTGGATTTTCATTAGTTGAAAGCGGCCAAAACCGACTACCCACGCCTCCAGCCATTATTAAACAATATGTCGATGAATTATTCATGCTGATCTATTTACTTCAGCTAACGCATGTATTAAATATGTTTTACCTGAGCTTATTTCTTTGCAAAGATACCGGGTTCTTCTCAATTTCCCCTTGGAATAGGTCTTTTTATTGATAATGAAGTATGTATTTTCTTCCAATTCTTCTAATGTCACGGTTTTCTTTTGAGTATCAAATTTCTTAAGAGCCCTTGAAAGGTGAATATCCGAACATGACGAAGCTTTTAGATTATTGATGGATTTTGACAATGCAATTTTAAGATCTTTAGGAAGCGCTTTATCAGAATGAACAGGTTCTAACAAATTAGAAAATTCTTTTTTCCATTCTTTTCCATGTGGGCTTACTCTATGTTTATAGGAATTATAAGTATATAGATGGGCAAGTTCATGAAGCGTTGTAATTAAAAAGGCGTAAGGATTCAGATCTCCGTTTATGGTGATTTGTGATTTATTGGTGTTTTTTATAGAAGCTTTGAAATCTCCAAGCTTTGAGCGTCTTGGCGCAACAATTTTAAATCTAACATTAGATTGAAGAATCAAGTCTGCCACATAAGAAACAAATTCTTCAGGTAAATATTTTGATAGTATGTGATTAAATTTTGATGTTTTATCCATTTCAACTGGAAAATTAATTAATCAAAATAAATTAGCATTTGATTTGCTTTCAAAGTTTAAACATTAAAATTATGATTATTTTAGTATCGTGAAGTTGTTGTATCATTTTGGGCGGTATATTTTAATGTTAAAAATCCTTTTCGCTGTTCCATCGAAATGGAGGATTTTATGGAAAAGAGTCGTCTCTGAACTTGAAATTATTGGGATTAGTTCATTATTTATTGTGGGCTTAATGTCTTTGTTTATGGGTGGGGTAATAGCATTGAATACGGCCTATCAATTAACCACTCCTCTGCTTCCCGATTACACCGTAGGGTATATTACCCAGCAAAGTACTTTTTTGGAATTTTCACCCACAGTAATGTCATTAATACTCGCTGGAAAAGTAGGCTCAAATATTGCTTCAGAGATTGGAACCATGAGAGTAACTGAACAAATTGATGCACTTGAAATCATGGGTGTCAATTCACTAAACTATCTTGTTCTTCCTAAGATTATAGCTGCTATGTTGTTCTTTCCGATTCTAATTATTTGCTCAATGGCACTAAGTCTTATTGGCGGTTGGCTGGCTTTACAGGTTTCTGGTTTGATTAATACAGAGGTATATGTACTTGGAATTCGTTCTTTTTTTGATCCATTTCATATTACCTATGCACTTATTAAGTCTGTTTCTTTTGCATTCTTAATCGTATCGGTATCATCTTATTATGGATATTATGTACGAGGAGGTTCTTTAGATGTTGGTAAGGCCTCTACTCAAGCCATAGTGACGAGTAGCGTTGTTATTTTAATGGCCAATTTCATTTTAACTAAACTTTTGCTTTTTTAATGATTGAGGTACATAATATCAATAAGTCCTTTGGTGAGGTTCAGGTACTTCATGACATTACTACAACTTTCGAGAAAGGTAAAGTAAATCTAATTATTGGTCAATCTGGTCAGGGAAAATCTGTGTTGGCTAAATGCATGGTGGGTCTTCATGAGGTGGACTCTGGGAGTGTTATATATGAGGGAAGAGATTTCACATCTATGAATCGAAATGAAAGGAGTCAGATCAGACAACAAATTGGAATGCTATTTCAAGGCGCAGCCTTATTTGATTCCATGAATGTTGAAGAGAATGTGGGTTTTCCATTATCTATGTTTAGTAATAAGTCTAGTGCAGAGATTAAAAAACGTGTTGATTTTTGTTTGGAACGAGTGAATTTATCGGGTAAAAATTCTTTATTACCATCTGAATGTAGTGGTGGAATGCAAAAGAGAATTGGAATTGCAAGAGCTATTGCGATGAATCCAAAATTTTTGTTTTGTGATGAGCCTAATTCCGGTTTAGATCCTAAAACCGCCATTGTAATTGATGGCTTAATTAAAGATATTACCCAGGAATTCGATATGACAACCGTTGTGATTACTCATGATATGAATTCAGTTATCGAGATAGGTGAAAATGTAATTTTTATTTACGAAGGTAAGAAGTGGTGGCAAGGGGATCGAAAGTCTATTATTACAACTGAAAACCCAGAGATTAGTAATTTTGTTTATGCTTCTGAATTTATGAAAGAAATTCGTCAGAACATTCAAAACACAAGGAGCTAATTTTTCTTTTCATTTCTCTTAAAAAAAATTATCTTTGCAACCGCTTTAAAAATGTTTAAAGTGAAGAGAGCTTTCTCTACTGTTGAAATAAATGCGGATGTGGTGAAATTGGTAGACACGCTAGACTTAGGATCTAGTGCCGAGAGGTGTGCGGGTTCGAGTCCCTCCATCCGCACCATTTTTAGGTCTCGTTCTACTGAACGAGACCTTTTTTATTGAATTAATAATAACAAAATGAACGTAGTACAAGAAAAAGTTGATAAGCTTAACGCGATCTTAAAGGTTCAAATCAATTCCGACGATTATCAGTCGAAGGTCAAAAACACCCTTGAGAAGTATCGAAAAACAGCAAAAGTTCCTGGGTTTAGACCTGGTCATGTCCCATTAGGAATGATACAAAAACAATATGGTAAAACTGTATTGGCTGAAGAACTTAATAAAATCTCTAACGATGGTTTGTATAAATTTATTCAAGACGAAAAATTAGAAATTCTTGGAAATCCAATTCCTGTACAGGATGATACTTTTAAAGGAGACCTTGATAACCCAGCTGATTTTGAGTTTTCATATGAAATAGGTTTTTCACCAAAATTTGACATTCCATTATCGTCAAGGAAGAGTATTGAATATTTCTTAGTTAAAGTTGATGACAAACTTATCGCAAAACAAATTGAAGACTTATGTAAGCGATACGGTAAGTTAGAATCAACTGAAGAAGTTGGAGAAACGGATATGGTTATGGGCTTGTTTAGAGAGCTCGATTCAAATCAGGAACCCAAAGATGGAGGTGTTGAACACAATTCTACTATTTCAATGGAATTTTTGACAGACAAAAAAGCTGTAAAGTCATTAAAGGGTAAAAAAATTGATGATTCAATAGTTCTCGACCCTACTACTGTGAGTAAAGATGCAAAGGATATGGCCTCAATGCTTGGAATTGAGGAGTCTGGTCTTGAAGGCTTGTCAAAGCATTTCAAATTCACGATAAATGATATCAAGAGAATGGAAAAGGCAGATTTGAATGAAGAGTTGTTTAATAAACTTTTCCCTGCAGGAGATGTAAAGTCTGAATCTGAATTAAAGGAGAAGGTGGCTTTAGATTTAACAAACATGTTCAAAGAAGATTCTAATCGATTGTTTACTCAAACCATTTATGATTATTTAATGGATAAGACTAAGATAGCGATGCCAGAGAACTTCTTAAAAAGGTGGATAAAAATTTCTAATGAAAAGCCAATAGATGATGAAACGTTGGATAATGAATTTGATGGTTATCTAAAATCAATGAAATGGCAATTGATACAGGGAAAGATCTTTAAAGAAAATGATATCCAAATTTCTAATGAGGAGGTAATGGATTTCACCAAATCATTGTTGGTTTCGAATTACGCTCAATATGGAATGCCGGCTCCGGAGGATAAAGAATTAACTGAAACGGCTATGCGTTTACTTAAGGATAAAGAACAAGTAAATGGTATTTATGATCGCTTAACGGAAAAGAAGCTATCAGAATATTTCCAGAATAACGTTCCAATGAAGGAAAAGAAACTGAGCTACGACGACTTTGTTAAAAAAGCTTCAAAGAAGTAATCTTTTTCTCAAAATGATGAGCTGAAAGAACAAAATTATTTAATCATTTGTTCAAACGGGTGACTCTATTTTAAAGGGCAAGTGTATGAATAAACGTTTTAAATTTTAATTTTGTACACTACAATAAAAACAATTAATAATCTAAAATAATAATTATGGCCCTAGTTGGTAAAACGTTCCCTGATATGTCTGTAAAGGCTATCGATGAGATGGGAGATGCATTTCAAATCAATGTGCTTAAACAAGCAGTAGATAACAAAAAGAAGGTATGCCTTTTTTGGTATCCCAAAGATTTCACATTTGTATGTCCAACTGAAATTCACGCATTTCAGGAGGCGGCTAAAGAATTCGAAAAAAGAAACACCATATTAATTGGAGCGTCTTGTGATACGGCAGAAGTTCATTTTGCTTGGCTAAGTACATCAAAAGAAAATGGTGGTATTGAAGGTGTTCAGTTCCCTCTTATTGCGGATTCAACTCGAGTTCTTGCAATGGAGCTGGATATTCTTGATTTCAATTTATTTGATGAAGAACCAGGTGATGGAGACAATGTACCATACAGAGCTACGTATCTATTAGATGAGGAAGGTTTTGTATTCCATGAAGCGGTTAACTTTTTTCCTGTTGGTCGAAATGTACAAGAAGTACTTCGTTTAATTGATGCATATGCTCACAACCAAAAGCATGGAGAGGTTTGTCCTGCGAATTGGGAAGAAGGTAAAGATGCAATGGACGCTACCAGAGATGGGGTTGCCGATTACTTAAGTAAGCATTAACATGTTTGTTGAGGCGACTGCTGATGATTTAAAGGTACAGGTTGAGCAACACGAAAAGGTGATGGTTCAATACGGTGCGACATGGTGTGGGAATTGCAAGATTACTAAGCCTAAGTTTAAACGATTCTCCAGGGAGTTCGAAGATATTTTATTCGTATACGTCGATGCTGAAAAATTTCCTGACTCAAGAAAGTTGGCTAACGTTAGTAATCTACCAACGTTTGCTAGTTTCAGAGATGGGGTGATTGTTGGAGAAGCCCAAGGAAATAAAATAGAAACCATAGAACAGGTGCTAGATGCGATTACCGGTAATTAAGCATATTGTCTCCTTTATAGAAAACAACGATGAAGACTTTGTCGTTGAGACTATGGAAACTCTAGAAGACCTTATTGATCTTGAATCTTTGAAGGATGAAGAGGTTGATGTGATTGGCGAATTATTATCCAATTTATCCGGAGCAATTGAGGTTTATGAAGACATCAAAAATGGAACTGATAAAAAAACAGCAATCAATGCTTTTATGAAAAGAGTGCAAGGGGCTATAGATTCTTAAATTCTTAACTCATTCATTTTGACAATGCCATACTTTTGTGTGGCATTTTTTTATGTCTATCAAGATTCCTTTCGTTTTATTATAATTATTTTAGCATTCAAATCATTTTGCATCGTATGTCCGACTTACTCCAAAAACTAGAGGCTATTCATTTCCGATTTATTGAAGTTGGTAATCTTATAACAGATCCTGACATTATTGCTGACATGTCTCGATATGTCAGATTAAATAAGGAGTATAAAGATCTTGAGATCATTGATCAGACATACAAAAAATACAATAATTTAATTTCTAACCTTCAAAATTCTAAAACATTACTCGAGAATGAAAGTGATCCTGAAATGAGGGAAATGGCAAAAATGGAAATTGAGGAACTGGAATCGCAGCGCCCCCCGATGGAAGAGGAAATTAAATTCATGCTCATCCCCAAGGATCCAGAGGATGATAAAAATGCAATCATTGAACTAAGAGCAGGTACTGGGGGAGATGAAGCGTGTATTTTTGTTGAAGATGTATTCCGAATGTATACCATGTATTTTAAAGAGAAATCATGGAAATATGAGATCATAAATTCTTCTGAAGGAACAGTGAAAGGATATAAAGAAATTTCTATGAGTATTGAAGGAGAAGGGATTTATGGTATGCTTAAATTTGAATCGGGTGTACATAGGGTGCAACGTGTTCCTGAAACTGAATCTCAGGGACGAGTACATACCTCAGCTATAACCGTAGCGGTATTGCCAGAAGCAGAAGATGTTGATTTTGAGCTTGACATGAGTGATGTTCGAAGGGATACATATAGAGCTTCAGGAGCAGGGGGACAGCATGTAAATAAAACAGAGTCTGCAATCCGATTAACGCATATTCCAACGGGTGTTGTTGTAGAATGTCAGGATGGACGTAGCCAGCATAAAAATTTAGAGAAAGCGACATCGGTTTTAAGATCGAGACTATATCAAGCTGAGCTTGACCGTGTTGAAAGTGAAAGAGCCGAGCAACGTAAAACACTTGTTGCTTCAGGTGATCGGTCTGCAAAAATTCGAACCTATAATTATCCTCAAGGAAGAATAACGGATCATAGAATAAACAAAACCATGTATAACTTAAGCTCATTTATGAATGGAGATGTTCAGGAAATGATAGATGCATTGAAAATGGCCGAAAATGCCGAAAAATTAAAAGGCGAATAAGGATGAACAGAAAAGAATTAGTTGAACAGATTTTTCACAAAAACTCTTTCCTATGTGTAGGTTTAGATCCAGATCTTAATAAAATTCCAAAGCATCTTCTTGAATCAGATGATCCAATATTTGAATTCAACAAGGCCATCATTGATGCCACAAGTGACTTATGTGTAGCGTACAAACCAAATTTAGCATTTTATGAATGCCTTGGTATTTCTGGATGGGAATCATTTCAAAAGACTATTGATTATATTCCCAAGGATTGCTTGATAATAGCAGATGCTAAACGAGGTGACATAGGAAATACATCCCTTTATTATGCAAGAACTTTTTTTGAAACATTTGCTTGTGACGCTTTGACAATAGCTCCTTATATGGGCTCGGATAGCGTTAAACCATTTTTGACCTATGAAAATAAATGGGCAGTAGTGCTTGCGATGACCTCCAATCAGGGTGCAAGAGATTTTCAATTTTTGGAGACGAATGGTGTCCCCATTTATGAATCTGTAGTGGAAAAATGTAAAGAGTGGGGGAGTGACAAAAACACGATGTTTGTTGTTGGAGCTACCCGTTCAGAAGATATTTCCAAAATGAGAAGTCTAGCACCAAATCATTTTTTCTTGGTGCCTGGTATTGGAGCTCAAGGAGGCTCTTTAAAGGAGGTTGTGGAATACGGAATGAATGCTGAATGCGGCCTTTTGGTTAATTCCTCAAGGGGAATTATATACGCAGATCAAACTGAAGATTTCGCAAATGGAGCAAAAAAAGAAGCGTTAAAAATACAATCCGAGATGGGTGTGTATTTGAAACGCTTGTAAAATGTTTTAATACGATTATTCTTATTTGGAAACTAAGTCCTGATTTTCTACCTGTACATTATCAATACTTCCGTAGGCATCACAACTTGCTGTTCTACCAGCTCCGCATGAAATTAAAATCGTGGTTAAAAAGGCGAGTAAAAATACTAATGTTGCTTTCGATTTCATAGTGTAAATTTTTGTTGTTCGTATTTGTCTAACGGGCTTAGTATCTCTAAAGTTACAATTTTATTTAAAAAATATTGGATTTAGGGATTAAAAAATGGAATTTTATGGGGAATAACTTATATCTCACTACGTGAAAACACATACTTGGGTCTTTTTGCTTTTTTTCCTAACAATACCAATGAAATATGGGTTTGCACAGGATGTTTATTCAATTCATTATGAAAATGTACAAGCAAAAAAAAACCTCCCAAGAATTCTAAAATGTGACACTTCAAAAAAAAACGAAAATATCAAGCAAGAAATTCAAAAATTGAGATTTGAATTAATAGAGGTTGGTTATTTTTTGAATAAGATTTCGTTAAATGATTCCAGTAAGAGATGTTTTGTAAATCTTGGAAGTAAGTTTAGTAAAATACATCTAAAAGATTCTATCGAGATTGATAAAGGTATTTTCAATAGAGCACGTATTGATCATCATTTCAGTCCCAAACAGTTCGCACAATATCTAGAATCAAAAACCAGACGTTATTTAGACTCAGGCTACCCTTTTGTCAATGTGTATTTGGTTAATAGTTCAATAAATGGGCAGGAGATTTCATCTACTCTTTCTGTCGTTAAAGGGAATTACAGTGTTCTCAAAAAAATTCATATAAAAGGTGACTCAAGTATTTCTGTAAATACCATTCAAAGTATCATTGGGATGTCTATCGGAGATTCCTACAGTGAAAACGCCATTGTCCTAATAGATGAAATGATTGCTCAAAATAATTTCATCAATACAATTAAACCTTCAGAAATATTATATACCAATGAAGGTCATGAAGTGTTTTTGTATTTAAAGTCAGATCGGGTAAGTTTTTTACGTGGAGCAATCGGTTTACAACCAAACCCGGTAAGTCAAAAGATGGCTCTAACAGGAGAGATCAATTTGAAACTTGAGAACACCTTAAAAAAGGGTGAGCTATTCAAACTTAATTGGCGAAGCATAAAACCTCAGACCCAGCGTTTAAATATAAATTTTAATTATCCCTTTCTTTTCCAAAGTCCATTTGGTGTCGCTGCCAATTTTTTACTTTACAAACGCGATTCAACTTTTCTAGATTTGAATGCAGAATTTAATGTTTCCTATAGATTAAATAATGGAATGCTATTTAGGGCTCATTATCGATACATCAACTCAAATTTACTAAGTGGAGCACAAAACAGTGTTGAATTTGAATCACTTAGTTCATACAGTACCAATTCTTATGGTCTGTCAATTGAAAAAAAAGATATTGATAATATCATGAATCCTTCTAAGGGGCGTGTTTTTGAAAGTAAAATTTATTTGGGACAAAGAAAGCTTAATGCTGATTCAGTTAGTGTATCAAACACGACATTTTCAGGCCATTTCAATTATCGAGAGTATATTCCCTTGTTTAAGAGACATGTCATTCTCCTTTCTGGAGAATTCGATATGTATTCTAGTCCTGTTATATATCAAAATGAGCTTTTCCGATTTGGAGGACTGAATAACCTTAGAGGTTTTAACGAGGAAGAGCTTTTTGCTTCGGTTAAAGCTCAGTTCACTTTTGAATATAGGTTTCTACTGGATAAGAGTAGTAACGTATTTGTTTTTTATGACCAGTGTATGTATGAAAACAGTGCTTTAGGTTATTTTAAAGATCAACCTTTTGGGTTTGGAGCAGGAATTTCTTTTGGTTCAAAAATTGGTGTTTTTAATATTACATATGCGCTTGGAAAAAAATTCTCGAACCCGATAGATTTTAGATCTAGCAAAATTCACTTTGGTTATACCACTTATTTTTAGGATTGATTTATCTTTGCGTTGATGGTGAAAAAAGTACTTTACCTTTCTTATGATGGTATGACGGATCCTTTAGGTCAGTCTCAGGTTCTTCCCTATATTATCGGACTTACTAAACAAGGGTACCGTTTTCATCTTATTAGCTTTGAAAAATCAGGTAGATTTCAGCTTCATAAAAAGGAAATATTTAAGATTTGTGAGGAAAACAGCATCACCTGGATCCCAATGCTATATACAAAGCGCCCCCCTTTGTTATCAACCATGTGGGATGTTCGTAGAATGAAGAAAATGGCTTTTTCTTTGGACAAAAAAAATTCTTTTTCTATTGTGCATTGTAGAAGCTATTTACCTGCACTAATTGGGCTGTCAATGAAAAGAAAGCGAAAGACATCTTTTCTATTTGACATGCGCGGATTCTGGGCAGATGAAAGGGTTGATGGGAATCTTTGGAATTTGAAAAACCCTGTTTACAAATGGGTTTACAATTATTTTAAAAGAAAAGAGCTGTTATTCTTGAATAATTCAGATTACACTGTTTCATTGACGAATGCTGGAAGAGAAGAAATGCTAAAATGGAAAGGAGTCATAGGTTTGAGCGATAGGATAAAGGTAATCCCCTGCTGCGCGGATTTAAGATTGTTTAAACCTGTCCCAGCGGATTCTCAACAGTTCACATTGGGTTATTTAGGCTCTTTAGGTACTTGGTATATGCTGAAAGAAATGCTTTTGGTTTTTCAACAGATTACAGAAAATATACCCGATGCGAAATTTCATTTCTTAACTAAAGATGATCCTGAAATTATTTATAGTGAATGTAAAAGACTGGGAATTGATTTTGAAAATATAGTTGTAGAAGAAAGTGATCGAAAAGATATTCCCTATAAAACGAGAAATTGGAGTTTCTCAGTATTTTTTATTCTTCCTTGCTTTAGTAAATTATCGTCTTCTCCAACAAAACAAGGTGAGCTTATGGGAATGGGTATCCCTATAATATGTAATAGTGGAGTGGGAGATGTTGATTCGATTGTCGAAAAGTATCAATCTGGTTGTGTAGTTTCTAATGTCAATCAACTTAATTTAGTGGATATTTTAGAGAAAAGCTTTGACAAAAATATTTTGACTAAGGGTGCACATGATTATTTTTCCCTGGATAAGGGAATTCAATCATATTATAAGATATACGAGAAAATATGTTAAAATTTAATACCACATCTGAAAGGGTTGTTCAGGTAGATAATAAGAAAGAGGTATTTGTTTTTAATTCTGAAGACGATAATCTTGATCAGGTTACTGTAGATTCATTTGGAGAGGAATGGTCAAAATTTAATTATTTTGATGAAGGTGAGATCGAAAACATTGGAAACGAGTACTTTGATATTGTTGATTTTTCAAAATTTAACGAACAATCAACAGCCTTAGATGTAGGATGTGGAACAGGGAGATGGTCAATTTATTTATCATCTAAGTTTTCAAATGTATATGCAATGGATCCAAGTAAAGCGATTTATGCGGCGGCAAATTTAACCAAAGATATTTCAGGAATTCATCTTATAAAAGCATCTGCAGAAAATATTCCATTTGAAGATAATACATTTGATCTTGTAATTAGCTTGGGTGTATTGCATCATATTCCAGACACCCAAAAAGCACTTAGCTCTGTTGCGAAAAAGGTTAAAAAGGGAGGTCAGTGCTTGATATATCTATACTATGCTTTGGATAATCGCTCGATATTCTATAAAAT
This sequence comes from Crocinitomicaceae bacterium, assembly GCA_042094515.1. GTDB lineage: Bacteria > Bacteroidota > Bacteroidia > Flavobacteriales_D > Crocinitomicaceae > UBA952. The sequence continues at coordinate 51,987 of JBELDA010000006.1, forward strand.
GATTTTTTATGCTTCAAGCTTCTTTCGATATTTTATTTCAAAGTCTCCATCATTTATAAAAAAAGGTATTTGTGATGTTATCGCAGTTCTTGTTTATATGCCCTTCATATTCCTTTCAAAATTTGTAAAAGCCTTATTTGGTAGGAAATGGGGAAATAAAATCCCACTTTCTTATTATTCAAATAAATCATTTAATGTTATCCGAAATGATTCCTTAGATAGATTTGGAACTCCTCTAGAGCAGAGGTTTACCAAGGTGCAGATTGAGAAAATGATGCGAGAAGCAGGTTTGAGTGACATTCAATTTTCGAAAAATCAACCTTATTGGCATGTAATAGGTACAAAATAAAGATACTTATGAAAAAAATCGTAATCGTTTGTCCCCACCCTAAAGATGTTGCACCAGGTCAAAGGTTGAAATATGAGCAATATATTGAAAGCTGGGAAAAAAATGGTTTTGTTGTAGATATAAAGCCATTTATGACGGATCGGTTTTGGAAAATCGTTTATAAAAAGGGTCATTACCTCGAAAAAATATGTTGGACTTTCTACGGTTACCTTAGAAGATTGAAACTACTTTTTACATTGAGGAAATATGACCTCTCTTATATTTTTCTTTGGGTTACTCCATTTGGCACGACCTTTTTTGAACGATTGTATTGTTTCGTTTCAAAAAATGTAATTTATGATATTGATGATTTGGTTTATCATAAAGATCATAAAAGTGAAGCAAATTCCTTTTTAGCTATTTTGAAGGGCCGAAAGAAACCTATTTATATGATGCGTCGATCCAAACATGTTATCACCTGTACGCCTCATTTAGATTCTTTCGTTCGAAAATTTAACACAAATACCACAGATATATCCTCAACAATTAATACAGAAACTTATATTCCTATAAATTCATATACAAATGATGGAACATTGACAATCGGATGGAGTGGAAGCCACTCTACCTCGAAATATGTCTATTTATTAAAAGAGGTTTTACTTGATCTTTCAAAGAATCATCGATTTAAATTATTGGTCATAGGTGATTCTACATTTTCTATTGACGGTTTGGATTGTGAAGCTATTAATTGGGTTAAAAAAACTGAGGTTAAGGATCTTCAACGTATAGATATTGGTATTTATCCCTTGCCAAATGAAGAATGGGTATTAGGTAAAAGTGGACTTAAAGCACTTCAATACATGGCTTTAGGGATTCCCACTATTGCGACTTCAATTGGTGCCAATCACAGGGTAATTGAAGATGGCGTTTCTGGCACATTAGTAGATACTGAATCCGATTGGAAAAAGGCTTTGGAGAAGTATATTTTGAATCCTGAACTCAGAAGAATTCATGGAATAAAGGCTAGAGAGCGCGTACAAGCTTTATATTCCATTAATGCAAATGAACCTGTTTATTTAGAAGTAATTAATAATGTCATAAATTCTAAATGAAGCTGGTTTTTGCAACACATAATGACAACAAGGTAGCTGAGCTTCAGCATTTGTTGGGGGATGACTTTGAATTATTATCGTTAAAGGAGCTTTCTTACAATGACGATATTCCCGAAACATCCGATACATTAGAAGGCAATTCGAGGATAAAAGCGGATGCGGTGTATAATTATTTCAAATTGCCATGTTTTGCCGATGATACTGGTTTAGAGGTAGAATCTCTAGGTGGAGAACCTGGAGTTTTTTCTGCAAGATATGGAGGTGAGGAAAGAAATGCGGATAAAAACATGGATTTGTTGCTGAAAAGGCTTCAGGGAAATACAAATCGAAGTGCAAGGTTCAGGACCGTGATTACATATCGGTCGAATAATGAAATTCATCAGTTTGAGGGAGTTGTTAAGGGAGAAATTATTGATGAGAAAACCGGAGGTTTAGGATTTGGTTATGACCCCATATTTAAACCTAGTGGTTCGGATAAGACTTTTGCACAAATGTCCACTGATGAAAAAAATAAATTCAGCCACAGGGCAAGAGCATTTGAAAAGCTCCGAATCTTTCTTAAAGGACATTAAATTTTTAAAAGCACATTTTTTGCATTAAATTTAACGTGAAATAAATCATTGGATGTTTGAAAATAAAAAAGTCTTAATTCTTGAAGGAGGGGGGTTTAAAACTTCTTTCTCTGCAGGTGTTATGGACGCTTTTCAAATGCAATCTCACAATCCTTTTGATACATATATAGGCGTTTCTGGTGGATGCATTGCCATCTCATATTTCCTGAGTAAAAAATATGGATATTTTTATCATTGTATGCGCACATTATGTCAAGATGATCGCTTTGTAAAGTATACAAAAGCATTTTCAGAAGGGCTCATGAATTTGGATTTCTTTTATGACATTGCATACAAGGAATTCCCATTTGATTTTGACACTGCAATGAAGGAGCTGAAAGATAAGGAATACTTCATTGTCCTTACAAACAGTAGCGATGGTTCAACGGAATATCATCAGCCTACACTAGAGAATTGGGTAGATATGACTATTGCGGCAAGCACAGTTCCTATGCTGACTAAAGGAAAACATCTTGTGGGTGATGTACATTATTCTGATGGTGGGATTTCTGATCCTATTCCAATAAAATGGGCCGTAGATAATGGAGCTACAGATATTGTACTTGTACGAACGACGCATCACAATTTTAAACCGAGCTTATTGAGGCCAGAATATTTTGCATCAAAATTCATTAGGGCGAATGAAAAAATCAAAGCGGATGTAGAAAATTTTCAGATTAAAATTAAGGAATCAATAGATTATATTGATACGTTACCTACTCATATTAAAATTGATCAAATAGCACCTGATGTAGTTCTCAACTCTAATATATTTACAAATTCCGTTAAAAATATAGAGCTCGATTATAGAGCTGGATTAGAGTCAGGATTGAATTATATTCATTCCCTTCAGAGTAAAAAAGAATTTTCTAAAATTCACTAATAGATATTGAAACAGAATCAACATCTCCTTCAATAGGAGGAGTAAGCTTTCGAATGACCACCTTGAATTTTGCATTTAGGCTTTTACTTTTCAATCGATTCATGATTCGTTGACCTACACTTTCAATGAGCTTAGATCTTATAGCCATTTCTTCTTTTACAATTTCATTAATCCAAACATAATCTATTGTATAATCAAGCTTGTCTTGATTCGCAGCTGAAGCAAAATCTGTTTCAACAAAAACATCAACAGTATAGTGGCCCCCTATTTTTGCTTCTTCTTCCAGGCAGCCATGAAAGGCGTATAGCTTAATTCCTTCAACCGTAATGTTATGCTTCATGCTTTAATTTCGAAATATGATGTAGACCGTTAATGATTCTCGAAAGGACTTCTTCTTTTCCTAAATACGCTGCAATATCAAACATACTAGGACCTGACCCAACACCCGTAACCAGAATTCGAAATGGTAGCAAAACTGCTCCAAAACCAAGTTCGTTTGAGCTAAGAAATTCCTTAAATCTTGATTCAATTGTAGAGGCATCAAATGACTCTAATTGTTCTAGAACAACTTTCCAGTTTTCCATGATTTCATTCGTGTTGTCTTTCCATTTCTTTGAAATCATTTTTTCGTCATACGAGTTTGGCGCATCCAATAGGTAGCTACCATCCCTTATAATGTCTATCGGGAAAGTAGCTCTTTCTTTCATCAAGGAACAAACTGATTCGAGTTTTTCTATAGGAAAATCGGAGCTAGATAATTCAGAAATGATTTCTGCAAGACTCCGATCAGTTTTACCTCTTAAATATTGTTGTTGGAACCATTTTGTTTTTTCAGGATCGAATTTTGCTCCTGCTTTGGATACTCTTTCGAGTGTAAATGCCTCAACGAGCTCTTCAAGAGAAAATATCTCTTGGGCAGTACCTGGATTCCAACCGAGAAATGCAAGCATATTGATAAAAGCGTCAGGGTAGTATCCTTTTTCACGATATCCAGAATATAGCTCACCTTCTTGTGTTGTCCAATCGATAGGAAAAACTGGAAATCCAAGTCTATCTCCATCTCTTTTTGATAGCTTACCGTTTCCGTCAGGCTTTAAAAGTAGGGGTAGATGAGCAAAGATTGGTCTTTCCCATTCAAAAGCATCATAAAGTAGAACGTGCAGTGGTGCAGAAGGTAACCATTCTTCACCACGTATCACATGACTAATTTTCATGGCATGGTCATCTACAATATTGGCCAAATGATAAGTAGGCATTCCATCACTTTTAAAGAGTACTTTGTCATCAAGGTTATTGGTGTTTACCACAACCCAACCTCTAATAGTATCCTCAAATCGAACCTCCTCATTTCTGGGCATTTTCATTCTGATAACATATGGAGCTCCCTCTTCTAATAAACGTTCTACATCTGATTTGGGAAGGGTAAGAGAATTTTTCATATTCATTCTACTCACGCCATTATATTGCCAGTTCGGCATACCCATCTTTTTAGCTTCAACTCTCATTTGATCCAATTCTTCGGCACTGTCAAATGCATAATATGCTTTGTCCTTATTGATGAGCTGTTCTGCAAAATCTCGATAACTCGATTTCCGTTCAGACTGAATGTAAGGTCCATATGAACCACCAATCCCAGGACCTTCATCAGGGCTTATTCCACACCATTTCAATGACTCAAGAATATATTCCTGTGCACCTTTTACAAATCTTGTTTGATCTGTATCTTCGATGCGAATTATAAAAGTTCCTTTATGTTTTTTGGCAAAAAGATAATTGTATAATGCAGTTCTGACTCCACCCATATGCAATGGTCCAGTGGGAGAAGGGGCAAAACGTACACGTACTTCGTTTAATGACATAATATGAATTTGGTCGCAAAGATAGTTAAATCCTATATTTTAGTTACGGATAGCAGTATAAAGTATCATAATAAGGGCTGTATCCTGCCCAAACTCCTAGAGCTCCTTCGCTCATATTACTTGGTGCGTTAATGGGGGTCGAAAAAGGATTTCCAGAATTTACAATCTGATTTAGCTTAGCATCATAATAAGAAAATACATTTTCATCCATTTTTGAAAACTTTACAACTACAGTATCTCCAATGCGATAATATCTCTTGTATTCTTTTAAATGCGTCGAGTCCTTTCTATTCATTGGGTTTTCATAAAAAAACTCAAAGCTTATGCCATCAAAGTATTGATCATCAAAATAACCACCTCTACCTCTTTTAAAGATGTCATCTTTCGGTAGACCATTTGATTTAATATTGGTTCTTTTAACTTCCCATTTATAACCATCGAACTGGTTCGGTGGATCAGATAAAATTGCCCAAGAATACCCGTATTCAATTGTTTCAGGTTCTAATTTCCAATAAATAGAATCCAATGTAGTAGGCAAAACTATTTTTGTGGAACCATTATACTCCTTAGAATTATGAAGTATGCGTAAAGTATATTCTTTCTCTACCTCTCCCAACAAGGTAGTGTTTGAATAGGCCATAACAGGTATTTGTAATAACTCACTATGTTTTTTTAGCCTTAACATTTCTGCCAGTTTGTATTGAGATGATAATGGAAGGTCTGCGACGTTGAAAAGTTCCAAATCAAAGGTGTCATTCTCACAAATGATTTGAACTTCAGCATCGTATACAAATCCAGCAAGATAAGAGGCTAAATCAGTCTCTGAATAAACATCAGCAGATGTACTTAAAAGAACTAAAGGGTGCTGATTGGTCTCAATAGTACCGTCTACAACAATTTCAGCTACATATCCAGGAATATCGATTTCGACCTCTTTAGAACAAGAAAGAATAGTTGTAGATAATATCAGTATCGAATAAAAAATATATTTCATTATATAGTGTAGTGAAAGGTAATAATTCTATTCCTTAATTATACAATTTCTATATTGCTTCTGCGACTTAGCTTGGTACTTATATCAATATCAATTCTTCCGAGTTGAATACCTGCCCAACCCACCTGGTTAATTAAAACAAGCTCCTTATTAATATTTTTTACTATCAAAGGTTTTTCTAGAAATGTATGAGTGTGCCCTCCTATGATAACGTGAATGTTTTGGGTTTGACTCGCCAATACGAGATCTGATATCTTATCTCTACTTTCATATGAAAAACCCAAATGAGACAAGCAAATGATTAAATCACATCCGTTTTCTTTTAATGTTTTTGCGGTCTTGTTTGCTATTTCAATCGGATTATTGTAGATGGTATCTCCATAATTGCTTTTAGAAACCAATCCATCCAATTCTACACCTAATCCAAAAACTCCTATTTTTATACCACCTTTATTCAAAATATCATAAGGTTTAGTTTCATTTTTTAGTAGGGTGTTTGAGAAGTCGTAGTTCGAACATAGGAATGGAAAATTGGCATGTTTTTTAGCGATCTTAAATCCCTCTAATCCGATATCAAAATCATGGTTGCCCATGGTGCTGGCATCATATCCCATTTTACTCATAACCTTCATTTCGAGATGACCATTGAAGGTGTTAAAATAGGGAGTTCCTTGAAAAATATCGCCAGCATCAAGTAATATGACATGTTCCTCCTCTCTTCGAATATTTTCAATGATTTCAAATCTTTTTGCGACTCCGCCCATACCGGGATATTTTGAATGATTATCGGGAAACGGGTCAATGTTTGAATGTGTATCATTCGTATGTAAAATTGTGATTTTTTTGGCTTTCCTTTTTGTGTTTTGAGCCATAATCGATGGACCTATTAAAATTCCGCCAGAGCTAAGCATAAATTGTTGAAAAAAAGCTCGTCTATTCATTTGATTCTGCTTTTTACATCATTATTCAAAGTGCCCTGAAGTCGAGCTTCTTCAATTATGGCATCTCTTATTAATGTATTCGTCTCGATTGTTTCGAGCCCTCTTTGGAAAAATTCCATATGATCTCCTCCGTTGTACAAATAATCTGATGTAATCACCCAAAATTGTTTTGACTTAGTCCTGTCAAATCCATTGAATTCAATACGATCATTTACAATACTGATGTTGGATATGGGTTCCCCACCTGTCTGTGCGATATATGATTCAATAGATTCAAGTTCTGCAATGGGTAGCCTGACCCAAACAATACTGTTATCAAAGGGCATTAATTTATATAAATCACCAAGAGATATAGGCCCTATTCCAATACTTGATCTAATACCTCCTGTATTCAATAAGCAAAATGTCGGATATGATAATTTAACGTTTTTGGTCTGATTTGAAAAAACTGCATCAGCCATCCAGTTCATTAGATTCGAAGACGGCCGTTTAACGATAAAGTCGACTTGTGATTTAGCCACCTGAACATCCATTTTTAAAGCTAGTTCTTCTCTGTAGGGCTTTACAATATTGTCGATTATTGCTGATTCATTTGTGGATTTCGATACATCAATCTGAGGAGCGGTTTTTATGTATAAAGAACGAGTGCAGGCTGTTAGGCCTGCACTAATAATAATTAATGATATGTATCTATGAACTTTATTCAATGATCACCTTTTTCTCTATGGATCCTTTGTCTGAAGTAACCCATAATATATATGCACCGCTAGGAAAGGTAGAGCTATCAATTTTAACAACAGGGTTATTCAAATTTGATTCATTAATCAAAACTTTACCCTCAGCATTAGTAAGTTTGATGGCTTTGATATTTAATCCATTTATTTGTGCATAGATTTCATTTTTTGCAGGAATCGGAAATACTGAAAAATTATTTTCCAATTGCTCCAATAAACCGATATTTCCACATAAATCTGTATTGTAAGTCATTTGCTGAAAATCAATATAGCAGGCGAAATCAACTGAATCAATAAATGGATTTCGATTTCCCTGAAGATTATAGATGAATTCATGTCTAGCGATCTCATAGTTGTCTGGTAAATCATTAAAATGCCAGTTCCTAAGAGTTTCTGGTCCCTGGTTACTTGGAATGGACCAATTCAGTCCATTTATGCCATTATAACAGGTAGCCATATACATGATAGCTCTAGCTGCATTTCCTTTGTGGGACGCTCGAGGTTCATATACCAATTGGTTGTTGTCATTATATCCGACACTTCCCTCCAGGTAATTGAATACGGTCGAACCCGTGATGTCCTCAAGAGGTAAATTGCTTCTAGGTGAGTTTGCGTTGGGTAGATTCGCTGGATAAAGATTATGTTGATCAGCATACTCTTCTTCTTCAGGGTCACTACATGGAAAAGAAGGCATCCATGAATGTGCATAGGTGTGCTCTCTCGAGTAATCGGTGTCTGACCAATCAAATGGGTCATAAAAAACTTTATTCTCTCCTGAATAACAGCAGGTGATGTAAGATTGACCATTTACAGTGTCTTTTACCTCAAATTGACTCATTAAAGTAGTTTTATATAAAAAGTAGGTGATGTAATCATGAGGATTTATCAAATCAGTCAAATCAGAAATCAATGAATTATTTGATGCTGAAATACCATTGTAATAGCTTCCAATTTGAGAACCTAATGAGCTCGCTTGTCCTTCTGCAGGGCTGTCTTGTTTATAATTTTCGAAATCATCTGAACCGTTGAATGCAAATACTTTGAAATAGTAATTTTGATTGGCGATGATTCCTCTCGGGGTAAAAGATGTCCCACTGCCTACATAGGCAACTTTTGCATCTCCAATATAATCACCTCTTAAATAAGATGTAGCATCAACTGGACTTTCCGTGATAGGAGTACCGTTTTTCCATAAAACGAGATATTGTTCGGCATTTACTGCACCAGAATATTCACCAGATAACGTATAAGGTTTAACATTTGTAAATGAAAGGGAGCTTGGATTGGATGTTGGCTCAGTAGCTAAATTGTCTGTCCCAACTGCCTCTAAATAAATGTTATATGGGTTTTCATCATCGTCATCATTACCTATAATTAAGGTAGCTGATATTGACCCAATAGTTGAGGCGGTGTAGGTTAAATCGAAACTTTGACTCGAAAGAGGAGATATTACAGTAGGAATTAAATTCGTTGAAAAGTCACCTGAATTGGCGCCAGACAAGGAAACACTACTTATCGTTAAATCTTGAGAACCAGTATTTTCAACAGTAAGAACTGTAGAAGGTGTGTTACCCACTACATAAGTCTCATTGTTGAGTACATTATTTCCTCCCAATTTAATATTGATCTCCCTTGCAGGTGCAACATATGGGAATATATCATTGAGGTCTCTTGGAATCAGTTGGTAATTGGCATTAAACTGCCCCAAAAGCGCAACAATTGATACAGGGCCAGATGGAACAGTAGTTCCGTCTATATCCGTAGATCCGTTAACACGAACGTCTAAGGTATTGGTTCCATCAGTAATCTGAACAGTGCTACTCCCTCCAGCAAAAATTCCACTTTGAACAAAGGTGACGTTGTCAATCCTTACCAGTTGACCTTCTAATGATTCATTTGCACTTGTTATAGGAATCAATAAGGGTTGAGGAAGTGTTCCTGAACCAAATGTGGTAAAGCTAGTTGTGGGAGAAAGTTCCAATAAGCCACTAAACTCAAAAAGTACTCCTGTGGCTGTGATTGAATCACCTCTTTGAACAGATGATAGATTGTTCCCATAGGCCGGTAAACCAGCGGTACCATCTTGGATATACCTAATACTTCCGAGTTCAGGTCCATTGGTAGCAACACCTGTAATAGTAACTGTTTGGCCTATAGCCTGATTTCTTACATCTGCAATGGTCTGACTTATCAATGAATTAGACAAGAGAACGATGCTTAATGTTGTAAATAGTTTATTCATAATTGTTAAAATTGAAATCCTAGTGAAAAATTAAATCGAATACCCTGACCAACAAATACACCAGCAGATGATGCATCAAAAGAAGATCCATTTTGATTGTTTCTTCCGTCGGATATGTATAGTGAATTCAAGGCATTAAAGACATTGGCTTTAAAAAATAAAATGGAATTTTTGAGGTAAACTCTATATCCAGCATGGGCACTCATGAGTCCATAATCTGGAAGTCTCCATGACTCAGTGCCTCCGTTATCTCCAGTTAAACTAAAAGGGTCAAAATTGCTGTAATTTTTAGAAAAATAGGTGTATCTTATTTTAAAGTAGGCATTTTTAATAAATTCATATCTCATACTTAACGCATAAACTGCTTGTGCGGCATCTCCAACATGAACGTCTTTTGCATCAAAAGTAAATTGTGTTCCAAGAACATCAATCGTTTCTGCTGATTGCCAGGTCCAGTCACCATATGAAATCATTCCTTCAAAATTCAGCTTTCGACTAACATAACATGCAAAGTCAAGCTCTCCACCAACATGTAAGGCATCCATTCCGTTTACATTAGCTCGAACAAAAACAGTGGGATCTTGAGGGTCAGGAACGGAAACCCCATATGGAAATGGTTTATTTTCCCAATAGGTAAAATAGGTGTTAATGTTCATGCTGAAATGTTTGGATCTGAATCCGTAACCCACCTCGGTGGCATAAATTTTTTCGTTCAAAATCTCCTCGAAAAAAGTATTCGTATTGTTATCTATGACATTACTGAATTGAGGAGTTCTATTCAGCCATCCTAGATTGATGAAAATGTTTGCTTTTTCAGTTAAATTATAATTTGCACCCGACTTTAGGGTAAATCCGCCTTTCCATTTCCATGGAGTTTGGTTGTAGCTTAGACCTTCTGATCTGTAATTGTATGTTTGCCCATTATAAGAGACGGTATCATTTGCACCAATAAATAGAGTGGTATCTCTCAATGCAAGCTCTTTTTTCATGAAGTAATCCACTCCTTTATAGCCATTAGCTACTCCTGAGACATTTACAAATGCCGTCCATCTCCCTTTTGAGTATTCCATTTGACCAAAACCACCAGCCCACTGAACAAAACCATCCCTATGGTTATGGTAGTCATACCATCCTACTTTATCTCCAACAATCTTCATGGGATTGGCACTGTTCTGATTGGCATCATTAATCCAATAATCACCTCCTATAAGATCGGTAACTACCCTGTAATGCTCTCCTTTGTAATATCTATAGTCTAGACCACCAGAAATCATAAGGTAGTCATTTGCCTGATAATCAAATTGAGACAGGCCCCCTAACCAGAAATGATTGTTCATTGCAGCAGTCATCACTTGTGAAGATTTAAATAAAACAGAGTCATATAAAGGATCTGCTGTAGAATAAACTTGTCCAAATAATGTTTTGTACCTATTGTTATATTCAATAGCATTCCAATCGATTTGTCCTAAAGAGTCTCTTATCAAAGCACCAGTGTTTCTTGCCCGTTGGCCACCACCTGTTCCCATGGATAAGTAGGCAAGGTTTGACCAAGACAATTTATCATTTACCTTCCAAAAGTCTTTGAGTGTTATTTGAGGTTTATGATAGCTATTCATGCGTTCATTAATAATCGATCTTTTACCCGTTGCACTATCCGTATAATAACCCCAATGTTGATTATAACGTCTTCCATAATCAATATTAGACATGGTGTCATAAACAGGGACTCCGAGTCCACTAGCAAATTCAGAATCCCAATAGGCAATCGGTTGATTGTATGATCGTTGACCATGTTTTTGTGGTGCTCCAAACCCGCTTAGTGAAATGATGTGGTTTTTAATTTTCTTTTGCACCTTTAAATAGTAAAAAGCACCAAGCGTGTTAAGGCCATCAACCCAGCCATTCCCCTGTTTGTAGGAGCCTGAAAATAGGATGCCCCAGCCATTCTTAAGTGTTCCGGATTTGTATGATAAAGAGGTTCTCAAGAAATCTCCGGAACCATATTCCTGTCCAACCTTGATCATTCTTTTTCCTCCTGTGGCCTGTGTAATGATGTTCATTGTACCTCCCACTGAAGGCATGGCTAATTTTGTTGCTCCGAGACCTCGCTGCAACTGTATTTGACCGGTGATGGCATCAAGACCAAACCAATTGGACCAATAAACCCATCCGTTTTCCATGTCGTTCACTGGAACGCCATCGATCATTACACCAACATTTCTCTGACTAAAACCTCGAATGGTAATTCTCGCATCTCCATCACCACCTCCTTGTTGAGTAGCATAAACTCCTGGAGATGAGTTAAGAATCATTGGAAGATCTCTAGAGCCAAGTTCTTCATTGAGCTGTTTAGTGGATATTCTTGTTACAGCTACTGGGGTTTTTCTGTCCACCACAAGATTTCCTATCACCTTAACCTCTTCTAGCTCTTGGCTTCCACCTAATGTATGGTTTAAGGAATTATTTCCTTGATTAATTTCAATAGTAAAATTCAATGTATCAAAAGAGAGCATTGTTATAAAACCATTATATGCTCCAGCCGAAAGATTATCTATTATGTAGTCACCATTAGGGTTCGATAGGGTCCGGTATATTTTTGAATCTACTTCGCTGGATTGAAGTGTAATTTTAGCTCCTACAACCTCTTGTTCTGTATACTTTTCAATAATTTTTCCAGAGAGAGAGGCGTTTTGTGAATAGGTATGGACACAATTAGCTAATAACAGCAGAGATACTATATACTTCATGAATCTATTTTGAGGTCAATACTGAAAAACTACCGAATAATAATTTTCCTAATAGAAACCTTTCCATTGTCACCTATTAATCGAATAAAGTATATTCCATTCGATTGATTTAGGTCAATCGATTTTGTACTCAGATTGTTTTCTCGAGAGTAAATGCTTTGACCTAGGGCATTTCTTATTTCAATATTATTGATTCCCGAAATATTCGTGAGCGTGATGTTTCCACTTGTCGGGTTAGGATAGATACCAATTTGTTTTGTATTAATTTCCGCAACACTTGCTGGGTTACATTCACAATCATGTGTGCCTAAAGAAAACCAGTTGCCATCTAAAAGAGGGTTCCCATTTGTACTGAACAAAGTATCTCCATTCTCATCCAATCTAACAACAACAGCAGGAATAGAATCATACTCCAATAATGGATCGAAGAATGAAATCACCGGATTTATTTCACCTTTTTTAATGGCTGATTTACGGATCAAAGAGTGATCTTTTGTCACAAGAATACCAGCTCCAGTATATGGAAAATCAGAAGACCAAGCATCACCTGGATCTTCACCAATTTTGCCAAAAATGTCAATTACATCGGCATTGGCAATGTCACTTATGGACCCTTTAGCCAAAACAATTGCATCATTACCATTAAAATACCACGCATTGGATGTATTGTATTCTGGACAATAAAAAGCATCTGCTCTTGCCTGTAACGAATCCCATATAGGTGCTTCTTGACCAGTTCCATTTGGGTCGAGCTTTTCCAAAACACCAACATGGACATCATAGGCTCCAACAGTTCCTGTTAGCTGTATGGCGTTTGCAGCACTAGCGCTTGTTGCACCATTCGAATACCTTATTACCATGTATGCACTCAAGTCAATTGAACTTGAAGTTGGGTTGTAAATTTCCAGCGCCTTGTTGTTTGACCACCCTTCAACATATTCTGAGATAAAGAGGTCACCACAGTCTTGGGCGAAACTGTTAAAGGACATTATTATGGAGGTTACAAGTAGAATTTTTTTCATAGTGTTTGTTTTAACTTATATCAAAGTCGTTTAAGAGCAGTAAAAATACATAAAAAAAATTCATAGCGAGCGTACAAAAGTTATGTTTTTGACAATTGAAAATTATGAGTCCATTAACAATGTCACAGAATTAATTGATTTCCAGATTTAACTTAGTTATTTTCACGAAAAAAAATTGAATATGCAAAAGATATCATTACTCTTTTTTGTTTGCCTTTATGCGCTTACTTCCTTAGCACAAGAAATCACGATTGAAAAGATTTGGAAGAACTATGAATTTTTCCCCAATTATGGTCCAACCATTAATACCATGTCAGATGGAGTTTCATGTGTAGAGAGAGGCGAAGATTTTTCAATTGTGAAATACAAAATCGCGGATTTAGGTAAAGGAATAGGTGAAATGAATGTAGATACATTGTTTACTCCTCCAGACGATTTTAGATATGGTTCATATGAGTTTAATGCGGATGAATCAAAGATCCTTTTTTTAACAAATGTTACATCAAGATATCGTTACAGCTATACTGCAGAATATTATTTATATGATCGAAACACCAAAAAATTAGAGCCTTTAGATTCGAATCATAAACCCCAAACACTTGCCGAATATTCACCAGATGGAATGTATGTTTCGTATATACACAATAACAATCTATACATAAAGGAATTGGAAAATGGAAAAGTAAAACAACTAACTCAGGATGGAAAAAAGAATAAGGTCATTAATGGAACATCAGATTGGGTATATGAGGAGGAATTTGCGATTACGAAAGCCTATGATTGGTCTCCCGATAGCAAATACATTGCCTTTTTGAAATTTAATGAAAAGAATGTGAAGCAATTTAGAATGACCTTTTATAATGAATTATACCCGGATTCGTACAAGTTTAAATATCCAAAGGCTGGTGAGGACAATAGCTTAGTTACAGCCCATTTAATTGATTTAAAAAAGAAATGTAAAATTCAATCAATTGAAATTGGAGATTACGAGTATATTCCCAGGATCCAATGGTCTGAAAAAGGAAATAATCTGATTCTCCAAACAATGAATAGACATCAGAATAGTTTAAAGTATCATTTGGTTGATTGTACTAGTAAAGTTTCGAAATCAAAAATAATTTTTGAAGAGAGATCAGATACATATATTGATGTTGATGATAATCTAATATTTTTAAATGATGGTGAATCTCTATTGAGAACAAGTGAGATGGATGGATATAAACACATCTACAGGCTTGATTTTTCGGGTCAGCATAAGCAAATAACGAAAGGAAAATGGGATGTTATTGATTTCTTAGGGTTGGATAGTGAATCCAATACCGTGTATTATTCTTCTTGTGAACGCCATTCCACTCAAAAATCAATTTATGCCATAAAAACAGATGGATCTAGTAAAAAGGAATTGACAATGGATATAGGTTATAATGGTGCAGAATTTTTAAAAGGCATGAAATATTTTGTGCATACCTATTCTAACGCCAACACTCCGGCAACAATTTCATTAAGAAAAAGCGATGGAAGCTTGGTGTCGGTTTTGGAGGACAATAGTGTTTTAAGGAATAAATTAAATGATTATCCAAAGCTCAATAAAAAGGTTTTTTCTACAATAGACTTAGGCTACGTGAGTCTGAACACTCAAATGATATTACCTCATGATTTTGATTCTACACAAAAATACCCTGTTTATTTTAACGTGTACGGAGGCCCTGGACATAATGAGGTTCTTGATTCATATGATGCTGGAGACTATATGTATCACCAATTGCTCGCTCAAGAAGGGTATATTGTTTTTACCATTGACCCTCGAGGCACCATGTATAGGGGAGAGGAGTTTAAAAAATCGACATATTTAGAGCTAGGAAAGCTAGAAATAGAAGACTTGATTAACGCGGCTATTAAGCTCGGTGAATATCCTTGGGTGGATTCTGACCGAATTGGTATTATGGGATGGAGTTATGGTGGTTTCATGGCTTCTTTAGCTATTACAAAAGGCTCCAATGTCTTTAAAACAGCAATTGCTGTTGCTCCCGTAACAAATTGGAGATATTATGATAATATATATACGGAAAGATTTATGAGAACACCTCAGGAAAACGAATCTGGATATGATGAAAACAGTCCGATCAATCACGTGAGTAAATTGAAAGGAAATTATCTTTTAATACATGGCTCTGCTGATGACAACGTACATTATCAAAACACTATGGAGATGATAAATGCCTTGGTGGCAGCGGATAAACAATTTGATTTGTTCATTTATCCTAATAAAAATCACGGAATTTATGGAGGAAATACAAGGAATCATTTGTTTAAGATGATGTTCGAATACATCAAGGAAAACCTTTAAAAATGAAACCTTTCGGGGAAAATATTGTATAAGTGTTATTGAATTTAGAAAATACAACTTGGTTTTTGTATTTTTGAACGAATTCAATTCAACGTAAATTTAAATTCAGAAATGAGCGAGAAAGCAAAGATAATTTTAGAAGGAAAGGAACATGAATTACCTGTTGTAACAGGTTCAGAAAAAGAAAATGCGGTAGATATATCAAAGCTACGTGCTTCAACAGGGTATATCACAATCGATCCAGGCTATAAAAATACTGGTGCGACAACGAGTGCAATTACTTTTTTGGATGGGGAAAAAGGTATTCTAAGATATCGGGGCTATCCAATAGAGCAGTTAGCTGAAAAAGCTTCTTTTACTGAAGTTGCGTATCTATTGATATACGGGGAATTACCAAACAGCATTGAGTTTCAGCTTTTTGAGAGAAGTATAAAGCGTCATACACTTGTCCATGAGGATATGAAACGATTTTTTGAAGCCTATCCAGCAAAGGCCCACCCAATGGGAGTTCTATCATCAATGGTTTCTTCGCTTGCGACCTTTTATCCGGAGTCGCAAAATCCTAATCGAAATTCTGAAGCGGTTAATTTAACCATTCAAAGGCTTATAGCTAAGCTACCAACATTAGCAGCATGGTCGTATAAAAATTCTATGCGACACCCTTTTATGTATCCAAGAAATGAGTTCAACTATTGTGAAAACTTTCTTCACATGATGTTTGCGATGCCAACTGAGGATTATAGTGTTGATCCGGTAATTGTCAATGCCTTAAATAAATTATTGATTTTACATGCGGACCATGAGCAGAATTGCTCCACTTCGACGGTACGTATTGTAGGTTCATCACAAGCCAACTTGTATTCGTCTATATCGGCAGGTATATGTGCTTTGTGGGGACCATTGCATGGTGGTGCTAATCAAAAAGTAATTGAAATGCTTTTGAAAATACATATTGACGGTGGTAATGTCGACAAATGGGTGCAAAAAGCTAAGGATAAAAATGATCCGTTTAGATTAATGGGTTTTGGGCATCGAGTATATAAGAATTTTGATCCACGTGCAAGAATTATTAAAAAGTCTTGTGATGAGGTTTTGGAAAAACTTGGAGTGAATGATCCGTTATTAGATATTGCCAAAAAACTTGAAAAAGTGGCACTTGAGGATGATTATTTCAAAGAAAGAAACCTATATCCAAATGTTGATTTTTATTCTGGAATAATATACAAAGCGTTGAGAATTCCAACAGAGATGTTTACTGTAATGTTTGCCATTGGTAGACTACCTGGATGGATTGCACAATGGAAAGAAATGACTGAAAACGGTGAGCCTATTGGACGACCAAGACAAATCTATACAGGTTATGAAAGTCGCGATTATGTTGAGGTTTCAAAAAGAAAATAGTTAGACCAGACTATCTTTTCGTTTCCCTTCAAATAATTCGTAGCAGCGAAAGCTACAATCCAAATTACCATTGTAAACCTTTACTTTTTTGGAATGCTTTAATCCAATGGATTTAAAACCTTCATCACTTGAAGATATAATACAGGCAATACCTTCTTTAATTTCATGTTTGAGCCAAGTTCCAATTTCTGCATACATTTCTTCATCAAGTTCTAATCTTTGACCATAAGGGGGGTTTGAGATAATGAAAACGGGTTCATCGGTCTTTTTTACTTCGTTAAATGGTTTTCCTGAAATTTCAATAAACCTCCCAAAGCTAAATTCCCGTAGGTTTCTTCTAGATTTCAATACCATTTCATCAGAAATATCAGAACCTATGAATCTACAAGGTAACTTCCTGACGATTCGGGTGGCGTTATCATAGATTTCATCCCATAATTTCTGGTCAAAATTCTTGAAATTCTTGAAAGCATAATGCTGTCGTTCAATATTTGATGGTATACCAGTAGCAAGTAATGCTCCTTCAATAAGGAGTGTTCCCGAACCACAAAATGGATCCATTAAATTCGTTTTTCTATCCCAACCTGACATTCTAATCAATGATGCAGCTACAACCTCATTTATTGGAGCTTCACCTGAAGCATTTCGATAACCCCTTTGAAACAATGGATTCCCACTGGTGTTAACTGAAATCGTCACCTGATTATTGCTAATATATAAATCGATCAAAACCTGAGGTCTTTTAATTTCAATATCAGGCCTGTCACCAGTGGTATCTCTAAAATGATCCACAATGGCATCTTTCACCAGTAGATAAGGATAATGTGTATTGGTAAATAAATCAGAATAGATGGCACCTTTCACTGCAATAGTTTTATTGACCTCAAAAAATTCCGACCATTTTATTTTTAAAGCCCTCTGATATAAATCATTTTCAGATTTAATTCTAAAACTTGCAATTTCAACTAAAATGGCAATACTACATCTAGAATGTAAGTTGAGATAATACACATCTTTCCATGTTCCCTTTATTTGGACAGCACGATTGAGTAACTCTATTTCATTAAAGCCATATTCAATAAGCTCCTCCTTTAGCGTTTCTTCAAATCCAAAAAAACATTTTAACGTAATGGTCAATTCTTTTTCAAAACCACTCTTGTTCCCATTCATTTTATCTAATTTTGGTGAAATACTTTTACAAAAGAAAGCAATTGAAAATTAGTTTCCTCTTAATCACTGTGATTTTTATTTCAGCTGTGGGGTTTGGACAGCAGCGGGTAGGTCTTGTTTTAAGTGGCGGAGGTGCTTCTGCCGTTTCTCATTTAGGTGTAATTAAAGCCCTGGAAGAGAATGGAATCCCCATTGATTATATTACCGGAACATCCGCAGGGGCTTTGATTGGTGGTCTCTATGCTTGTGGCTATGCTCCAGAGGAAATTGAGGAATTTGTTCTATCGGAAGAATTTTTACTTATGGCAAATGGTAAAATTCCTGAAAAAAATCATTTTTTATTTAGAGAATTTGATAGGAGTGCTTCAGCAATAAGCTTTTCTATTTCAAAGGATAGTATTATACGAAAATCAATTCCTTTAAATGTAATTACGCCAACCTATTTAGATTTTGAAATGCTAAAGAAAATGGGTCATACAGGTGCTTCTCGAGGTAAAGATTTTGACAGCTTATTTGTGCCGTTTAGATGTATTGCCTCCGATGTAGTGCACAAGGAGAGTGTTGCTTTTTCAAAGGGTAATTTAAATGAAGCAGTTCGAGCTTCGATGACGTACCCCCTTTATCTTAACCCGATTCGAATTCAGGATACATTATACTTTGATGGGGGGTTATATAATAATTTTCCCTCTGATGTCATGTATACTGAGTTCGATGCTGATTATATGATTGGAAGTAATGTTTCTCAAAATGCAGAGGTTCCTGACGAAAGAGATATGTTCGGTGTTTTGGTCAGCATGACAACGACTCCTACGAGCTTTAATTTACCTTGTGAAGAGGGCTTAATTATTTATCCCACATCGAATATTGGAACATTCGAATTTGAAAAAATACATGAAGCTGTTGAGGATGGGTATCGAGCAACTATGAAACAGATGGACTCCATACTAATGCACATAGAAAGAAGGGTTTCTAAGGAAGAATTAACGAATGCTAGAAAGAAATTCAGGTCAAAGCTTATTCCTATGGAAGTATCTGAGGTACATACTACTCTAAAAGATAAATCTACAATTCCATTTGCCAAAAGAAGTATGATTCGCTCAAATAAGAATGAAATACTGAATGAAAAGGAATTTGAAAAACGCTATTTTAGGTTAAATGCTACTCCCGAAGTAGCATATGTCTTTCCGAGTTTATCTCTGAAAAAAGACTCTTCATACCGATTGGATCTTAAAGTGGATAAATCAAATGAATTTAAAATAGATGTTGGCGGTCATTTTTCTTCTCGCCCCGTAAATACAGGATATCTCGGCTTAACATATCAAAATATAGGGAGGCTTGCTACAGCCTTACATGCAGAGTCTTATTTTGGTAAATTTTATGGGTCAGTTAAAGCTGACCTTAAGATAGACTTTCCTTTTGTCTTTCCGGTTTCAACAAAAGCCTATTTCACAATGAATCGTTGGGATTATTTTCAGAGTTTTGCTACATTTTTTGAAGATGTAAGACCTTCTTTCTTGATTCAATATGAAATGTATGGAGGCCTAGAGATTAAATTGCCAATATCAAATAACTCAAATACAAATTTTGATATTAGATATTTTGCTTTAGAGGATGATTATTATCAAACAGATGCTTTTACAAATCAAGATACTTCAGATTTCACTCGATTTTCTGGTTATTCTATTTCATGGGATTATTTACATAACACATTAAATAGGAAACAATTTGCAAATGATGGTACAAAATTTCTTTTTAAGATGAGATTTATTGACGGAAGAGAAAGTACGGTTCCTGGTTCAACCTCTATTCTAGCTGATACAATTAATAAGCAGCATCAATGGCTAAATTTTGAAACGGAATTTCAAAACTATTTCTTGAAAAATAATTTCATTCATTTTGGTGTTCATTTAAAATCTGTGTTTAGCACTCAATCTTTATTTTCGAATTATACGGCTTCATTACTTTCATTTCCATATTTTGATGTTGTACCTGATATGAATACTTTCTTTCTTCCCGAATATAGATCGCCACAGTTTGTCGGTATTGGGCTTAATTGTGTTTTTACCATTAAAAAGAAAATTGATTTAAGATTTGATTCGTACTGGTATCAGCCTATTAAAATATTATCAAAAAGTCAAAATGGTGTGCTTCAATATGCAGAACCTTTTAAAGAGTCTAATTTTTTATTGTCATCGTCACTTATATACAACACTATTGTTGGTCCGATTCGAATGACATTAAATTGTTTTCCGAAACAAAAAGATCCTTTTGCATTCCAGATTAGCTATGGATATGTTATTTTTAACGAGAAAGCGATCAGATAAACCTGAAAGAAATGGAAAAAATAATTTGTGGTATTCAGCAAATGGGAATAGGAGTTCCAGATGTTGAAAATTCTTGGGCATGGTACAGAAAGAACTTTGGAGTTAATGTAAAGATTTTTGAGGAAGCAGCTGAAGCACCTTTAATGACTAGATACACTGGGGGAGAGGTGCATTCAAGGACTGCCACTTTAGCATTAAGTATGGATGGTGGTGGAGGGTTTGAGATCTGGCAGTTCACTTCAAGAGCTACGGAAAAAGCAACTTTCGACATTCAGCTGGGTGATTATGGTATGATTGCCTGTAAAATCAAATCTAGAGATGTTCAAGCTTCTTTTCAAAATATGGTTGACAATGGTGTCAAAATGGCTTCTGAAGTCATTCAGTCTCCTGAGGGAAGACCTCATTTTTTCGTTCATGGCCCTAACGGGAATATGTTTGAAGTTGTGGAGTCAACAGATTGGTTCTCTAACACAGGGCATAAATCAAAATGTGGAGGAGTAGCTGGATCCATAATAGGCGTTTCTGATATTGATAAATCCTTAGTGCTTTACAAGGACATTTTAGGATATGATGAAATTGTTTATGATGTAACAGATACTTTTAAAGATTTAAATTGTTTTCAATCTGGTGATGGACGATTTCGGAGGGTACTCTTGAAACACAGTAAAGCGAGAAGAGGTCCTTTTGCTCCTTTATTAGGAGATACCGCAATAGAACTCATTCAATCATTAGATCGAAATGACTGTAGAAAGATTTTTGAAAATAGGTTTTGGGGCGATTGGGGCTTTATACATTTATGCTTTGATATACAAGGTATGGATCAATTGCAAAAAGAGTGCGTAGAAAAAGGATTTCCTTTTACCGTAGATAGTTCGGATACATTTGACATGGGCGAGGCAGGAGGTAGGTTTTCATATGTTGAGGACCCAGATGGAACCTGGATTGAATTCGTTGAAACGCACAAGGTACCTATCCTTAAAAAGATTGGTTGGTACATTCATTTAAAAAAGCGTAAGCCGGGAAAATCTTTACCGAGATTTATATTGAAAATGATGGGGCTGAATAGGGTTAAAGACTAGCTTATTTTATTCCTAAAGCTTGATATACAACGTGTTGAATATCAGTTCTGATGTTCATGTCTCTGATTTTCCAATTTTCTTGATCTGGATGCACTCTATTCGAAAGAAACACAAAAATAATGTCGTTTTCAGGATCTGCCCATGCAAGTGTACCAGTGAAACCGGAGTGTCCGAAGCTCTCATTTGATGCAAGGATGTCACAGGTGCCACCTCCTTTTGATCTTGGACGGTCAAAGCCAGCTCCTCTTCTATTGTTCTCATATTGCTTTCTTGTATAGTCTTTTCTAATGCTTTCGTCAAATAGAATTTGACCACCATACTCACCATTTTTCAAAAATAGTTGCATAATACTAGCAAGGTCTGTTGCATTACTAAAAATACCTGCATGACCGCCAACTCCCCCAAGCATTGCGGCACCTGGATCGTGAACATGGCCGTGGATCAGTTGCTTTCTGAATAAAGTGTCGTGCTCAGTTGGAACAATTTTTTCTTTGTCAAAATAATTTAACGGCAAATATCGAATATTTCTTAGGCCTAAAGGCTCATAAATCATTTCATGAACAAAATCCTCTTGTTTTTCATTAAGAATTGATTCGAATACTTTTTGAGTGAAATAATAACAAAGATCAGAGTATTTATATTTCTTTGACCCTAGGCTGGTGCTGAGAATTCGATCGTACATAACGTTAGGATAATCATTCTTCAAGTACATGTTTTCAGCAACCTTTATGTTGTAGATAGAGTCGGGTTTACTGCGATACAAGCTCCGTTTAAGCTGCCCTTCGCTCATGGTTTTTATATAAAAAGGAATCCATGATTTTAGTCCTGATTGATGTGCCAACATTTCACGTATTTTGATTTTTGAAAACGGAGAGTTTCCAGTGATATCGCTAATATATTTCCCCAGAGTATCGTCAATATCCAGCATGTTTCTGTATTCTAGATACATTGCAATCATTGTAGATGCCGCAATTTTTGTTATTGAAGCGATATCATATACGTCATCATTGTTTACCTTTTTAGAATCTTGTTCATAGGTATGTGTACCATAACTTTTTCTGAATACTATTGAATCTTTAACTGCAACTAAAACTTGGCAGCCAGGAAATGCACCCTCTTTAATTCCGTTTAGTGCAATCTCATCTATTTTCTTAAAGCTTTGAGCTGAGATTTTAGCTTCTTCGAGTGATGAAAAGCTTAATCTACCATTGGCTTCTGTTGTTAGAGATGATTTTAATGATTTATTTGTCCCAATAGCTCCAAATAAAAGGTGCGCAGAAGCGCTTACGCTTTTCTCATTAAATGAGGGGCAATGCACTAGGGCGTCAATATTTTGCATTGGAATATACTCTAGGTATGACTTTGGTCCATACAATACAACCACCACAAATTCTTTATGTGACCTATTCAAAAATTGAAGATCATCAAGGTAATCATGAATTGAATCAGTCGGGCTTGGCGAATATGAAACAATAAGAATATCATTAAAATCAAGAGATCCAGAAGAGCTGTATTCTTGGTTAGATTTCGTTTTTTTGTTAATCGTTTCTACATTAGCAAATAAGCTCAGCTTTTCACCTAATGAACTATTACTCTTAATAAAGGATACGCTTCGAATGTGCCTGTTAAGTTTATCAAATGGGATTAGATTCTCTTCATTTTTAATGACGTAAAGGTTTTCATCTTGAACTTCAGCAATCGGTTTCGGCACATCTGAAGATGAATGATTTAATTCGCCATCTTGGGCTAATATATGATTTGAAACGGTAAGGAATGATAAAATAAACAGTAGGGCTCTCATTGAAAATATTTACTTAACGAATCTAACGAGTATAATCTTTACTTCTAATGGTAAAAATTGATTTTGTTAACAATTCTTATTGAAAATGAATTCTGATGGGAAGAAAGATTCTAGAGCTTACTTTTCTTCCATTTAATTCGGCAGGTGCCCATTTAGGCATTTCATACATCAATTTTTGGATTTGATGCTTTAATTCAAAATCAACAGATTCTTTTAATTTCACATCAATTATTTTACCCTGATCAGAAACAATAAATTCTACATAGACCAGTATTTCATCTTCACGCGTTAAATTCCTTACCTTATTTAAGTTTAGGTTGTGAGTGATGTATTTGTTCATTTCAGTAAATCCACCCATAAATTTAGCCTCTATGTCTGGAAAGTCAATTATCTCAGGTACAATATCAATAATTTTGTAATTCGGGTCTGGGTCAAAATTTATATCGAGTCCTTTGATAATAACATTGGATTTTACGGATTTTGTTTTGTTTTTGATGAGTTTTGTGGTTGAAGTGACATCCTTTTTTAAACTTGTAGTGATTTGTTTGGTTTCTTTCTTAGGGGCTAAAATCGGTTTTTTTTCTTTAGGTTTTATCGTTTTTTCGATAGAATAGACCATTTTAATGGGCTCTGTTTTATTAAGGTCATTTTTTATTAGCTCCTTTTCCGAATAGGTAAAAGCTGCAAGTAATATCGAAGAGGTCAATAATATACCAATCAATGTAAATGTGTGCTGGCTATTGTTTTGCGGCTTTTTCATATCGTTTATTTTCATAAAAGAATCAAAAGCTATGCCAATTACAAAGTGTATAAATGACACTTAAATAATATACGCATTTTTCATCAACTTATCTAATTAACTTGTCAACAACGGATATATACATTGTTAGTAAAATGAATTGTAAATACCTTTATTTTCGGCATCATAATGTTTAATTTTGTAACAAATTTAAGCGCTAGCTTAATAAACATATTTTATGGAAATATTCGGGAATTTTGGTTCCAACTCTGATTTATCCTCTTTAATGGGATTGTCAAATACAGGAAACCAATTTTGGAATTTAACCCCAGCAGAATTGGTGGAAGACACCATTCTTCAAGGAGAAGGCTTACTTACAGATACGGGAGCATTAGCAGTTGACACAGGTGAATTTACGGGAAGGTCTCCAAAAGACCGTTTTATAGTTGAAGATGAAGTCACTAAAGACGCTGTTTGGTGGGGTGGTATTAACAAAGGAATAAGTGCTGCTCATTTCGATACCATTTATTCGAGAATGCAAGCCTATTTATCTGGTAGAGATATTTATGTTAGAGACGCGTATGCCTGCGCAGATGACGATTTTCGAATGAATATTCGAGTCATTACAGAACTGCCTTGGTCTAATATGTTTGCATATAATATGTTTTTACGACCAAATCAAGAAGAAATTAACTCATTTATGCCAGATTGGAGTATTGTATGTGCTCCTGGATTCATGGCAGATCCTGAAATAGATGGTACCAGACAGCATAATTTTGCGGTATTAAATTTCAGTAAAAAAATGATATTAATTGGTGGGACAGGTTATACAGGAGAAATTAAAAAGGGAATTTTTTCTGTATTGAATTTTGTTTTGCCACATGACCGAAATGTGCTTTCAATGCATTGTTCGGCAAATATTGGTAAAAAAGGAGATACTGCTGTGTTTTTTGGATTATCAGGAACTGGAAAAACCACCCTGTCTTCCGATCCAAATCGTGCATTGATAGGAGATGATGAGCATGGCTGGAGTAAGGATACTGTCTTTAACTTTGAAGGAGGTTGTTATGCAAAAACAATAGATTTATCAAGAGATAAAGAGCCACAAATTTATGATGCTATTAAATTTGGTGCCATCCTAGAGAATATTGGTTTCCAGAACGAAAGTTCTACACCGGATTACGCTGATGGAACAATAACTGAGAATACAAGAGTATCATATCCAATACATCATATAGATAATATTGTGTTGCCTTCTAAGGGAAGCTCACCAAAGAATATTTTCTTTTTGACTTGTGATGCATTTGGAGTATTGCCTCCTATTTCAAAATTGACTAATGAGCAGGCTATGTATCATTTTATGTCTGGTTATACTGCTAAAGTAGCTGGAACAGAGGTGGGTATTACAGAGCCGACTACAACCTTTTCTGCGTGTTTTGGCGCAGCATTTTTACCTTTGCATCCTGCAAAATATGCAGCATTACTCGGTGAAAAATTAAAGGAATCAGATACAACAGTTTGGTTAGTGAATACAGGATGGTCTGGTGGCAGTTATGGTGAGGGGAGTAGAATGAAACTCTCTTACACAAGAGCGATGATTACTGCAGCCTT
>JBELDA010000007.1:0-12206 GCA_042094515.1 Crocinitomicaceae bacterium
TTACCAGAGATTCTGAAGTAGGTGAAAATTATTGGAATACATTGAACAACACCTTGAAAAATGGACCAACCAATAGCTTCTCCCTTAAATTGATCTATTGGTTAGATACACTTTCTTTAAGAAAGAAATCTATTTAAAACACTTAAAATAATCGAAGGGTTCCTTACATTGATTGCATTGGTAATGTGCCTTACATGCTGTACTACCGAATTGACTAATCATTTTAGTATCAGAGGCTTCACATTGCGGACATGGTACTATAATAGGATCAGCAAATAGCACTGATTTATCTGGTTCGTTTTGTGGTGGAGCAATACCATAGGCTTTTAACTTTCGTTTTCCTTCCTCAGACATCCAGTCGGTCGTCCATGCAGGTGAAATTGCTGTATTGATTATAAAATTATTTATCCCTTTGTCTTTAAATTTTACCCGAATGTCTTTTTCAATGGTTTGCATTGCAGGACACCCAATATAGGTAGGTGTTATGGTCACGTGAACGACCTCTTCAACTTCTTCAACTGAACGAACGATTCCGAGGTCAACGACAGAAAGCACAGGAACCTCAGGGTCAAAAACCTCATTTAATAAATTCCAGATGTGGTTCATTGATTTTACCATTCCATATTGGGATAGGTTCGTTGCATATATTGCAAGTCTGCCAACAAATAACCCATATGTTCAGAATGTCTTCCCTCACGTCCTCCCTCAAACTTCCAATTGTTGGCAGGGAAAGAAAGCGTGGCCATTTCCAACACCTCTTTAACTGTATTTTCCCATTCTGATTTTACAGAAATAAGTTCAGGTATAATATTGTTTTCTTGCAAGTAAGAATCTATTTCATCCGTGAAGAATAATTCATGCGCATACCTGTATAGTGTATCTAATGAGCCTTGAATTTTAGCACGGGATTCTTCGGTACCATCACCTAGTCGTATGACCCATTCCGATGAATGCTTAAGATGATATTTTGTCTCTTTGAGCGCTTTTTCCGCAATAGAAGCGAGCTTTTCATCACTTGAGTTCTGCAAATTTTCTAAAAGTGGTTTTCTAAAAGCATCAAATAGAAACTGACGCATAATGGTATCACCGAAATGACCATTAGGCTGTTCTACCAAAAGCACATTCACATATTCCTTTTCTAGCCTAAGAAAAGCCAGATCATCATTTGACTTATTTTCTCCTCCTAGATTACCGGCATATTCTAAAAATAAAGTAGCCTGACCTATTAGGTCCAGTGAGATATTAGTGAGCGCAATGTCTTCTTCAAGTATAGGGCCGTGGCCACAAAGCTCGGCCAATCTTTGACCAAGGATTAAGCTATCATCGCCTAATCTTAATACATATTTATATAACGCCTGTTCTCTATTCATAATTACATGTGTGATATACCATCAGGGACATCATAAAAAGTCGGATGCCTGTACACTTTAGATACTGCTGGTTCAAACATAGATTCTTCCTCTGAAGGGTCAGAAGCCGTAATCAAATTAGACGGTACAACCCAAATAGAAATACCTTCCATTCTCCTTGTGTAAACATCTCTTGCATTTTCAACTGCCATAGATGAGTCCGCCGCTCTCAAGCTTCCAACATGTTTATGATTCAAACCTTGTTTGCTTCTTATAAAAACCTCCCAAAGAGGCCAGTCTTTTTTACTTTCTGTCATTTTATGCTGATTTTTTAGCACTTCTTTTATTGGCAA
This sequence comes from Crocinitomicaceae bacterium, assembly GCA_042094515.1. Classification (GTDB taxonomy): domain Bacteria; phylum Bacteroidota; class Bacteroidia; order Flavobacteriales_D; family Crocinitomicaceae; genus UBA952. The sequence goes on from JBELDA010000007.1 coordinate 1,703, forward strand.
ACGCCATTGCCGCTTCAACAACCCATTTTCCGTCCTCTTTGGCTTTTCGCCTGGCATCTACACGCTCTTTATTACAAGGGCCATTTCCTCCTACAACTTGCCAAAACTCATCCCAATTGATTTCACCAAAATCATAACCTTTCTTCTCTTCATTCCATTTCAAATCTTTGTCTGGAATGGTTAAGCCCAACATCTCTGCTTGGGGCACAGTTACATCGACAAAAAGTTGTCTTAATTCATCATTGGTGTGACGCTTAATTTTCCAATTCATAGATTGTGCAGTATGCTTTGATTCTGCATCATTTGGTCCAAACATCATTAATGCCGGCCACCAAAAGCGATTCAGTGCATCTTGCGCCATTTCTATTTGTTCTTTGCTCCCAGCTGAAAGTTTTGTCATTATTTCAAAACCTTGACGCTGATGAAATGATTCTTCTTTACAAACACGGACCATAGCACGTGCATATGGACCATATGAGCAACGGCAAAGTGGCACCTGATTCATAATGGCCGCGCCATCAACTAACCAACCTATGGCTCCCATGTCTGCCCAAGTAAGTGTAGGATAATTAAAAATTGATGAATATTTTGCCTTTCCAGAATGCAGATCATCTATCGTCTCTTCACGATCAGCACCTAAGGTCTCTGCTGCACAATACAAATATAAACCATGACCAGCCTCATCTTGTACCTTAGCCAAAAGAACTGCTTTTCTTCTTAAGTTTGGTGCTCTCGTTATCCAATTGCCTTCTGGAAGCATACCTACCACCTCAGAGTGCGCATGCTGAGAAATTTGTCTAATCAAGGTTGTACGATAATCATCAGGCATCCAATCGTTAGGTTCAATCTTGATGTCTTGATCAATTTTCTGTTGAAATTTTTCCTTAAGGACTTTAATATCTATGTTCTTCATGAATAAAGCGTTAACTATACAAATATAAGTATAAACTACACCTTCTAAAACAAAAGTAAATGAACAATGTTTTGCTTCACTTGCTTTCAGGATAAGATTGATTAATTTTAACCTTTATTACTAACGATTATAAATGAGTTCAGATTTTTATAGCTTAACAGTAAATGAAGTCATCAAGGAAACTGAAGACTGCGTTTCATTGTCGTTTAATATTCCCAACGAAATAAAAAATAAATTTGACTTTATATCTGGGCAATACCTTACCCTAAAAACAAAAATCAACGGAGAAGAAGTTCGGCGTTCATATTCCTTGTGTTCTGAACCCTCCTCGGGAATTCTGAAGGTGGCTATAAAACGGGTAGAAGGCGGTCTGTTTTCTTCATTTGCAAATCAATCTATTCAGAACGGCGACACCTTGGAAAGCCTTCTTCCTGCAGGTAATTTTAAACATACACCTCAGGCTGAAGCTGAAAAAAACTATGTCCTTTTTGCAGCAGGAAGTGGAATCACCCCTATTTTGTCTATTTTAAAAAGTATTTTATTACATGAATCCAACAGCCGAGTAGTCTTGTTTTATGGAAATAAGGGTTTTCATTCAGTAATTTTTAGAGAAGAAATCGAATCTCTTAAAAACAGATTTTTAAACCGGCTTAGTGTCAACCATATTTTTTCAAAAGAAAACTTAGGAAATACATTACAAAAAGGCAGAATTGACAGAAATAAATGCGAAAACTTATTCAAAGCATTTTTAGCACATATCGATATTGATGCAGTATACATTTGTGGCCCCGAACAAATGACACTTGACATTAGGGATGTAATGATGGAAAATGACATCCCCAAAAATAACATCCACCTAGAATTGTTTGGCACGTCAATAAAAAAAGAAACTATACAGAAGACGAATAAAGGACCTTCTTTTGACAGCCTAATTGCATTGAAACTAGATGGAGATGAATATGAATTTCCACTAAACACTAATGGGGAAAATATTTTAGACGCAGCTCAGAAAACGGGTGTGGATCTTCCTTTTGCGTGTAAGGGCGGAGTCTGCTGTACATGTAAGGCAAAAATATTGGAAGGGTCTGTGAGTATGGATGTAAATTACGGATTAGAACAAGACGAAATAGATGCAGGTTATGTGTTGACCTGTCAATCTCATCCAACAACAAAAAAAGTGTTCATTTCATTTGACGATTAAAATATGGCATTATTCAATCTTTTCGGTAAAAAAGCAAAAAGCAAAAATAAAGGGTATTATTCTCTTCAAATTTCGAACATTGAAAAACTAAATTCGAAGGCTGTTACCGTTGAATTTGAAATACCCCCTTCATTGAAATCAGAATTCAACTTCTTACCTGGCCAGTATATAAATCTGATTATAAACATAAATAATGAAGAGCACCGCAGATCTTATTCAATTTGCAGCCATCCGGATGAAGCCATTCGTATTGCCGTGAAAAGAGTTGAAAAAGGCATCGTGTCTAATTGGTTTAATGACCTCACTGAATATTCTGACCCTATTCTGGTCTCGTCACCCACAGGCAGCTTCACGTTACCTGGAAATGCAAAAAGCTATGTAGCTATTGCAGCTGGAAGTGGCATCACACCAATCATGTCCATTTTAAAAGCGCATTCTGACAAATGTGAATCGACACTCATCTATGGAAACAAAACTCAAGATGAAGCTATTTTTCTTAATGAGATTAAAAACTTACCCATCAAGTCGGCAACTCATTTCTTTAGTAGAGAAAAAGTGGCTGGTATGAAGGAGGGAAGAATCGATAAGGGAACCTTAACAGCATTGATAAAAGCAAATATTGAAATACTTAAAAATGATTATTTCTTAATTTGTGGACCTGAAGAAATGATCCACACATGTAAAGAAACACTTCACTTTTTCGGGCTTTCTAATGACAAAATTTTATTCGAACTTTTCACAACTCCTACTGTCAGCATTGAAGAAAATAAAAGTGATGTATTTGATGGTCAATCAATGGTAAGTGTTACAATCGATGATGAGGAGAGTTCTTTTGAATTGTCTGGAAAAGGCTCCTCAATTTTAGATGCCGTTGAAAGTGAAGGCATGGATGCCCCTTATTCTTGTCGTGGTGGTGTTTGCTCATCATGCAAAGCAAAAGTATTGGAAGGAAGTGCAGCTATGGATTTAAACTATTCTTTAACAGATGAAGAAGTAAAAGAAGGTTATATACTTACATGTCAAGCTCATCCAACGAGTGAAATTCTTAAAATCTCTTATGATGAATAAAACGATTGTAATCATTGGAGCTAGTACGGGAATTGGCAAGGCTTTGGTCTATGAAGCCGCAAAAAATAACGATTTTAACGTGATTGCTTTTGCAAGGAAAACTGATTTAATGGAGAGCTCTTTTGAGTCCCTTCTAAATGTAAGCTGTCATTTTTTAGATCTCGAAAATTTAAACGCACAAGAATTCACCGAAACACTTCAGCAATATGAACCTATTGACATACTCATAAACAACGCAGGTTATCTTGTGAATAAACCGTTTAAAGATTTGGATCAGAATGATCTGATTAAATCATTTCAGATCAATACTATCGGGATAATGGAAATCACTAAGCTATGTATGCCTTATTTGAACAACAATTTTTCTCACATTGTCAATATTAGTTCAATGGGAGGGTTTCAAGGATCAGCAAAGTTTCCAGGGCTAACAGCATATTCGAGCTCAAAAGCAGCTCTTTGTTCTTTTACTGAGGTTTTTGCAGAAGAACATAAAGAGACCAGTATAAAGATGAATTGTTTGTGTTTGGGTGCAGTTCAAACGAAGATGCTGGAACAAGCTTTTCCCGGATTTGTCGCTGAAATATCTCCGAATGAAATGGCCTCTTATATTTTCGATTTCGCATGTAAACAGGGTAGATTTATCAATGGTAAAATAATCCCCGTTTCATTAAGTACACCTTAGTTTATTTTTCAAGTTTTTTGTTGTATCTTAGATTGCAAATCGATTTTAAAATGAGACTCCTTTATCTCTTCACTTTATTGTGTTTGTTCATAACACCATCTGTTATGTCCCAGGATATTCATTGGTCTCAATTCAATGATAACCAATTATTTCAGAATCCTGGCCATGCTGGTCATTTTGATGGGGATTATCGATTTATTGGCAATTACAGAGATCAATGGAGAAGTGTTACCGTTCCTTTTAGCACTATGGCCATTTCAGTTGATGGCAAGTTTAAAAACTTTGGTGTAGGTGTTAATATTTTTAACGATCAAGCAGGAGACGGCAAATTTAGAACAGTAGAAGTACAAGGGAATATCTCATATGCCATTAAGCTTACAGGAGACTCAACTCATGTCATTCGGCCAGGAATAAATTTTGGAATGAATCACCGGCAAATAAATTGGGACGCATTATACTTTGATAGTCAATACAACGGTTACGTTTTTAATCCAGGTGCTCCGTCTAATGAAACTTATCAAAGCTCAAGAAAAACAAATATGTCGACAGGGGCTGGCCTTGTATATGAATACTTCAGAGACAATAGGTTTAAAGTTCTTGCTGGGTTTGGTGCATTCAATCTGAATCGACCAAATCAAGGTTTTTACAATCAGGAAATCCCCAGAGAAATTCGCTACAACGCTTTTGTTAAAGGAACCTTTCAATTGAATGATAAATGGGACGTCATTCCAAGTGCACAATTTTCAACTCAAGGTGTATATAAAGAGTTGGTCATTGGAGGCTCTGGAAAATATTATTTGGATCGAAAAAAAGATGTGTATTCGGCCCTATATGGAGGGGTTTGGTATAGAAACAAAGATGCCGCTTACATTACTTTCGGATATGATTACAAGGATTTATTCGTAGGAATAAGTTATGACGTCAATTTCTCGAAGCTAGTCCCGGCAAGTCACCTGAGAGGTGGAATTGAATTTGCTGTTCGTTATATCATTCGAAAGTTCAAACCAAAACGCATTATTCATAGAGTATGCCCAGATTATATCTAATTGTTTTATTCGTCTCATTTTGTTTTGCTGGGGTTTCGCAAAATAAGTTAAAGAAAATCATTTCATTTGCTGATGAGCAATATGAGCAAGGAGATTATTATTATGCTTTAGAATTCTATAAACAAGCCCTTGAAAAAGATTCCAACTCGATAGAGCTCATGTGGAAGTATGCAGAAACTGAAAAGGCTTATAAAAACTACATAGAAGCGGAAAAATATTATGCAAAGGTATATGCTCGAGAGCAAACCACCATTTATGAGAACAGTTTGCTTAATCTTGGCATGATGCAAAAGCAAAATGGGAATTATGACCAGGCTTTAAAAAGTTTTAAGCTAAGTGTTAAGAAACTAAGTGGAAAAACGACTTCTTGGTATTTCAAGAAATCTGAAAAATTAGTAGAATCCACAAAATGGGCTATCGAAAATAAAAAAGAATATCCTGACTCATTAATACACCTTCCATTAACGGTGAATTCGTATGATGCTGAGTTTCCTCATGATTTTAAAGACAATAAGCTTGTGTTTTCGTCATTAAAGGCAGATTCTTTGAATCAACAAGAAGAAGTTTATAGTCAATCCTACCGAAACAAAATCTATTACTCAGAGCTAGATAGCCTAGGTGAATTCAAAGCATTTCAAATCAATAAGGATCTTTTTAATGCGGAAAACAATTACGGAAATGGCTCCTTTTCAAGTGATGGTTCCAAATTTTATTATAGTACTTGTAATGACAATGGATTTAGCTATACATGCAAAATATTAGTTGCAAGCTATGTCGATGGCAAATTCACTATTCTGGACACACTTGGTACAGCAATAAATCAAAAAGGAAAAAACAGCACAATGCCCAGAATTGCAAAAATTGATGGTATAGATTATCTTTTCTTCAGCTCGAACAGAAGAGGAAGTGTTGGCGGCCTGGATATATGGATGGCAGAAAGTATTGATGGAGTACAATTTAAAGAACCACGTAATATTTCCACCGTAAATACGTATGAAAATGAAATTTCGCCATGGTATGACTCCAAGGAGAACAAGCTCTATTTTTCTTCTACCTGGCACAATGGTTTTGGTGGACAAGACGTACATTATAGCCAATATGTTGATGGGGTATTCTCTAGCCCAATAAATGCGCTGGAGCCAATTAACAGTCCGGCTAATGACATGTATTATTTTAGGCATAATGATACAACATACATGGCATCTAATCGATTGGGTGGGTTTTATTCAAAGAACCCCACATGCTGTAGTGATATTTATGCAGATTACCCAGAGATAGAATTAATTACAGAGATTATAGAAGATACCGTAATTATCGAAGAAGAGGTTACAAAGATATTACCCATTACACTTTACTTCAGAAATGATGAGCCAGACGCCTCCACCATGAAGGTTTCTACGAAACAGAACTATATGAATACATATAAAATGTATGTTGAAAAATACCCTTATTATAAGACCGAGGTAGCTAAAGGATTAGATACCGATATTTCAGGAAAATTGATTGCTGAGCTGGTAGATTTTTTCGCGAATCAAGTAGACCAAGGTGCATTAGACCTTGAAACATTTAAAACCATGCTTCTTGACGAATTACAAACGGGATCTGAAGTCTCCGTTTTTATCCGAGGATTTGCGAGCCCTGTTGCGAATACGGCTTACAATGTCAATTTAACAAAAAGACGTATTTCATCTTTAATCAATTATTTTAAACAAGTAGATAACGGAGTATTTAAAGAATTTTTGGAAGGAAAATCAGAGCTTAAAGGCAGGTTGAATTTTTCATATGCCCCATTTGGTGAATATGCAGCTGACCAAACTACTAGTGATGATGTGGTAATTCAAAATGAATCTGTATTCTCAAAGGCTGCAGGTATCGAAAGAAAAATTGAAATTGAAAGTATGACTATTAGAAGGAACAAGTTGGTCTTGCCTTTGGCTTCTGATAATTATGTTCAAAACATTAAAGAAAGTAAGAGTGGAGAAATTCTGAGTGCGAGCTTTGAAGTAAAAAACACTTCCAATACCAATATAAAACTAGAGATTGAAAACACCGAAAATTCACTTAAAATAAAGGAAGAGAAGAGTGAACTAATGCCAAACCAAAAGAGTATTATTCGCGTTCTATTCGACACAAAGAATCTTACAGGTCATCAGTCAAAATCCTTTAAAGTAAAAGCTGCTGGCTATGAAGGAGAGATTACACTTTTCATAAATACTGAGCTCAAATAATTAGTTGAAATTTACAGCAATAGACTCCTGAATTTTTTTCATAATTTCTGAATCTAAAACCAGCTTAGGCCGATTAAATGACATGTCATTAATATGATCAATTGGTATCAAATGCACGTGTGCATGAGGAACTTCTAATCCAATGATACTAACACCAATTCTTAGACAGGGAATTGCTTCCTTCATCGCCTTAGCAACCCTTTTTGAAAACAACATCAATTCTTGAAGCGTTTGGTCATTTAAGTTAAATACATAATCCTCTTCAATTTTCGGTACAACAAGAGTGTGTCCCTTCTTGAGTGGATTAATATCTAAAAACGCATAGAAGTTTTCATCTTCTGCAATTTTGTACGATGGAATTTCGCCATTTATAATTTTAGTAAAAACTGAAGGCATTATCGAGAAATTTCGATAACCTCAAACTTAATGGATCCTCCTGGCGTCTTAATCTCAGCAATATCACCTACTGATTTTCCAAGTAACCCTTTACCAATCGGAGATTCAACTGAAATCTTCTTAGCCTTAAGATCTGCTTCGTTCTCAGCAACTAGGGTATATTGAATTTCCATACCGTTGCCAACATTTTTTATTTTTACATTCGAAAGAATAAATACTTTCGATGAATCAATATTAGAATCATCAATAAGTCGAGCGTTTGCTATGACATTTTCGAGCTTAGAGATTTTCATTTCAAGTATTCCTTGAGCCTCCTTTGCGGCATCATATTCAGCGTTCTCTGACAAATCACCCTTATCTATGGCCTCACCAATCTGAGCCGAAATAGCGGGACGTTGAACCATTTTCAACTCTTTTAATTCATCTTTAAGGCTTTTTAAGCCCTCAGGGGTATAATAATTAATCTTCGACATAATAATCGTAGTAATAAATTTAAATGATAAGCTAAATACCTATCTCCAATAAAAATTTAATGAATTTTATTTTAAGCTAATCGTTACTCCTATGGTATGAATTGTTCCAAAAACACCAGCAAATCGAGCACAATACTCAAGTCCTAGGGCGGTTTTGTTTTTACCAACAAGGGCATCTATTGAAAATCCAGCAGAAGGACCAATCAAAGCATTCGATCGGTTTTCAACATTTAATAAATTTTTCTCATACACATATCCAGCTCTTAAATTAAAAGCCATTTTATCATTTGTCATGCCATAATCTAATCCCAATCGGTATTGATCATTAGAAAAAGAATTTGCCGTAAATCCAAGTGCGAGGTTTAGCTTGTTACTTTCATTAAATATAAAATCATATGAACCACCAATGCACAATAATGATGGCATTTCAAAAGTAGCTGAACGCTCCTCTAAAGATGCAATAAACCCTGTTGAGGTATATTCCACCTGCTGAGACAATCCATCTCCCTTGTATCGCATTACAGGTCCAACATTTTTAAGTGCGATACCAAACTTGAGCTGGTCGTTTTCTCCCGTTACATATCTAATACCGGCATCGATGGCTATTCCATTCGCTTTTAAATTTGAAATGTTTTCCGAGATTACTTTGAAATTTATTCCTCCATAAATACTAGAAGAGAACTTCCTTGCATAACCTACATTGAAAATATTTGTGCGAGGCGAGAAAAATCCAATATTACCTTCAGGGTTTTCGACCGTAGTGATTGGAATATCTCCGAAATTCATCGATTGAACACTAATAGCGATTACACCAGTCTCTGAAATTCTTTGAGCAATACCTGCCGAATTAAATGACACTCCTGCAGAACCCATCCAATTACTGTAATTGAATTTTATTTGGGTTTTATCTGTGAAGGCCAAACCCGCAATATTCGTATATGTAGCCTCTAATCCATTGATTTGAGCATAACCCGCATCGCCAATGGCAGAACTACGTGCCCAAGGATTAACTAATAAATGAGCAGCTCCTGCTGATCCTACACGGTCTTCATTTCCCGCAAGAAGCATTGGCATTACAGCCAGTGTTAAAAAAGCAATAGTCAATATATTTTTCATAATTGTATAATTCTAATTTTTTTATTTGGCACTATATTCCTTGTAAATCGACTTGTCTCATTCCACAGAAGAACTTTAAAATGCGTTCCCCAATTCCCGGAACTTGGACATGAATCAAATAAATACCAGAAGCAATAGGAATTGCCTTATGATTGGTTAAATCCCAATCCAATGAGGTTACTGGACTGTCCTTTTCGAAGGAACGTACTAGCTTTCCATTTACCGTATATATACTCACTGTACATCTTTCTGGCAGATTTGTGATTTTCACTTTTGTTTCCAATCTCGACCTCTCGTATTGTGAAAAGGCATAATATGGATTTGGCACCACATTTATAATATCTAAGGCACTCTTCAATTGGTCATCTGACTGTGTCACCGTTGATATATCATCCATCTTCCATGAATACATCGGCTTACCGTCATTCTCTCCAGTGGCCACATAATTCTTGTACTCCTTGTTAATTCGAAGCTTTATCGTAACATCTGTAGATAGTAAATCAAAACCTTCTTCCAACAAAGGATAACAAATCCATGACAAGCTTCCGTAAATGGCCCTCTTTGTATCATTCAGTTCCTGTCCTGCTGTTGCTGTTTCAAGAGTGGTCCATAGCTGGCGCAAAGCATGTGTATTGTCATTTGCCGCTTCACTTGGAACATAAGCAGGGAAATTATAGCTACTGCTGTTTCCTGCAGTTTCTTTCTGGTCACAGCTGAAAATATAAATAGGATGTACTCCTCCCATTACTGGGGTTCCAACATTACTGACCAATCGCTCCGTCGGATTCCAGATCATATCAGCACCATTGTCTCCTCCTAGGAAGGAATTTTCACCAAAGGCCATATACAACCTTGCTCCTGTTTCTAAATCAACAGCATAACCAGGAAACCAAGACATACCCAAGTCAGAATTCGGATCTTCTGATCCATCCTTCCTCACACTTGGACTCTTACGCATTGCTCCAGCTGTAGCTTCTCCAACATTTAATACGCTGTTTTTACCAAGCTCCATTACTGGACAGCGCGTCCATAAATCCTTATTGTCTGTAAGTACAATATCTACACTTGGTAAAAAGCTGATCGATGCATTGTTCTTAGAGCTCGCATTGAAGGTCCCATAGTAAGACATGGGCGCATAATCCGGAAGGAAACCAACCAAACGATGAGGAGCAATGATGCCATCCAAAACCCCTTCATATGCCTGTTGTGGATCATCGGATTCGTCTTCATAATTACATGGATCTAAATAAGATGGCCCATCAGGAAGACACTCATACGCAGGATCGCCCTGAGTATCCTCAGGATCATATTCTCCGGAAAGAATCCAATTCGTAGGGAAATACTGATCATTATCCTGTACGCCTGTCAACCATCGCTTAGA